>JAIELG010000056.1 GCA_019753155.1 Burkholderiales bacterium
CAGCCGCGCGAATGACCCGATGGGTCAGATGAGGGCGGTTGCGAAGAACCTGTCGGATGCGGACATCCAGAACGTGGCGGCTTATCTTGCGCTGGCGCCGCAATCGACGGAAGGCGACAGCTACCAGTACACGAACTCGCCCGAGGAACTGCATGTAACGCCTTGAGCGGTTTGAAAGCGTATGAAACGGGATCCTCAAGGATCCCGTTTTGTTTTGAGGGAACGAAACAGATTTCATGCTGTCAAGCATGAGAGCGGGAATCGGGCGGGGTCGCGATGGCGGAAGGCAAGCGGGGTTTGAAAGTCGGGGAGAAAGTGCTCTTCGGAATATTCGGGGCGTTCGTGCTGCTCGCCGCAGTGGGATTTTATTTCATGGATGCGGCGGTGCAACAGCATCCCGCGATGTTCAAGGTGACGACGCACTACAATCTGAGCGCGCTGGGGGAAGAAGGGTCTTCGATCTTCCTGAAGGAAGGCTGCACGGATTGCCATCGGGCGATGCAGGACGGGACGAACAGCGGACTGAGCCTGGACGGGGAAGGCTCGAAGCGGGATGCGAAGTGGATTTATGCTTTTCTGAAGCATCCGCAGGAAACTTACGGGGCCACGACGATAGACCACAGGGATGCGCCCGCAGCGGCGGCGTTCGTGGCGGCGCTGCCCGAGGAGAAGATCAGGGCGCTGGCGGCGTTTCTGTCGGAGCTGACGGCGGATCGCGGCTCGGCTTCTTCCTCGCTGCCGCCGGAAGCGCATGACGATTTCGTCGACAAGATGGTGAGCATATGGGCGCCGGAGAGCTGGAAGCTGAAGTACAAGGACGTGCGCAAGGAAGGAAAGCAATGAGGGAACTCGTTCCGGAAGACAAGCCGCAGTGGGAAGCGGACAAGAGTTATACGCAGTACACGCTGATGTTCATTTACGCATGCGTGATCTACAGTTTCATCGGGTTCACGTGGGGCGCGGTGATGGGCGGCGTAGAGGACTTCCGCCATTTCGTGGATCATCGCATGTACGGGAACCTTCTGGTTCGGGCGCATGCGCATGTCAACCTGCTGGGGTGGGTGGAATGCGCGATATTCGGCGCGATCTATTATCTTCTGCCGCGGCTGGTGAAAAAGCCGATCTACAGCATGAAGCTGGTGAAAGCGCATTTCTGGCTGCATAACTTCGGGCTGATCGGGATGGTGGTGTTTTTTTCGACGGCAGGCGTGATCGGCGGCGCGGCGAGCCTGGTGGCGAGTCCCCAGGAGCTGGATTCCCTGGTGAAGCCCTGGCTTGCCCTGGTGGGAATATTCGGCAGCATAGTGCTTGCCGCTAACGTGATCTGGGGCTACAACATATTCCGTACCGCTTCGGGATGGAGGAAAACGACATGAAATATATTGCCGTATTGACGCTGCTTCTTTGCGGCTGCGATCTGGGCATGCATGGCGGCAGCGGGGATCTTCAGGTGGGACAGAAAGCGCCCGTCCTCGCGACCAAGACGCTCGCGGATGTGGGCGGAGACCTGTCGAAAATCACGACTTACCGCTATCCCGATCCGCGCATGTACCAGTATTCGCTGGATCAGGCGCTGAAGACGGGAAAACCGGTCGTGCTCGCTTTTGCCACCCCCGCGCATTGCACGGTATGCGACAACCAGCTGGCGATGCTGAAGGGATTGCAGGACAAGTACGGAAGGAACGTGATTTTCCTGCACATGGACGAATACGACAATCCCCAGGCATACAAGGCGTTTCGCGTGGTCGGCGATCCGTGGACCTTCGTGATCGGCAAGGAAGGTGTGGTGCGCTGCGTCGCGCCGGGTCGTGTGCTGTACAGCGAACTGGATACGGCGATCAAGGATGCGCTGGAGGGAAAGGTGGACCATGCGCTGTGATCTGGTTCCGGACAGGAAGGGCGTGATCTGGGATCTTCTGCTTTACGTTCCGACCGTGTTTTTTCTTGCCCTGATCGCCACCAAATTCTGGTACGAGGACAGCAGGAATTTCGCATATCTGCTCGCCTTTCTGGCGAGTTTTTTCTTTCTGGCAGGCGTCAACCGCATACTGAAGACGCGACTGATGGTGCTCGGCAGCGCGCCCGTCGCCATCGATGCGGGGAAGGATAGCGTCAGGGTAACGCTGCGTTCGGGAGGAGACATCGCTCTGCTGAAAGAGATCAAGCGTTACGGCGACTATGCGGGCAAGAGCTTCGGCCTTTCCGGGCTCGACGGCAAGGGAAGCCGGCAGCAATTCGTGTTCCACAAGGCCCAGTTCGCGGGATCCGACTACGATGAAGTGCAGAAGGCCCTCGATGCGCTGCGCGCTGCGCGCTGAATCCTGAAGCGCGATATTCCTGCTGCTTGCGGTCCCCATCGGGGCCGATCTCATGGACGGGACAGTAAACCCGTGTTCGAGCCTTAACCTTTGCGCCGTATCGGAGCTACAATGTAAAAGGCCCTTTCCTACAAGAGGAAAAGCAGTGACACCCGCCTCTCCCATGAGCCTGCTGATTTTTTACCTCGATGGCGCGCGCTTCGGCCTCGACGCCCGGGTCGTCCGCGAATCGGTCTGGCTGCCGGAACTGACTCCCGCAGAAGAAGCGCCGCCTTATATTGCGGGGATCTTCAATCTGCGAGGACGGATCGTTCCCGTCACCGACCTCAATCTGCGTTTCGGCCATCCTGCACGGCCTTATCGACTCAGCGACCAGATCGTGGTGCTGGAACAGGACTCTCTGCTGATGGGCCTCGTCGTCAGCGAGGTGAGCGAAGTGGTCGAGTTTTCCGCCGAGGCCATTCAGGCGCTTTCTGAATTCGATGCGGGAGCCTCCCATATTGCGGCGGGAGAAGCGCGTGTGGGGGAGGACATCGTGACGCTGCTGGACGCAGGCCGGCTGTTGCACCTGCCTCGGGATATGGGGGAAAACCGGGGCTTCAGCTTCCCGCAGGCCGCGCCGGAAGACCGTGAAGCATTTCGCGCACGGGCGAGGGCGCTCATGGAGGCCGCCGCAGAAGAGGATGGCGCGCATCTTGCCCTCGCCGTGGCAGAGATGGGCGGCGAATATTTCGGCATCGAACTCGAAGCCGTGCAGGAATTCTGTGAAATCGATCGTCTCTGCCCGATACCCTGTTGCCCGCCGCATATTCTGGGCGCCATCAGCCTGCGCGGCAATCCCGTCACCCTGCTCGATCTGCGCGCCGCCCTCAACCTGTCGCCTGCCGGACAGAACTGCGACAAGGCGGTGATCGCCTGCGCTTCGAGCCGGCTCGGTCGGGAACAATCGGTCGGGATGGCGGTGGATGACGTGCTTGACGTGATCTACCTGCGCGAAGCGCAATTGCAGATGCCGCCGGCAGAACTTCGCGGGACGGAAATCAGGGGTGCCGCGCTTTATCGCGGGAAAACGATGATGGTGCTGGATCTTACCGCGCTGCTGGCCCGGGAGGAATGGATAGTCGACGAAAACGTGCAATAGGAGAATATGATGTTGACAAGAATGAAGCTGCGCCAGCGCATCCTGCTGGGCTACCTCGCGCCTTTCCTGCTTTTGCTGGCGGTGATGGGGGCGGTCTATGTCGATGCGCGAACCGCCGATCAAAAAAATGTGGAACTGGACGAAACAGCCCCTTTTCTAGAAGACGTGGTGGTCGCGGCAGACTCCCTGGTGCGCATGCAGCGCGCGTCTTTTGCATATGTGCTCACCAATGGAAAAGCCTACGGGAACGGAAGCGGGTATCCGAAAAAAATCTACGAAGCCAGCGCATCGAGGTTCCAGGAGACGATGAATAAACTCGAACCTTTGGGCGAACGGGTCGGGCAACAGGATGCGCTTCGCCGGATGGCGACGATAGGCGACAACATCGCTCAGGTGACCCATCATTACATGGAGCTGGTCGATGCGGGCAGGGAGAAGGAAGCCGTCGCGGAGGCGCGCCGCGGCGAAAGCATCAGGCTTTCCAGTCAAATCGACCCGCTGATCGATTCCATAGTGAAAGACGAGACGGCGCGCCGGAACAGGCAACGCACGGAAGTGGGCGAGCTTATCGACAAGATCCAGAACACGGTCGAGATCGGGACATTGTCGGCCATCGCGCTGACCGTGATCCTGGGCTTGTCGATCGCCACGGTGGTGAGCCGCAGCATCACTTCCAGCGCCGCGCAGCTTTCCTCCGCCAGCAGCGAAATCGCCGCAACCATAGCCCAGCACGAACGCACCGCCAGCCAGCAGGCGGCTGCCGTCACACAGACTTCGGCCACTATCGCCCAGTTGTCCGCCTCGTCGCGCCAGTCTGCGGAGCAGGCGGCGAATTCGGCAACGCTTGCGGAACGCGCCGCTTCCACCACGGCGGAGGGCAGCGATTCCACGATGCAGGTGGTGGCAGCGATGGGCCGCCTCAGGGAAAAGATCGGCGCCATGGCTGACCAGACATTGCATCTGAGCGAGCAGACCGGGCAGATCGGGAATATCGCCACCCTGGTCAAGGATTTATCCGGGCAGATCAACATGCTGGCTTTGAATGCCGCAGTGGAAGCGGCGCGTGCCGGCGAACACGGCAAGGGGTTTGCCGTGGTGGCGAGCGAAATACGCAAGCTTGCCGACCAGAGCAAGAAATCGGCGGAACAGACCGCAATGCTGGTGACCGACATTCAAAAAGCCACCAATTCCTCCATCATGATTACGGAGGAAGGCAGTCGCACCGTTACCGATGTGACCCAACTGGTGCAGAAGGTGGCCGAAATCTTCAATAACCTGGCAAACGTGGCGGGTCGCGTCAATGAAAATTCACAGCAGATGATGCTGAACACGAAACAGCAATCCATCGCCTTCGCCCAGGTGGCGGACGCGGCCAACAGCATCGCTGCCGGCTCCAAGGAAACGGCCGCCGGCATCAGCCAGACCAAGGTCGGGGTGCAGAACCTGAACGAGGTGGCGGAAAACCTCAAGGCGATAGCATGATGGAATTTGTCGCCCCCACCCCAACCCTCCCCCGCGCTGTGCGCAAGGGAGGGTGCTTCGAATTTTCTCCCCGCCTGCCGGAGAAAGCCGCGTTCATTCTCCCCCGCGCTGTGCGCAAGGGAGGGTGCTTCGAATTTTTCCCGCGCCTGCCGGAGGTCGCGTTCACCTCCCTCCCCGCTGCGCGCAAGGGAGGGCGCTTCGAATTCTTCCCGCGCCTGCCGGAGGTTGCGTTCACCTCCCTCCCCGCTGCGCGCAAAGGAGGGCGCTCCGAATGATCCCCCCGCCTGCCGGAGGTCGCGTTCACCTCCCTCCCCCGCGTGCGGGGGAGGGTTGGGGTGGGGGTGCATAAAAGCCATGCGTAACCCCATAACTCAAAACCACGCATGCACGCTGAGAAAACATGCGACGGACACCGAACGCCACCTTTGGCGCTATCTGCGCGATCGTCGGCTTGGAGGCTACCGTTTCAGACGTCAGGTGCCCATAGGCGACTACATCGCCGATCTCGCCTGCCTGGAGGCGAAGCTGATTATCGAACTGGATGGCGGGCAGCACCAGCGGGAATACGACGCGCACCGGGACAGACAAATCAGGGCGCAGGGGTTCCGGATCCTGCGATTCTGGGACAATCAGGTGTTTCAGGAGACACAGGCCGTTCTTGAGGTGATTCTGCAGGCATTGAAAACAGGTTCTCCACCATGATCGCAGATAAGGAACTGGCCCAGCTCTTCAAGGCGGAAAGCGCCGAGCATCTCGCCTGCCTCGATGACGGCCTGCTGCGCCTGGAGAAGAATCCGGCCGATCAGTCGATACTGGAGGATGTGTTCAGGGAAGCCCACAGCATGAAGGGGGCTGCGCGCATGTTGGGGCTGGCCGGGATAGAAACCGCCGCGCATGGCCTGGAAAGCATCCTGAACGCTGCGCGCAAAGGGGATGCGCCGCTCACGCAGGAGGCGATCGAAGGCATGAATGCCGCGCTGCTCGAACTGCGCAAGCTGGTCGATATCGAATTCGCAATGGATCCAATCCGCGATCGGCAACCCGAAATCGACAATCGGCCGATCGGCAATCAGCAAGGCCCCGCCATCCCATATCCCCCATTCGATTCGTTCCATATTGAAACCGTGCGCGTGGAGACGCGCAAGCTCGATGATCTCCTGACCCTCGTGGGCGAACTCAGCGTGATCCAGGGGCGGGCGCAGCACAGGCTGTCGCTGATGGATGATTTGCAGGATCAATGGATGATGCTCGAACGCAGCCTCGGGAACGTGCGGAATACGGGATTGGGAAACAGGATCAGGCAGGCGCGCGACGCCTTGTACGAGGACGGAATGCGGTTTGAAACAACGGTCGGCATGCTGGAAGAGCAGGTGCTCGCCGCCCGCCTGCTGCCGCTTTCCACAGTTTTCGCGCTGTTTCCCCGCATGGTGCGCGATCTCGCCAGGGAGCAGGGCAAGGAAGCGGAACTTGTGGCCGAGGGCGGGGAGATCGGCGTGGACAAGTACATCCTCGAACAGATGAAAGACCCGTTGATGCACTTGCTGCGCAACGCCATCGACCACGGGATCGAGCCGCCTGACGAGCGCGAACGCCAGGGCAAGCCGCCTGCGGGTAAAGTGCGGCTGCGCGCATCGAGGGAAAACGGCAAAGTGCTGCTGGAAGTGAGCGACGACGGCCGCGGCCTGGATCTGGAAGCGATCCGGCGGGCGGCATCGAAGCGCGGGCTGCACGATGAAGCAGCGCTTGCCGCCATGCCCCCCGCGCAACTGCAGCAACTGATCTTTTTGCCCGGCTTTTCCACCAGCGCCTTCGTTACGGAACTCTCCGGGCGCGGCGTGGGGCTGGATGTGGTCAGGGTCAACGTGGAGCGTCTCAAAGGCGACATCCGGATGGAATCCGTGCCGCACCGGGGCACTGCAATGCGGATGCGCCTGCCGCTCAGCCTCGCCACCACGCGCCTGCTGCTGGCAAGCGTGGGGGGGCGCGTATATGGCCTGCCTGTCGAATGCATCCATGTTTCGCGCGGACTGCGCGAAGAAGATGTTTTCACCCTCGAAGGCCACCCTGCCATCGATCTGGAGGGGCAAGCGCTGATCGCGCCCCGCCTTGCCGACCTTCTGGCTTTGCCCTCGGAAAGACGCGAGGCGGCATGCATTGTGCTACAGGTGGGCGAGGACCGATTGGGATTGCGTGTGGACGAAGTGCTGGACGAAGAAGAGGCGGTCGTCAAACCGCTGGGCGCTCCGCTCTCCCGCGTGCGCAATGTTGCCGGCCTGACCATGCTGGGCAGCGGGGAGATTTGCGTGGTGCTCAATCCCTCCGATCTGCTGCGCTCGGCAATGGCTGCGAAAGCGCAACCGGCAGCTCCCACAATCGGCACTTCCGCACCCCGCATTTTATTGGTGGAAGACTCCGCCCTGGTGCGCGCCATGGAAAAACGCATACTCGAAGAGGCCGGTTACGAAGCGGTTGCCGTCGCGGACGGAATGGACGCGCTCGATGCGCTGGGCAAACAAGGCTTCTCCGCGGTAGTGTCCGACATCGTGATGCCCAACATGGACGGCCTGAGCCTCACTGCGAGCATCCGCAGGGATCCGCGCTACAAGGATCTGCCGGTGATACTCGTGACCACGCTTTCTTCTGACAGGGACAAACAGCACGGGCTGGAAGCGGGCGCCAATGCCTACATCCCCAAGCCCTCATTCGACCAGCGCGTGCTGCTGGGAACCCTCAAGAAGCTGATATGAGCGCGGATTGCGAAATTCAGGGTGCGGACTTGCCAATCCGGGTGTTGCTGGTGGACGATTCCCCGATCGTGCTGCGCGCCCTGCAGCGCCTGCTGTCGCGCTCTCCGGAAATCCAGGTGGCAGGCACTGCCGCCAACGGCAGGGAAGCGCTCGAACTGCTGCCTGTCGTGAACCCGGACGTGATCTGCACCGATCTGTACATGCCGGTGATGAATGGGCTGGAGTTTACCCGCGCGGTGATGGCGAGTCATCCGCTCCCGATTCTGGTGGTGAGCGTGTCGGTGGAGCCGGGCTCGCCCAACGTATTCCATCTGCTCGAAGCGGGAGCCGTGGACATTCTGCCCAAGCCGCGCGATATTCTCTGCGCACATCCGGACAAGCTGGCCGACGAGCTGGCCAGCAAGATACGCATTCTGGCCGGGGTGCGGGTATTCCGGCGCAAAATCGCGCCCGTCGTAGAGCCGCCTTCCCTGCCGCGCCCCCTCGCTCCCCTGCGCATGGTGGTGATCGGCGCATCCACAGGCGGACCGCAGGCCCTGAAGGAAATCCTGGAACATCTGCCCGTTTCCTTCCCCCTGCCCGTGGTGTGTGTCCAGCACATAGGTGGAAGCTTCTTATCGGGGATGGTGGCATGGCTGGCCGAGACCAGCCCGCTATCGGTGCGCAAGGCCATCCACGGCGAGCGACCGGAAGCGGGAACGGCTTATTTCGCGCCCGAAGATGCCCACCTGGAACTGGACGGAGGCGGGCGCTTCGTCTTCAGTCTGGCGTCGCCCTGCGACGGACACAGGCCGTCGGTCACCGTCTCCATGCGCGCGGCGGCGCGCTGTTTCGGCTCCGGCACGGTAGGGGTGCTGTTGACGGGCATGGGACAGGACGGCGCGGACGGCATGGTGAGCATCGCGGCGATGGACGGCATCACGATCGCCCAGGACGAAGCCAGCAGCATCGTGTACGGCATGCCCAGAGAAGCTGTGGCGCGCGGCGCGGCGCGGTATGTGCTGCCGTTGGAGCAGATCGCCCCGGCGCTGATAACGGTTGCGCAATGCGGAAAAAATGTGGAATGAAAGGTGAGGAATGAACCGTGAGCAGAATGAATCGAGTGCGGAACAGACGCATATCCTGATCGTCGAGGATAGCCCGGTAGGGGCCGAACTGCTGCGCCGCGCCCTGGACAAGGCCGGCTACCGGGTAATCGTGGCGAAGAACGGCAGGGAAGGATTGCTGGCCGTGCACGAACACCGCCCCAACCTGGTGGTGAGCGACATCCGCATGCCGCTGATGAGCGGCTACGAACTGTGCCGGCAAATCAAGTATGACGAAGCGCTATGGGATATTCCGGTGATCCTGCTCACGGTGCTATCCGAGCCGGAAGACATCATGGAGGCGATCAATTCCGGCGCAGACAGTTACATCATCAAGCCTTTCAACGAAAGCATCCTGCTGGAACGCGTCCGCGCCCTGATGGCCATGCCTATCCGCCGGAAACGCCGCGACGAGCGGCGATGGGAAGAGGTGGAATACAATGGCATGCGCCACAAAATCATGGGCGGCAGCCAGCAGATATTGAACCTGCTGCTTTCCATTTACCAAAATACCCTGGCCCAGAACCGCGAACTGGCCGACACCCAGGCTCAACTCAGGCTGCTCATCGAGAGCCTGGACGAACAGGTGCGGGCGCGAACCGAGGCGCTCTCGGAGAGCGAGGAAAAGTTCCGCTCCATGAGCGGCGCAGTGCTCGACGCGGTATTGATGGTGGATGGCGACGGCAGGCTGGTTTACTGGAACCCGGCCGCCGAACGCATCTTCGGCTATCGCGCCGAAGAAGTGCTCGGCCGGGATGTCCACCAGATGTTCGCACCGCCGCGCTACCTTGCCGATTTCGAGCGCGGCTTTGCCGCGTTTCGCGAAACCGGAACAGGGCCGATTGTCGGCAAGACCCAGGAACTGGAGGCGCTGCACAAGGATGGGAGCGAATTTCCGGTAGAGCTTTCGGTTTCGGCGCTCAAGCTCCATGAGCGCTGGCATGCCGTCGGCATCCTGCACGACATCACCGAGCGCAAACGGGCGGAGCGGGCGCTCAAGCGCTCCAACCGGGCGCTCATGGCATTGTCCGCGTGCAATGCCGCCCTGATCCATGCCGACAACGAAACCAGTCTGCTCGGCGACATGTGCAGGGTGATCGTCGAGCAGGGCGGATACCGTTTCGCCTGGATCGGGTTCGTCGAGCACGACGAGGCGAAGAGCGTGCGGCCCGTGGCGCATGCGGGCTTCGAGGAGGGCTATCTCGAATCGGCGCGAATCACCTGGTCCGATACCGAGCGCGGACGCGGCCCCACGGGGCGCGCGGTACGCAGCGGCATCCCGCAGGCGGCGCGCGACATCGGCACCGATCCGCTTTTCGCGCCGTGGCGCATGGAGGCGCTCAAGCGCGGATACGCCTCCAGTCTGGTTCTGCCGCTCAAGGCAGAAAACGGCACGGTATTCGGGGCGCTCAGCATCTATTCCGCCGAAGCGGACGCATTCGACGAGGACGAATTGAGGCTGCTCGAAGAGCTTGCCGACGACCTCGCCTTCGGCATTCTGACGCTGCGCACCCGCTTCGAGCGCAATCAGGCAGTGAAAGGGGAGCGCGATCAGGCCGTCAGGCTGCGCCATGCTCTGGAAGAAACCATTGCCGCCATCGCCCTCACTCTGGAAAAGCGCGATCCCTATACCGCAGGACATCAACAAAGGGTGGCCGCGATCGCGGCGGCCATTGCCAGGGAAATGGGATTGCCGCCGCATCAGGTGGAAGGCATTCATTTCGGCGCGCTGATCCACGATATCGGCAAGGTCTACGTGCCCTCCGAAATTCTCAACCGGCCCGGCAAGCTGACCGATCTGGAATTCGCCCTCATCAAGTCCCATCCCGAGGTCGGATTCGATATTGTCAAGGACATTCCCTTTCCCTGGCCGGTGGCGCAGATGGTGCGCCAGCACCACGAACGGCTGGATGGTTCGGGCTACCCGCAGGGACTCGAAAACGGGGCGATCATGCTGGAAGCGCGCATCCTGGCTGTCGCGGATACCGTGGAGGCCATGGCTGCACACCGTCCCTACCGCGCCGCGCTGGGACTGGATGCCGCCATGAATGAACTGGAACGGGAGCGCGGCAAGACCTTCGATCCTGAAGTGGTGGATGTCTGCCTGCGCATGGTCAGGGAAAAAGGTTTCGCTCTCCCCGGGGAATATGAACGGCTTGTTTGATGAGATGGCGCAACTGGTTGCGCGGAAGATCGGCCTGCATATTCCCGATGAAGCGCAGGAGCGCTTCATGCGGGATTTGCGCGAACATGCCGCGCGCCGCGGTCATGCCGACCTGGAAGACTATCTGGAATTTCTCGCGGGAACCCAGGCAGCCGGGGAGTGGGAGGAGTTCGCCCGCGCCTTTACCAGCAGGGAAACATTCTTCTTTCGCGACCACGGGCAGTTCGATCTGCTGCGCCTGCGCCTGTTGCCCGAACTGATGGCCCGCAACGACAGAACCCTGCGCCTGTGGAGCGCAGGCTGCGCAAGCGGCGAGGAGGCGTATTCGCTCGCCATGCTGGTGGACATGCTCCTGCCTGAACGCAGCGGCTGGAACATCCTCATTCTCGGCACCGACATCGATTCCGAAGCGATTGCGAGAGCGCGGCATGGACACTACGGAAAATGGTCGTTCCGCATGGTTCCCCCTGAACTGCGGCAGCGTTACTTCAATGCGGAGTCCGGGAATCGGAGCGAGGCGCAATCGGCAGCCGGCAATCAGCATGTGCTGGACGAGCGCATCCGCAGCATGGTGACGTTCCGCGTTTCCAATCTTGTCAGCGAAGCATTTCCGGCACCTTGGACGGAACTGCACGACATGGATTTGATTCTCTGCCGCAACGTGTTCATCTATTTCGACCGGCAGGCCGTGTCCGAAGTTGCCTCGAAATTTGCGGCGACGCTGCGCGAAGGCGGCTATCTTCTGACCGCGCATACCGAACTCATCGGTTATCCAGTACGGGAACTCGAACCCAGGCTGTTTGCAGAGGGCGTGGCATATCGGAAGCATGCCGCTCCCTGCCCGGCGCCTATCGCACCCCTCTTCGTGCCGATGCAGCCTGCGCCACTCGCGGCTCCGGCGCAGCCGCACGGCCAATCGCCGTTCGAGAAAGCCGTGGCGCATGCGGACAGGGGCGAATTCGACCTGGCGGAGCAGGCATGCCGCGAAGCATTGGCTGCCGACCCTTTGGCGGCTGCACCTTATTTTCTGCTGGCGCAGCTTGCCGAGGTCAGGGAGGATTTCGGTCGGGCGAAAGAATGCCTGAACAAGGCCATCTATCTCGACCCTTGCTTCGTGGCGGCTTACCTGGAACTGGCGGTGCTATACGAACGCGCGGAGGATGTGCGGCGTGCCGGAACCTTGAGGCGCGCAGCCCTGGACATCGTGCGCTCCATGCCCTGCGATGCGGTGATCGCGCAGTACGGCGTGACGGCTGGGGAATTGAAGCCATGGCTGGAACAATGGGCATGAGTCGGGATTCATTTCACCAGCCTTCCGAACATCGCCCTTCTGGAGAGAAAAAGAAGGAGAACAAGCCAGAACAGGATGATGGGTATCGTCCTGATCTGGAAGGGAAAGCCCAGGGTCAGCGTCCGGGCGAGGGAGGCCACCGAAGTCAGGGGGAAAACCCAGGCGAGCACCTGCAGGGGGGCGGGCAGGCGCTCTATGGGATAGAACACCCCGCAGAACAGGAACATCGGGAAAACGAGGAGATACTGGGGATAGGAAAGCTGCTCGATGTTGCGGGCGAATCCCGCTGCGGCGAGTCCCATTCCCGAAAAGAGCAGGGAACCCAGGAAGGCGAGCGGAATGAGGGTGAAGAGGCAATGGAGCGGAAAGTCGCCCGAGGCGACCCCGATCAGCGCCACGACTTCGGCGGCAAGCGCGGCCTTGCTTGCATCCCAGAGGAGTTCCCCCCACAGCACTTCGGAAAGGGTGATGGGCGTCACGGATATCGCATGGAATATCTTCTGGTAGTACATGCGGATGAACCCGCCGTAAGCCCCTTCGTAGAATCCCTGGAAAAGCATGGTTTGGGCGATGATCCCGGAAAAGACGAAACTTCTGTAGGAAAGGTGCATCCCGCCCGCGGAAAAGCTGCCTATCAGGCTCCCCACCCCCAGGCCGAAGGAGAGCATGTAGAGTATGGGTTCGATGAAAGTCGTGACGAGATAATAGCCGATACTCTTGTAGAAAACCGAGAAATACCTCAGCCAGACGCATCTTATCCCCCACAGGGCATCCGGCATTCTCATGCGACGCCCAGCCTGCTGCCCGTCAGCTTGAGGTAGACATCTTCGAGATTGGCCCTTCTTTTCCAGTACACTCCGGGACGAACTTCCTCCTCGACCGTCTCGCGGGATATGTGCCTGGAGATCAGATTCGCCGGGGAATCGGCGTCGATTATCCTGCCCTTGTGCAGAATTGCGACCCTGTCGCACAGCCTTTCGGCCTCGTCCATGTAATGGGTGCAGAGCAGGATCGCAGCGCCTCTTTCCCGCTCCCGTCCCAGCACTTCCCAGAGCATCCTGCGTGCATCCGGATCGAGTCCTACAGTGGGTTCGTCGAGCACCAGCACGGCAGGGAAGGCAATCAGGGCGCGCGCGACCTGCAGCCGCCGCTTGAGTCCGCCCGAAAGATTTTCCACCGGCGCTTTTGCCTTGTCCGCAAGGCCGAATTCATCGAGCAGGCGCCTTGCGCGTTCCGCCGATGCCGTGCGGCCCATCCTGAAATAACTTGCGTGCCTCGCAAGCTGGTCGAATACGGTGAAATCGCTGTCCAGGGTTTCCTCCTGGCTGCATACCCCCAGGGATTGCCGCGCGAGCTTGGGTTCGAGGCTGACATCGTGACCATTCAGGAAGATGTGTCCGTTGGTCGCGGGATAAAAACCCGAGATGCACTGGATGGTCGTCGATTTTCCCGCGCCGTTCGGGCCGAGCAGACCGAAACACTCGCCCCCGGCGACCTCGAAGGAAATATCGGAAACCGCCTCGAAATCGGCGTAGCGCTTGGTCAGGTGGGAGACGCTCAACGGGAATGAAGATAGCATTGCTGCCTTTGCCGAAAGTGATAGGGAACCGCTGATTTAATCCTCCGTAGGCGCGACGGCCGGCTTTGCGGGATGAGGCTCGCGAAGCGAGACGCAGCGAATGGTTATTCCATTCGCAAATCGAGCGACAAAGAGCATCGCCCGCAAAGCCCCGTCCCTGTAGGGTTGCGTAAAAATCGAGCGCTCGCTTTGTCGCGCTCCTTGGTGTCGTAGACCTGGCTACGACCTGCGTCGCGCTTCGCGCGATCATCTCGATTTTCCCAGCAACGTGCTCCACGCAGGATTAAATCAGCGGTTCCATAGTACAATATTACGGTATTTCGCATTCGATCCGATATTTCATGCGATGATACAATCGAACCTTTTCCGGGAGGGGGCATGAAGTCCTGCAGAAACTGGGTTTTCTTCGGCATCCTGGTCCTGTCATCGATTTTGCCGGCGCATGCCGGGGACGAAGACACTTACGACCAGGATTCCATCGTCAAGGACGCGACCGACTTTTTCGGGAGCACCGCCGAGGGACTTGCCAAACTCGTGGAGAAAGCCTTCAGGGAACACGGACGGCCCAACGGCTACATCAAGGGTGAAGAAGCGAGCGGAGCGATAGGCGTCGGGCTGCGTTACGGCGACGGGGAGCTGACGCTCAAGAGCGGTGGCGGCAGGAAGGTCTACTGGACCGGGCCGTCCATAGGCTTCGACCTCGGCGGCAACGCATCCAAGGTATTCATTCTCGTCTACCATCTGCCTTCGGCCGACAGGATTTTCCAGCGTTTTCCAGGGGTCGACGGCAGTCTGTATTACGTGGGCGGGGCGGGAATCAATTACCAGCGGCGGGGCGACATCGTGCTCGCACCGATCAGGTTGGGCGTCGGGCTGCGCACCGGCGCCAGCGTGGGTTACATGCACTACACCCGGAAAAAAACCTGGGTTCCGTTCTAATCCTGTTACATTCCGTTGCAATCCGCTCAAACTGGAAGAACATTAAACCTGTATAACTTATGGAAAATACAGGAGAATCATTATGCCTATCCGGATGGACAACAGCCGCATTCTGCTGACCGGGGCGGGAAGCGGGATCGGGCGTAGTCTTGCGCTACAGCTCGCGAAAAAAGGCGCGATTCTGGCCCTTGTCGGCAGGAACGAAGCGAAGCTCGCAGACCTTGCGATGAATATCCGCGCGGCGGGCGGCAAGGCTTTTCCCCTGGTTTTCGATGTCTCCCGTTCGTCCGGCCAGAACAGGCTCTTTCTGGATGTCATGCAGTCGCTGGGGGGGCTCGACATCCTCATCAACAATGCGGGGATTTCCGGATTCGGCGAATTTTCGCGTCAGCGCCCGGAGGAAATCGAGCGTCTGGTCGAAACCAATATCACCGGGCCGCTCCTCCTGACCCGCGCGGTATTGCCGCATTTCATCCAGCGGGGAAGCGGCACTATAGTCAATATCGGGTCGACCGTTGGCGCCGTCGGTTTCGGCCATTTTTCGGCATATTCGGCGACGAAATTCGCGTTGAGGGGATTTTCGGAGGCGCTGCGGAGGGAGCTGGACCACCCCGGAATCAATGTGACTTATGTCGCGCCGAGAGCAACGAGGACTTCGCTCAACCCGGAGGCTGTGGTACAGTTGAACGAACGGATGGGCGTGACGATGGACGAAGCGGATGTCGTGGCTCGGGCGATCGTGAGGGCGATCGAACAGGGGAAGCGGGAAAGCTATATCGGCTGGTCGGAAAAACTCCTGGTGAAGCTCAACGGCATGTTTCCGCGCCTGGTGGATGCCGCCCTCAAAAAGAACAATCAGGTTGCAAGGGATCTTGCGAGCATCCCCGCCAAGGCGTGGAAATCCGGCAATGTACGGTATTACACGGACTTCCTGAAAAATGCGAAATGAAGTCCTTTCCGATATATGCAAGGAGATCATGATCACGAATGAACACATCCTGATCGTCGACGATGACAGGGATATCCGCGCGCTGCTTGGCGATTACCTCCAGAAAAACGGGTTCGAGGTCACGACTGTCGCCGACGGGGAAGGCATGCAGAAAGCTCTGGACAAGGGCGGCATCTCCCTCATCGTGCTCGATCTGATGCTGCCAGGCGAAGACGGCCTGATATTGTGCAGGAACATCCGGGCAACATCCGACATGCCGGTCCTGATGCTGACGGCAAAAGGCGACGACATGGACCGGATCCTCGGCCTCGAAATGGGGGCGGACGACTATCTTGCAAAGCCTTTCAATCCCAGGGAGCTCCTGGCCAGGATCAAGAGCATTTTGCGCCGCGCCAAATCCCTGCCCGAATCGCTCAAACCCGAAGAAGCCGACATCGTGCGATTCTCGGGGTGGCGTCTCGATACCCTGTCGAGGCAACTGACTTCGCCCGAAGGGGTCGCGGTTCCCTTGAGCGGATCCGAATACAGGCTGCTCAGGGTTTTCGTCGACCATGCCAACAGGATATTGAACAGGGATCTGCTGATGGATCTGTGCCGGGGCAGGGAGATGTTTCCCTTCGACAGGAGCATCGATGTCCAGGTCAGCCGGTTGCGCCAGAGGCTAGGCGACGATGCCAAGGAACCCCTCCTGATCAAGACCATACGCGGGGAAGGCTACATGCTCGCGGCCAAGGTGGAATTCGAGAAATAATGCCGAAATCCCTCTTCGGCAGGCTGATCCTGATCCTGGCAGGCGGGGTGATCGCGGGCCAGATATTGAGCGCGGCCCTCCAGATCAGCGAGCGGGAGAACTCGCTGTCGAAAATCATCTGGACCAATGCAGCCCAGGAAATCTCGGCCTATATCCGGCTGCTAGAAGCGATGGATCCGGCCGACCGGAAGAACGCGACGGAGCGACTCGACGGCGCCCCTCTTTTCGTTGCTCTGGAAAAAAGATTCGGAAACGAACCGATGCGGGGGGGGGATGCCGTCAGGCTGTCCGGCATTCTCCACCAGCGCCTCGGACAGAACAGGACCATCCATCTTTTTTCCACCGGGGAAAAAGTGCCGTTCTACTGGCCGGAACACGCCTCCTTCGACATGGAAACTCAGTTGAAGGACGGGCAATGGATTTTTTTCAGCTACCGCAGACCGGTCAGCCATACTTTCCCCGAACGGCTTTTCACGAATCTCGCGATCCTGGTCGGCATCATACTCGTGCTTTCCCTGATCGCTGTACACTGGGTGACGCGCCCCCTCAATATCCTCGTGCAGGCTGCCGACGAACTCGGAAAAAACATCAACCGTCCCCCTCTGCCCGAGAGGGGATCGAGCGAAATGCAGCACGCCGCGCGGGTATTCAACACGATGCAGACGAGGCTGCTCGAATACCTCCAATCCAGGGCCAGGATTCACGCCGCCATGTCGCATGACCTCAAAACCCCCATCACCAGGCTGAGACTTCGCGCCGAATTTCTCGAAGATGCCGAGCTGAAGGCGAAATTCATCAAGGATCTGGAAGAAATGGATACCATGGTGACGACGAGTCTGAACCTGATGCGCGGAATAGGCAACGGCGAGCCGACCCAGCCTATTGACATCACTGCCCTGATCGAGAGCATCCAGGATGACCAGATGGAAATGGGCGGGAGCGTCGAAATCCATGGAACCGCGAAGACGCATTACTCCGGCAGGCCCCAGGCGTTGAAGCGCGCCATAAGCAATCTCGTCGAGAATGCGATCAAATACGGGCAGAGAGCGATCATATCCATAGAGGAGGACGCCGACATGCTCAAAATCAGGATCAGGGACGAGGGGCCGGGCATACCTGAGGACAAGCTGGAACTGGTCACCGAACCCTTCTACCGCCTGGAAACATCCCGCTGCAGGGATACCGGCGGCACCGGTCTGGGGCTTTCCATCTCGAAAGCGATCGCCGAAACCCATCGCGGAACGCTGCTGCTGGCCAATTACCCGGAAGGCGGGCTCGAAGCAACCCTCGCATTGCCGCTCAGAACGTAAATTCAGGGATGGCGGCTGGACGCGCGCCGCTCCAGGGGGATGGAGAGCGCGACTTCGGTTCCGCTCGGGCTTGCACGGCGCACCGAAAGCTCCCCCCCCAGCGCACGGGCCCGCTCGCTCATGCCGAGAATGCCCAGGGATTTCGAGGTCGCCCTGAGATCGATCCCCTTGCCGTCGTCGGTCACGACCAGACTGATATCCTCATTACTCACGTCGAATTTTACCAGGACATTTACCGCTTCGGCATGACGCGCGATGTTGGTAAGCGTTTCCTGGAAAATGCGGAAAATCCCGGTCGCCACGTCCTGCGGCACGGCAGGCTCGCTGCTCCCCGCATCGACCCTGCAGCGGATCCCGGTTTTCTTGCTGAATTCTCCCGCCTGCCATTCCAGCGCGGCGAAGAGGCCGAGATCGTCCAGGATGCTCGGCCTCAAGGCCGTGCAGATTTTCTTGACGCTCCGTATGGCGGCATCCAGGCCCTGGAATACCCCATCGAATTCCGCCCGGTTGCCGGATTTCTCCACAGCCCAGCTCAGATCGAATTTGACCGAGGTGAGGAGCGAACCCAGTTCGTCGTGGATTTCACGCGCGATGCTTGTCCTTTCCGCTTCCCGCACATGCTGCAGCCTGAAGGAAAGCTCGCGCATCGCATTGTAGGATTGCTCCAGTTTTTCCCGCTGCTTCCTGCTTTCGCTGATGTCCGAAAACGAAACCATGATGGCGAAAGGCATCCTGTTCTCGGGATTGGACAGGACTTCGGAATCGACGCGGACCCAGGTCAGGCCGCCTTCCGGTTTCTGCAACCCCATGACGACATTCCTGCATGGGTTCCCTGTGTTGAGGGTGACGGTCGGAGGCTGGTTCCTGTCCGGAAAAGCCGAGCCGTCCTCGCGAAAGAAACGGCACCCGAGTTCCGGGAAGTCTCGGTCCTGGATCATTTCCCTGGGAATGCCGAGTATGCGCTCTGCGCTGGGATTGCAGCCCATGATGATGCCGTCCATGTCGAGCAGGAGGATGCCCTCGGTCATGGCTGCGATCACCGAGCGGTATTTTCCATCGCTCTCCAGCAGCGCCTGCAATGCTCTTTTCGCCTTCAGTGGACTCGATGCGTCGATCATCGGTCGCCCGCCGCTTTCAGGACTTTTGCCGGAACATCGTCCATTTGTTCGCCTTTGGGGTAAAATTCAAACAATTATAGGACGATTCGGAAATGAACAAGACACTCAAATACATGCTGCTCGCCGTCGCAACCCTGCTGCTTGCTTCAGTGGCGCTTCTCGCCTATATCGCCATAACGGTCAATCCGAACGACTACAAGCCGCAGATTGCGGATCTGGTCAGGGAGGAGACTCATCGCACCCTGACTTTCGAAGGCGACATCACGCTGAAACTTTTCCCGAGAATCGGGTTGAATCTCGGCAAGGCGGTATTGAGCGGACCGAACGGGAAGGGCGAATTCGCCTCGGTAGGCAATGTCGGGCTCGACGTGGCGTGGTTCCCCTTGCTTCGAAGCCGGCTGGAAATAGACAGGATAGGCATCGATGGGCTGCATGTCGGCCTCGTCCGTTACAGGGACGGCACGACGAATTACGATGATTTGACGCGCAGCGGCGGTGGGGGAAAGATGGAATATGACATCGGGGGCGTGGAGATAAAAAACAGCGCCGCCTCCTTCGACGATGCGGGCAAGAGAATCGATATCGGCAACATTTTCCTCAAAACGGGGCGCCTGAAACAGGGCGAGCGCGTGGATTTCTCCCTCGGTTTCGATGTAAGAGCGGATAAGACGGAGGCTCGCCTGGATGTCGAAAAAGGACTCCTGGTCACGCCGGAGCACTATGCACTCGATGGCATCGATCTGAAATACAAGAGCGGAAAGTACCAAGGTTCGATCAAGGGCAAAGCCGACATCGATCTTGCGAAGCAGGCTGTTTCCGCGGATATTGCATCGAATTTCGACGAGAGCCATGTCAATGCGAAACTCGGCATGACGAATTTTTCATCGCCGGCCTACCGTTTCGATATCCGGATCGACAGGCTGGATCTCGACAAATACCTTTCCGGAGACGGCGGCGCGGAGAAACCTTTCGATCTTTCCTTCCTGAAAAAATTGGATGCGAAAGGCGACCTCGCCATTGCGGCGATGAAGGTGCAAAAGCTCAAACTCTCCAGCTTCGAGCTGAAGTTGAATACTTCCGGCGGGAAAATGGAATTGAATCCTGTCGCGGCCGATCTCTACCAGGGCAGGGCCTCGGGACGGGCCGTCGTGGAAGCGCTTTCGGTTCCGAGATTCTCGCTCAGGGAGAACCTTTCCGGAATCAGCATCGGGCCGCTTCTCAAGGACATGATGGACAAGGACATCCTCGAAGGCAAAGGGGATGTATCGCTGGACGTTGCCGCAAACGGCGATCTTGTCGGCACGCTGAAAAAGACGTTGAGCGGCAGGGCGGCGCTTCGCCTCTCAAATGGCGCAGTAAAGGGAATGGACCTGGCTGCGATGCTGCGCGGCATCCAATCGAAAGCCGGAACCCGGACCGGGGCCGTGAATGCTTCCGAGAAGACCGATTTTTCGGAGCTTTCCGCGAACTTCGATATCAAAAATGGCGTTGCCCACAATAACGATCTCTCGCTGAAATCCCCCCTCCTTCGCATGGGCGGCGAAGGCGATATCGATATCGGGGCAAGCGCCGTGAATTATCTTGCGAAGGTTTCGGTCGTCGCGACCCTGCAGGGACAGGGCGGCGCCGACCTGTCCTCGCTCAAGGGGGTCACAATTCCCGTCCGCATATCCGGCCCCTTTGATTCGTTGCATTATTCCGTGGATTTCGCATCCCTGGCCTCCGATACGTTGAAAGCCAAGGTCGAGCAGAAAAAGACCGAGATCAGGGGCAAGATGAAAGACGAGCTGTTGAAAGGCATTTTCGGACGCTGACGACGCCGAAGGCCGGAATAGGGATTGTTCGCATTAATGGCTTGTCAAAAAAAGGAATTTTGGCTATATTGATCAATTCGTCATTGTACTGTTACCAAGATGTTCTATGACCTAACCGGCTTTTCTGGCAAGGGATGCTATGACACTCACAGAATTTAAATACATTGTCGCCTTGGCCCGCGAACGTCATTTCGGCAGGGCAGCCAAGGCATGTTTCGTAAGCCAGCCTACCCTGAGCGTTGCGGTGAGAAAACTCGAGGACGAGCTCGGCGTGACCCTTTTCGAGCGCGGAATGAGCGAAGTGTCGGTGACGCCCATGGGAGAGCAGATCGTTGTCCAGGCCAAGCGTGTTCTGGAAGAGACGACCGCGATCAGGCAGATGGCCCACAAGGGAAAAGAGCAGTTGAACGGCGCCCTGAGGGTGGGCGCGATCTATACCATAGCGCCCTACCTGTTTCCCAAGCTGATTCCCGTTCTGCATGAGAAGGCGCCCCTCATGCCGCTCCTGATCCAGGAGAATTTCACCAACCGCCTGGCGGACCTGCTCAAGCGCGGCGAACTCGATGTCGTCATTTTCTCCGCTCCTTTTTCCGAGCCCGGGATCATGACCCAGGAAGTCTACGAGGAGCCGTTTCGGGTGGCGCTTCCCGCGGGCCACAAATGGGCGTCGAAAGCGAGCATCTCGGCCGCCATGCTTGCCCAGGACAACCTCTTCCTTCTGGCTGCGGGCAACTGCTTCAGGGATCAGGTGCTGCAGGCGAGTCCGGCGCTGAGCCGCACCATCGCATCGTCCTCCGGCCTGCAAAAGACCGTGGAAGGCAGTTCTCTCGAGACGATCCGCTACATGGTCGCATCCGGCGCCGGAATCACTGTCCTGCCGTCCACTGCGGCGGATGCCGAAGAGTCGAAAAATGCCCTGATAGAAGTCAGGCCATTTTCCTCGCCCGTGCCGTCGCGGCATGTGATACTGGCATGGCGCAAGAGCTTCTATCGGCCTCAGGCGGTGGAAGCCGTCAGGCAGGCCATCCTGGATTGCCCCCTTCCGGGCGTGACCAAGCTTGGGGAATCCGTCCCGTCTGTCGGGTGAATAAGAGACAGCTATCGGGCTGACTCAAACAATCAATTGGACCGAATCCTGTCTCCTTTGTAGGATGGTTCCTGAGCATGTGCTCTAACTCAGGAGACGAGGATGAAACCATCACCGACCATCAGGAACATCGAATCGGCTTTCGCCGGCGAATCGATGGCGCACATCAAGTACCTTTATTTCGCCAGATGCTGCCGCGCCGCAGGGGATATCGAGACGGCGAACGTGTTCGAGGAAACCGCCGCACAGGAAGTTCTGCACGCGTTCGGCCATCTCGATCTGCTCTACCCCGCCATTTCCCCCGAAACATGCCTGGAGATGGCCATAGAGGGGGAGACCTACGAATACGCCGAGATGTACCCCGCTTTCAGGAGGGCAGCGGAAGAGGAAGGGCATGTCGGCGCGATATCCGAGATCGACGATCAGATTGTGGAGTCGAGGGCGCATGCCGAACGTTTCCAACTCACCCTGCAAAAGGCGGCAAAGCGTTTTTCCGCCCTCGCCAGGGTGGAGGAGCGCCATGCAGCCCGTTATCGCGAGACACTCGACGGTTTGAAAGGGAGAACAGCATGAAAACATGGCAATGCGTGGTATGCGGCTTTGTTTATGACGAAGCGGCTGGAATGCCCGAGGAGGGGTTTCCTGCTGGAACGCGCTGGGAGGATATCCCGGATGGCTGGAATTGCCCGGATTGCGGCGTGGCGAAAGCGGATTTCGAAATGATCGAATTGCCGTGATGTCTGGTCTGGGCTATGCTCAATGCAGGCATTTCCGGGAACGATAATGTTTGCCGACAGGGACGAGGCCGCAAGGCTGCTGGCGAAAAAGCTCGAGCATTACCGCGGGAAATCCCCGTTGATATTCGCCATACCGCGAGGCGCCGTGCCCATGGCGAAAATCATCGCGGATGCGCTCCAGGGCGAGATTGATGTCGTGCTGGTGAGAAAATTGAGATCGCCCTACAGCCCCGAATTCGCGGTCGGCTCTGTGGACGAATCGGGCTGGTGTTATGTCGCGGATTATGCGGACAGGGAAGGCGCGGGTCCGGAATACATCGAGCGGGAAAAATCCGCGCAGATGGCGATCCTCGCTCAAAGGCGCGCGAAATACACCCCGCCGTTGAACCCCGGGGGGCGGATCGCGATCGTCATCGACGACGGACTCGCAACGGGTTCGACCATGATTTCGGCATTGCATGCCCTGCGCTCCAAAAATCCTTCCCGGCTGATCTGCGCGGTTCCGGTCGCGCCTCCCGAGACCCTCGCCAGGGTGAGCGAACTTGCAGACGAAACAGTATGTCTCGAAGCGCCGGAATTTTTCCAGGCAGTGGGGCAGTTCTACCGGCATTTTCCCCAGGTCGAAGACGATGAAGTGGTGAGCATACTCAAAGCCGCACATGAAAAACCGCTACGATGACATTCCCGCCTTCGTGACGAAGGACGGATCTCTGATCCGGGAACTGATGCACCCCCAAAGCCACGGCAACCGCATGCAGAGCTTTGCCGAAGCCATAGTCGGGGTCGGCATGGGCACTGCATCGCACCGGCACCTGGAAAGCGAGGAGATTTACCACGTTACCCAGGGCAAGGGGGAGATGAGCCTCGGGGAGGCGATTTTCGAGGTTCACGCCGGAGACACGATCTGCATTTTCCCGCAGACTCCGCACAGCATCAAAAACACCGGGGATATCGACCTCAGGATCATCTGCGCTTCATCCCCGCCCTACTCCCACGGGGACACCGAACTTCTGAAAAACTCATAGCCCGTATTCTACGCTGCGACTCCAGAGCCTGTTCCGCCCGGTCATCCCTTCCTTGCAGGCCACCCGGTAATAGGAGGCGGCCGCTTCCCTGAAAGCTGCGAAATCGAGGAGGCCGTCGTAGTTGGTGGGGTAAGAGATTTCGAGCGGCGCGGTTTCGTCCACAGGTTGCAGTATCCTTGCCGAAAGCCCCTTGTTCAGCATGCCGTCGGCATCGAGATCGAAGTTTACGATGGAAACGATATGCTCGTTTTCGTTCCATTCATAATCCTGCACGTTCCAGATGAGTTCCCGGAAAATCGCCCTTGCGATCATCGTTGCTCCCCGGGCATTGTCATGGAAACAAGATCGAGCATTTCCTCCAGCTTTTGCGCTTCCATGAGACCCGAAGCCGCTTCCCTGATCGATATGCCCTCGCGGGAAGCCCTCTTCACCAGACTCGCAGCCCTGTCGTAACCGATGACCGAGGCAAGGCGCGTTCCGGCCATGAGCGAGAGTCCGGCCAGTTTTTCGCAGCGCCCGCCGTCGGCTTCGAGGCCGGGAAGAAGTTTCTCGCACAGGAGACGGGAAGATTCCGCAAGCAGCCGCGCAGACTCGATCACGCTATCCCCCATCAGCGGCATTGCGACGTTGAGTTCGAGTATGGAGCCCACGCCGCCGAAATCGCAAAAGGATGCGGCCATATCGTTTGCGACGATCCTGACGGACATCTGAATGACGGCCTCCGAAATGACGGGGTTCACCTTTCCCGGCATGATGGACGAACCGGGCTGGATTTCGGGGAGAACGAGTTCTCCCAAACCGCAATTCGGGCCGCTTGCCATCAGCCTGATGTCGTTCGCGATTTTCGACAGGCTCGCGGCAGCTGTTCTGAGCGCCCCGGAGAAATGCAGCAGGGCGTTTTTCGATCCCTGAGCTTCGAAATGATCCACGGCTTCGAGAAACCTGATGCCCGTGGATTTTGAAAGCTCAGCCGCAACTCTTTTGCCGAATTCAGGATGGGTGTTGATCCCGGTTCCAACCGCCGTCCCGCCTATGGCAAGGAATTTCAGGCCTTCCAGCGCGGCTTCCAGGCGCTCGATGCCCTGCGCGATCTGCCCGGCGAATCCGCCGAAAACCTGCCCCATCCTGACCGGGGTCGCATCCATGAGGTGAGTCCTGCCGGGCTTCACGACATCGTCCCAGAGCCGAGCCTTCCCTTCCAGCATTGCCTGCAATCGGCAAAGAACGGGAAGGAGTTCCGATTTCGAAAAAACGCAAACCGCGACATGAAGCGCGGTCGGAAAAACATCGTTGCTCGACTGGCCCATGTTCACATGATCGTTGGGATGAACCGGATCCTTCGCGCCTCGTGAAAATCCGGCGATTTCGTTCGCCCTGTTGGCGATCACCTCGTTCGCATTCATGTTGGTGCTCGTCCCGGAACCCGTCTGGAACACGTCCAGCACGAAATGGCTGTCGTGCTCGCCTGCGGCAACTTCCCTCCCCGCCTTCAGGATGAGTTCGGCGCGCATTGCATCCAGTTTTTCAAGATCCAGATTGACGCGCGCGCAGGCTGCCTTGACGAAGCCCAGTGCGTGAATCGCTTCCAGGGGGATCAGGCGCCCGCTTTTTGCGAAATTGACCCTCGCCCGCTCCGTGCTCGCGCCCCAGAGCGCCTGCTCGGGAACGGCGATCGAACCCATGGAATCGGATTCGTTGCGCTCCATGCTTTCAGTGTCCTGCGAAAAAAATCAGTCCGATGATCATGATGACCGCAAGGAGCACGATGAAAGCCCAGATGCTGCGCAATGTATCCATCAATGTTTCCATTTTTTCCTCCTGTTTTCAGGGTCGATACTTCAATAATAGGAACTTTTCGCAATAACTCAATCGGACTATGAAATACGGAGATTTGCGTGTAACATATCCGCCATGAAAAGGGGTTAAAGTGAGCGGTGCACCTCAACCAGCAGAAAGGAATGCCATGTCCGTAAGTTCAGTCAGTTCCAGCAGCGTACAACAGATGCTTGCCCTGCAACAGTCGCAGCAGGTCAAGCCGAAAGGTTCCGACGGCGACAACGATGCGGCCGCTTCCGCAGCGTCTTCCAGCCAGCCTCAACCCACGACAAATTCCAGCGGACAAACCATAGGCACGATCGTCAATACGACAGCCTGAGTTTCTTCCGGCGTGAAAGGGGCGGGAAACCGCCCCATCCCTGCTGCCCATGCCTGCAATCCTCCTGATCAAGACCTCGTCGATGGGGGATGTCATCCACAACCTCCCCGTTGCCAGCGACATTCACGAACATTATCCGAACGCCAGCGTGAGCTGGGTGGTGGAGGAAACTTTTTCCCCGATTCCGGCAATGCACCCCGCAGTGAGCAATGTCATTCCGGTTGCGATCAGGCGCTGGCGAAAATGTCCTTTCAGCCGGGCCACGCGGATCGAATTCGCCGAATTCAGGAATCGCATCAGGGAAGAGCAATACGACCTTGTCATCGATACGCAGGGGCTCTTCAAAAGCGCAGTCATTTCGAAACTTGCACGGGGCGCCCGATGCGGCTTCGACAGGAAGAGCGCTCGGGAGCCGGTCGCATCTTGTTTCTACGACCGGACCCAATTCGTGGACAGAAACTTTCATGCCGTGGCGAGAAACAGGATGCTGGCAGCGTCATGCCTAGGCTACTCCCTGGAAAACCCTATGGATTACGGCATCGGGGTCGAAGCGGCGCCCTGTGCGCCCTATGCCGTCCTGCTCCACGCCACCAGCCGCGCGGATAAGCTTTGGGCCGAACTCAACTGGATGGCGCTCGGGAAAAGCCTGGGCATGTCTGTCATGCTTCCATGGGGATGCGCGGAGGAAAAAGCCAGAAGCGAACGAATCGCCGCAGCCATTCCCGATGCCGTGGTTCCACCGAAACTTTCGCTGCAGGATGCGGCGAAGCTCATCGGAGGCGCAAGAATCGTCGTCGGGGTGGATACGGGGCTATCTCATCTTGCGGCGGCTCTTGGCGTTCCCGTCGTCGGTATCTACTGTTCCACCGACCCCGGACTCACCGGGATAATGAGCCTGAAAAACGGCGTGAACCTCGGCGGCAAAACCTGTCCGCCGTCAGTGGAGGACGTTCTTTCGGCCTGCGAAAGCTTATGAACCGCTTTTTCTACACCCTCATCCTTCGCGCCCTGTTCCCCCTCGTTCTGGCGAGGCTCCTGCTGCGGGGATGGCGCCAGCGCGCCTACCGCTTCCACATCCCGGAACGCTTCGGCTTCTACGGACCCGTCCCCGAAGGCAAGGTCATCTGGCTGCACGCCGTATCGGTGGGGGAGACCAGGGCGGCAGCCCCGCTGATCGCGAAACTTGCTCAGGCCTGTCCCGGTCACCCTATACTGATCACCCACATGACCCCGACGGGAAGGGAAACAGGGGAAAGGCTTTACGGGGAATTCGCTTCGATATGTTATCTGCCCTACGATTATCCTTTCGCGGTGAAGCGTTTCCTGAAGCATTTCAAGCCGGAGATCGGACTCCTGATGGAAACCGAACTCTGGTTCAACCTGATCCATCTTTGCAAAAAAAACGATGTGCCGCTTTTTCTCGTCAATGCGAGGCTCTCCGAGAAATCCCTGAAGCGCTACGCGCGTTTCCCGAAGCTCGCAAAGCAGAGCCTGAATGACCTTGCCGCAATTGCCGCGCAAACCGGAGGCGACGCGGCCCGTCTTGAAAAGCTCGGGGCCGGGAACGTATCGGTCTGCGGCAACCTGAAATTCGACGTTCATCCTCCCGAAAACATCGCCGATTTCAGGGCGTTTTTCGACAAAAGGCCCGTTTTTCTCGCCGCGAGCACCAGGGAAGGCGAGGAAGCGTTGCTGCTGGACGCTTTCGGAGAAGACCTGCTCCTCGTCATCGTCCCGCGGCATCCGCAGCGTTTCATGGAAGTCGAAAATCTTCTGCGCTCGAAGGGGATCGCCTACGCAAAAAGGAGCGAAAACAAAAGCATCACGCCGGATGAGCGGGTATTTCTGGGGGACAGCATGGGGGAAATGTTTTCCTATTACGCTTCCTGCGACTGCGCCTACATAGGCGGGTCGCTGCTTCCTTTCGGGGGGCAGAATCTGATCGAGGCGGCATCCCTCGGAAAGCCGGTTTTCATCGGCCCCTATACCTACAATTTCGACGAAGCGGCGAGGCTCGCCTTGGAGGCGGGGGCTGCAATCAGGGTGGAAAACGCCGTCGAACTCGCGAAGGCGGCCGGGATGCTGCTCGAAGATCCGGAAAGGCTTGCCGAAATGGGGCGCGCAGGACTGAAATTCGCTGAAAGCAACCGCGGCGCTGCGCAAAAAATCATGGCCCTGATCGCCCCGGTTCTGAACCGGTGATATTTTCGTGTCGATCGCGCCTTAGCCCATCGCTTCGCCAAATTTTCGGTAAATGCAGGGCTACAGAACCATGCGCGATCAAAACAGGTCAATGCAATGCCCGGTTGACGGCTTCCAGGTCAGCCAGTTGCAGGGAACCCGAAGCGGCTTTGAGCTTGAGTTCGCTGACGAGATAATCGTATCTCGCCTTGTAGAGGTCGCGCTTGGCCGAATAGAGCTGCTGCTGCGCATTCAGGACATCGACCGCAGTTCTTACGCCGACCTCCCGGCCGAGCTTGGTCGAATCGAGCGAACTCTGACTCGATAGAAGGGCCTGTTCCAGTGCTTTCACCTGGGCCATGCCGCTTTCGACCCCGAGAAATGCCTGACGGACGTTGAGTTCGGCGGCTCTTTTCGCATTTTCCGCTTCGTCCTTCGCTTTCTCCAGGTTTGCCACGGCCTCCCTTGCCTGGGAACTGATAGAGCCGCCCTGGTATATCGGAAGGTTCAACTGAAGGCCGATCGCACTCGATTTCGTGCTGGTTCCCACATTGACCAGCATGCCTCCCGACGAGGAATTGTCGCCGTAGCTGGCGACGATGGCGATGGAAGGGTAATGGCCGGCACGGCGGCGGTCGACTTCCTTCTCCGCGATTTTTTCGAGTATCCTTCGGCTCTCGAGATCGAGGTTGTTCTCGAGCGCCATGGCCACCCATTTATCCACGTCGTCTGGCAAAGGCAAGCCAGGCTCGAATTTCGGATCGATGGACGCAAGTCCTCCCGGCATTTTTCCGGTCAAAACCGCGAGCGCCCGCTTTTTGATTTCGAGGTCGCTGCGAACGGCGATTTCCTGGGCGGCAATCAGGTCGAATCTGGCCTGGGCTTCGTGGGTGTCGGTGATCGTTGCTGTTCCGACCTCGAAACTCAGCTTCGCCTGCTGCAACTGTTCCGAAATCGCCGCCTTCTGTGCCTGCACGAGCTCGGCATTGTCCTGAGCGAGCAGAACGTCGAAGTAGGCCGATCCCGTGCGCAAAATCAGATCCTGTTCGGAAGCATGGTACTGTGCTTCGGCTGCTGCAACCTGAAGATGCGCTTCGTCGAGCTGAATCCAGCTCTGCATCTGGAATACGGGCTGGGAAAGCGAAACGGTATAACCGTTCGAGTTGTAGCTGCCGCTCCCGCCCAGGGGAAGCGCGGCCGGAACCGGCGAAGTCAGGGCTGTGTTGAAATGGTTGTAGGTCGTGTTGGCGACAAGACCGACAACAGGCAGAAGGAGGGAACGGCCCTGCGGCACTTTTTCCAAGGCAGCCGCAAGCTGTGCTTTAGCCGCCAGGAAAACGGGATCCTGAACGAGCGCATCCCTGTAGGTTGACATGAGGTCCGCAGCATGAACCGAGGGACTCAAGGCAAGCAAAATCGTGCAAATCGGCTTCATTGTCATCATGTCCTACCCATAAAATAAGACAATTCTAATATACTTTTCGCCTCTTTACATCTTTGTTTTTAGAACTCGAATTTCGGGGGCGTCAATGCATTCCTCAGGGCTGGGATGCATGTCTCGAACAGGTCCTGGGTGCGCCAGGATTCCTTGCCGATTCGGGTGACGAGGGTTGCCTTCATGAGGGGCTTGTCCCCGACTACGGCGAAAAGCCTGCCTCCGAGATGCAGAGACTTCAGAAATTCCTCGGGCAGGACGGGAACCGATCCAGTCAGCACGATGACATCATAGGGACCATGCGCATCCCAGCCCTTGGCGCCGTCGCCGATTTCCAGGGTGACGTTCCTGACATGGTGCTCCTTCAGGTTTTTTTCCGCCATGGCGGAGAGTTCCGGCACGATCTCGACGCTGTAGACATGCTGACCGCCCTTGGCAAGGAGCGCGGTCATGTAGCCGCTTCCGCTCCCGATCTCGAGCACCCTGTCCGACTTCCTCAGGCCGGCTTCCTGCAGGAGCTTCGCTTCCAGTTTCGGAGAAAGCATGGACTCCCCGAATCCGAGCGGAATTTCCATGTCCGCCAGGGCAAGCTCCCTGTACGCGGCGGGGACATACTCCTCGCGTCGCTCTTCCAGCAGCAAATTCAAAACCGTCTTGTCGAGTACGTCCCATGGCCGGATTTGTTGCTCGACCATGTTGTAGCGCGCCTGTTCAAAGTCCATCATCACTCCAATCCGGGTTAGGTCGGGAAACTATAACAAAAAGGCGGCATTATCCCAAGTTCTTGCCCACCAGAAGCTGCTCGCATTTCAACAATTCCGTGAATTTTTCGGCGGCAATGGCTTCCGAGAAATAGTAACCCTGAACCTCGTCGCACCCTTGGGCGCGCAAATAACCCAGTTGTTCCTCGGTCTCCACGCCTTCCGCAATCACCTTCAGCTTCAGGCTTTTCGCCATGTTTATGATGGCGCTTGCGATTGCCGCGGCATCGGAATTCGTCGTCAAATCGGCCACGAAGGAATGCGCAATCTTGAGTTTGTGTATCGGGAAGCTCCTGAGATAGCTCAGCGAGGAATAGCCTATGCCGAAATCGTCTATGGTGAGCTTCAGCCCCATCGCCTTGAGTTCCCGCATCATCAGTATGGTGGCTTCGACTTCGTGCATGATGGTGCTCTCGGTGAGTTCGAGTTCGAGGCAGGTCGGCGAAATCCCGGTTGTACGCAGCGCATGCGCGATGCTGCCCAGCAAGCCATGCCTGCGTATTTGCAATGCCGAGATATTGATTGCGACCGGGATCGAGGGCAAGCCCATGGACTGCCATATCTGGATCTGCAAACATACTTCACGCAACACCATGTCGAAAATCGGCACGATGAGTCCGCGTTCCTCGGCTATCGGGATGAATGCAGCGGGAGAAACCCATCCGTCGCCCGGACGATGCCAGCGGATCAATGCTTCCATCCCGACGATTTTCCCGCTCCCGATTTCGACCTGGGGCTGGTAATGCACGACGAGATCGCCGTTTTTCAGGGCCAGCCTCAGATCGTTTTCCATGGAAAGCGATTCCAGCGCCTTCGCATTCATTTCTTCGGAGTAAAATTGAAAGTTGTTGCGCCCTATTTTTTTTGCATGGTACATGGCGGAATCGGCGCTGCGGATCAATGCATTGAAGTCGCGTCCGTCGTTCGGATAGAGGCTGACACCGATGCTGACCGAAACGGAAATGGAGTGCCCTTCGATGGAAAATGGAGCGCGCATCACTTCGAGGATGTTTTCCGCCACGACGCAAACATGCGCCTCCCCATCGATATCCGGAAGGACGAGGACGAATTCGTCTCCGGCCAGTCTGGCGACGGTATCGGCCTTGCGTATGCAGCCCTTGACCCTGTCTGCAATGTCCTTCAGCAACTGATCGCCCGCCGCATGGCCCAGCGAATCGTTGACACTTTTGAAACGATCGATATCCAGGAAAAGCAGGGCGCCCCCTGTTCCGTCTCGCCCGGCTGCGGCGAGCGCATGGGAGAGGCGATCCTGGAACAGGATGCGGTTGGGCAGGCCGGTCAATACATCGTATTGCGCAAGGTAGTGGATGCGCTCCTGCTTTCTCTTCTCCGTGATGTCGACCATGACGGTTCTGCAGACGTTGCCTTCCCGCTCGACGACCATGCTCTCCAGGCTGGCTTCGCGCATGCCTCCCCTGCATTTTATTTCCAGTTCCACGGTAGCCCTGCTCTTCTTCGAAGAAAAAACCGCCTGAATATGCTTGAAGAAATCCTGCGTGCTTTCTCTCGAAACCCAGATGGAAAAAGGCATCCCGACGATCTGCGAGCGCTCCGCGCCCAGCATGGATGCCCCGGTCAGGTTGATTTCAAGGACATTTCCGCTGATGCCGAGCGTGAGGTAGCCTACCGGGGCGAAATCGTAAAGGTCGGCGTAACGATCCCGCGCAACTTCGAGCGCATGCTGCATTTCGATGAGCTCATGGTTCCGCGCTTCGAGTTCGACCTGGTGGACTTGCAATTCATGCGCGAGATATTCGAGATCCCGGCACCTCGATTCTTCATCCATGTCATCTCACGCCAGCCGTCTCGATTTGCATCAAGATCAGGACAGGGCGCTTCACTCCAGGCGGAGTCCTACGCCCGCTGATGGAAACCGTCGTTTCTCCGATATGCTCGAATTCATGCGCGATCCTGAAATTGTCGAAGTCCTTCCCTTCTGTCAGCACATCCTCCAGAAGCGCACGCAGTTGGGGTATCGCCCACTGACCGTTGCCGAGGCGGTAAATCAGGTTATGGACCGTTTCCTTCGGAGATACCCTGAATGTCGCGTAATAGGTGCCGCTCGCAGAGACGACGCGCAGTTCATGGTCCAGAATCAAAAGCGAGTACTTCGCCGAAGCGACGATCGCTTCGGCGTAGTCCTGTGCGTCCTGCGCAATATCGAGCGCTTCCTTGATGTCGTCGACATCGATAAACGCGATCACTGCGCCTTCGATTTTGTTGTCCGGCGTGAGATAGGGTCGTACACGCATCGAATACCACCGTCCCGTATTGTCCCTGATTTCCATTTCTTTATAGCCCACGCTGTTTACCGCGTCCAGAACGATTTGTCTGATCCCCTGAACTGGAGAATGTCCATCCGCGCATCGATCACGACCCCGGATGGGGCAAAGCGCTCCAGCAGAAGCTTGTCTATGTCTTCTGGAGGTCCGTCCGGCGTCGTTATTTCTTTCGGCTTTGTGCCGTTTTGTCATTTATGGACTATATACCTTGGACATTGCGTGTGGGTGAAATCTTGCTTTTATCCCGGTTTTAAAGTAGCTTCTCGGTTTAATGTTCTAAGGAACTGCTGTCGCTCCTTACGAATTTTTGCTTGGAGCCCTTCATGAATGCCATCCCGAAATTTCTGAACAAAGTAGTCGACGAATCCGCAGTCAAGCCTTTTCCCGGATCCAGGAAAATTTACGTCGAGGGATCGAGGCCGGATATCCGCGTCCCCATGCGCGAAATTTCCCTTTCCCCCACGGGAAACGAGGAAAATCCCCCTGTTTTCGTTTACGACACTTCCGGTCCCTATACCGACCCCGATTCGAAAATCGATCTGAAGAAGGGGCTCGATCCCCTGCGCAGCAAATGGATAGCGGAGCGCAGCGACACGGAAGAGCTCGCCGAACCCGGCTCTGCCTATGGCCGCATGCGCCAGGAAGACCCTTCCCTTGCGAGTCTGCGTTTTGCCCTGCAAAGAAAACCGCTGAGGGCAAAGAGCGGAATGAATGTCACGCAGATGCATTACGCGAAGCTCGGGATCATCACCGCCGAGATGGAATATGTGGCAATCAGGGAAAACCAGTTGATGGAAGCGCAAAGCGAACTCATCCGCAGCCAGCATCCGGGCAGGGGGTTCGGCATGCCCAAAACCATCACCCCGGAATTCGTCCGGGATGAAGTGGCGAAAGGCCGCGCGATCATCCCCCTCAACATCAACCACCCGGAAACCGAGCCGATGATCATCGGCAGGAATTTTCTCGTCAAGATCAACGCGAATATCGGCAATTCCGCGCTCGGCTCGTCCATTGCCGAGGAAGTCGAAAAAATGACCTGGGCGACCCGCTGGGGCGGAGATACCGTGATGGACCTCTCCACCGGCAGGAACATCCACGAAACGCGCGAATGGATCATCCGGAACAGTCACGTTCCCATAGGAACGGTTCCGATCTATCAGGCGCTCGAAAAAGTGGATGGGCGCGCCGAGGAGCTCGACTGGGCGCTCTTCAGGGACACCCTCATCGAACAGGCCGAGCAGGGGGTCGATTATTTCACCATCCATGCGGGGGTCAGGCTCGCCTTTGTTCCGATGACGGCAAAACGCATGACAGGAATCGTCTCGAGGGGCGGGGCCATCATGGCGAAATGGTGCCTTGCCCATCACAGGGAAAATTTCCTTTACACCCATTTCGAGGAAATCTGCGAAATCATGAAAGCCTACGATGTCAGTTTTTCCCTGGGCGACGGACTGAGGCCCGGATCGATTCATGATGCCAACGACGAAGCGCAGTTCGCCGAGCTCAAGACCCTGGGGGAACTCACCGATATCGCATGGCGCCACGACGTGCAGACGATGATAGAAGGGCCGGGGCATGTGCCCATGCACATGATCAAGGAAAACATGGAGCTGCAACTGAAATATTGCAAGGAAGCGCCTTTTTACACCCTCGGACCTTTGACCACGGACATCGCGCCGGGCTACGATCATATCACTTCAGCGATCGGGGCGGCGATGATAGGCTGGTATGGTACGGCCATGCTGTGCTACGTGACGCCCAAGGAGCATCTCGGGCTTCCCGACAGGAACGATGTCAAGGACGGCATCATCGCCTACAAGATCGCGGCTCATGCCGCTGACCTCGCCAAAGGCCATCCCGGCGCGCAGGTGAGAGACAACGCGCTCTCCAGGGCGCGCTTCGACTTTCGCTGGGAAGACCAGTTCAACCTCTCCCTGGATCCTGACCGGGCATGCGAATTCCACGACGAAACGCTGCCCAGGGATTCGGCCAAGGTCGCGCATTTCTGCTCGATGTGCGGGCCGCATTTCTGCTCCATGAAAATCACCCAGGATGTGCGGGATTACGCGATGCTCGAACAGGGGATGAAGGAAAAATCCGTCGAATTCCTGGAAAGCGGCTCAGAGTTGTATCGAAAGGCCTGACGCTCCTGCCGGGCATGAAAAATCACATAATTCAATCAGGAAGTTAAGCAGATGACATTATTTCAAATACTGGGCCTTGCGGTAATTCAGGGGGCCGCAGAACTTTTGCCTGTATCGAGCTCGGCGCATGTGATCGTGGCTGAAAAACTGATGGGACTCGACCCAACCGCTCCGGAAATGACGCTTTTGTTGGTGATGCTACACACGGGCACCATGTTTGCAGTCATCGTATATTTCTGGAAGTCTTGGAAAGAGAGTTTTTTCGCTTCCAGAAAGGTTTTTTGGGAATCCGCAAGGTTTATTTTTGCGGCGACTCTGGTGACGGGCATCGTCGGGCTTGTACTCAAGTCATTGATTGAAAAAATATTCATGAAAGACGTGCCGCATGCGGAAATCGAGCAGCTTTTCGGCAACATGAACCTGATTTCCACCGCGCTTGCCGCAGTGGGTTTGTTGATTCTATATGCCGGGATCAGAACCCGCGCCGCTGCGGGGCGGGATTGCGCAATGGACTTGAAAAAGTCCTGCTATGTCGGCGCAATACAGGGGATCTGTCTGCCGTTTCGCGGCTTTTCGCGTTCGGGGGCCACCATATCCACGGGTTTGCTGCTGGGCATTTCGAGAAGGAAAATAGAAGAATTCAGCTTTGCCCTTGCGGTGGCGCTCACCCCGCCGGTTATTGCGCGCGAAGCGATGCGCCTGCTGCACGATAAACACGATCCATCGTTTTCAGCGGCAGGTCTTGCCGGCATGTTCATGCCCAGCATATTGGGCATGGTGTTCAGCTTCTTTGCCGGGCTTCTGGCGCTTAAATGGCTGTCGAGCTGGCTGGAAGTCGGACGGTGGCATCTGTTCGGGATATATTGCCTTGCAGCTTCGGCCGTGGTTTTCGCGCTTCACCAGAGCGGGTTTTAGGTCTGTTCCCAGGGCAGGTCGGCGTGGCGCCAGCCATTGATCGCATTGCGGTGCTTTGCGACATCCTTGTCCCCCTCGAAACCCTCGAGAACATTGTAGCATTCGGCATAACCCGACCGGGCGGCGATCGCTGCGGCATTGTGTGAGCGCTGGCCGGAGCGGCAGATGAACATGACAAGGGACTCCATGTCGACCTGTTGCTGGAGTTGATTGACGAAATTGGCGTTGGGCTGCATCCCGGGGTAGGACATCCACTCGATCTGGTTGCTTCCCGGTATGCGCCCCACCCAGTCGAGTTCGGCGCGGGTGCGCACGTCGACGAGCTTCGCCGCCGGTGCTGCCGTCAAGATGGCGTAAGCTTCCCGGGGCAGAAAAGCGCCTGTATAAGGCAGGTTCATTTCTTTCCCCCTGGCCCTTGCCCTGCTCAATATTTCGCTGATATGACCCATGGAGCGAATCCCCCTGTTAAAAAGGCAAAAATAAGATATCCTTCCCTTATATGATAGTCCCAAACCAAACCGCACAGGAAGCCGATTCCTCCCGCTATCTGGCCGCGCGCAAAAGCACACTGATCAGCATTGCCGTCAATCTGGCTTTGACCATGCTGCAGATCGTGGCGGGGTTCTTCGGACGCTCGCAGGCGCTGATGGCCGACGGCCTGCACTCGTTTTCCGACTTGCTCTCGGATATCCTCGTCCTTATCGCAAACCGCCATGGCAACCGCAGCGCTGACGAGAACCATCCCTACGGGCATGCCAGGATAGAAACCGCGACCACGCTGATCCTCGGCATCCTGATGGGTGCGATGGGACTCGCCCTGCTCTATGCCGCCGGTTCCAGGCTGCAGCAGCCCCACCAGGTGCAGCAGGTTCATTTTGCGACCTTGTGGGTCGCATTGGCAACGCTTTTGGCCAAGGAAATGCTCTTCCGCTACATGATCGCCGTGGCAAAGCGCGTCCGTTCGCAAATGCTCGTGGCCAACGCATGGCATTCCCGGTCGGACGCGGCATCCTCCCTGGTCGTCTCGGTGGGTATAGCAGGCAATCTGGCGGGATACACTTTTCTCGACCTCCTTGCGGCGGCCCTTGTCGCCTTCATGATCGTGCGCATGGGCTGGCAGCTTGGCTTCGAAGCATTCAGCGAACTCATAGACACGGGACTCTCCGAGGAAGGCGTCGCCGAGATCAGGGCGACGCTGGGGTCGA
>JAIELG010000011.1 GCA_019753155.1 Burkholderiales bacterium
TGCCTGAAGCAGCCTCAATGCAAATGGATCAACCAATTACATGATCACCCATTTTGCACAACTTGACGCACACAACCGCCCGAAAATCAGGTCTTGGGTTTTTCGGAGGACTTGTAGTTGCTGAAATGCCCTTCCTTTGCGGCCTGCTTGCGCGCGCCTGAAACGATCTCGGCCGTAAAACTTCTCGGGGCCGGTTTGGAGACCAGCTTTTCGAGATTTTCGCTATTGCACTGCGGGCAGGACACCTTGGTCGCGCCCATCACCAGCTTGTCGAAAATGGCGTTGCAGTCTAGGCACTTGTAGTCGTATATAGGCATGGATTCTCCTTGTGATTCACTGAGAACGATTGGATTTCACCCACCGCTCATGACCAGATTGAATGCACGGCGCAGCAGGTTCAGTTCGATCGTCGGCATGCCGCGCATTTCACTGATGGGCTTGAATACGCCGCCCAAGGGTTCGATCGCCTCGCGAGGGGCGTCGAAGGTCGTGAATTTGAGAAGGTGGATGCGTATGGGCTTGCCGGCGCTTTCCACCCATTCCTGGAAGCCGCTTGCGATAACCAATGCTTCCGGGGGAAAGCCGTAGCGTTCGATCAGCGCCTGCAACACCCTGTCGGGCTCATGTTCTTCGGCGATGTCTGCCGGGGCTGCAACGGCGACCGCTCCCTCCGGCAAGGGCGATGGCGCGAGCACGCTGGCGCCGTAGCGCGCGAAAAACGACGCTGCGCTATAGGTGTCGAAATGACACAGGATGACGCGGTTATGGTCGAATGCGCTATTCATTGTATTCCTTCAGGAAGATTATCGGTTCCGGGTCATCCATATGGCCCTTCCAGTATTTCCAGCGCAACCAGTTGCTCGCGCAAGGCTTCGCGCGCCAGGTAATCGTCGTCGAAAACAGGATCGTTTTCGAGTGCTGCGGTCGCTTGGGTATCGGACCAATAAATGCGGCAGGTTTTCACGCGGGATTCGAGTGCGGCAACGCATGCATCGGTTTCGCTCACCGCACTGGTCTGGAACACGCCCGGCCCCAGCAGGTAGTCGGCCCGGTACAGAGGCGTGTCCCACCCATATTGCCCTGCAAGACTGCGAATGGCCGTGCTGCGGGCCTCGTCCGCCGTGTCCTCCACGAGTTCGAGCAATTCGCGCGGGGTCACGACATCGAAAATCTCCCATTCCTGCATGGAATCGCTCGCATAGATTTTGCGCGCGAAATCCTGTCGCTCGAAAGCGAACCACGCTTTTGCCCTGCCCTGTTCCGGAAACTCGACCACATAGATCATGCCACGCTCCTGTGCTGCGATGGGTACAGTGCATATGAAGCAAATATCGTTCCTCCCCGCATTGCAGCGGGCATTCTCCATGGGAGCTTGTAATGATTGGATGGAGTTTGTCGCATATGCGACAGGATTGCTTCCGCCTGAGGGGACTTGGGGAAGCACTGATTTCTCCCATGCGAGCGTTGGAGTAAATCAGTGCTTCCTTAGGGCGCCAGCAGGGCTCCGGTCAGGATGGCGAAGAGACGGACGATCAGCAGCACCTTGCCCTGCGAGCGATGCGCGGCGCGTGCTTCCTGGTCGCCTTTCACCATCCTGAGCGCGGTGGAGACCTGGAACGCATCCAGCGCATACATCGTGATGAGGATGCCGAGGTGCATCCACACGAGAGAGGAGAAGATTTCCTGCTGTTCGATGAGGCGGTGCCACCAGTTGCGGTGTAAATAAAGGTAGAAGGGCAACGAAAGGTCGAACAGCATGATGGCGATCATGGCAGGCACATGGAAATAGCGGCGGCGGGGCATGAAGTATGCCGCCAGCATCACAAGATAGCTGAGGCTGGCCACGACGAACGTGCCGGGAACGAGGTGATGCGCGCTTGACATGCTAGATGGTGGCGAAGTGGAAACGGAAGTTTCCGCTTTCGATGTCCTCGAAGTAATGTCGCAGGGTTTCCCGGACCACGGTGAAAGCGATGTCGTTCCAGGGCACTTCGCTTTCGGAGAAAAGCCCGACTTCCAGGGTTTCCTCCCCTGCGCAGAAATCGCGGTCCAGCAGACGGCCCCTGAAAAGCAGGTAAACCTGGCTTAATGCGGGCAGGTTGTAAAATGCGTAAAGGGGGCCGATCTCGACCCTCGCGCAGGCCTCTTCCAGGGTTTCCCTCGCGGCGCCGACATCGGCCGCCTCGGAATTTTCCATGAATCCGGCAGGGAGCGTCCACAGGCCGTATCCCGGATCGATCGCGCGCCTGCAAAGCAGAACCTTGCCTTCCATCTCGGGAATGCACCCGACCACGATTTTCGGATTCTGGTAGTGGATGGTGTTGCATACCGGGCAGACATGGCGCGGCAGGCTGTCTCCACTCGGAATGCGCAATTCGACGGACGAGCCGCAGTCGCTGCAGAATTTCATCTGCCGGTGCTGCCAAAACCGTTTTCGCCGCGTTCGCTCGCTTCGAATTCGTCGACTATGTTGAATTTCGCCTGGACCACCGGGACGACGACGAGTTGGGCGATGCGTTCGAGCGGACTCAGCATGAACGTTTTCTGGCTCCTGTTCCAGCAGGAAACGAAAATCTGTCCCTGGTAATCGGAATCGATCAGCCCAACCAGGTTCCCGAGCACGATACCGTGCTTGTGGCCGAGTCCGGAGCGGGGAAGGATCATCGCGGCATAACCCGGATCTGAAATATGGATCGCGATTCCGGTGGGGATGAGGTCGGCTTCCCCGGGATGGATGGTGAGGTCATGTTCGATGCAGGCGCGCAAATCCAGGCCTGCGGCGCCGGGGGTTGCATAGGCGGGCGGATTGGTGCGCAGGCGCGCATCCAGAATTTTGAGATCGATCGCTTTCATGTCGGATTTCCCTTTCGAGTTGGAGTACACGATGCGCGTCTTCAAATTGAGGTTTTCCTCGATGACGCTGAAGAGGCGGTCGATATTGGGGTGCTTGCCCGGATGCAGCCTCGCATCCTCGACATGCTCCGCATAGAGCGCGAGTCCCTGGACTGCGCCGGCTGGATTGATGGAGCCGAACGTCTTCGCCATGTGGCAATAGACGGCAAGCGAGCCGGACTGCCCGGGCCTGTTTTCTATGCATGCAGGCGGCGCGTCGATCCCGCCTCCGAAAATTTCGATCCTGTCGATGTTCTCCACAGACGGGATCGACTTCAAGTTTTCCGCAAAATCCGTCATCTTTTCCACGAGGCCGATGCACCGATTCCTGCCATTATAACCGCTTTGGGAAAAGCGAAATGTGTCAGGATGCGGAATTGTTTCACATTCGGGTAGAATACCGTTCATGGACCTGAACCCGCTCAGAAAAGACGACATAGAAATCGGCAAACCTTTGCCGTGGCCCGTGTACGACAGCAAAAAGAATCTGCTCCTGAAGGATGGGTTCGTCATCGAGACGCAGAGCCAATTGGACACGCTCCTGGTGAGCGGCCTCTACCGCAATCCGGCCTGGGTGAAGCCCGCGCAGACTGAAAAGTTCGGCGAAAAGGACGAGCCTTCGAAAATCGAGATCGTCAGCTTTGCATCCATCAACCTGCAGGTGGGCGATGTGCTGCAAATGCAGATTTCCGGAGAGAACGAGCAAAGATACGGCGTCAGGCTGATAGGCTATGTGGAGAAGAAGAGCCTGCTGGTGACGCCTCCGGTACAGAACGAGAGCGTGATCCTGATGCGCGCGGGACAGGGCGTCGTGGTGCGCTGTTTTTCCGGGAAGAATGCCTATGCGTTTACTTCCAGCGTTCTGCGCGTCAGCAATACGCCCTATCCGTACCTGCACCTCACCTACCCCATAGAAGTTCGCGGCATGAAGGTCAGGAAATCGACCCGGGTCAGGGCGCATGTCATCGGGTCGGTATGGCGGGAAGGCGATCCTTCGAAAAAATTCCCCTGCATCATAGACGATATCAGCTTCTCGGGCGCGCAAGTCAATTGCGCATCCCCGCTGGGGGAGATCGGGGATATGCTCAAACTCTATTTGCGGATTTCCAACCAGGGCTCCGCCGTATATGTATCCCCTTCCGTCATGATCAGGCGGAGCAGCGAAGTCGAATCCGCCGAAGGCGGAAAATACAGTTACGGCGTCGAATTCCACAATCTGGAACAAACTGAATCTTTTGCCCTCCAGGTTCTGGTTTACCAGAATCTGTTCGAATTGTCCTGAAAGCCTTGACGGAGTATTCATGAACGAACAATTGCGCAAGAACGCGCTCGAGTATCACCGCCTGCCCATTCCGGGAAAAATAGCAGTCGTTCCCTCCAAGGGACTCACCAATCAGCGTGATCTTGGCCTCGCCTACACGCCGGGTGTGGCTGCCGTATGCGAAGCCATAGTCGATAACCCTGAAGAAGCATTCAACCTGACGGCGAGAGGGAACCTTGTCGCAGTCATTACAAACGGCACGGCGGTGCTCGGCCTTGGCGCGATCGGGCCGCTTGCCGCCAAGCCGGTCATGGAAGGCAAGGGCGTGTTGTTCAAGAAATTTGCCGGCATCGATGTTTTCGACATTGAAATAGACGAGCGCGATCCTCAAAAGCTGGTCGACATCATCGCAAGTCTCGAGCCGACCTTCGGGGGAATCAACCTGGAAGACATCAAGGCTCCCGAATGTTTCGAAGTGGAAAGGAAATTGAAGGAAAGGATGAAGATCCCCGTTTTTCACGACGATCAGCACGGCACTTCCATCATCGTCGGGGCCGCCGTACTGAACGGCCTGCGCGTTGTCGGAAAGGCCATTGCGAGCGTGAAGCTGGTGGTTTCCGGAGCGGGAGCTGCCGCGCTTGCCTGCCTCGACATGCTGGTGAGCCTTGGGCTTTCGAAGGAAAACATTTACGTGACCGACATCAAGGGTGTCGTTTTCGAGGGCAGGGTCGAGGAGATGGATCCGAACAAGGCGCGTTATGCGAGGAAAACCGATGCGAGAAGCCTCATGGATGTGATTTCCGGGGCGGACATCTTTCTCGGCCTTTCCGCGGGCGGCGTGCTTAAGGCGGAAATGGTGCAGAAAATGGCTGAAAATCCGCTCATCCTCGCCCTTGCGAACCCCGAACCTGAAATCCACCCGGCAGCTGCGAAAAAAGCGAGGCCGGATGCCGTGATCGCAACCGGGCGTTCCGATTATCCCAATCAGGTCAACAACGCGCTTTGCTTTCCTTTTATTTTCAGGGGGGCGCTCGATGTCGGCGCAACGTCCATCAACGAGGAAATGAAAAAGGCGGCGGTGTTCGCCATAGCCGGACTTGCCCATGCAGAACAGTCGGAAACGGCTGCGATGGCTTACGGGGGCGACATGCTGACTTTCGGCAGGGATTACCTCATCCCCAAGCCGTTCGATCCGAGGCTAATCATGAAGATCGCGCCGGCGGTTGCGAAAGCAGCCATGGAAAGCGGCGTCGCAACCCGACCGATCCATGATTTCGATGCCTACAGGGAGCGCATCTCGCGTTTCGTTTACCAGTCTGCTTTTGTCATGAAGCCCGTATTTGCTGCGGCGAAATCCTGTTTAAAGCGCGTGATTTACGCGGAAGGCGAGGACGATCGGGTTTTGCAGGCCGCACAGGTCGTCGTGGACGAGGGTTTGGCGCGGCCGGTGCTGGCAGGGCGGACGGATGTCATCGAGTCGAATATCGCACGCCTGGGATTGCGCATCAGGACTCATGTCGATTTCGATATCGTCCATCCCGGCGAACATGCGACCGAATGCGCAGCCCGCATGCTGAAAGACGGTAGTGTGGATGCAATGCTTTGCGGCATCCAGGGAGAATACGCATGGCATCTGGATCGCATCGAAAAACTGATCGGCCTGAGAAGCGGCGTGAACGGATATGCCGCCATGAACCTGCTGATTCTTGCCGAGGGCAATCTGTTCATTTGCGACACTTACGTGAATACGGACCCCGATGCGCGGCAAATCGCCGAGATGACGCTTCTGGCGGCGGATCAGGTCAGGCGATTCGGTATGACACCCAAGGTCGCGCTGCTTTCCCATTCGAATTTCGGCAGTTCGGACACGCCTTCACCGAGAAAAATGCGTCAGGCGCTCGAAATGGTGCGCAGCATCGCTCCGGATCTTGAAATCGAAGGGGAAATGCATTCCGACGCTGCGCTTTCGGAAGAAATCAGGTACAGGCATTTCCATGCATCGAAACTGAAGGGCGAAGCGAATCTGTTGATCATGCCCAACCTCGATGCGGCGAATATCGCTTTCAACCTGCTCAAGATGGAGTCCGGCGGCGGGATCACCGTCGGCCCTCTTCTTCTGGGCGCTGCGAAACCCGTCCACATCCTGACTCCTACGGCAACAGTGCGCAGGATAGTCAACATGACCGCGCTTGCCGCGGCGTGAATTATTCACAGACAGAACCCAAACCAATTTAGTACATTTTTACGGTAGAATTGCTTTTCGAAGGGGGTGTCATGACGCATGTCTTGCATGAACAGGAAATTTCGATGCTGCGCTCGGAAGTCGAAATGCTGATGAACGAGCGGCAAAGCCTGCTGAAGGTCGCAGGCTCCGCGGCAGTATTCGTCGCCAACCTCGATAGCGGAAAGCTGCCTGCGGACCTGTACGAAGCTGCTGAAATGCTGTCCAGGTGCCTGAACGACGTGAGCGAAGATACGCTCCAGGAAGCGCTCGAAAGAGTGAAGGCCGAGCCGGTGGAAAGCGATTAATGACGTTTTTCTCGCTGATCGTGGCGTTGCTGCTGGAACAGGCCAGACCGTTCGACGGCAAAACCCTTTCCTTTATGTTAGGCTATTTCGATTGGCTCAAGACGCATTTGACGACGGGCGAATCGCGTCACAGCGTGCTTGCCTGGATGATCGCCGTCATGCTGCCGACGCTTGCAGTCGGCACCCTGACACTGCTGTTCCACAGGTTCAATCCTATTCTGGGCTGGGCATGGAATGTGTTCGTGCTTTATCTGACGATGGGATTCAGGCAATTCAGCCATGCCTATACCGGAATAGACAGGGCATTGAAAAGCGGGGATCTGCAAAAGGCTAGGGAATTGCTCGGGGTATGGCGGGGCGCTTCGGCTGCGGAATTCAATTCCGAGCAGATTGCGCGGGTTTCGATCGAGCAGGGGCTTATTTTTTCGCATACCTACGTTTTCGGGGTGATCTTTTTTTTCGCGGCATTGGGTCCCATGGGCGCAGTGCTCTACCGCATAGCGACCGTGCTTGGCGAGGAATGGAACAGGTTTCCGGAGGAAACCGGGTATCTGGGGAAATTTTCCGCACAGGCTTTCGAAATCATAGACTGGATACCGTCGCGTCTCACCGCGGTGAGCTTCGCAATCGTGGGGGATTTCGAGGATGCGCTCTATTGCTGGAGGACGCAGGCGCTCTCCTGGCGGCCGGTTGCGCACGGCATACTCCTTGCGAGCGGAGCCGGTGCGCTCGGGGTCAGGCTTGGGGAAACATTGCCTGAAGACGGTTTGACGCAGTACAGGCCGCTCATGGGGATAGGAGACGAAGCGGACGGCGCCTACATGCAAAGCACCGTGGGGCTCATCTGGAGAAGCCTGCTGCTCTGGCTGCTCCTGATACTGCTGCTTACCATTGCGAATTTGATCGGTTGACGATGCTCGATTTAATGCAAAAATGCCAAACTGATATGGATTGCTGTTTGTCGGATTTTACCGTGCGACTTGATGTGCACGGCATGGTCCGCGATGTTGCTTCCGCATCGTTTCTCGAAGCCTCGTGGGAGTTGATCGGAGCGCCATTCACCAGCCTGATCCATCCCGATGATGCCGGCAAGTTCGAGCGGGCGCAGGAGGCGGCGTTGTTCCTGGAAAAAAAACAATCGTTCGTTTGCAGGCTCCTGAGGCGGGGGACGTTGCCGGTATGGGTCGATTGCCATATGATCCGCCTGCCCGTCATCACCCCACCCGAATTCATCCTGATCGCTTTCGACGTTTCGCACTGGCAGGACGACGGGAACAGGGTATCCCATCTCGCCACCCACGATCCTCTGACTGCCCTGCCCAACAGGCTGCTGCTCAACGACCGCATCACGGTCACTATCGCATCCGTGCAAAGAAACCAGCAGCCCGGATTCGCGCTGCTGCTGCTCGATCTCGACGGTTTCAAGAAAATCAACGATTCCCTGGGGTATCTCGGAGGAGACGAGCTGGTCAAGGCAATTGCCGGGAGAATGAAGTTGCTCGTCAGGGAAAGCGATACGGTGGCCCGCATCGGCGGAGACGAGTTCGCGTTCGTCCTGGGGGGGATCGGCAAGGAAAGGGAAGTGGAAGTCGTCGCAAGGAAAATATTGAACGCCATGCATCGCCCATTTCGCATCGATGGGAGAAGCATTTACATCAGCGCGAGCATCGGTGCCGCGATTTACCCGGAGCACGGCAAGGAGCCGGTATCGCTGTTCAAGCATGCCGAAATGGCCATGTACAGCGCCAAGGATCTCGGGGGAAACTGCTGGCGGCTTTACGACAGCGAAGCCAACCCCGAGACGGTCGACGTTTCAATGGAATCCGCGATGCACGAAGGCATACGGAACGGCGAATTCCTGCTCCATTACCAGCCCATATTTTGCGCGGTCACCGGAAAATTGAAGGGGGCGGAAGCCTTGATGCGATGGGAAAGTCCCGAGAAGGGACCGACTTCTCCCGCAGTGTTCATTCCGCTTGCCGAGAGCAACGGTCTTATCGAACTGCTCGGGAAGTGGGCGCTGCGCATGGCCTGCTATCAGGCGAAACAATGGCAGGGGGAGTACCCTGATTTTTATGTATCGGTAAACGTCTCTCCGAGGCAATTCAGGCAGGAAGGCTTGCTGGATTCGATCAAGAGAGCCCTCGACGAAACGGGGCTTTCCCCTTCCAGCCTGATGCTCGAGATCACCGAAGGCGTTCTGATGCAGGATCCTGAAAGGGCGGGGGCGATCCTGAACGAACTGCGTTCATGCGGGGTCAGGATTGCCATCGACGATTTTGGCACGGGGTATTCCTCGCTCGCCTACCTCAGGAAATTCCCCCTTTCCGTTCTCAAGATCGACAAGTCGTTCGTGGACGAACTGCCCCATTGCGAAGAAGATGTCGCCATCATATCGGCGGTGTTGAGTCTCGCCCGGGGACTTGGCCTGTCTGTCGTTGCAGAGGGCGTCGAACTGGAGGAACAGCTTCAGTTCCTGGCTTCGAGAGGCTGCGATCTGATTCAAGGGTATCTCAAGGGAAGGCCCATGAACGGTATCGCATTTCGGGAAAAATTTTTGTCCAATGCATGCAATGAATGAAACCAACCTGATCTCGCGTCTGGGAAAAGGGCGCAGCGAATTTTTCGATCTTTTGTGGAAACGCATGAGCGAGAAAGGCGATTTCCCAGCCTTGTCAGGGGCTGTCCAGGAAATTGTCGAAGCCATGCACGACGAAGACCATAATGCATCGGAGCTGACTTCCGCGATTCTGAGCGATTTCGCGCTGACCCAGAAGGTGATCAGGCTCGCCAATTCCGCCATGTATTCCTCCTTGGGCGGTGAAATCACGACGGTCACCAGAGCGGCGCTGGTTCTCGGGGTCGATGCCATAGGGCATCTTGCCCTGAGCGTGCGCTTCATGGATACCCTGTCCGCTTCGGTTCCGGATTCGAAGGTGGCGCGGGCGGAAATGGCAAAATCCCTCCTTGCCGGCGATATTGCCCGCAAGATCGCGGCAAAAGCCAATTTGAAGGATATCGAGGAAGTGGTCGTCTGCGCCCTCATGCATCATCTGGGCAGGCTGCTCCTGGCATTTTATTTCCCGGTTGAATGGGAAGAAATCACGAAAATTACCGGCGGGAGTTTCGAAGCTGAAAATACCGCTTCCGAAAAGGTAATCGGCCTGTCCCTGGACGAAATCGCACAGGAAGCGGCCATGCGCTGGCGTCTTCCGGCAAAGATCGCGGGCAGTATGGCTCACCCTTCCGGAACTTTGGGGACCAGCATTCCCGGTTCGCACGAATGGCTCAGGCTTGTGGCGGGTTTTTCGGGTGAAGCCGCCGCGATCGTGGCCGAAGGCAAGCCGGGGCTCGATGCTCTCGTCGACAGATATGGAGAGGGCTTGCTCGTGCCGCTGGAGGATATTTCGGAGTCGGTATCCACGGCGGTCGCGCACGCAAGGGAAACCGCCTTGCTGATAGAAGATGGAGAGATCGAAGCCCAGGCTGCGGGAAAGCCTGCGAATGCACAGGAGCGCCTGACCCGGGGAATGGAAAATTTCAGGAGCGCGCTTGTGGAGGGGATGTCTTTCGGCAATGCGCTCAACATGGTGCTTGAAACCTTGTATGGGAGCATGGGATTCTACCGGGTCGTTGCATTTCTGCGCGACGGCGGAACCCTGAAAGCTCGGGTCGGCTTCGGACAAGGGATGCCCGAAATATTGCCCAAGCTGGCTTTTCCGGAAACCTATGTGCCGGACGTGTTTCATTTGGCGCTTTCCAGCAATGCGGATATTTTCATCCAGGATATCGCAGATCCGAAAATCTCCGAAAAACTGCCCATCTGGTTCAGCGCTTCGCTTTCGGACGTGCAGTCCTTTATCCTCCTGCCCCTGTCCTTCAACAAGCAGCCGATCGGCGCATTGTATGGGGATTGGAAATGCGGCGCTTCCGATATGGTCGAAAAAAACGAACTTGCCCTGATGAGTTCGCTTCGGGACAAATTGATGGGCGTTCTGAATCCCGGCAAGAAGTGAACCCGTGCAGGCTTTTCATGCTCGGCGGCGTTCCTGAGGACGAAGCCATCGAGATCCGTGAATTGCTGGAGGAGAACGGCATCGATCATTACGAAGTTCCGGCGAGTTTTCTGGGCATATCGCCTGCATCGATATGGCTGCGCGATGGGGGAGAGTTCCGAAGGGCGAGGGCGCTGATCGATGGCTACCAGATGGAGCGGGAGAAGCTTGCAAGGAGCGAGTATGAAAGGAGTGGAGGAAAAACCGTTTTCGACGGCATCAGGGCGCATCCAGTTCGTTTTTTCGTCTATATGGCCGCCATCGCAGTCATCCTTTACCTGTCGTTGAGTCCTTTCCTGAATTTTGGCAAATGAAGCCTTGTCGCAAGCTTTCTGTAAACGGCCATTCGCTTTTCGTTGATCAGGCCTGATTCGAAGGCCGCGGTTATGGCGCAGGAAGGCTCTTCGAGGTGCATGCAGTTCCTGAATTTGCAATGTCCGAGATAGGGTCTGAATTCGACGAAAGCATGAGCGATGCGATCCAGGTCAAGATGGTGGAGGCCGAATTCCTGCAGCCCTGGGGAATCGATGATATGGCTTTGGGGGGAAAGATGGAACAGCCTCGCATGCGTGGTGGTGTGGCGCCCGGAATCGAGCGCGGACGATATTTCCGCGGTTTCCCTCAATGCTTCCGGGATCAGGGTATTGATCAGGGTCGATTTCCCCATTCCGGACTGGCCGACGAGGACGCTTACCTCTCCATCGAGGAAAGGGAGCAGGGATGAGATATCCTGTTTTGCCGACAGGGTCAGGACGGGATAGCCGAGTCGACTGTACGGTTCGAGAATTCTTGCGGCAGTCTGGGTAGCTTCGGTCATGTCAGCCTTGTTGAGGAGGATCAATGGCTTGAGACCCTGATCTTCGGCTGCGATCAGGCAAAGATTCAGGAGTTCTTCGCTGAATGTGGGAACCCCGGCCAGCACGATGATGATCTGGGTAAGATTCGCTGCGATGCGTTTTTCCCGATAGGCGTCGCTGCGATAGAACAGGGAGGAGCGGGGTTCTATCGATTCGATCACGTCCGCATGGATGTTGACTATATCTCCGACGACCACGTCGCTTTTCTTTCCGCGCCTCAGACAGGAGCGGATTTTGCCTTCGATTTCGACGGAATACAGCCTGCCGTAGGCTGCGACGACCTGTCCCTTAAGCGCTTTCAAACGGAAAGCAATGCATCGATTTTTGCAGCGCAGATGAAATCGTTCTCGGAAAGCCCGCCTATCGCATGGGTGGAATATTCGATGCGGCACTGGTTGTAGCCGACGTAAATATCCGGGTGATGATCTTCCCTGTGCGAAATCCAGGCCGTCATGTTCACGAACGCCATTGTTTCATAATAATTTTTGAAAGCATAGGTTTTTCGGATCGCATTGCCTGCGAACTCCCATCCCTCGAGCTTTCGCAAAAGGCCTGTGATTTCATCATCCCCGAGAGGCGGTATCCCGCCCTCGCAGGGCCTGCATTTTTTTCGATCAAGAGAGCATTCCATTTTCAGCTTCGTTCGAAAGATTCACCCTTCAATTATGCATCGCCTTTCTCAAATGCGCTATACGTATCGAAGCCGGAGGGTGGGAATCGTAGAACACCGAATAAAGCGGATCGGGCGTGAGCGTCTTTGCGCTTTCCCGGTAAAGCTTGGTGAGCGCGCGAACGAGATCTTCCGCGCCTGCCTGTTTCGCCGCATAAGCGTCGGCTTCGAATTCGTTCCTGCGCGAATAGAAGCTGAGGAGAGGTTTGACCAGGAAGGTGAAACTCGGCGCAACCAGAAAAAAAAGCAGGAGCGCCATCGCGTCCGTATGGCTGCCTGCATTGAGGCCGTCGAAAAACCATGCCTCGGTCCTGATATGACCGAGCGCCCAGAGAAAGACGAGACTGAGCGCGAAAGTGAGGACTATGCGCTTGACGATGTGATGGCGGCTGAAATGCCCGAGTTCGTGGGCGAGAACGGCCTCGACTTCCGGTTCATCCAGGTTGTTCAGCAGGGTGTCGAAGAAAACGATGCGCTTGGTCTTGCCGAATCCGGTGAAGTAGGCATTTGCATGGCTGCTGCGGCTCGATCCGTCCATCACGAACAGGCCGCCGGTCTTGAACCCGCATTTTTCGAGCAGACGCTCGATTCTGCGCTTCATGGCGGATTCATCCAGCGGCTTGAATTTATTGAATAAAGGGGCAATCCAGGTCGGATAGACGGCGAGGATGACGAGGTTGAAAACCATCCAGGCGAGCCACGCTTCCCACCACCAGTCCTCCCCTATTTCCGCCATGAGCCAGAGGATGCCCGATATCAGGGGAAGGCCGAGGAGCGCAGCCAGGAAGATTTTCTTCAGGATGTCGAGAATGAACAGCCTGGGAGTCATCTTGTTGAAGCCGTATCGGGTTTCGATGATGAATGTCTTGTACAGGGCGATGGGCAATTCCATCGTTTCCAGGATCAGCATGGCGCTTGCGATGAGACCCATTCCCTGCAGCATGGGGTTGGCGGTCCATCCCACCCAGAATTTGCCCATCATCGCAAGACCGCCGCCCAGGGTGAACCAGAGCACCAGCAGCGTCTCGATGAAGTCCGATGCGAGACTGACAAGGGCATTCGACGAAGTATAATCCGCCGCCTTCATGTGCTCTTCGATGGAGACCCGATCCCTGAAATCCTCCGGGACAGTGTTTTTCATTGCACGGATATGCCTGATATGCCGCAACCCCAGCCACAGTTTGACGAGAAACGTGGACAGCAATGCCGTTATGAATATTTTTTCGAAAATTTGTTCGGTCATCTGGATGACGTAAAAGGGTGTATATGACACAATTCAGGATTTTTCAGGGGCAATTATGGCACAAGACAGCAATCGACTCATCTGGATCGACATGGAAATGAGCGGATTGAATCCAGAAATCGACAGGATCCTTGAAGTCGCCCTGGTTGTGACCGACGCCGAGTTGAATGTGCTTGCCGAAGCTCCGGTGCTCGTGGTGTTCCAGAATGATGCCGTTCTCGATGGCATGGATGGCTGGAACAAATCCACTCATGCCAAATCGGGATTGATCGAAAAAATCAGGGCGTCCAGGCTCGACGAGGCGGCTGTCGAGTCCGCCATGATCGCTTTTCTCGAGCCTCATGTTCCCAAGGGTAGTTCTCCCATGTGCGGCAACTCGATCTGCCAGGACAGGCGCTTTCTCGCCAAATCCATGCCCAGACTCGAGGCTTATTTCCACTACCGCAACCTGGATGTGAGCACGTTGAAGGAGCTTGGCAAGCGCTGGAAACCCGCGCTTGCCGATGGGTTCAAGAAGCACAACAAGCACGAGGCGCTGGCGGATATCCATGAATCGATCGAGGAATTGAAATATTACAGGGAAAATTTCATCAAAGCTTGATGAAACGGGCTTGCAAAATCCGGGAATTTGTTTAAGAATGTCGTCTATCCTGTGAATATTTCAGGGTTATCTGTTTTTTGCATGGCAGGAAGGAGGGGGCTCAATGAAAATTCTGATCGTCTTGTGCGCCGTTTCCGGTCTCCTGTTGTCAGGCAGCGCGAATGCCGCGCATCACCACCATCGTCACCATAAAGCCCATTTCGTCAAGGCATCCTACAAGGATCCGCACGGATTTCACAGCGCGGCGCAACCCAGACTCGCTTCCTATGCCGCTGTGATTTACGACGAGAAGAACGGCGAAGAACTGTACGCCAAGAATAACGATGCTGTGGTGCCGATCGCATCCATCACCAAACTGATGACGGCCATGGTGATGCTGGACGCACAGCTCCCGATGGACGAAGTGCTGAGGATAGACGACGAGGACGTGGATAATCTCAGGCATTCCTCGTCCAGGTTGCCGGTGGGCACGAGGCTCAAACGCAGCGAAATGCTGAGGCTTGCGCTGATGTCTTCCGAAAACCGTGCGGCTGCCGCGCTCGGATACAACTATCCCGGCGGGATCGAGGCTTTTGTCAGGAAAATGAACGAGAAGGCGAAAGAGCTGGGCATGGAGCATACCCATTTCGTCGATTCTTCCGGGCTGCATAGCGAAAATGTCTCGACTGCCGCAGACCTCGTGAGAATGGTCGAAGCGGCATACCAGTACCGGGAGATTCGCGAAGATACGACCACTTCGACCCATGAAGTCATGCTGCCCAGGAGCGAGCGCGTACTCCAGTACAACAACTCGAACGCGCTGGTGAAATACAAAGCCAGCAACGACTGGCATATCGGTCTTTCCAAGACCGGCTTTACCAACGATGCGGGTCACTGCCTCGTGATGCACAGCACCATTGCCGAGAAACCTGTCGTCATCGTCCTGCTCGATTCCATGGGAAGCGAAACCAGGATAGGGGATGCCAACCGTATCAGGAAGTGGCTGGAAAGTCGCGCCAATTCCAGAAAAGATTTCAGCTGAGCGCCCCGGCGATTTCCTTCATGAGCTGAACTGCCAGGACGGTTTTGGTTGCGCGCGGCAGCTTTTTCGAGCCGCTCGCGCTGAAAAGCGTAATTTCGTTGTCATCGTTCCCCATTGCATCCTGCACGAGATTCCCGACAAGCATGGGGATGTTCTTTCCATTGAGCTTGGCGCGGGCATGATCTTCCAGATGGTCGGTCTCGGCGGCGAACCCTACGCAAAAAGGCGGATTCGGCAAATTCGCGACTTCGAGGAGGATGTCGGGGTTGGGTTCGAGTTCGAGGATCAGTCTGCCGTTCTTCTTGATCTTGAATGCGCTCGGGTTTGCGACACGATAGTCGGAAACCGCCGCCACGCTCACGAAGATATCGATGCCCAGGATGTTCGTCATGACGGCTCCGAACATTTCCTTCGCGCTCGTGACGGGAAGAAATTTCGCGCCCAGAGGCGGGTGAAGACAGGTCGGTCCGGAGACAAGCGTGACTTCGGCACCTGAATCGATCCCGGCCTGCGCGATCGCATAGCCCATTTTCCCGGAACTCAGGTTCGTGATCGCGCGGACAGGATCGATGGCTTCCAGGGTGGGGCCAGCGGTAACGAGAATTCTTTTTCCGGACATGAATTTGGGGGAAAGGCTGGAGAATATTCCGGATGCGATCTCATCGGGTTCGCTCATCCTGCCCGTTCCCGTTTCACCGCACGCCTGAATGCCGGATTCCGGGCCGATGATATGGACCCCGTCTTTTTCGATTTGAGCCAGATTGCGCCGGGTGGCCGGATTATCCCACATCTGCCTGTTCATCGCGGGAGCGAGGAACAGTGGGCAATTCCTGGCGAGGCAAAGGGTGGAGAGCAGGTCGTCAGCCAGGCCATGCGAGAGTTTCGCGATAAAGTCGGCAGTGGCGGGGGCGATCAGGATCGCATCGGCCTGCCGCGACAGATCGATATGCGCCATGTCGTCCCAGGTGCGGACCGGTTTTCCGGAGAGCGTCTGCATGGTGAGCGGCGCGATGAAGCGGGTTGCGGCTTCCGTCATGACGACTTCGACCCCGACGCCTCTTTTTACGATGAGGCGCAACAGTTCCGCTGACTTGTAGGCCGCGATCCCGCCCGTTATGCCCAGAATGATGTTCATGTTTCTTCCCTTTTCTGCGATTATATCGGAATTTAACTTGAGCAGTCCTGGGGAAATATGGTATAAATCGTGTTTTTCGGAATTCTGGAGTTGCATTATGGCGCGAGTATGTATCGTCACCGGCAAGAAGCCGATGGTAGGGAATAATGTTTCCCATGCAAACAACAAGACCAAGCGCAGATTTTTGCCGAATCTGCAAAACCGCAGGTTCTGGGTCGAAAGCGAAAACCGCTGGGTCAGCATGCGCCTTTCCGGCGCCGGCCTCAGGGTAATCGACAAGAAAGGGATCGATGTTGTCCTTGCCGAGTTGCGCGAGCGCGGCGAAAAAATCTGAACTGATTTAGGAGACTCTCATGCGGGACAAAATCAAACTGGAATCCTCTGCGGGAACGGGGCATTTCTACACCACCACGAAGAACAAGCGCACCACTCCGGAAAAGATCGAGATCAAGAAATTCGATCCCGTTGCGAGAAAGCATGTGCTCTACAAGGAAACGAAGCTGAAATAAGCGCGTTTCACGGTAAAAAAGCCCGTCATTGGCGGGCTTTTTTATTTCAGTTGAAATTCCTTTTCGAGCGTTTCGCAAAGCGTCTTCAAGATTTTGATGCGCGCATGGTATTTGTCGTTGGCTTCGACCAGCGTCCATGGCGCGATGTCCGTGCTGGTCCTGTCCACCATGTCGCAAACGGCGGTTTCATAGGCGTCCCATTTTTCGCGGTTGCGCCAGTCCTCCTCGGTGATCTTGAAGCGTTTGAACCCGATTTTCTCTCTTTCCTCGAAGCGTCTCAATTGTTCGTCCCGGCTTATGGCGAGCCAGAACTTGAACAGGAACGTGCCGTTTTGCGCCAATTGCTGTTCGAAGTCGTTGATTTCGGAATAGGCGCGCATCCAGTCCGCCTCCAGGCAAAATCCCTCCACCCGTTCGACGAGCACCCTGCCGTACCATGAGCGGTCGAAAAGCGTGAAACGCCCGAGGCGTGGAATATGTCTCCAGAAGCGCCACAGGTAGGGATGGCTTTGCTCTTCCTCGGTGGGAGCCGCGATGGGAATGACCTGGTATTGCCTGGCGTCGAGCGCACCGGTAATGCGCTTGATGCTTCCCCCTTTCCCCCCCGCATCGGAACCTTCGAAAACGGCGACGACCGATTTCTTCCTGAATTCGGGTTGGCGCGAAAGCAGATTCAGTTTCCCCTGCAACAATTCCAGTTCCTTTTCATATTCATGCCTGGGCAGTTTCAGATTCAAATCCAGGGAACCGAGAAGGTGGCGCCTGTCTATGGATGGAAGCAGGGGGAAGGCATCCGGAATTTTTCGCTCGACATCCTCCCGCAGTCTTTTCTCAAGTGCGGCGAGCAGGGCTTTTCCGACGGTGAGGCTGCGATAATGAGGGTCCGTCCCTTCCACCACGATCCAGGGGGCCTCGGTGCGGCTCGAAAGGCGCAGGCTGTGCTCGGAGATCCTGCGGAATTTGTCGTAATGCTCGAACCGTTCCCAGTCCGTGTCGCTGACCCGCCAGCGGGTCTTCGGGTTTTTCTCCAAAGACTCGAGTCTGGTTTTCTGTCTGTCCTTGGAAAGGTGAAACCAGAATTTCAACAGGAGCGCGCCTTCGCCGGTCAGCATTTTTTCGAAACGCACGATTTCCTCGAGGCGTTGATCGAGATGCGCGGTTTTTGAGTTTCCCATCACGCGATTTACAATGGGTTCCGTGTACCAGGAGCCGAACAGTATGCCTATCTTCCCTTTCGGAGGAAGCGCGCGCCAGAATCGCCACATATAGGGGCGCTCCCGCTCTTCGTCTGTCGGATCGGAAAAGGCGTGGGTCTGGATGTGGCGGGGATCCATCCATTCATTGAGCAGATTGACGGTCTCCCCTTTTCCGGCTCCGTCCACTCCCCCGATCAGGATGATCACCTGGAATTTTTTGCTTTGCGCCAGATCGAATTGAGAATCGAGCAGGGCTTCCCTGAGCTTCGGAACTTCCGCTTCGTATGTTGCTTTGTCTATTTTATGGCCCAATTCGGCTGATTCGAACATAAGTCCTCCCCGAAGCATGCAATAGTTTATCGCATTCCGTCTATAATGGTTTTGAACTTTTTAATTTGAACTTTTTAAAAGGAGGATAGACATGGACGAACAATTCATGAAGCACGGTTTTTTCAGCTGGTGCGAGTTGATGACGACCGACGTGGAAGGGGCGCAGGCGTTTTACTCCGAACTTTTCGGATGGAACCTCGCCGAAAAGGCCATGGGGATGGATTACACGCTTGTGAAGGCGGACGGCAAGGCGATCGGCGGGGTCATGGCGATGCCTGAGGAGGCGAAAGGCATGCCGCCTGCGTGGGGCGCATACGTGACCGTGGACGACGTTGACAGGGTGGCCGGGGATGCAGCCAGGCTCGGCGGGAAAGTGCTGGTTCCGCCCAGAGATATTCCCGAAGTGGGGCGTTTTTGCGTGATCCAGGATCCGCAGGGCGCGGTGATCTCGGCGATCACCTACAGGTTTTGCAGCCAGTAGGTGAATTGACGGGGTGGCGGCGATGCTTTACCGGCATGTCATCCCGGCTGCCACCACGTGTGATCCCGATGATCCTGTGCATCCCGAGGATCCTGTGTCATCCCGAGGAAATCGAGGGATCCTGAGATTCCTCCGGTTCGGTTGGAAGACGGTTCCGAACGCCGTGTTTCCATGGATTGACCGACTGCCAGGTCTCAAACCAGCCATTCGTCGTCGGAATAGAACTCTCGGGAAATTTCGCCTACGAGCGATTTCAATTTTTTTACTTCCGCAGGGGTCAGCCTGTTTTTCCAGGTAGAGATGTTATGGTAGCTGTTCCTCCTGATTTCCTTGGGGAGGTACCAGGAAAACATACTGTCGGCATAGGAATGCTTTTTGATCGTATCCTCTTCGTGCGCGCCGAAGCTCAGGCCGAATTTTTCGAAAATGGAATGGAAGCCATTGATCGGATCCCTGGACAAATCCTCGTGGCGTATGAAGACCCAGTCGGGGTGCATCTTCCTGTACTTCAGGATCATGTAGTGAACCACCATCCAGAGCAGTGCGGCCTGCTCTATGAAATCGGCTTTTCCCGCCTCCACCCTTTTCATGTTGTCGGCAAACGGATGCAGGTGATCGCGCATCAGGAGGGGCTGGTCGAGGAACTGAGAGAACGAGTGGGGTTTCATGATCTTGATGCTTCCGGCAAAAGCCGCCGGATGCCTGATCATGACCAGCACATCCATGTTGAACTTCGAATGCAGCCATTCTGCGGAAAACAGTGCGATAGGATCCTTCATCAAGGGTCTCGCCTCCTTGAGACGATAGCCCATCCAGAGGGAATGCAGCGCCATGGTCTTGAGCGCATCCCGCGAGCTTTGCGCCTGCTTCAGTCCGCCCAGCAGATCGTGCCGGAATTCCAGGGTCTTTTGCAGGGAGGGGAGAAACCTGCTCTCGTTTTGCTCGCAGACATAGGTGAAGAAACGGTCGAAACTGGTGTCGCAAATGCCCCATCGATTGCCGACGTTGAATGGTTCGTGGATGTAGCCGACGGCAGGAGATGAAGCCAGCATGCGGCCGACCCAGGTCGTTCCGGACCGGTGCGATCCGGTCACCAGGATGGGTTTCCTCGCCCTGACCTTGGCGATGCTGTTCCTTGCAGGCTGCGTTTCATGATATTCGAAAAGATGCGCCTGACTGATTTCCGCTTTCCTGAGTGATAGGGTCATATGCTTTTCCCGCCAGGGCGCACGGCAAAGCCGCCCACCGATGATTGATCATGGATGCTGTGAAGCAGCAACGATTCTAGGGGGAATTTGTAACCTGGAAATCAAAAAAAGGTAACGGAGTGTGCCGCAAGTGTAACTGTGCCGGTTACTGCTCCGGCGGGAAGAGGGGCATGGTCGCGGAAAAAGGCGGCTCGAAAACGAACCGCCTTGAGTTCTCTAGCTCCAGTCGCCTCCGCCGAAATCCGAATTGTCGGCAAAGCTCGATCCGTCGTTCCAGGATGAATTGTCGGCGATGCCGAAATCCTGTCCGCCCATGTTGTCCGAAGAATTCCATGAATCCGAGACGGGGGACATGTTGTTTCCGGAATTGCCGTCCATGAAATGGTGGGCGAGTTCCTCGCCTGCAACCATGCCGGCTCCCAGGGCTGCGCCTGTTGCGAGTCCGGAAAGTATGCCCGAACCCATTCCACCGCCCATCGGCGCGGGACCGTAGCCCGGGCCATAGCCGCCCGCGCCGTAGGGAGCGCCCCCGGGACCGAAGGATGAGCCGGGAAAAGGCTGGGCGCCTGCCGGAACATAAGCCGGGCGGCGCGCGGCCATGGAGCGGAATATCAGGTAGATCACGGTGATGGCGCCTATCCCAAGGAAAAACATGCCCCAGGGAAAGCCCGCCTGCTGGGAATGCGCACCGACCGGCTGGCGGCTGCCTCCTATGAGGGTTCTGAGTTCCTGCACGGCTTCAGGTTTGGCGAAGGGCAGCCCGGGTTCGAGGCGCTGGGCTGTTTCGAGTTCCGTTGCCGCGTTGCCCGTGCGTCCCTCTTTTGCCAGTATTTCGGCTTCGACGAAGTGCGCCTTGGCGCTGTTGGGATGCTCCTGAAGCACCCTGGTCATCATTTTCTGCGCTTCGTCCAGTCTGCCGGACTGTGCTGCCTGATAGACCTGGTGCAGCGAAGGGCTGTCGTCCGCGAAGGCGGGGCCGCCGAGCAGGACTGCGGCTGCCAGAACGATTGCTGATTTCCTGAACATGCGATATCTCCTTTTGTTTCGGACAGGCGGTACATGGGGCCGTCCGGCGTGAATTCAAGTGTTGGACAATGGTTCCCGGAAATGGTTTCAGGCGTAGCTTCTCAATCTCAGCGAGAAAGCCTGAAGCTGTGCGATCCCGCTCGCTTCCGCCCTGCCGCACCAGTCGTCGAGCTGTCTGACGAGTTGCTCCTTGGATGCGGCGGAGCGGGCCCACAATGCCTCCAGTTCATGGCGCATGGTATAGACTGTTTTCAGCGGCTGGCTCATGTCAAGCGCAAGATCGAGCTTCCTGCGGGAGGATTCGTCCAGATCCCCCGCATCGATATGGAGCCACTTTCTGATCAGGGGAAGGTCGATTCCATGCATTCTGCCGATTTCTTCGACATAAATGCTCTTCAATGTCTTGGCGTATTTTGCAAGCACTTCGTAGCGATGGGTGATCACGGCCTGCAGCGTTTCGATATCGCATTGCTGTTTTGCCGCAGCGAGCCGCAATTTCGGCGCCGTTTTTTTCACCCTGGCAAGCCCCAGCATCTCCATGATGCGGATATACATCCAACCGATGTCGAATTCGTACCATTTGGAGGAAAGTTTGGCGGAGGAAGCATAGGCATGGTGGTTGTTGTGCAGTTCCTCTCCGCCGATCAGGATTCCGATGGGGAAGATGTTGGTGCTCGCATCCCCGGCCCTGAAATTCCGGTAGCCGAAATAGTGTCCGACGCCGTTGATGACCCCCGCTGCCCAGAATGGAATCCAGGCCATCTGTATACCCCAGACGAAAAGTCCGGGCAACCCGAAGAGCGCGATGTCGGCGAGCAGCATCAGGACGATCCCGCTTTTCTGGAATCTGAAGTACACATTGCGCTCCAGCCAGTCATCGGGGGTGCCGTGGCCGTAGCGCGCCAGCGTTTCCGCGTTCCTCGATTCCTTGACATAAAGGAAAACGCCGGTCCACAGCACCCTGTTGATTCCGAGTATCTGCGGGCTGTGCGGATCTTCGGGCGTTTCGCACTTCGCGTGATGCTTGCGGTGGATCGCCGCCCATTCCTTCGTGGCCATGCCCGTGGTCAGCCAGAGCCACAGCCGGAAGAAATGGCTGACGATGGGATGCAGGTCGAGTGCCCGGTGAGCCTGGTGGCGGTGCAGGAAAATCGTGACGCCGGCGATGGTGACATGGGTGAGTGCGAGTGTTGCGAGGACGAGTTGCCAGAAAGACAAACCGAGAATACCTGAAGACATTAAACAATGTTCCTTGGGGTGGGAAAACTTTCAGACTATACACACAATTGCGGCTTAGTCAATGATCATGTCGACTGGCGTCGATTTTCCGTGTCATCTGTCATTCCGTTTCGATTATTCCAGGACGAACCCCATTCTTTTCGGGGTTTCCCCTTTCATTGCGCATTCTTCCCGAAGCGCGTCGAAGAACTTCCCGGCAGACACGGGCTCCATCGTCAAATGGAATTGCCTCGCTGCAACGGAAAAACGTCTCGGCGCCGAAACTTCGAACTACCTCAAAGAAGAAACTGGCCGATTTCTCGCTGTCCTGGCGTTCGATGCAGGGGGCAACTGAGAAAGCGACATGAAATCCAGAAATGGAATGCCCGTCTTATCAGCGTGAGTAATCTGGTTCGGGTGAACTTCAAAATGCTCAGCCAGCTCGGCCAAGGTCTTGTCCCCCTTGATCGCAGCCATGGCCACCTTGGCCTTGAAATCCGCCCCGTGATTCCTTCTCGATCGTTTCATCGCCTTGCTCCTCTGTTTCGCCACCTCCGGTGGCTTCGACTATGCAAGGTTACCACTTAACGGACTGTCCAGTTTTACGCAGCCACCTCGGTCCGGTTTTCGCTACAGCCGTTCGAACCCAGCAGTCTGACTTCCCGCTGCGGGAAGGGGATTTCGATGCCGTTTTTTTTGAATTCGCGCCAGATGTCTAAGTTGATGTCCGAAATCAGGCCGAGCCTGCCTTCTTCGAGGTCGCCGATCCAGAAACCGAGTTCGAGATCGATGCCGCTCTCGGCGAAATGCTTCAGGAAAACCAGCGGTTCCGGGGATGCGAGCACCCTGGGCTGTTTTTTCGCGGCTTCCAGCATGATCTTCATGGCAAGTTCGAGGTCGCTGCCGTAGCCGACCTGGATCGGCGCGGCGAGCCGCACCTGCCTGTCGGTGTAGGTGTGGTTGATCACGGTGGAGGTGATCAGCGTGTCGTTCGGGATCAATGCTTCGCTGCCGTCCGCGCTCTTCAGGACGACATATCTCGTCGTGAGCTTGGTGAGCGTGCCCGTCCTGTCTTCGACGCTGACGATATCGTCAATGTGGATGGAGCGGTCGAGCAGGATGATGAATCCGCTCACGTAATTGCTGGCGATTTTCTGCAACCCGAGGCCGAGACCGACGCCGAGCGCGCCGCCGAACATCGAAAGCGCCGTCATGTTGATTCCGGCAGCCGAGAGGGCGGCGAACGCTGCGATGAGGATGAAGATGGTCCGGGTGACCTTGGACAGCATGACCCTGAGGTTCATGTCCATGCCCTCGGTTCCCATGATCTTCTTTTCGATGGCGCGGCTTGCCCAGAGCGCCACCAGGAAGCTTATCGCGACCATGACGAGCGCCTGCATGACGAGCAGGGCCGAAATCCTCTCCTTGCCGAAGTTGAAGCCGAATTCGTCCAGGGATTCGATGATGTTCTGCGAAAATCCGGTTATATGGAGCGCGAGGACGATCCAGACCAGCCATGCGACGAATTTTTCCCAGGACAGGATCCAGGCTTCCTGAGCGAAGATCGTCTCCAGCATGTAAACCACGATGCGGATGATTGCGAGCGCAAGCAGCATCTGGATCGCGATTTCGATGAGGGTCGTGGGAAGATGGAAGTGCCTGAGAACGGCCTTGCCGATCAGCGCGAAAGCAAGCGCGAGGATAGGGAAGGGGAGCCGCTTTGCGCTGCCCGATGCGATTTTCGCCTGGACGAGCCGGAAGAGCATCCAGGCCGAGGCGAGGCCGAGCGCGAGGGCGATGATCTGCGAAAAAGCCTCGCGCCCCTGGAGAAGCTGCCCTAGCTTTTCCACGATGATGTGCGGACCATCATTCCAGGTAAGGGGCGATTTCCCTTACCAGGAAGTCGTGGAAATGCTTCATCCCGTCTTCCATCGGGCTCTGGTAAGGTCCGGACTCGCTTTTTCCCGACCCGTAAAGCGAGCTGCGGCCTTCCGTCATTTTTCTGCAGATGACCGCGTCCTCTACCGCGGTTTCCTCGTAGGCTTCCTTTTCCGCCTGGACGAGATCGCGCTCGAACAGGGCGATATCCTCGGGATAGTAGAATTCCACGATGTTCGTGCAATGATCGGGCCCTCTGGGCACGATGGTGCTGATCACGAGGACATGCGGATACCATTCGATCATGATGTTCGGGTAATAAACGACCCAGATCGCGCCGCGCGTGAATTCCCGCCCATGGTCGTAGCGCAGAAGGAGCTCCTGCCATCTTCGATAAACCGGGCTGCCGGCCCTGACTTTCGCATACCTCGCGCCGACGACCTGGACGCTGTACCAGTCGCCGAATTCCCAGGAGAGCGCGTCGCAGTCGACGAAATTGTTGAGGCCGGGGTGACAGGGCGCGACATGGTAATCCTCCAGGTAAACTTCGATGAAGGTTTTCCAGTTGCAGTCGTATTCGTCGATCTGGACGCGATCGAACACATGATTCGAAAAATCGAGGTCTTTGAATACGGAAAAATTGGCGAGATCCTTGTTTACGTCGCGTTTTCCGGAAAAAAGCAGGCCGTTCCAGTTCGAAAGGGGGAATTTCCCCAGGTCGAGGCAGGGGTTTTCCGGGAAATGCGGCGCGCCGATCAGCTTCCCTTCCAGATCGTAAGTCCAGCGATGCAGCGGGCAGACGATGTTCCTCGCGTTGCCCCGCCCTTCCAGCATGGTCGCCTGGCGGTGGCGGCAGATATTGCTCAGAAGCTCCACGCCCTTCTCGTTTCTCAAGAGGGCTCTCGCATTCTTCATCCAGTCCAGGGTATGGAAGTCGCCCATGTTGGGCACCATCAGCTCATGGCCGACGTAGCCGGGGCCGCCGTCGAAAATGATCCTCTTCTCCAGGTCAGCCAACTCCTGGCTGCAGTACCAACTCGCGGGCAAAGACGCAAGTCCAGCCGAAACCTCGATCGAATCGGACATCATCGCTTCCTCGTGAAACTGTAAGTTAAACATGGTATTTTTTATGAAATCCGGGAAAAGTGCAATATTTCTTTCATTATTGACCAAGATGGTTCGATTAGGCTATTTTTACGGTTTAGGAAAGTTTAATGAGCAAACCGGAAAAATCTCCCGAAAATTTCGAATCAGCCCTCTCTGAACTCGAAGCCATAGTAGCGAAAATGGAAGCAGGCCAATTGACGCTGGAAGCGTCCCTGTCCGCGTACAAGCGCGGCGCCCTCCTGCTCCAGTATTGCCAGGCGGCGCTCAAGGATGCCGAGCAGCAGGTCGAAATTCTGGAAGGCAATACCCTGAAGAACTGGGCGCCCGATGACAAATGACGATTTCCGGTCATGGGTGCATGCGCACCAGGCGCGGATCGAATCCGCGCTCGACGGCTGCCTGCCCCGCTCCGGTGTTCCCCCCGAGCGCCTGCACGGCGCGATGCGCTATGCCGTTCTGGGCGGAGGAAAGCGCGTCCGTCCACTCCTCGCCTGCGCTTCGGGAGAACTCGCCGGGGCCGATGCCCTGCGGCTCACCCATGCCGCCTGCGCGGTCGAACTGATCCATGCCTATTCCCTGGTCCACGATGATATGCCCGCCATGGACGATGATGTGCTGCGCCGCGGGAAGCCGACCTGCCATGTCGAATACGACGAAGCGACCGCCCTGCTCGTCGGCGACAGCCTTCAGTCCCTGGCTTTCGAACTCCTGGCCTCGAAACCGCTTGCAAGGGATCCCGCGGTTCAGCTCGAAATGATCCGCCTGCTGGCATCGGCTTCAGGCTCCAGAGGGATGGCGGGGGGGCAGGCCATCGATCTTGAAAGCGTGGGGAAGCTCCTGGAGCTGCCCGAACTCGAATACATGCATATCAGGAAAACGGGGGAACTCATACGGGCTTCGATTCTTCTCGGTGCGCATTGCGGGGAAATGGAGGAACCGGCGCTGGAGAAACTCGATCATTTTGCGAAATCGATAGGACTGGCCTTCCAGGTCATCGACGACGTGCTCGATGCCGAATCCACCACCGCCACCTTGGGGAAGACCGCAGGCAAGGACATGAAAGACAACAAGCCGACCTATGTTTCCCTGCTCGGCGTGAAGGAGGCGAGGGAAATGGCAGGAAATCTTCACGAATCCGCCTTGGACGCTCTGGCTGAATTCGGCGTGCGCGCGCTTCGGTTGCGCCAGATGGCGGATTTCATCGTCGGGAGGCAATTCTGATGTATCCGATCCTGAACCAGATCGATTCCCCCGAGGATTTGCGCGGACTCGAGAGGAAGTCCCTCCCAAGGCTCGCGGAGGAGTTGCGCCAATACATCGTCGAGTCGGTCTGCCGCACCGGGGGGCATCTTTCCTCCAATCTCGGCACGATAGAGCTCACCATCGCGCTGCATTACGTGTTCAATACGCCTTATGACAGGATCGTATGGGATGTGGGGCACCAGACCTATGCCCACAAGATATTGACCGGAAGGCGGGATGCGATGGCGGGCCTGAGGATGAAGGGCGGCATTTCCGGGTTTCCCAGGCGCAGCGAGAGCGAATACGATGCTTTCGGCACGGCCCATTCCAGCACCTCGATCAGCGCGGCCCTCGGAATGGCGGTCGCTGCAAAGCTCGAAGGAATACAGAGGCGCTCCGTTGCCGTGATCGGGGACGGCGCGTTGACGGGGGGCATGGCTTTCGAAGCGCTCAACAATGCCGGAGCGCTGGACGCCAATCTGCTCGTCGTCCTCAACGACAACGAGATGTCGATTTCCAAGAACGTGGGCGCGCTCGACAACTACCTGGCGAAGATATTGTCCGGCAGCATCTATTCGGCTGCGAGAAGGGCGGGGGAAAAGGTGCTGAAAGCCGTTCCGCCCGTGCTGGAGCTTGCCAAAAGGGCGGAAGAACATGTCAAGGGAATGGTGACGCCGGGGACGCTCTTCGAGGAATTCGGATTCAATTACATCGGACCGATCGACGGACATGACCTGGACGCGCTGGTTTCGACGCTCTCCAACGTCAGGAAGCTTCAGGGGCCGCAGTTCCTTCATGTCGTCACGAAAAAGGGGAAAGGCTATGCCCTGGCGGAGGAAGATCCCATACTCTACCACGGCGTCGGGAAATTCGATTCCAGGAACGGGATTTCCGGATCTGCCGCGAAAAAGCCGAGCTACACTCAGGTTTTCGGGAAATGGCTCTGCGACATGGCCGAAAAAGACGAAAGGCTGGTCGGGATCACCCCGGCGATGCGGGAAGGCTCGGGAATGGTCGAATTCTCCGAATTCTTTCCGAGCCGCTATTTCGATGTCGGAATAGCCGAGCAGCATGCGCTCACTTTTGCCGCGGGCATGGCTTGCGAAGGACTCAAACCGGTCGTCGCGATCTATTCGACTTTCCTGCAAAGGGCTTACGATCAGTTGATCCACGATATAGCGATACAGAACCTTCCCGTTGTTTTTGCCGTCGACAGGGGGGGGCTGGTCGGCGCTGACGGCCCGACCCATGCAGGCAGTTTCGATCTTGGCTTCCTGCGCGCCGTTCCCAACATGACGGTGATGGCGGCATCCGACGAGAACGAATTGAGGCAGATGCTCTATACCGCCTTCATGATGCATACGCCGGTTGCCGTGCGCTACCCGAGGGGCCACGGGCCTGGCGTCGCGGTAGAGGAAAGAATGCGGGCCATCGAGATCGGGCGCGGACTCGTTTCGAGGCGAGGGGAGAAGGTCGCGCTGCTTGCTTTCGGTTCCATGCTGGAACCCTCGCTCAAGGCGGGTGTCGAACTCAATGGGACGGTGGTCAACATGCGCTTCGTCAAGCCGATGGACGAAAAGCTTGTGCTCGAGATGGCCGCCTCCCACGAACTCCTGGTGACAGTCGAGGAAAATGCCATCATGGGCGGGGCGGGAAGCGCGGTTGCCGAATGCCTGAGCCGGCATGGCGTGACCGTCCCGATGCTGCACCTGGGCTTGCCGGACAGCTACATCGAGCAGGGAGAGCCTGCCGCGCTGCTTTCAGAATGCCTGCTGGACAGTACGGGCATCCTCCATTCGATCAGGGAACGGCTGAAAGCATTATCCCGAGCGGTTTACTCGGAATTGCCCGGCGGCTATAATTTGCAAAGGCCAGAATGGAAGGAATGAGTGTGATCCCAACGGAAAATATCCCGGACGTTCAGAGTTCGGAGGATTTGAGGCATCTTGCCATAGACAGGGTGGGCATCAAGTCGATCCGGCATCCGGTGAAAGTTGCGGACAAGAGCGGTGGCGTGCAGCATACCGTCGCCCTGTTCAACATGTACGTTCATCTTCCGCATAATTTCAAGGGAACGCACATGTCGCGTTTCGTCGAGATCCTGAACGGGAGCGCGCGCGAGATTTCCGTCGAATCTTTCGAAAGCATGTTGCGCCAGATGGTCAAAAAGCTGGAAGCCGAATCGGGTTACATCGAGATGAATTTTCCCTACTTCGTCAACAAGGCTGCTCCTGTTTCCGGGGTGACGAGCCTGCTCGATTACGACGTCACCTTCATCGGAAGGATAGAAAAAGGGAAATACAGGTTCAAGATGAAGGTTCTGGTTCCCGTCACGAGCCTTTGTCCCTGCTCGAAGAACATATCCGATTATGGCGCCCACAACCAGAGATCCCATGTGACCGTGACCGCCTGCACGAACGATTTCGTCTGGATAGAGGACATCGTGGGGATCGTGGAAGGGCAGGCGTCCTGCGAGCTGTACGGACTTCTCAAGCGGCCGGACGAGAAATACGTGACGGAGCGCGCCTACGACAATCCGAAATTCGTCGAGGACATGGTGCGGGATGTCGCGGCGGTCCTCAACAAGGATCCGAGGATCAACGGTTACATCGTGGAATCCGAGAATTTCGAATCGATCCACAATCATTCAGCCTACGCCCTTATCGAGCGTGACAAGACCCGCGACTGATCAGGATATTTCCCTTTTTTCCCGCCCGATGCTGGCGGTGCTGGTCGCACAATTCCTTTCAGCTTTCGCGGACAATGCGCTGCTCGTCGCCGCCATCGCGTCGCTGAAGCTGCACGGAGCGGCGGGACTCGCTCCCATGCTGCAGGAATTTTTCGTCGTGCCTTTCGTGCTGCTCGCCCCTTTCGTCGGATCGTTTGCCGACGCCATTCCGAAAGGAAGGGCGATGTTCATCGGAAATGCATTGAAGCTCGCGGGCTCCACCCTCATGGTGCTTGGAATGAATCCGCTCGTCTCCTACGCCATAGTGGGGATCGGCGCCGCAGCCTATTCCCCCGCCAAATACGGCATCCTTCCGCAGCTTTTCGGCCCCTCGAAACTGGTTAAAGCGAACGGACTCCTGGAAGGGTCGACCATCGCAGCAATCCTTCTCGGTGTCGTGGCAGGCGGCGTGGTCGCCGACAGGTCGGTCGAAGCCGCCCTCCTGTTCGTCCTCGCCTGTTACGCCATGGCGGCCGGGGTGAACCTCCTGATTCCGAAGTTGCCGCCCGAGCGCGCAGCGATAAGCTTCGAAACCCTGCTTCCGGATTTTTTTTCGGCTTTCAGGCGGCTGCTCGGCAACGGCGATGCACGCTTCACCCTGGTCGGAACCAGTCTCTTCTGGGGAAGCGGCGCGACCCTGCGCATCGCCCTGTTCGCCTGGGTTCCGGTCGCCCTTTCGATTTCGGACAACAAGACCCCATCCACCCTGATGGGCGTCGTCTCGATCGGGATAGTTTTCGGCGCTGCGGCGGCAGCGGCATGGGTCAGGCTGGAGAAAGTGAACAGGGTGTTGCTCGCGGGGATCGCGATCGGCCCGCTCATCGCCATACTCTCCTCCGTGGGGAGCGAGTCGGCCGCAGTTGTCCTGCTCGTTCTGGTCGGCTTTTGCGGGGGATTCTATGCCGTGCCGCTCAATGCCCTCCTGCAGGAGCGGGGCCATGAAATGATAGGGGCCGGCAGGGCGCTCGCCGTGCAGAATTTTTTCGAAAACATCACGATATTCACCCTGGTCGGCGTCTATGCCGCGAGTTCGGGCCTCCCCGCGAGAGAGGCGGTCGCCTTTTTCGGATTGTTCGTCCTGGCCGGCATGCTGGCGGTCGCGGCGCTGCGGCTGAAGTGCTGGAAGGCATGAGACTGCCATTATCATTAGGAATCTGCTATTGTTGCTGATGGACAGGAGGGATTCATAATTGTTTACACACCAGGACCACCTTGGCGGGATTCATCAGGACATCCCTCTGGCGGAGAAAATCGATTCGATCTATGCCATTCTGAAAGAGCGCCTTCCTTTTCTATCGAGAGTATCCCTTGCGCTGTACGATGCCAGGAGCGATATCCTGAGAACATTCATGCATTTCAGCGCCGAAGCAAACCCTTTGGTGAACTACCAGGCCAGGCTTGCGGAAGCCCCGTCTCTGGCCGAAATCGTGCGTAAGGGTCGGCCGCGTGTCGTCAACGACCTTGTGCTGTTTGCATCGGGCGAGCATGAGCACACGAGACGCATGGAGGAGGAAGGGCATTCTTCCAGCTATACCATGCCGGTGTATGTGCGGGGCGCATTTTTCGGCTTCATTTTCTTCAATTCCAGGGAGCCGTCCTCCTTTACCGAAGATGTCCTGAGCCAGATCGATCCTTTCGGGCATCTGATCGCCATGGCCATCATCTCGGAACTCTCGGTAGTCCAGACGCTGCTCGCCACGATCAAGACAGCCCGCGACATGGCGCATTTGCGGGACGACGAGACCGGGGCGCACCAGGACAGGATGTCGCGTTTTGCCAGGCTGATTGCCAGGAAACTGGCGAACGAACATGGTTTCAGCGACGAATATATCGAAAACGTATTCATTTTCGCCCCGCTTCACGATATCGGAAAGCTGGGCGTGCCGGACCAGATATTGCTCAAGCCCGGACGCTTGACCGAAGACGAGTATGTTCAGATGAAAGCCCACACGATCAAGGGCAGGCAGATCATCGACCGCATGGTCGAGAATTTCGAGCTGGACCAGGTCAGCCATCTCGACATCATGCGCAATATCGCCGAGTTCCATCATGAAGCCATGGACGGCAGCGGCTACCCGGAAGGCAGGAAAGGGGACGAAATCCCGATCGAGGCCAGGATCATCGCGGTTGCCGACATATTCGACGCCCTGACCAGCAGGCGGCCCTACAAGGAGCCGTGGAGCATGGACGAAGCCTTTTCCATGCTCGTTCAGTTGAGCGGGACAAAGCTCGATGCGGCCTGCGTGAAGGTTTTTCTCGAATCCAGGGACGAAATCGAGGAGATCCGGCAGCAATTCGAAGAAAAAAGCCCGGACGAAGCTTCCGAAAAAACGTCGTTCGATCTGCGCCCCGCCATGTCCCAGGCCTGAAACGGCTTGAAATATCGGGCACAGACCCCATCTTGGCGGAGATGATAAAACAGTAAGGGAGTTTCAAGATGCAACAAGAACCGATCAAGGAAACGCTGGGCTTCCAGACCGAAGTCAAACAGCTTCTGAATCTCATGATCCATTCCTTGTACAGCAACAAGGAAATTTTCCTGAGGGAACTCATTTCGAACGCATCCGATGCGACCGACAAGCTGAGATTCGAGGCGCTTACGGACGGCGCTTTGTTCGAGGAGGATTCCGACCTCAGGATCAGGATCGCCTTCGACAAGGAGGCGCGAACGGTCACGATTTCGGACAATGGAATCGGCATGAGCCGCCAGGAAGTGATCGACAACATCGGCACGATCGCCAAATCCGGGACGCGCGAATTCTTCGGCAGGCTTACCGGGGATCAGGCCAAGGATGCGAACCTGATCGGCCAGTTCGGGGTCGGTTTCTATTCCGCGTTCATCGTCGCTGACCGCGTGACCCTCACGACACGCAGGGCGGGATTCGCGCCCGAGCACGGGGTCTTGTGGGAGTCGGAGGGCGAGGGCGAATACACCATAGGAACAGTGGCAAAGCCTTCCAGGGGGACGGAAATCACCCTGCACCTGCGCGAAGGCGAGGACGATTTTCTGGATGCATGGCGCATCAAGTCCATCGTCAGGAAATATTCCGACCATATTCCGCTTCCCATCCTCATGACGGACGACGAAGGCAAGGACGAGGCGGTCAATCAGGCGAGCGCCCTCTGGGCAAGATCCAAGTCGGAAATAACTGCCGAGCAGTACGACGAATTCTACAAGCATGTGGCGCACGACAATGAGGCGCCGCTCGCCCATGTTCATGCGAAAGTGGAGGGCAAGCAGGAATACACCCAGTTGCTCTACATTCCTTCGCGCGCGCCTTTCGACCTCTTCGACCGTGAGCACAGGCACGGCATCAAGCTTTACGTGCGCCGCGTGTTCATCATGGACGATGCCGAACAACTGATGCCGCAGTACCTCAGGTTCGTGAGGGGCGTGATCGACTCGAACGATCTGCC
>JAIELG010000052.1 GCA_019753155.1 Burkholderiales bacterium
GTACCAGGAAAATGGGCAATCAGGCGCTCGTCGACGCCCATATCCTGGTGGATCCGAAAATCAGCGTCTCGGAAGGGCATTTCATAGCGGAATCGGCGAGATCGAGAGTGCTCAATAACCATGATGTGCTCAACGTCATGGTTCATGTCGACCCCGAAGACGATGTCCACCGCAAACCCAGCATCCATCTTCCGGACAGAAAAAACATGCTGTCCATAATCAGCGAAAAACTCGGGCTGGAGCCGGAAAAAACCGTTTTGCATTACTTGGACGGCAGGATAGACGTGGAAATTTTTCTTCCCCATGAATTTTTCGAGGACCGTTGCAATGTCGATATTCTGGAGAACAGGATTGTCGATCTTTTGAAAGAGGCGCCTGATTTTCGCTCGATTCGGCTGCACAAAACAGGTGCCGAAATGATCCGTGGCGCACCATAACAGGGCGCGCCGTTAATTCACGCAAGGCGCGAAACTTGTGGCACAATAGCTTGCTGCTCTTAAGGCCATGGCATGCATCGTGCTAGTGGATTCCGTCGTTAGGCTTTCGTTTAATTGTACTTTGAGGAGGAGGAAAATATGGCTGTCGCCAAAGTTTTAAAAATGATCAAGGAAAATGAAGTGAAATTTGTCGACCTGCGCTTCACCGACACGCGCGGGAAAGAGCAGCATGTTTCGATACCTTCCCACATCGTGAGCGAATCCTGGTTCGAAACCGGCCATGCTTTCGACGGTTCGTCCATCGCAGGCTGGAAGGGCATCCAGGCATCCGACATGATACTGATGCCGGAAGCCGCGACTGCGAATATCGACCCGTTCATGGAAGAATCCACGCTCATCCTGACCTGTGACGTCATCGAGCCTTCGGACGGCAAGGGATATGACCGCGACCCCCGCTCGCTCGCAAAACGCGGCGAAGCCTACCTCAAGTCGACCGGGATCGCAGACACCGCCTATTTCGGCCCGGAGCCTGAATTTTTCATTTTCGACTCCGTGACCTGGCATGCCGACATGTCCGGCTGCGCCGTGAAGATCGAATCCGAGGAAGCCGCATGGAGTTCCAGCGAGCGTTTCGAAGCCGGCAACATCGGCCACCGCCCCGCAGTCAAGGGCGGCTATTTCCCGGTGCCCCCCGTCGATTCGCTGCAGGACATCCGTTCCGCCATCAGCCTCGCTCTCGAGGAAATGGGCGTGCCGGTGGAAGTTCACCACCATGAAGTCGCCACTGCGGGGCAATGCGAAATCGGCACGAAATTCAACACCCTGGTGCGTCGCGCGGACCAGACCCAGATCCTGAAGTATGTCGTGCACAACGTCGCTCATTCCTACGGCAAAACTGCGACTTTCATGCCCAAGCCCGTCGTCGGCGACAACGGATCGGGCATGCATGTGCACCAGTCCCTGTGGAAGGACGGCAAGAACCTGTTCGACGGAAACGGTTATGCCGGCCTGTCCGAGCTTGCGCTTTACTATATCGGCGGCATCATCAAGCATGCGCGCGCGTTGAATGCGATCACCAATCCCGGAACCAACTCCTACAAGCGTCTGGTCCCCGGCTTCGAAGCGCCCGTCATGCTCGCCTATTCCGCGCGCAACCGCTCCGCTTCGATCCGCATTCCCTACGTGACAAATGGCAAGGCGCGCCGCATCGAAGTCCGCTTCCCCGACCCGACCGCCAATCCCTACTTCGCATTCACCGCGATGATGATGGCCGGCCTCGATGGCATCCAGAACAAGATCCATCCCGGGGATGCCATGGACAAGAACCTTTACGATCTGCCGCCGGAGGAATCGAAGAACATTCCGACGGTCTGCTCCTCGCTCGAAATGGCGCTCGACTACCTGGACAAGGATCGCGATTTCCTGACCCGCGGCGGCGTGTTCTCCGACGACATGATCGATGCCTACATCGAACTTAAGATGGAGGAAGTCACCCGCTTCCGCATGACGACGCATCCTGTCGAATTTGCGATGTATTACAGCCTGTAAGCCGGGCATGCAGTGAAAAAGGGTGGGGAGCTATCTCCGCCCTTTTTTGTTTTTCCGCTGAAAAAGTGTACTATTGTGGTAAGCATCACACCGGAAAAGCAGGTATGAAATCCAGACTGGCCATCGCAATCCTGGGACTGACAGCGTTCGCATCTCATGCTGACATCTACAAGAGCGTGGATGAGGATGGACATGTCACCTATTCCAACATTCCCGCCAAAGGCGCGAAAAAGCTCAACATCGAGCCTTTGACCACCCTGCCCAAACCCCATGTCGACTCTTCAGGCTTAAAGGTGGACAGCCAGACTCAAAAAATGCGCGATGAGACGCGCTACAGGATATTGAGCGAAGAACTGGCTTCCGAAGAAGGGCGCCTCCAGGAATCGCGCCAGTCCTATCTGGGCTCTGGAACGGACGAGGCGAAAGCGAGGCGGGCTCAGGATGACATCGCCTTGCATGAAAGAAATATCGAGGCGCTCAAGCGTGAAATATCGAATATGAAATGATGAACCGACTCATACTGCTTTTAATCCTCTGCGCAACGATCGCGTCCAGCCACGCCGATGTGTACAAATCGAAAGATCCTGCCGGGAAGACGGTTTTTTCCGACAGCCCGTCGACGGGCGCAACGAAGCTGGACATTCCTCTTCCGCCCGCGAAAGCGCCCGAACCCGTCGAAGGCTCCGCAGCGCCTGAAATTTCAGAAAAAGATGCGGTCGATGAAAAGCGCAAGACCCTTCAGGGCGCACTCGATGCCGCAACGGGCAAGCTGGACGCTGCAAAAATTGAGCTGAAGAGAGCTCAGGACAGCATTTCAGGCACCGAACGCAACAATCAGGACGACATCGACAGGACTGCCGCGATCGAGGAGGAAATCGCCAGACAGGAAAAAGCGGTGGAAGACCTCAGGAAGAGCATATCCGACCTGAAATAAGCCATGACCCCACCGCCTTTCCCCGGTCTCGACCTTCTGGCGACAGCGGTTTTGCTGCTCGACGAAAACCTGAATGTCGTTTATGCCAATCTTTCAGCCGAAAACCTTTTCGAGTTGAGCCAGAAGCATATTGTCGAGCGCCCCCTTCCCTCTCTCTTCAGCGACATGGGGGAATTGATCACCGCGGTCAGCAAATCCCTCCTGCATAACGCAAGCTACATCGAGCACGACCTTGTCCTCGTGACGAGCGGAGGCGCCACATTGCACCTGATGGGAAGCGTGACGCCGGTCGAATACGAAATGGCACGGATATTGCTCGAATTTCAGAAGATCGATCAGCAATTGAGAATCGCGCGCGAGGAACGCCTGATGGACCAGAGTCAGGCGAACCGGGCATTGATACGCAACCTTGCCCACGAAATCAGGAATCCCCTGGGCGGGATCAGGGGCGCAGCGCAATTGCTGGAAAGCGAACTGGGAGCCAAACACCTCGTCGAATACACGCAGGTGATTATGAAGGAGGCGGACCGCCTGAGGTCCTTGCTGGACCGCCTCCTGACGCCGAACAGGCCTCCCCATTTCAGCGAAGTGAACATTCACGAAGTGCTGGAGCGGGTCAGGAGCCTGATATTGGCTGAATTCCCGGAAGGCATTGCTGTCAGCAGGGAATACGACACCAGCCTTCCGGCTTTGATCGGAGACAGGGAACAATTGATACAGGCCGTTTTGAACATCGCAAGAAATGCCGCCCAGGCCATGCAGGGGCGGGGCAGGCTCGTCCTGCGGACAAGGATCGCCCGCCAGGTGACCATAGCCAAGAAGCGCTTCAAGCTTGCCATATCGATGCAGATCATCGACAACGGCCCCGGTATACCGGAGTCCATAAAGGACAGGATTTTCGACCCGCTCGTTTCCGGGAGGGAAGGGGGGCATGGCGTCGGACTTACGCTGGCGCAGACATTCATCAACCAGCACCACGGTACCATAGAATGCGCGAGCGGCCCCGGAAAGACATCTTTCAATATTTTGCTGCCATTGGCTGAAGGTCATTGACGATGAACCCTGTCTGGATAATCGACGACGATCCATCGATACGATGGGTTTTCGAGAAAGCGCTGACTCGGGAAGGCGTGGATTTCAGGATTTTCTCATCCGCAAAGGAGGCGCTCGACGCGTCCGCCACCCAGATGCCCCAAGTCGTGGTGAGCGACATACAGATGCCGGGGGATTCCGGCCTCGATTTGCTGCAGGCGCTCAAGCTGCGCTTTCCTGCGCTGCCCGTCATCATCATGACCGCCTATTCCGACCTCGAGAGCGCGGTTTCGGCTTTTCAGGGCGGGGCATTCGAATATCTGCCCAAACCTTTCGACGTGGATCACACGATCCAGTTGATACGCCGCGCACTGGAAGAGAGCATCAAGGAGGGCGCTGCACCAGAAGGCAACTTTAGTTCGCCCGACATACTGGGCAAGGCGCCTTCCATGCAGGGGATATTCCGCGCCATCGGGAGGCTGTCGCAGTCCCACGCCACGGTACTGATCACGGGCGAATCCGGCACGGGAAAGGAGCTTGTCGCCCATGCGCTGCACAAGCACAGTCCCAGGGCGGAACGGCCTTTCGTTGCCATCAACACCGCTGCGATACCCAAGGATCTCCTCGAGTCCGAATTGTTCGGTCACGAAAAGGGCGCATTCACCGGCGCCCAGGCGATGAGACGCGGCAGGTTCGAGCAGGCCGAGGGCGGCACCCTGTTCCTGGACGAAATAGGGGACATGCCGCCGGACCTCCAGACGAGGCTCCTGCGCGTTCTTTCCGACGGCCATTTTTATCGCGTGGGGGGGCACCAGCCCATCAAGGCCAGCATCAGGGTCATCGCGGCAACCCATCAGGATCTCGAAACGAGGGTCAAGCAGGGACTCTTCAGGGAAGACCTTTTCCACAGGCTGAATGTCATCAGGCTGAGGCTCCCGCCGCTCCGGGAGCGGCGGGAAGACATCGAGTTGCTGGCCAAATTCTTCCTGCAAAAGAGCGCAAAGGAACTCGGGGTCGAGCCAAAAAAACTTTCCGATAATGCCATCACCTACATCGGCTCGCTCGAATTTCCAGGCAATGTGAGGCAACTCGAAAATCTGTGCCACTGGCTCACGGTCATGGCTCCCGGACAGAATATCGACGTCAACGATCTGCCCCAAGAATTGAGGAGCGAAGCGCCCACATCAGGCCCCGAGAACTGGGTCGATGCTTTGGCGAGCGAAGCGGATTTTTGGATAGGCAGGGGAGAAACCGCGATCATGGAAAGATTGATGCCGCTATTCGAAAAGACGCTGATCCTGAGGGCGCTGCGCCATACCGGCGGACGCAGGATAGAGGCCGCCACGCTCCTCGGCGTCGGACGCAATACCTTGACGCGTAAAATCCAGGAACTCGGCCTGGATGAAGTTTAAGGAACCACTGGTTTAGGCCTTATTCCACGGGCCATGCGCCGGGAAGGAGCGGAAACCACGCTGCTGCGGGCCTGTGGTTGTACCAGCGCCATTCCCTTGCGGCGAACAGGGCATTGCGGTTGATGTTCTGCATGACGCTTTCCTCGCCGATATTGAGGAAGGCGTTGATGCCCGCATAATCGTCCGGGAGGGCCGCGTTGTACCAGCCCTTCGCCGAATGGCGGGCGAGGGCCGTGGCGAGATTGACATTGATCACGCGCGGCAGGTGCGCATGATTCGTATCCATCAGGGAGCGCAGCAGGGAAGGGAGCTTCCAGACTGCGGCAAGCAGCAATTGCAGCTTGAGCAGGTCGAAGCCGAGAACCAGCTTCTGCGTATCGAGGCTCCTCAGGGTGGAATCGCGCATCATCATCCGCCTGATCTCGATCAGGTGGCCGGGAGAATAGCACCACAGCAGCATTTCCGCCATGTCGTGAAGCAATGCCGCGATGGTCACTTCATCGGACTCGAGATCGTGCCGCAGAATCGACCAGTCCTGGGCATAAAGGGCGGCATGGCGGCTCCTGCTCACGACCGAGCGTATTCCCGAAAGCGCCACGGGGTTTTCCGCCAGAAGGTCCTCCACGGTTTCGAAGCTGGAAAAATGGTCGAAGAAGGCGCCCGTTCCCATCATCATGATGGCATGGGAAATCGTCGTGATTTCTGAGCTTTCGGTTTTTCTCCTGGATTCGATGAAGCGGAGCACCTTGATGGTCATCATCGGGTCGTGAAGAATGACTGCGGAAATGTCCTTGCTCGTGATTCTGTCTTCGATTTTCCTCAGCCGTTCGATTTCCTGAGCGGTTTTCTTCAGAACCGGCAGATTGATCTGGGTCAGATGGACGACCCACTCATTGATGTTTTTTCCTTTCTGCAACATGTCCCCTCCCTATGGATTCAGACTCCCACTTCAGCGACCACCGGAGCATGATCGGAAGGCCGCTCCAGCTTGCGTGGCAAACTATCTATTTTGCAGTTCGAGCATTTATCCGCAAGCGCTTCGCTCAAAAGAACATGGTCTATTCTCAAGCCCATATTACGGCGAAATGCGTTCATCCTGTAGTCCCACCACGTAAATGCCTTTTCGCTCTGATCGAAAAGCCTGAAGCTGTCCCTGAATCCCAGGCTCAGGATTTCCCGGAACAGCGCCCGCTCCTGGCTGCTCACCAGAACGCCCCCCTCCCACGCCTTGGGGTCATGCACATCCCGGTCTTCCGGCGCGATATTGTAATCCCCCAGAACGGCGATTTTCGGGTGGTTTTCGAGTTCGGTTTTCAGCCATCCCTGGAGCGCATCCAGCCATTTGAGCTTGTAGGGGAATTTTTCGGAAGCAAGGGATTCCCCGTTAGGCACATAGATGCAGATCACCCTGACATCGTCTATCGTCGCCGCCAGGACGCGTTTTTGCTCGTCATCGAAGCCCGGTATGCCGTCTACTCTGTCCCTTGCGGCGGACCTGCTCAGGATCGCAACGCCGTTGTAAGTTTTCTGCCCGCTGAAAATCGCCTCGTATCCTGCCGCCTTGATTTCTTCGAGCGGGAAATTGGCGTCGATCAGCTTGGTCTCCTGCAGGCAAAGCGCGTCGGGCTGGTTGGCTTCGAGCCATTCGAGCACATGAGGCAGCCTCACCTTGAGCGAATTGACATTCCACGTGGCAAGCTTCATGAATGATTCGCCCTGTAGACGACGTGGCCGCCGACCAGAGTGCAGATCACCCGGCCTTTCATTTCGAAGCCGATAAAGGGCGTGTTCTTTCCCTGGCTTTTGAGCGACTTCGGCTCCACTTTCCAGTAACCTTGCGGATCGAAAATGCACAGGTCCGCGGCATGCCCCCGAGCCAGATGCCCGCATCCGGCATCGAGGATGCGCGCGGGGTGTCGCGTGATCCTGGATAGCGCGTCGATGAGCGGCACCTTGTCTTCTTCGGCCCATTTCAGAACAAGGGGAAGGAGCAGTTCCAGCCCCGTTGCGCCGGGTTCGGCCTCGGCGAAAGGAAGCAGTTTCGCATCGTCGTCGACCGGGGTGTGGTCCGAACAGACCGCATCGATGACCCCTTCCTTCAATCCGCGTCTCAGCGCATCGCGGTCCCGCAGGCTTCTCAAGGGAGGGATCAGGTGGCAGTTCGAGTCGAAAAAACCGATATCCATTTCCGAAAGATGAATGTGGTTCGCCGAAATATCGCAGGTCACGGCAAGCCCCTGTTTTTTGGCTTCCCTGATCATTTCGACGCTCTCTGAACTGGAAATCCGGCAGACGTGAATCCTGGCCCCGGTCTCCTTCGCGAGTTGCAAAATCCTGGACAGCGCTATGGTTTCCGCGCAGGCCGGAATCCCTGGAAGCCCGAGGCGGGTGGCGACTTCCCCCTCGTGCGCGACCCCTATTCTGGAGAGGCTGGCATCCTGTGCCCTTAACCAGACGCTCAAATCGAAGGTTGCGGCATATTGCATCACGCGCATCAGGACAAGGGCATTGTCGAGCGGCCTTTCGGCATGGCTGAATGCCACGCAGCCCGCATCCCTCAATTCGGCCATTTCGGTGAGAGTTTCCCCGGATAGCCCCAGAGTCAACGCTCCGACCGGAAAAACATGGGCCTGATTCAGGCTTTTCGCCCTGTATTTGAGCATCTCCACGAGTCCCGGCTCGTCGAGCGGCGGGTCCGTGTCGGGCGGGCAGGCAAGTGAAGTGATGCCCCCGGCGATCGCCGCCCCCATTTCGGACTCCAGCGTCGCCCTGTATTCATAGCCGGGCTCCCTGAGCCGGGCCGCGAGGTCGACGAATCCGGGGCAAACCACGAGACCCTGCGCATCGATTTCCTGGTTGGCATGGAAACCAAGGGGTTCTTCCCCAATGGAAACCACCTTTCCGGCAGCGATGAACAGGTCGGCATGCCTGTCCTGATTGTTTGCAGGATCGATCAGGCGTCCGTTTTTGATATGGATCTTCATTTTTCAGCTTCCGGCAAGAATGCTCATGACCGCCATGCGCACGGCAATTCCGAAGGTCACCTGGGGCAGGATGACCGACTGCGGGCCATCTGCAACGGAGGAATCGATTTCTATCCCCCTGTTCATGGGGCCGGGGTGCATGACGATCGCATCCGGCCTCGCGAGGGCCAGCTTCTCCGGAGTCAGTCCGTAGTATTTGAAATATTCCTGCGCGCTCGGCAGCAGCGCGCCCTGCATTCTTTCGTTCTGCAGCCTGAGCATGAGGAGCACGTCGACATCCTTCAACCCCTTCGACATATCGTGATAGGCATGCACGCCGAGATGCTCCACCCCCTTGGGCAGGAGCGTTTTCGGGGCGATCACCCTGACTTCGGGCACGCCTAGCGTGGTGAGCGCATGAATCTGGGAACGCGCCACCCTGGAATGCATGACATCGCCGATGATCGCTACCCGGAGTTCATGGAAATCGCGCTTGAAATGCCTGATCGTGTACATGTCGAGCAGCGCCTGGGTGGGATGGGCATGGCGCCCGTCTCCTGCATTGATGACATGGATTTCGGGCGCGACATGGCGCGCGATGAGGTGCGCCGCCCCGCTCTGCGCATGCCTGACGATGAACATGTCGGCGTGCATCGCGGAAAGATTGTTGACGGTGTCGAGCAGGGTCTCTCCCTTGCTCTGGGAGGACGCGCTGATGTTGAGATTGATGACATCGGCGGAAAGACGTTTTGCCGCGATTTCGAATGTCGTCCGGGTTCGGGTGCTGGGTTCGAAGAACAGGTTGAAAATCGCCTTTCCCCTCAGGAGCGGCACTTTCTTGACTTCCCTTTCGGTCACGCCGACGAATGATTCCGCAGTATCCAGAATATGATGGAGCATGGAGACCGGCAATCCCTCTATGGTCAGAAGATGCTGTAATTCCCCGCTCTTGTTGATTTGTCTGTTGTTTTGCATGGAACTCCCGGACTCAAACACCGGTTTCAGGTCTCAGTTTAAGCTCAAGTTCGCCGATTTCGTTCCTCAGAAGATCGATCATCCTGTGCTCGTCGAGATCCAGCCTGATTCCCGTGAATCCGGCCTCGATCGGCAACTCCCTTCCGCCTCTGTCCACGAGGACAGCGAGCCTGACACGAGCCGGTCTGCCGTAGTCGAACAGTTCGTTGATTGCCGCCCTGACCGTGCGTCCGGTGAACAGCACGTCATCCACAAGCAGGATGTCGCTGCCGTCGACATCGAAAGGAATGTCGGAAGGCTTCACTTCCGGATGCAGTCCTATGCGCTCGAAGTCGTCCCGGTAGAACGAAATATCGAGCGTCCCGAGAGGGGAACTCAATCCGAGCGTGCGGTGCAGTTCCCTGGCAAGCCAGGCTCCGCCCGTATGAATGCCCACGATGACCATGTCTTCGGTCAATTCCGCTCGAATGGCTGCTGCAAGCTTCTCCAGAATTTCATGGGTTTTAGGCAATTCCATTCTTTTCCCTCTCCCTTGCCGAGTCCAGGTGCGCCTGCAACAGGTGCTGCGCCGCCACCTGGTCGATATAGGCCTTCTGCGTCCTGCCGGAAATTCCGGCCTCGTTGAGCATTTCGCCGGCTTCGAAGGAACTCAGGCGTTCGTCCACGAAATCGACGGGCAGTTTATACCTCGCCTCCAGCCGTCTGCCGAAGAGCCTCGCGAGCCTTGTGAGCTCGTGTTCCGAGCCGTCCATCGACAAGGGCAATCCTACCACGAGTAGGCCGGGTTTCCACTCGTCGATCAGAAGATCGATCGCTTCGAAGCATTCGGATTTTTTTTCCCAGTGGATGGTTGTCAGGGGATGCGCCAGCCTGACTTCGATGTTGCCGAGGGCCACCCCGATTCGTCTTGTCCCGAAATCGAAAGCGAGCACCGCCTCACCCATGGCCGACGGATTCGCTGAGGCTGGTCCAGTCGATGCCCAGCATTCTGAGCGCGGCAAACAGGCGCTCTTCGGGAGTAAGTCCGAACAGGATTTCGCTGGAAGCCTTTGTGCTCAACCAGGCGTTCTGGGAGAGTTCATGTTCGAGCTGCCCCGGCGCCCATCCGGAATAGCCGAGCGCAACCAGGACATGCTGCGGCCCCGAACCCTGGCCCATGGACTGAAGGATGTCCCTGGATGTCGTCAAGCCCATGTTATGGGTGACTGAAATGGTGGATTGCCACTGACCGACCGGTTCGTGAAGAACGAACCCCCGCTCCATTTCGACCGGCCCGCCGAAATAGACCGGAACCTTGTCGAGATCTTCCCTGGAAGAATCGATCCCGACTTCTCCCAGCATCGCAGCGAGGCTCATCGCGATCGGGCGATTGACCACCAGCCCGAGCGCCCCCCGCTCATTGTGTTCGCAGATATACATCAGGCATTTGGAAAAGACAGGGTCCATCATGCCCGGCATGGATATCAGGAAATGGTCCGTAAGATCGAATGTGCTCATGACAACCATTGTAGTCATCTGTGCGCAACTTCACAATTGCGCTGTCAGCGCCCTCTGATCCAGTCCCGCCATTTCCCGAAAAGCTCCGCATTCTGCGCCGCGATCGCAGATCGCGTCCAGGGCGGACTTTCCCAGAAATCGTCGCGGTCCATGCAGCACAGGCTGCCCCCGGCTTCCTCGAGAATGAGCGCGCCCGCGGCATAATCCCACAATTGCTGTCCGCCGTGCAGATAGGCATCGAATCGCCCTGCCGCGACATAACACCATTCGAGCGAACATGCCCCGAAATTCCTCTGGGATGAATAGGGCGGCGACAGAACGAGGCGGTTTGCGAGCTCCCGCGGCAGGCGCTTGAAATCCACGCTTGCGATGGCGCCTTGCAACCGGACGGAAGCCTGCCTATGGGGCAACGCCTCTTCGCCGAGATGCGCACCGCCGCCTTTCAGGGCGGAAAACATCTCCTGCGAGACGGGATTGTAGACTACGCCCAGAATGCTTTTTCCGCCCCGCATCAAGGCCACGGATACGGCGAAATAGGGAATGCCGTTTACGAAATTCGATGTGCCGTCGATCGGATCGACGCACCAGATCTCATCCGACTCCCACAGGGTTCTCTGCCTGGCCTTATCCATTTCCTCCCCGATCAGCGGAACGGGAAGAATCTTCGAAAGCTCGCGCGTCAATGCTTCCTGGACTGCGAGGTCGGCTTCCGTGAACAGGCTGCCGTCTTCCTTTCTTTGCCGCGCCACCTTGAGATAACGCGGCAGGATTTCCTCGATCGAAATCCTGCGCACCGCAGCCCTCACCTCCGGCAGCAGACTCATTTCCACTTGATCGAGCACCCCATGCCCGGAATTTGTTCCGAGGGTCCGCGCCCGGTTCGCGCAACCTGAAGCATCGCATTGAAAAGATCGCGCCCCGATTCAGGCGCGGTTTCCTTCCTGGACGCATCGAATCTTCCCCTGTATTGCAATTCGAGATCCGCATTGAATCCGAAAAAATCCGGGGTGCAGATTGCGCCATAGGCTTTGGCGACTTCCTGGGTTTCGTCGATCGCGTAGGGGAAGGGGAAATTCGCGTTCTTCGCGATCTGTTTCATGTTTTCGAAGGCATCCTCGGGATAATCGGTGGGGTCGTTCGACATGATGGCGATGGAATTGATCCCGTGCTGCATGAGCTCCATGGCATCCTTTACAAGGCGCTCGCGGATCGCCTTGACGTAAGGACAGTGGTTGCAGATGAACATCACGAGCAGCCCCTTCCCGCCGCGGCTCGACGCAAGCGTGTGGCGCTTTGCGTCGACGCCAGGAAGATCGAAATCGGGCGCTTTCCAGCCGAAATCGCATACGGGTGTTTGCAGACTGACCATTTTTCCTCCCGGATTGATTCTGAATAGACAGTATATTATCATCACTTCGACCCCTATCGCCCAGCCATGTCCACACCTCGCTTTTACTCACACATTGAAATCCCCCCGTACGGCATTTTCCGGCTTCCGGACGCTGCGGCGCATCATGCTTCGAGGGTGCTGCGGCTGGAAGAAGGAGACGAAATCGTCCTGTTCGACGGTACCGGAGGGGAATCCAGGTGCAGGATCGCGGATGTCTCGAAATCCTGCGTCCTTGCAGAAATCGTCGAAAAAACCGCTATCGACAGGGAAGCGAAACTCGCCGTTATCCTGGTTCAGGCGCTTGCCGCCACTGAAAAGATGGACTGGGTGCTGCAGAAGGCGGTCGAGCTTGGCGTGAAATGCATCCAGATCGTCGAGACGAAACGCAGCGTGGTGAAGCTCTCGGTCGAGCGCGCGAAAAAGCGCGAAGCGCACTGGAATAGCGTCGCGATTTCCGCGTGCGAGCAGTGCGGACGCAACAGGATTCCAGAAATCCCCTCCATTGTGCCGCTGCAGGAATGGCTCTCCGTTCAAAGAAGCGGAACGAAGTTCCTCCTGTCCCCATCGGGGAAACCTCTGAAGGATTTCCCCGTCCCCGATAGTGAAATCTTCCTGCTCGTCGGACCGGAAGGCGGACTCTCCCCCGAGGAAGAAGCGCTGGCCCGGGCACGCGGGTTCGAGGCTTTGGGTCTCGGCCCCCGCATACTCAGGACTGAAACGGCGGGACTCGCCGCGCTCTCCGCGCTCCATGCCCTGTGGGGCGATTTTAATTAAATTTTTCAATCGTATTGCATTAGGTCTCCTGGCGTACTATATCAAAAGCAATGCGCCCGAACCTGCACTCCCGGGGCGCAGGATGCGGTGACGGGCTTGCCCGAGCCGGAGCATCAACCCTCTTGAAAGGAGTAAAAGTGACCACACCAACTTATGGAGATTTGCGCAAGGCGATCGCTGCGGAAGGGCTGCACTGGAGCGTCAACCCGGCCGCCCCCGACGAAGTCGGCATCCCTCGCCCGCACCTTGGCGCCATCGCATCCCAGATCGCCCGCGCATCCGACCTGCCCCAGATCGATGTCGCACAGAAAGTCGCCGCGTTTCCGCCCACGAACGCTTTTCTTGCCGATTATCTCGTCAAGGCGAAGATACTGAAGCACCCTCTTGCCGCTGCACCGCTCGGCACCACGCCTCAAATGATCGTCCCCGGCGCCTACCTCGGCGGCGGACCGCCCGTGCGCACCGTGGATTGGCGCAATCGATGGGGCATCAACTGGATCACGCAGATCCGCGACCAGGATCCCTGCGAAGCCTGCTGGGCTTTCGGCGCGACGGCGCTCGTCGAAGCCATGGTTCGCATCGAGCATTGCGTCTGGTGCCCACGCTCCGAAGCTGACGTGCATGACGGCATGGGCAAGAAATGCGGCGACTGCGGCAATCCCGGCGCTGCGCTCGACTGGATCAAGGCCAACGGCCTCTCCGATCCGCAGTGCTACAACTGGCCTGACCCGAATGCCCGCACTTCGCCCTATTTCAATCCCCCGCCCAACACCTGTCTCGGAAACGCGAATTACAACGGATCGACCGTCGCCCCGAATTACGTGCAATGCGGCAACCGTTCCGGGCGCACCGTCCGCATAGCGAACCACACCGACCTCGGCAACGTGAACGATCAGAAAAACTGGCTCGAACAGATAGGGCCGCTCGTGGTCTGCATGGACATTTACAACGATTTTTTCGGCTGGCATGGCAATTCGCCCTATGTGCTCTCGCAATGGGCGAAGAACCAGGGCGCAGTGGGTTCCCACATCATGCTCGCCGTCGGTTTCGATGACGGCCTCAATTGCTGGATCGTGAAGAATTCCTGGGGAACTGGATTTGGAAACCAGGGGTATTGCCTCGTCGGATACGGTCAGTGCAATATCGACGGCTATGCCAAAACCGGTTTGCAGGGCGTCAATCCCGATCCCTGGACGAAGCGGCGATTGCATGGCGGCGCAATGATCGAAAGCGGAAACGGCGCGACGCACCGCAACTTCGAGCTGCTTTCCGCCGCGAAAGGAAACCAGATTGCGCACTGGTGGCGCGACAATACCGTGGCCGGATTCCCATGGGCAAAGGCGGAGGTGTTCGGCAACGATGCGGCAGCCTGCCCCACCCTGATCGCTTCGACCTACAACCGCAACTTCGAGTCGGTCCATCTGACGACCGGCCACCGCCTGCACCACTGGTGGTTCGATCAGGTCGGGCATCAATGGCACGACGGCGGCATATTCGGGCCGAACGATGCAGCCGGAATGCCCGGATTCATCGAAAGCACCTACGGCCCCGGAAATTTCGAACTCGTGGTTCGGACGGGCGACGGCAGACTGAACCATTGGTGGCGGGACAACCACTTCGCCTGGCACGACGGCGGGCGATTCGGCTCTGGCGTCGCGCTGAGCGGGGCAACGCTCGTGCAGGGCAGCTTCGGTCAGCCGGGAAACTTCGAGCTGGTCTGCGTGCTCAATAACGGACAGATGCAGCACTGGTGGCGCGATTCGTCCTTCGCATGGCATGCGAGCGTGACCTTCGGCGGCAACATTTCCAGCCCCCCCTGCATGATCCAGGGCCAATATGCCATGCCGAACGAATTTTCGAACGGCAATTTCGAATTGTGCGTGGCAACTCCGGCGGGTACGGTGCAGCACTGGTGGCGGGACAATTCAGGCTCCCTCCTGTGGCATATGAGCGCGACTTTCGGGCACAATGTGCAGGCTGTGGCGGCGCTCCTCGAAGGAAGCTTCGGCTTCAACCTGGAAGTGGTGGTGCTGCGCACGGACGGGAAGCTGCAGCACTATTGGCGCGACGGCGCCGGATGGCACGAGGGCGCGATTATTGGATAACAATCTCCGGCTTCATTTGGGAGAAGAGCGGCAACTGCACCTGCCGGGCCTTGGCTCGGCGGGCTACGCCTGGAATTGGGAACTCTCCAGCGCAGGCGTGGTTGCCGTTCGACTCGAAAGCGGGACTGCAGCGCATGCCGCAGCCGAGGGTTGCAGCGCCCCGCAGATTCTCAGCATTTCAGCCCTCCAGTCTGGCTGCGCGACCCTCCAGCTTTCTTTAAGACGCCCTTTTTCCGACAGGCCTCCGCGGGAGCAACACCGCATCGAGATCGAGGTGCTTGCCTGAGCGATTTTGGCTTGGCGCACGCCGGGTATATAATTGTCCCTGAAAATAAGGACAACAGCATGACAGCCCATCCTGCAGAATTCGTCAACTGGTTCAGATTCTCGGCGCCCTACATCAACGCCTTCAGGGGGAAAACCTTTGTTCTGGCTTTCGGGGGGGAAGTGGTTTCCGACGGAAAATTCGTCGAACTCACCCACGACATCAACCTGCTCGCGAGTCTCGGGGTCAAAATCGTCCTGGTCCACGGCGCCCGCCCGCAGATCGAGTCGAGGCTGCATGAGGCGGGACTCGAAGACCATTATGTGGCAGGCATTCGCGTTACCGATGCCCAAGTTCTGCAGCAGGTCAAGGAGTCCATCGGTCGCCTCAGGGTCGAAATCGAGGCGTTGCTCTCGATGGGGTTGCCTAATTCGCCCATGGCCAATTCCGGTATCCGCGTGGCAAGCGGGAATTTCATCACGGCAAAACCCATGGGCGTGATCTCCGGAGTCGACCTTCAATATACGGGAACCGTGAGAAAGGTCGATTTCCAGGCGATCAGGACGAGGCTGGATGGAGGCGAAATCGTGCTGCTCTCACCGCTCGGGTATTCCCCTACCGGCGAGATTTTCAACCTGACGCTGGAGGAAGTCGCAACCCATGCCGCCATTGCGCTCAAGGCGGACAAGCTGGTTTTCCTCATGGACGAAGCCGGCGTCAGGGATGAAACCGGCAGCCTGCTGCGCGAGATGTCCATTTCCAGGGCGCAATCCCTGCTCTTACGGGAAAATCTCCCGGACGATATCCGGCTCTACCTGCCCTGCGCATTGAAATCGTGCAGGGAAGGCGTGAACCGGGTGCATCTCGTCAGCCGCCATGTCGACGGCGCGCTCCTGCTCGAGCTTTTCACGCATGAAGGGATAGGCTCGATGCTCACCCAGGACATACTCGATAGCCTGCGCGAAGCGAGGATAGAGGATGTGGGCGGAATCCTCGCCCTGATCGAGCCGCTGGAAGCCGAAGGCGTCCTGGTCAGAAGGCAGCGCGAGCGGCTGGAGATGGAAATAGGGCGGTTCTTCGTCCTGGAACACGATAGAGTGGTGATAGGCTGCGCCGCGCTTTACCCCTACGAGGCTGAAAAAAAGGGAGAAATCGCCTGCCTCGTGGTTCATCCCGAGTTCCGCAATTCCGGCGTAGGCGATAGGCTGCTTTCCAGGATAGAGGACCGGGCAAAAAGCCTGGATCTCGGGCAGGTGTTTGTGCTCACTACCAGGACTGCCCACTGGTTCATCGAGCGCGGTTTCATTGAAGCGGGAATCGATGCGCTTCCCGAGCAGAAACAACTTCTCTACAATTACAAGCGGCGCTCCAAGGTTTTCATGAAGGCGCTTTCCGCCTGAGGAAAAGGGCGGACGCCCGGAAAAATACTGCAATGACCTCCGTAACCGATCTCCCGCCGGGTTTTTCTCCGATCGAATTCCATCCCGAGCCGGGAAATCCGGAGCCCCGGCCTTCCCGCAGCATCGAGAGGCTGCAGAAGCAGATCAGGCGTCTCACCGGCAAAGCCATCATCGATTTCAACTTGATCGAGGAGGGCGATCTCGTGATGGCGTGCCTTTCCGGAGGGGCGGACAGTTACACCATGCTCGACACCCTCCTGTACCTGAAGAGCGTCGCCCCGATTCGCTTCGACGTGATCGCGGTCAACCTGGACCAGAAGCAGCCGGGTTTTCCCGAAGCGGTATTGCCGGAATACCTGGACGGAATCGGCGTTCGATACAGGATCGTCGAACAGGACACCTACAGCATCGTGAAGGAGAAAATCGCGCCGGGGAAGACGACCTGTTCGCTGTGTTCGCGCCTGAGGAGGGGGATTCTTTACCGGACGGCAAGGGAGCTGGGCGCGACGAAGATCGCGCTCGGCCATCATCGGGACGACATCCTCCAGACCTTGCTCCTCAACATGTTCTTCGGGGGGAAATTGAAAGCCATGCCGCCGAAGCTGCGTTCGGACGACGGCAGCAATGTCGTGATCCGGCCGCTCGCCTACTGCAGGGAGCAGGACATCAAGAAGTACGCTGCAGCGATGGGTTTCCCCATCATTCCCTGCAATCTGTGCGGCTCGCAACCGAATCTGCAGCGTCAGGTCATGCGCGAGATGCTGCAGCAGTGGGAAGCGGAAGACCCGAGGAGGCTGAAAAACATGTTCAATGCCCTGACCCATGTGGTTCCGTCGCACCTGATGGATAAATCGCTTTTCGACTTCGAAAACCTGTCGGGCCAGACTGGGGGCGACACCCTTTTCGATGAGGAGTGAGCCTCAATTTGCATAACGCTGGACAGGCGGCCGCCTGAGATGTATGGTCGCGCCGAATCATGGTGTATCGCGTCGAGAATGATGTCCCGATGATCGCTGCGCTTCCGTTACTGATACGCGGGCCCCGATTCCCCGCCGTTTCCAGGTTATATATATAGCGACGCCATGAGCCGCCAGTAATGCCCGCGATGGGCGCGCCCATCCCATATGTGCATCTGGTGCCCGACATTCTTGGCGTGCAGGATATCACTCAAATGGCGGTTGTTTTGCAGGAAAGGGTCGGCTGCGCCTATCGCCATGACGATGTCCATGCGGCGCAGATGCTCGATGCGCCAAGCGCAGTTCAGATTGGGCAGGAAGTGGGTCGGCGTGTGGAAATAGATGTTTTCGTCATAATATCCGTCGAACAGGTCCTGAAAGGATTCGACGTTCATGGTCAGGTCATAGCGCCCTGAAAAGACGACGAGTTTCTGAAAAAGGTGTGGATGGCGGAAAGCCATGTTGCTGGCGATGAAAGCCCCCAGGCTGCACCCGTGGGCAATGGTGCAGGGGTGGGGATTCATCCGGCCCATCAGCGGCATCACTTCGTTGAGGATGTATTCCTCATACTGGGCATGCCGACGGATGCGATCGGACGGGTGGCGCCAGAAACAGTAGAAAGTCTCCCAGGCAATGCTGTCCAGGCACCACAACTGAATCTGTCCGGCATTGATCTTGTCCGCCAGAGCATGGACGATGCGCAGATCTTCGTATTCGTGAAAGCGGCCGTCGCGGGTGGGGAAAATCAGCACCTTGGCGCCGGCGTGACCGAACACCAGCAATTCCATATCACGGTCCAGGCGATGACTAAACCAGCGGTGGTATTCCCGATGCATTGGTTAGCCCCCTCAACGTTCTCAAAGCGCCATGAAGAAGCAGGCAAGCTCCCGGTTCATTTCCTGCGTCTGCTGCGTCTGACGAGGATAGTCGAAATGACCGGCATCAAGCACGAAGAGACGCCTCAGGTTTTCCGGAACCGCATTGTAAACGGCGAACTGTCCGGGTGGCGGCACAACAGGGTCGAATCGCGCCACTGCAATCAGGGCAGGTATGCGCAGGTACCTCATGGCTGTCGCCGAATCATAATAGGCCAATGTTTCCAGAATATTAAAATCGTGATGCTGCTGAAAGGCGCGCACCGACTCGCCGCTGCCGATGCAGGGAAGCGTCAGGCGCAGCGCCTGATGCCCGAAGGTCGGAACCTGGAGGTGCAGGCGCTGGATGCGCTTATCCCATGGCACCGCCATGGCGCCGATGCCGCCACCGAAACTGGCGCCGGAATAACCGATCCGGCCAGACAGTGAGGGGAACAGATCGAGCAAAGCCGACACCGCCAGCCACAGATCGTCCACGCAGCCGCCCAGGATGTAGCGCTCCCTATCCTGAATGTCATGCAGCACATGGTCACGCGGATTCGGCGAAACCTTTGCCACCGGACTGCGCCCAAGGCCGCGAAAACAGGGAAACAGCAGCGCCGCCGCATCGACTTCCGGAGGTTCGTCGGGCGCTTCGCGTCCGCCATAGCCATGCCCGATGACAATGCCCCGGCTGACATTGCCATCCTTGGGAAGCAGCAACCAGCCGCCGATTTCAACGCCGTCCGTTGAACGGTAACGCAGGTCATACACCGCGTGCTCTTTCAGCATCCACCCCGCGTCCCGAATGTACGGCTGCGGCGCTGTTGTCAGCGTAACTCTGTGGCGACGCTCCCAGAAGGCGGCAAAATCGGCGGGCGCCTCAGGCGGGACAATGGATAAAAGCTGCTCCAGATCCATTCCATAACCTGGGTCGAAAGCGTAGTCGTGGGCATTCGATCGCTCGAATGTGGAAGGCTCACGATTTTCAGTCATCAAAGGGCATGCTATTCAATCCTTCTACAGGTTCACGCTCCGCCCGCCATCCACCGTGATGACCTGGCCCGTGATGTAGGGCGCGTCCGCGACGAGGAAGGCGACGGCCTTGGCGATGTCTTCGGGTTCCCCGACCCGCTTGAGCAGGGTCTGGTTAATGATTCTCTGCCTCGAAAGCGCATCGGACCAGACTGCTTCCTCGGGCCAGAGAATCGCGCCCGGCGCAATGGAATTGGCTCTGGCTTCGGGACTGATTTCGCGTGCAAGAGCCTTGGTCAGCGCGACCAGCCCCCCTTTCGCCGTGGAATAGACGAGATAGTTCTTCAGGGGCTTCTCGGCATGGATGTCGACGATGTTGACGATGCAGCCGTGGTGCTTCCTGAGCTGGGGCGCTGCGGCCTGGGAAAGGAAAAGGGGTGCCTTGAGGTTGGTTCCGATCAGATCGTCCCATGCGCTTTCCGTGACTTCCCCCATCGAGGTGGGGAAGAAGCTCGATGCATTGTTGATCAGCACATCCAGCCGCCCGAAACGGCTCACCGTGTCGGCGACGAGGCTGGGCAACACCGAAATATTGAGAAGGTCGGCCTGGATGAGAGAAACCGAATCGGGCCTCAACTCGTTGAGATCATCCTGAAGCGCGCGCGCTTCGGCTGCGGATGAGCGGTAATGGATCATCAGGTCCGCTCCCCTGGCATGCAGTCTACGGCATATCGCAGCCCCCACGCGCTTCGCTCCGCCTGTGATCAGAACGACTTTGCCTTGCAAGCCAATCTCCTCTAAACTTTATACCCTACAATTTACCATAGTCTCGATGCCATCACTACCCAAGCCGGACCAGGACGCCCTTGCGCACAGCGGACGCCTGCTCGGGCTGATCCGCAAGAACATACTGGATTCCCGGGGCTGGATTTCCTTTGCCGAATACATGCGGCTTGCGCTCTATGCGCCGGGCCTCGGCTATTACAGCGCCGGGGCGGCCAAGTTCGGAGCGGCGGGGGATTTCGTCACTGCCCCTGAAATTTCCTCCCTCTTCGGGCAAACCCTCGCACGTTTCGCGTCAGAATGGCTTGCCCGGAACCCGGATACCGATATCCTGGAACTCGGAGCGGGAACCGGGAAGCTCGCATTCGACCTGCTTTCAGATCTGGAAATACCTTGTAGGAACTACTTCATACTGGAAGTGAGCGCCGACCTCAAGGCAAGGCAGGAGAAGCGGCTTCAGGGCTTTGCCGTGACTTGGCTGGAGAAATTGCCGGAGCATTTCGATGGGCTGATTATCGCAAACGAGGTGCTGGATGCGGTTCCCTTCAACGTCGTGTGCTGGAACGAAGACGGCATCGCGGAAAGGGGCGTCTGCCTGAGGGAAGGCAATCCCGACTGGTGCGACCGTCCCCTGCCGGAAGGCCCGCTGCTGGACGCTGCCAGGGCCATCCGGGTTCCCCCGGGGTATGTCAGCGAAATCCAGATGGAGGCACGGGCGCTCGTCAAAAATCTGGCCGGAATGCTGGACAGGGGCATGCTGCTCTTTATCGATTACGGGTTCGGCAGGAACGAGTACTACCACCCGCAGCGCGATCACGGCACGTTGATGTGCCATTACCGCCATCATGCGCATGACGACCCGTTTATGCTTCCGGGCTTGCAGGACATCACCACCCACATCGATTTCAGCGCCGTGCTCGAGGCCGGGATCGATTCCGGGCTGCAATTTCTCGGCTACACGAGCCAGGCGCATTTTTTGATCAACTGCGGCATCGTCGACATTCTGGGCCGTGTTTCACCAGAAAATACCGCAACTTACCTGCCTCTGTGCAGCGAACTCCAGAAACTGATCAGCCCCGCAGAAATGGGGGAACTGTTCAAGGTGATGGGGTTTTGTAAAGAAACTGCCACAATTTCTTCATGTTTTTCTTTAGGAGACAGGAGCAGACTATTGTAAAATTTGATTAAATCATGGTTTAATCTCTGAGAAAGCCAAAGGATGCCCGGAATCCGAGAATCAAAATATATCGTTTCGGAATCCGGCATAATATAACGGACTGGAATCGATGGCAGCGGCCGAGATCACAACCGACAAGCAATGCAGGGTCGTTCTGCTGAACGGGGAAGCGGAGCGCCTGACCGGCTGGAGCACCGGGGAGGCGAAGGGCAGGCCCCTTCCCGAGATATTCGGCATGCTCGATCCCCTCACGAGGCAGAAAATCCGGAATGTGGTGGAGCAGGTGTTGCGCGGGGATTCCGGGAAGATTCTGCTCGCGAGGCGCGATGGGGCTGAAATCTTCGTGGAAGGCAAGGCTTCCCCGATTCTGGATGCGAACGGAAAAATAAACGGCGTAACCCTGGAATTTCACGAGGCCGCCGAACATGAAGCAATCTCGTCGCAGGAGCGCCTGCGCTTCATCGACAGGCTGAACGATGCCGTATTCCAGGTGGATGCCGCAGGCCGCCTGATCTTCCTCAACCCGGCCTGGGAAAAAATCACTCGTTTCAGCAAAGAGGAATGCCTCGGGAACCCCCTGGCGAACTATGTCCATCCGCTGGATGCGCAGAAAAACGCCGAACAACTGATTTCCGGAACGGGCCGCTACGAGATTCGCCTCCTGACGAAAAACGGGGGGCAACGTTGGGTCGAGGTGCATGCCGATATGATGAGAGATTCGGCAGGCAAAGTCGTAGGCCTGATCGGTGCGCTCCGCGACATAGGCGAAAGAAAAACCTCGGAACAGCAGTTGCGTCTCGCAGCTTCCGTTTTCGAGCACAACCTGGAAGGCATTTTCATCGCCGACAAGAACTACATTATCGTCAGCGTCAACCCCGCTTTTTGCACCACGACCGGCTATTCCCCCGAAGAGATCATCGGTCAGCCCCAAAGCACGCTGAGGTCGAGGCGGCATGACGACGGATTCTATCAACTCATCCACGAATCGATCGAGAAACACGGAAAATGGCACGGAGAGGTCTGGAACCGCCGGAAAAACGGGGAAATATATCCTGAGTTGCTCGCCATCAACGCCATTGCAAACGATGCGGGCGAAACCACGCATTACATCGGCATTTCCCTCGACATCACCGAGCGCAAGCTCGCAGAGGAGCAAATCCACCAACTGGCCTATTTCGACACCCTGACAGGCCTCCCCAATCGCCTGCTTCTGATGGACAGGCTCGAAATGCTGATCAACCAGTCCTGCCGGGAGGAAAAGCAACTGGGGGTGTTGTGTCTGGACTTGGACCACTTCAAGGAGGTCAACGATACGCTGGGGCACGCCGGGGGAGATATCCTCCTTCAGTCGGTTGCGCACCGCCTCAATGCCTGCGTGCGTGAGGGAGACACGGTGGCGCGGCTGGGAGGGGACGAATTCGTGATCATCGTCACCAATCTCAGCAGGACCGAACTCGGCGAAGTGGCCAAGATCGCGGCATTGGTCGCCGAGAAAGTCAAGGCCACGCTTTCCAACCCTTTCATTTTCGAAAACCACGAAGTGCTGATTACGCCGAGCATAGGCATCGCGCTCTATTCCTCCGATGCGGACAATGCTGCAGACATGATCAAATGCGCTGATGCGGCCCTCTACCACGCAAAATCCCAGGGGCGCAACAATTACCAGTTTTATGCGGAGCAGATGAACACGCTGACGCTGGAGCGGCTCTCGCTCCAGAACGATCTGCGCAAGGCGCTGGAACGCAACGAGCTCGAGGTTCATTACCAGCCCCAGGTGGATATCGGAAACGGTTTCGTCACCGGGATGGAAGCCTTGATGCGGTGGAAGCATCCTACCCAGGGATGGATTCCCCCGGTAAAATTCATTCCGATTGCCGAGGAAACCGGGCTGATCCTCAGCCTGGGCGAATGGCTGATGAAAACCGTTTGCGCGCAGATGAAAGTCTGGCAAATGGCCGGGTTGCTGAACGAATCCCAGCGCATTTCGATCAACGTCTCTCCCAGGCAGTTCAAGCAGGGCGATTTTTCGAAGATGCTCGAGAAAATCCTCAACGAGACGGCGCTCTCCGCGCATCGCCTGGAGCTGGAAATGACGGAAGGCATGCTGATGCACAACACCGAATCGACGCTCGCCATGCTGAACCAGCTCAAGCTTCTCGGGGTCAAGCTTTCCCTGGACGATTTCGGGACGGGTTATTCCTCTCTTTCCTACCTGAAACGCTTCCCGCTCGACGTGCTCAAAATAGATCAGTCTTTCGTGAGGGATATCACCGACGATCCCAACGATGCCGCAATCGTCACCGCAATCATCGCCATGGCCCGAAGCCTGAAACTGAAAGTCATCGCCGAAGGGGTGGAAACCCTGGGCCAGTTCAGCCATCTCAAGGACCAGGGTTGCCATGGGTTCCAGGGGTACTATTTCAGCAAACCCATTCCGGGGGAAAGCATGACACAGCTATTCCAGGCAGGAACCTTGCATTGACCCTGTCGTTTTGGGTTAAAATCATGGTTTAACCCGTTCTTTTGTCAGCTTACATGTTGTGTCTTAATCTGCCAGAGATAGACGAGCGCGTGAAACCGGCTTTTGCCGATGCCACTTCGTGCGCGCATTGGATCTCCCAATTCCAGCTGACCGACATCCGTCAGGCCCATCAGGCATTGTCGAAGCAACTCTGGGAGCTCAACCGCGCCGTACTCCCCGCGATAGATCGCCTGAAAATAACGGAACAGTTGCGGGACACTGTAAGCACCGTTCAAAGCGGTTATGCCGGAAAGATCTTCGGCAAGCCTCTGCCCCTGGACGAAGTCGAATCCCGCGTTCTCGACAATATCATTTCGTTATGGGCCGCGATGGCCTCGTCCTATGGCCATTGCCTGAATGCCAGCCTCGAAGGCGATCCTTCGGTTGCGCGGCATCTGGCGCTGATTTGCCAGCGATGCCTGCGCTATACCGGATTGCAGATCATCGAATACCTTCTCATGCAGCATCAGATCGACCCCAGGCTGTGGATGGAACTGCACCAGCTTTACCGGTTTTCGGAAGAAAAGGGGTTCGCAACCCTCCCGATTTTGGAAAGTCTCAGGCTCTATCCGCCGCCGACTTCCTGCAACGACCATTTCATACGCACCGTGCTGCTCTGTCAGGCCGACCCTTATGAGTTGCCGCGCAAGCAGTTCCGCCTCGTCAACCGATGGCTCGACGATTGGGTTTCTCTGGTCTCGGTCGCCCATACTCTGCCCGCCACGGCGAAGGAGATACCGCCGCTTGCCATCGACCTGGAAAACGCCGAGTGCGTCCAGCCGCGCCCGTCCGCCGGTCCGTCCATCCGCTACCTCGATGTCTCGGAGCTCAGCAAGAATCTGAGAATCAAGGCGGCATTGCTGCAACAGGGCCAGATGCCGGCACAACTCGGACTCGGTGAAGAACTCCCTCCCACAGCATGCCTGGATCTCGTCGAGAAGCTGCACCGGCATTGGTGCGAAGGGAAGCCCACGCGCGCTTTCGAGAGGCGAAGCATCAGCCATCTTGCGGAACTTTGTTTCGGATTGCCGGATGTCCACTATCGACTCGACGGGAAGGTTTTTGCACAGGAGGAAGAACCCCAGCTCAGTCTGAAGCCGCACGGAGAGCTTTTCATTTTAGGACATGCCGCTTTCCCGAAACCCGAGCAGGAAACGAGGCGCGATGCGAACCATAAGGTCGAAAACTGGGATATCCAGGATGAACACGGCAAAGGTTTTTCGCTCATTCGGGACAAGACGGAACATGGGCATCGCGTAAGCGCAGGACATCTTGTCGGCATTCATCCTGCCGGCGGAGAAGCGTTCATCCCTTGCGTGATCCGCTGGGTGATAGCGGGACTGGACGGAAGCGTCAACATGGGACTCAGGCTGCTCGAAGGCAGGCCGGAAGCCGTCTCGATCCGCCCAACCGGGATCAACCTGACCGTATCCAGCAAGTATGTCCAGGCCATCTTGCTCCACAGCGGTGAGAGATCCAGCCTCGTCATGCCGAAAGGGTGGTACAACCCCGGAAGGATAGTCGAGGTGCGGGACAGGGACGGCATATCGATGGAACTGAAGCTCATCGATCTCGCCGGAAATGGCGCGGATTACGAAAGGGCGACGTTCACGAACCTCTGAAGCCGTCGCCGGCTTTGAGGCTGTTCGAGAAGGCGATAAGTTCGTCGAGCTTTGCCCGCGCCATGCCGTTCGAAATCATTTCGCCAGCGATGCTCACGCCATCGGGGATGCTCCCGGCAAGACCCGCTACGTAAATCGAAGCGCCTGCATTGAGCGCGACGATATCGCGCGCGGCCCCCGGCCTGTTTTCGATGGCATCCAGAAGCAGCCTGCACGAGCCTTGCGCGTCATCGACCCGGATCGATTCCATGGGCGAGACCGCAAAGCCGAAATCTTCCGGCTTCAGGCGGTACTCGAAAATTTCCCCGTCCTTCAATTCCGCAACGAAGGTTTCTCCGCTGAGCGATATCTCGTCCAGCCCGTCCATGCCGTGGACTATGAGCACATGGCGGCTGTCCAGGGTTTTCAGCACTTCGGCGAATTTTCTCACCAAATCCTGATGATAAACGCCGATGACCTGATTTTTCGCATCGGCAGGATTGGTCATCGGCCCCAGCAGGTTGAAAATTGTCCTGACCCCGAGTTCGCGCCTCACCGGAGCCGCGAAACGCATCGCGCTGTGGTGGCTGGGCGCGAACATGAAGCCTATGCCGATTTCTCCGATGCACCTTGCAACTTCATCCGGAGTAAGGCTGACATTCACCCCGAGGCGTTCGAGCGCATCGGCGCTGCCGCAGGTGCTGGAGACCGAGCGCCCGCCATGCTTTGCAACCTTCGCGCCTGCTGCGGCTGCAACGATCGCGGATGCGGTGGAAATATTGAAAGTATGTGCGCCGTCCCCGCCGGTGCCGCAGGTGTCGATCAGATGCATGTCAGGCGGAACATTAACCTTGGCCGAGAGTTCCCGCATCACGCTGGCGGCGGATGCGATTTCGGTCACGGTTTCCCCCTTGGATCTCAAGGCAACGACGATTCCGGCGATCTGCACCGGCGTCATTTCCCCGGACATGATTCCCCGCATGACCGAGACCATTTCATCCCTGGAGAGATCTTTCTTCTCGATCAGGGCGGTCAATGCTTCCTGATGCGTCATTGCCGTTCCAGGAAATTTTTCAGCATATCGTGACCGTATTCGGTCAGGATGGATTCGGGATGGAACTGCACGCCTTCCACGGCGAGCGTCTTGTGGCGCACGCCCATGATTTCCCCGTCTCCCGTCCATGCAGTGATCTCTAGGCATTGCGGCAGGCTTTCCCGCTCGATCACGAGGGAATGGTAGCGCGTCGCGATGAACGGGCTGGGCAGCCCCCTGAATACACCTGCATCGATATGATGGATCAGGGAAGTCTTGCCGTGCATGAGTTCTTTCGCATGGATTATTTTCCCGCCGAAAGCCTGCCCGATGCTCTGGTGCCCAAGACATACGCCGAGGATGGGGATTTCCCCCGCGAAGCGCCGGATGAGCGGCACGGATATCCCCGCCTCGTTGGGCGTACAGGGGCCGGGGGAGATGACGATATAGCGGGGCCGGGCCTGCTCGACATAATCCAGGCCGATTTCGTCGTTCCGTTTCACGTCGACTTCCTGCCCGAGTTCCCCGAAATACTGGACCAGGTTGTAGGTGAAGGAATCGTAATTGTCGATCATCAACAGCATAGACGGAACCGAATGCGCCAAAAGCGCTATTTTCGCATAGATTGGCTCCATGCAGAACCGGAAGGCAATGATACTTGCCGTGGATTCATGACTTTTGCTTCTTGCAAGGAGTTCGAAATACTTGTCCTGAGCGCAGTCGAAGGGACTTGGCTTCAGGAGCTGCATGCGTTGAGCCCCGGCTTACCCTGCTTGCTCTACATCGGGGCCAGATCCCCGCACCGTCGTCCCGAACGGAGCGGTATTGTCATCCCGAGGAATTCGAGGGATCCTGCCCCAAAGGACGGGATTTCTCGACAAGCTCGAAATGACAGTGAAGGAGTTCGAAATACTTGTCCTGAGCGCAGTCGAAGGGACTTGTCCTGAGCGGAGCCGAAGGGGTCAGTCCTGAGCCTGCCGAAGGAACTTGGCTTCAGGAGCCGCATGCCGTCGAGCCCCGGCTTACCCTGCTTGCGCTACAGCGCGGTCAGTTACGGCGAAAAGTGACGCTACCGCCGGCGTGTACTGCGGCAACTGGGTCGGCGCGCCGAAAAACTGGGCATGAAGCTCGTCTCAAATGAACAATCCACTTGACGCACCATTACAAATCAGTTGCTTGCGAGGTGTTTCTTAAGAGGGCTTATTGCGAGGCACACGGAATTTCTGCCTGCTGCTTTCAACCATGCTGCGTACCATGCAACCCTCAGCATGGTCGTTGATCAGTCCCATTGCTTGCATGAAGGCATAGACAGTTGTGGGGCCAACAAATTTCCATCCTTGTTTCTTCAATGTCTTTGATAGGGCGACAGATTCCGCAGACGCTGATGCGGTTTGTGGCTCGGCGACATGTTCCGGCTTTGGCGCAAACTGCCAAATATAGGCCGCAAGCGACCCTTCTTGTTTGACGAGTTCAATGGCGTGTTGCGCGTTGTTTATAACCGCCTCGATCTTGCCTCTATGGCGGACGATTCCCTCATCCTGCAGCAGGCGGCCTACATCATTTGCCGTGAACTTTGCAATTTGGTTGTAATCGAAGTTGTGAAATGCTTTGCGAAAATTTTCTCGCTTCACGAGTATCGTGCGCCAGCTAAGTCCCGATTGGAACCCCTCCAGGCTCAGTTTCTCGAAGAGCTTGAAGTCGTCGTCCACCGGGAATCCCCATTCCGTGTCGTGATAGTCGAGAAACTCTGGTGCCGTAGCGCACCAACGACAACGCGGTTTTCCGTCTGGAGCAACAATAGTTGTGCTCATGATTCCTTCGGCAGCAAAAAATTTAACTGCTCGCTTGCTTTGGATGGTGTTATCTCGATAATCTCTGCGGTCACGACGCCTTCAGAAACGAAAGGGTCTTCTTTCAAAATGTCCTGGATTTTTTCAAGCGTTGCGTTATGAGCGAGTATGGCTCCGCCAAGTTTTGGCTGAATTGTGCCGGCCAACAGAAATGTGCCCTTATCAAAGCCGTCTTTTAACCATGCATTGTGAGCAGCCATGAATTGGCTGGCATTGGCTTTGTTTGTTGAAAATTTGAGCAAAACTACAAACATATCTGTTTCTCCTGCTGTCGATTTGTGGGGAAGTTGTTCATAAGCCCAACGAATAAAATTGAGGGGCAAGCTGCTTCTTGCCTGTCCCGCTCGAATGCAGGGTTGGGCAGCATTTTCAAGTTTTCCCGTGGACGCAACTCATGCCAGCACTTCGTTCCATTCGCGGAGACTCCATTTGCCAACAACTCCATTGATAACAAATGGGTCGCCTTGAATAAATTCTTCGGCTGCCTCGCGGCTTGTGAACACACCCATCGCGCCTTCGACAGGATTTGCATACGGTCCTGCCATTAGGAGTACACCTCGCGCATGGAATTCGTCGAGTCGAGCTCGGTGCCCTGCGTAGTTGGTTTGCGCTTTGGCGATGCCGTCCTGTGCAACCTCATAGAACATAACGACCTTCATAGACCCTCCTGTTTGATTGGGAAGTTACTGCAAGTTGGTGGCATCCATGTTTGACGCCGGGTAGCGTTCAGGTTTTTCATTTTTATGGTCGCTCCTCGTTGCCACTGGTTTTTCCGATTATGCGCCAGCATTGGGACAGTTTATCGCTGCTTTCACCCCTTATCACCGGGAAAAGAGATGGGAATAAGCTTGCTCTGGTCGTAGTTGTAATCCTTGTACCTCGCCATTCCGCCTCCCTTTTCTCAAGTTAAGCTGTGTCGATCTGATCGCCACCCCATAAATGCCTAATTTTAAGCTTTTTTTGCTTTTTTCTACAGCTTCAGCGTCCGGTGGGTCGCCGGGTTGGGCCTGATAGCCGACCAACCCCACCTTAAAACAAGCAACACGGAACCCGACAGTACCGCGAAGCCCACTGAATATGGAAGCGGTGGTGAAAGCACCGGTGTGACAGACCACAGGGCGTCATACAAAGTGTGCAGCCAGACAATGAGCCACAGATTTTGACTGCGTGCGTAAACGATACCCAAGAGTAGACCGGCGAAAATAACCTGACCATATGCGAACGGCAACAATGGAATGGCGCCAATGTGGTAAGCCGTAAACAGAATGGTGGTAAGTAGGATGGCTATGAGATTGCCAAATTTCTTGGCAAGCAAGGGCTGTATTATCGCCCTGAATGCTATTTCCTCCTTGAGTGCCACCACGATGCTTGTGACAGCGTAGACCACCTTCGTTGTGGGCGTCATGTAGCTCAAATCACCTACCAACAGCGGCACGCTCAAGAATAGTGCGAGCGGAAGCAGAAGTGCTGGTTGAAGCAAGCTACTGCGCATAATGTGTTCAGATTTGATGAATTCACGCAGGAAATGCCAGTAGACAAAGATTGCTACCAGTCGTAGCGGTGTGCGAATAAGTTCCGCGTCTAGTGAATAGGTCCAATAGCGGGACAAAACAACTCGCGTGAGGATGATAAAAATCGCTTCGACGGCAAATATTGTGAGCCAGACGGATTTTTCAGATCGGCACATTTGTAGAGGCCCAACACTCCGGTTCAGCGCCGGGTTGGGCAACAAGTCGGTACGGAATTCATGTATGAACAGGTTGAGCCACCAGCCGCACGCCCAGTGCTGTGCAGACGCGATTAATCGTGTCGAAACGCGGCTGCGCATTGGGTCGCAGCGCCTTATATAGTGCTTCACGGGTAATCCCGGACGCCTTGGCGATCTCACTCATACCCCTCGCGCGGGCAATGTCACCCAGGGCTGCTGCGAGCAAGGACGCGTCGTTATCTTCCAAAACGACTGTCAGGTACTCAGCAATGGCCTGTTCGCTATCGAGATATTCAGCAGCATCAAAATCAGGCAGGTCTGCAATGCGGATTTTCTTGGTCATGGCTTACTCCTCTATCATTGCGGCAAGTTTAACGGCCTTGGCAATATCGGCCGCCTGTGTGGATTTATTACCGCCGCCCAGCATCACAATCAAAAGCGAGCCACGTTGGATATAGTACATGCGCCAGCCCGGCCCGAAATTTTCGCGCATCTCAAACACGCCATCTCCAACGGGTTTAACATCGCCCAAATTGCCCAGTGTGGCCTTTCGCAAACGCTTGACTAGGCGGCGTTGTGTCATGCCATCACGGATACCGTTGAGCCAGTCATTGAATTCGTTGGTTCGCTTGATCGAGAACATGATAAAATCGTAGTCGATCGATTACATTAAGTCAATGGCCATTTGACTCACGCAAAATACTCTTTTGGGTGATGCCCAACGAGTCCGTAGAAAAAAGCTGCTGGAAAAGAGGGGGCGCCGGGTAGCGTTCAGGTGTCCTCACTGTAGCAGCCTATAAGCTGGCGCGACTGATCTACACGATGCTGACCAAAGGCGAGGATACACCGATCAAGGCCAGGACTATTACGAGGAACGCTACCGCCAGTGCGCCGAAAAACTGGGTATGAAACTCGTCTCAAGCGAACAACCCACTTGACGCACCATTACAAATCAGTTGCTTGGGAGGTGTTTCTTAAGAGCTATTTCTGGCATCCGGAATACATGTTTTGTCCGTTATGGAAGAAGAAATTGTTGAATCTCTTGGTCATGCCATTCGCCTCGGCCAAAGTGTAGATTTCCGTATATTTCGCTTTGGCGGCGTTGAAGCGGCTTTGGCCATCAGCATCGCCACAGCGGACCGGGTCGTTTAGATTTACTCCCATCGCAGAAAACTGCGACATAAGAGTTTGAATCTTGTCTTCAATTTCTTTTTGTCGCTGGGCTTGGCTCACGGATGACTGCGCTTGCTGCAATTTCCCAAAGGCTGCCTCATATTCACTAGCCCGTTGTTGAAGCGCGGCGAGCTTTTCTTTGTTTTGACCCTCAAGTTGCTGGAGGACGAACTCACGTTTTTCGAGTTCGGCCTTTTGAGCTATCAGTGCTATTGAAGCGTCAGCGCGATTTTTCTCCGAACGAACTATTTCTTCATCCAACATTCGGCGCCCGATTGGTTTTTATAATGGTCTAAATTGAAAGGGAAATCAATATTTATGACCTCCGAAAATGGAAGCGCGTCAATAAAACTGTCTTCAACATGGGTAATGTGCAAAATTATGTGCAAAAGCGCTGAGGGATAGCGTTAAGGTGGGAGGTCATGGTAAGAGGTTGATTG
>JAIELG010000018.1 GCA_019753155.1 Burkholderiales bacterium
CACACTGGGCTGCCGTCATGCGAGGAGATTCCCGTCACCGACATCAAGGCATCCTGCTGGTAGATCGCAGGCGTCCATTGACCGTTCACGTAACCGAAGCCCGCAAGAAGCTCGTCCGTCCCGATTCCCCGGAAATACTTCGCCTGCAACTGCGTACCGGAATATTCCGCTTCCATATGCCCCCCATCAAGGCCTGTGGTGAGCCCCGCCGAACCATCCGGGTTCTCTACTTATTATTCTCTGAATCACGATTCTGTTGGCGTTCATCCCATAATTTCCAGGAATGGATCAGCATGACATTCGGTGTGATGTCAAATGTAAGTCTGACCTCAGCACTTATTTGCAAATGGCTTATCATTGGCATACGGGCGGAAGGGACACCCCTTATTTCCCCATCTGATCGTCATACAGAAGCTTTGCATCTTGCACCGAAGGGATGACCACGTCTCCCATCGGTTTTCCTTCCAGCCGCCGCGCGGGAGGCATGGATGGATTTGTCGGGTATGTTTTGCCGTTGAATCGAAGCTCCGCCTCATAGCCCGGCTGAATGCCTCCTCCTTGCACCCAGACCCCGATGCTGTGCCAGCCTTTCGACTTGTCCGAGAGCACGTAAATTGGAGGCCGCGTGATTCTGATGTTTGTCACGATTCGCCAGGAACTACCTTTTGGAGTCAAGATAAACATGCTACACCCGCCACTTCCACACCAGCTACCTATCAGGTAGACAATCGCTTCCGGGGTTCCATCGCCGTTCAGATCCCGGAAGGCTAGCAGGTATCGCGCCGACCTGTCATCATCCAGAGTCCTTAGAATTTTTTTCAGCGACTCCGTTGCTTCAGCCGAGGGAGCATCTGCTCCCTGCTGAGCGTTCACTGTGTTGATCGCCACGAGAAGCCCCGAACAGAACACTACAACAAGAGTGAAGATACGTATTCTCAAGACAATTCCTTTTCCATTTGCGTAACTAAATGAGTTACTTTATTAATATTTTCTGTAAACGCCCTGCATCTGATTTGTATTGGGTTTATTCGGATAGAGTAGGAAGCCGCCTGCGGCGGCAGAAGCGGAATTTGATGCGGCAGTCACGCTACCCAAAGTGGTGCTGGCCGAACAAGCTTGGAAGCAGGCCATGAGACCAAGGACGTTGCTTCCGTAGTTGCCGCCAGAACTTCCTATGTCTATCGTATTCGGATTGCCGCTTATGTTTGGTGTGCCAAAGTTGTAGGATGCGGCAGTCGCTTGCAGCAGTTGTGTTGGGCTCAGATTCGGGTGCGCGGCTGCTAATCTAGTCTCGTTTGTTGCCAACATGTTCGCAGCAAAGTTCGCAGCGAATGGAATGTCATATGCCTGGGATGACGTGACATTTGGATTCTTTCCCAAGTCGATCTGGAATACCCCCGCACCTTGACCTCCACCTGTTTGTGCAATGTTCCGGAAACCGGTCTCGCGCACGCCGATCGCTGCAAGCAAAGCCGGGGCTATCCCATTGGTTGCTGCCGCAGACTGAATCGTGCCCCAGTTTGCGGTAGCCCTTGCCAAAGCGGTATTGTTCGCCCCTGCCACGGCTAATGCAGCCTGGCAAGACTGAGCGGGACAAATCTGACTCGGATCTAGCCCACTCGGATCATTTGCATTGATCGGATTGTTATTTACATAGGCATAGAAGTTGATCCCCGCCGCAAAACCCAGCGGGTCCTCCGAGAGGAACCTGCCGATGGTGGGATCATAATACCGGGCGCGGTAATAGTACAGCCCGGTGCTGTCCATCTCCCGCCCGGTGTACTGCAGCCGGTTGGCGGATGTCCCCGTCTGACCGATCAGCCTGTCCCCGAAGGCCGTGTAATCCGCGCTCCACACCGGATTCCCGTCATGGCTCGATATCCCGGTCACCGACATCAAGGCATCCTGCTGGTAGATCGCAGGCGTCCAGGCTCCGTTCACGTAACCGAACCCCGCCAGCAGCTCGTCCGTCCCGATCCCCCGGAAATACTTCGCCTGCAACTGGCTGCCCGAATATATAGCTTCCAGGTGTTCCCCGTCCAGATAATAATCCCCCACCGCACTCGAACCGATCCGGTAGCCCAGCGGATCGTAAACATAGGTCACCCCGTTGATGTTGGCGGCGTTGCCGCTCTGGTTCCACTGGATCGCCTTCGCCCCGGCCCCGCCCTGGCTGATCATTCTTCCCTCGTCGTCGTACACGAAACTCTTCTCCACGGGGCCCGTCAGAGACCCGGAATGCACCGACACGCCGCCCCGAGTGACGCCACAGTAGTGTTCAATAAATGTCATCCAGACCCTTCCGATTTCTCCAATAATTTAATGCGAAGACCAGCAATACTCGAAGAACCGCAGCAGCAAGAAAAATGAAAAAAGCAAACAAAGCAGCAAGGCGAGTGTATTCAGCAACTCTGCCAGTTCGAAACAGGGAGATGACCAATATAACCACGCCGAAGCCAACCCCTGGCACCAGAAGCTGGAGAAACATTAACAGATAGACGCGCCGCTTCAGACTCTGATTCTCGGTGTCTGCCATATGCTCAGTGTTTCGAGTAAACAGATTGCATCTGGTTGGTATTCGGCTTATTCGGATAGAGCAGGAAGCCCCCGGCTGCGCCCGGAAATGCACCCCCGCCAAGCCCGGACTGGTTGCTGAACGACGTCGGGGATGCGCCCGAATCTCCCGGGTTAAAAGCCGTGAGGGCGCCAACAAAATTACCCAGTTGAATGCCACCAGCAGTGGCAATAGATGAAGGGCCGCCAAGTTTAAATCCATTCAAATCCGCGAAGTTCGCCAGGAAATTCTGCGCACCTGGACTGAGCGAATTGATCTTGGCCTGGTTGATAGCCGAACTCATGGATGTAACTGAATCTGCGAAAGCCGAACCGAGTCCGCCGAAACCGCCCCCCCACAATGCAGCCGATCCCAAGCTGTCGCTTTTGCCTTCCAGATGGTTCATCGTTGCGGTCGATCCCACATTGGCGGTCGCGCCGATCAATGTGTTGCCGCCAGTTCTGAGCGCAAAGCTGGCACCGGCTCCATAGCCTAAGCTTGCCACACCATTTCCTAACAATGCGCTAACGCCGCTGGTCGCAAAACCAAATCCAGTGGCCACGCCGGTTTGCTTCCAATCCCAGTTGAATGGTTTGCCCGCAAGTTGTGCTTGCGTGTACTGGGCAGCAATATCTACGGTTCCTGCAATCCCAGCGCCAATCAAATTATCAATAACAGCAGCTTGCCCACTCGGATCATTGGCATTGATCGGATTGTTATTTACATAGGCATAGAAGTTGATCCCGGCCGCAAAACCCAGCGGGTCCTCCGAGAGGAACCTGCCGATGGTGGGATCATAATACCGGGCGCGGTAATAGTACAGCCCGGTGCTGTCCATCTCCCGCCCGGTGTACTGCAGCCGGTTGGCGGATGTCCCCGTCTGACCGATCAGCCTGTCCCCGAAGGCCGTGTAATCCGCGCTCCACACCGGATTCCCGTCATGGCTCGATATCCCGGTCACCGACATCAAGGCATCCTGCTGGTAGATCGCAGGCGTCCAGGCTCCGTTCACGTAACCGAACCCCGCCAGCAGCTCGTCCGTCCCGATCCCCCGGAAATACTTCGCCTGCAACTGGCTGCCCGAATATATAGCTTCCAGGTGTTCCCCGTCCAGATAATAATCCCCCACCGCACTCGAACCGATCCGGTAGCCCAGCGGATCGTAAACATAGGTCACCCCGTTGATGTTCGTCGCCATATTTTTCTGGTTCCATGTTATCGCCCTCGTCTGCGCCCCAGGCGCGCCCTGGCTCACCAGCCGTCCCTCCGGATCCCAGCTGAAACTCTTTTCGACAGGCCCGGTCACCGTGGAACCGGCGTGGACCGCCATCAGACGATTGCCGATCCCATATTCGTAAGCGTGGACCGCACCGTTCCCGGCTTGGGTAAGCCGGTTTCCCACTGCATCATAGGTATAGAATTCGTCGGTTAGTGTGTTGTTAACATAATGAACTATAGTCAGCCGGTACAGCGCATCGTAACCATAAGAAATAACGCCATTGCTGCCTACCTGCGTGACGATGTTGCCCACCCTGTCTCTCATATAGGTGGTTGTGTTCAGCGGTGCGCTGGCGGTATAGCTTGCGAGGCTCGTCAGGTGCCCGTCTGCGTCGTAACCGTACAGCGTCTTCGCCCCGCTGGACAGGATGCGGGCCAGAACCCTTCCCACCCCGTCGTGCTGGTAGGCGGCCTGCAGGTAGGCGGTATTGCCCATGCCCACCAGGTTGTTGGCCGAGTCGTATACGTAGTTGGTGATGTCGCCCTGATAGTCGGCTTTGGCAACCAGATTGCCCGCCGGATCGTAGCCGAAAGCAAGACTCCGGCCGCTGCGGCTGTCGGTTCTGGACAGGAGGCGGTTCAGGTTATCGTAGGCGTAGGTATAGGTAACGGCGCTGTTGGCTACCATTTGCTTGTTGCCGAAGATGTCCCACGTTGTGGTCTCAATGGCGCCGTCGTTCAAATAATTGACCTGAACAGGGCGGTTGAGCGCGTCGAAGGTCGTCTGCGTCACCTGGTTCATCCGGTTGGTCACCTGCCAGGCATTGCCCGCCTCGTCCCGCGCATAGCTCGTGATCTTGCTACGTTGAGCCTGCCTGCGGCAGAGACGAGACTGTGGCCCGATGCCACCACCCCTTGTGCAGGCCAGAGGCCATGAAGAATCCAGGCGGCGGGAATGACTGTAGCCTGATCGATAACAAGCCTTTCGATCCATCCCCCCTGGCACTGCTGCCACGCATATTCAAGCGCGAAAAAACCACCCAGGAAGGCCGCCGTCAATAGCAACGGATGCCGGCGCTGCTTATCGCTCTGCGCTTGCAGTTCCAAACATTCGCTGAGACTAGGAAGTGGGGGCATGGCATCATTGACCTGAAAAATGAAGCTGAAATTTAACGATGAAGCTTACTTATCGCCTGTGACAATAGAATGACAGATTTTTATTTGTAACATCTCAACGAAGGATCCGGCGCAGGTTCCTTCATTTCGAGTTCGGCTTGACCGTCCGGAAGCGCCCCCGGATGCTTTGCGGCCCTGGAATCAGATTTTTCTTGCAACGGAAGGCCAATTCGGATAAATATATCGATTCGGCGGCAATTGCCGCCGATTTCTATTTTGGATGACAGATGTCTCATTTGATGAACACTTACAAACGGCTTCCCGTCAGCTTCGAGCGGGGAGAAGGAGTCTGGCTCTGGGACGAGTCCGGGCGCCGCTATCTCGACACGGTTTCAGGCGTCGCGGTCAACGGCCTGGGGCATGCCCATCCGGGACTCGTGCGTGCAATCTCCGGGCAGGCGGAAAAGCTGATCCACACCTCCAACCTGTACGAAGTCGGACTCCAGGAAGCCCTCGCGGACAGGCTCTGCGAACTCTCGGGAATGGACAAGGTCTTTTTCTGCAATTCCGGGGCCGAGGCCAACGAAGCCGCGATCAAACTTGCGCGGCTCTACGGCCACGGCCGGGGCATCGATGTCCCGACCATAGTGGTGATGGAAAAATCCTTCCACGGCAGGACCATGGCCACCCTTTCCGCGACGGGAAACAGGAAGGTTCAGGCAGGTTTCGAGCCGCTGCTGGCAGGATTCGCCAGGGTTCCCTACGACGACATTCCCGCCGTCGAGCAGGTTGCATTGCACAACAAGAACATCGTCGCAATACTCGTCGAGCCCTATCAGGGCGAAGGCGGCGTGCAGGTGCCGCAGGCCGACTATCTCGCCGGGCTGCGCCGCATCTGCGACCAGCATGGCTGGCTCCTGATGCTCGACGAAGTTCAGTGCGGAACTGCAAGAACCGGAAAGTGGTTCGCCTTCCAGCATGGAAGCTGTGTGCCCGACGTCATGACTCTCGCCAAGGGGCTGGGTTCGGGAGTGCCGATCGGAGCGTGCCTTGCCAAAGGGGGGGCCGGCGACGTGTTCAAGGCCGGAAACCACGGCTCCACTTTCGGCGGAAATCCGCTTGCCTGTTCCGCAGCGCTGGCAACTTTGGCTATAATCCAAAGTGAAGGCCTGCTGGAACATGCGGAAAAGCTGGGCGAATGGGTCAAGGGCAGCTTCGCGGAGAAATTTCGCGGGATAAGGGGCGTGACCCATATCCGCGGACAGGGCCTGATGATCGGGATAGAACTCGACAGGCCGTGTACCGAACTGCCCTCCAGGGCGCTGGAAAAAGGCCTGCTGCTCAACGTCACGGCCGACAGCGTGGTTCGCCTGCTTCCGGCGCTCGTCATGAACGAAACTGAAGCACAACAAATGGTGGACGAAGTATCCGCCCTGATCATCGATTTTCTGAGGGGGAATTGACGGCAAGCCTGTCAAATCATTATGAAGCCTAAGCATTTTCTGCAGTTCAAGGACTTGGAGCTTTCGGAGTTCGAATACCTGTTCCAGCGCTCCAAGCTCCTGAAGGCGAGGCATGTCAAGCGGGAACCTTATCAGCCGTTGCGCGCCAAGACGCTGGCCATGATCTTCGAAAAGAACTCGACCCGGACCCGCGTTTCCTTCGAGGCCGGGATGAACCAGTTGGGCGGGTCCGCCCTTTACCTCAATTCCCGCGACACCCAGCTCGGACGCGGCGAACCCATAGAGGATGTCGCCGAAGTCATATCGAGGATGGTCGATGTCGTGATGATCCGCACCTTCGAGCAGGATATCATCGAGCGCTTCGCGGGCCGCTCCCGCGTCCCCGTCATCAACGGGCTGACCGACGAATACCATCCCTGCCAGATCCTGGCCGATATCTTCACCTATATCGAGCACAGGGGATCGATCAAGGGAAAAACCGTGGCATGGATCGGAGACAGCAACAATGTCTGCAACACCTGGATTCAGGCCGCGAGGATCCTCGACTTCAAGCTGCATGTCTCCACTCCGCCGGGATACGAAGTGGAGTCCGAGCGCGGCGAGAATTCGCACCTCGAATGTTTCGAAGACCCGCTCGATGCCGCGCGCGGGGTGGATCTCGTCACCACCGATGTCTGGACCAGCATGGGCTACGAAGACGAGACCGAGGAGCGCACCCAGGATTTCGCCGACTTCAGGGTGGACCGCGAAATGATGATGCTGGCCAAACCCGATGCGCTCTTCATGCATTGCCTGCCCGTCCACCGCGGAGAGGAAGTCGAGGCCGAGGTGATCGACGGCCCGCAGAGCGTGGTCTGGGACGAAGCCGAAAATCGTTTGCATACACAGAAGGCATTGATCGAATATCTCCTGTTGGGGAAAATCAGCAGCTAATGAAGCCTCGCGCAAACGATTCCGGCACGGAAAGCGGCAGTTTCGAGGGATTGTCGGGCAGCTTGTACGAAGCCGTCGAAGGCTGTTTATCCGTCGACCTGTCGCAAATCCATTCTTTACCAAATTATCAAAACATCTGAACTAAACGAACTATGAATGAAATCAACAAAGTCGTTCTCGCCTATTCCGGGGGACTCGATACATCGGTCATCCTGAAGTGGCTTCAGGATACCTACCATTGCGAGGTCGTCACTTTCACCGCAGACATCGGCCAGGGTGAGGAACTCGAACCGGCTCGCGCCAAGGCCCTGAAAATGGGGATCAAGCCCGGTAACATTTACATCGACGACCTGAGGGAGGAATTCGTGCGCGACTTCGTCTTCCCCATGTTCCGGGCAAACACGATCTACGAAGGCGAATACCTGCTCGGCACCAGCATCGCGCGGCCCCTGATCGCCAAGCGCCAGATCGAGATCGCCGGCATCACCTGCGCGGAGGCGGTAAGCCACGGCGCGACCGGCAAAGGCAACGACCAGGTGCGCTTCGAACTCGGCTACTACGCGCTCGCCCCAGGAATCAGGATCATCGCCCCCTGGCGCGAGTGGGATCTGCTGTCGAGGGAGAAACTCCTCGCCTATGCCGAAAAGTCCGGGATTCCCATCGAGATGAAACACAAAGAGGGCGGCTCGCCCTACTCCATGGACGCCAACCTGCTGCATATCAGCTACGAAGGGCGCCATCTGGAAAATCCAGCGGCGGAAGCCGAGGAATCGATGTGGCGCTGGACAGTATCACCGGAGGCTGCGCCCGACTCCGCTGAATACATCGACATCGAATTTTCGCGAGGCGACATCACCGCACTGAACGGGAAGGAAATGTCCCCCGCGCAAGTTCTCTCCGAACTCAACAGGCTGGGGGGGAAACACGGGATCGGCAGACTCGATCTCGTGGAGAACCGCTATGTCGGCATGAAGTCCCGCGGCTGTTACGAAACGCCCGGGGGCACCATCATGCTCCGCGCCCATCGCGCCATCGAATCCATCACCCTGGACCGCGAAGTCGCGCACCTCAAGGACGACCTGATGCCGCGCTACGCAAGCATGATCTACAATGGCTACTGGTGGGCGCCGGAGCGAATTGCGCTGCAGAAGCTGATCGACCACAGCCAGCAAAACGTGAACGGCTGGGTGCGGGTCAAGCTCTATAAGGGCAACGTCATCGTGACCGGACGCGACTCGAAAACGGATTCGCTGTTCGATCCCTCCATCTCCACTTTCGAGGACGACAAGGGCGCCTACGACCAGAAGGATGCCGCAGGATTCATCAAACTCAACGCCCTGAGGCTCAGAATCGCAGCCAAACTGAGGAACAAATCATGACACAATTCGACAATATCAGCGTAATCAAGAAGGCCAACGTCTTTTTCGACGGAAAATGCGTGAGCCATACCCTGCTCTTTCCGGACGGAACGAAGAAGACAGTGGGCGTGATCCTGCCTTCCACCCTCACCTTCAAGACGGCCTCCCCGGAAATCATGGAAATCCATTCCGGTTCCTGCCGCGTGAAGATCGGCGAAGGAGAATGGCAGCTTTGCAAGGCCGGGGAGCGCTTCAGCGTGCCGGCGAACAGTTCCTTCGACATCGAAACGGAGGAGCCCCTGGATTATATCTGCCACTTCTGTTAGGAAAACCATGCCAACATTCGACATCGTTTCCGAAGTCGACAAGACCGAAGTCAAGAACGCGGTCGAGCAGACCAACAAGGAAGTCGGAACGCGCTTCGATTTCAAGGGCTCTGACGCAAGAGTCGAACAGGCGGAACTCGTCCTGACCCTGCATGCCGACAACGAATTCCAGCTCTCCCAGGTTCAGGATATCCTGAACGCCAAACTCGCCAAGCGCGGCATAGACATCAAATGCCTGGATGTGAGCGACAAAATAGAAAAAGTGAGCGGAAACAAGGTCAAGCGCGAGTGTACCGTGAAAGTCGGGGTGGAGACGGAACTCGCAAAAAAAATCGTGAAGCTCCTGAAAGACAGCAAGATGAAGGTGCAGGCGAGCATACAGGGGGAAACCGTGCGCGTCTCGGGCGCCAAACGCGACGATCTGCAGGCGGCGATCGCCCTGGTGCGCAAGAGCATTGCAGACTTTCCCCTGCAATACCAGAATTTCAGGGATTGAAAATGAAGGTACTGGTGCCCCTTGCCCAGGATTGCGAAGAAATCGAGGCGGTCACAGTCATCGACCTCCTGAGGCGCGCAGGCATAACGACCGTGAGCGCCGGGCTGGATGCAAAGCCCGTGAAGGCGAGTCGGGGCGTCATGCTGATGCCGGATGCCGATCTCGATTCCGCGCTCGAATCCGAGTACGACATGGTCGTCCTTCCTGGCGGGGCGGGCACGAAACATCTCGGCAACGATGCGCGCATCCTCTCCCTCGTCAAAAGCATGGCGGCAGGCGGCAGATATGTCGCGGCGATCTGCGCGGCCCCCATCGTTCTCGCCAAGGCGGGGATACTCGAAAACAGAAAGGCGACGGCCTTTCCCGGAACGCTGGAAACCATGGGATTCGAAAACGCCGGAGTTGCCGTCCTGCGGGACGGCAATATCATCACTTCCCGCGGCCCCGGCACGGCGATGGATTTCGCCCTGGAGCTGATCGAAATCCTTGCCGGGATAGAGAAACGCCAGGAAGTCGAAGCGGGCCTGATGCGGGCCTAAAGTCCCTCCACCCAGGCGCCGTAGATTCTTCTCGCCACCCGGTTGAGCTGGGAAATTCTGCTGTCGAGATCCCGCTGCATCTCGCCGCTGCTCTGGACGCTGCTCCCGAGATGCTCCAAAATTTCGGACGCCCCGTTTTCGCACCACTGCCGAACCATTTCCGGGGTCATTTCGACATGGCATTGCAGCGCAAGATGGGGGCCGATGGAAAAAGCCTGGTTCCTGCACCATCTGCTGGAGAGCAGCGGCGTCGCGCCATCGGGCAGATCGAAGGTTTCTCCGTGCCAGTGGAACGCATCGAAAGCATCAAGGCCGCCGAACCACTCATTATCCGGATCGAGAACCTCGACCCGCCCCCAGCCGATTTCCCTGACAGCATTCTTCCTGACGGAAGCGCCGAGGGCCTTGGCCATCAACTGCCCCCCGAGGCAATGCCCGAGAACGGGAATACCGTTCGATACGGCATTGCGGATCAGTTCGAGCGCAGGCAAAATCCAGGGCAGATCGTCGTTGGCGCTCATGGGGCCGCCCATGAAAACGAGGCCGGAAAACCGGAGCGCCGAATCGGGCACGGAATCGGCCTCGTCCACCCTGACGAGCGTCCATGGAATGCCGGCTTCATCCAGAAAATCGGAAAAAAAGCCCGCGCCTTCGGTTCTTGCATGACGGAAAATCGCTACTGGATTCATGTATCACCATGGTTGGCTATATATGGCATGTTATCCGAGCGCAGTCCGGTGCGCAATCCTATGTTAAAATTTGCTTTTGAATTGGAAAATCCATGTCGGGAAACAGCCTGGGCACCCTGTTCTGCGTCACCTCCTTCGGCGAAAGCCATGGTCCGGCGATAGGCTGCGTGGTCGACGGCTGCCCCCCTGGAATGGAACTGTGCGAAGCCGATATCCAGAAGGATCTGGACAGGCGAAAACCGGGGACTTCCAGGCATGTGACGCAAAGGCGCGAATCCGACAGCGTGGAAATCCTCTCCGGGACGTTCGAGGGAAAAACCACGGGAACGCCGATCGCGCTCCTCATCCGCAACGAAGACCAAAGGAGCCGGGACTACGGCAATATCGCCGAATCCTTCAGACCCGGACATGCCGACTATACCTACTGGCAGAAATACGGGATCAGGGATTACAGGGGCGGCGGGCGCTCTTCCGCGAGGGAAACCGCAGTGCGGGTCGCGGCAGGCGCAATCGCGAAAAAATGGCTGAATCTGCGTTACGGCGTTGCGATTCGAGGCTATCTCTCGCAACTTGGGCCGATCAGGATTCCTTTCGTAAGCTGGGAGGCGATCGATCAAAATCCATTCTTTTCGCCCGACCGCGAAATCGTCCCGGAGCTCGAAGATTACATGGACGCATTGAGAAAATCCGGAGATTCCGTCGGAGCTGAAATCACCGTGATCGCAAAAAACATGCAGGTCGGATGGGGGGAACCCGTTTATGACAGACTGGATGCCGAGATCGCCTATGCGATGATGGGCATCAACGCGGTCAAGGGCGTGGAAATCGGAGACGGATTCGATTGCATCGCCCAAAAAGGCACCGAGCATGGCGACGAAATGACGGCGGGAGGTTTCCTCAGCAATCATGCGGGCGGGATTCTGGGCGGAATTTCCACCGGGCAGGATATCGTCGCGCGCATCGCGGTCAAGCCCACTTCCAGCATCAGGCTCCCCAGACGCAGCATAGACAAGGCAGGCATCGACACCCTGGTCGAAACGCAAGGCCGCCACGACCCATGCGTCGGCATACGCGCGACCCCGATCGCGGAGGCGATGCTGGCGCTCGTCCTGATCGACCATGCCCTACGGCACAGGGCGCAGAATGCGGATGTCTCCTGCGCAACGCCGAAACTCTAAGCCTTGCCTGAAAACATTCCCTATTGGCGCCTTTCCGGCTTCTATTTCTCCCACTTCGCATTCCTCGGCGCATTCACCCCCTACTGGAGCCTTTACCTCAAGTCCCTCGATTTCAGCGCCTTCCAGATTGGCGTGCTGATGTCGGTCATGCAGGGCATGAGGATATTCGCGCCCAACCTATGGGGATGGCAGGCCGACAGGACAGGCAACAAGCTGCGCGTCGTCAGGATTACCGTCTTCTTCAGCCTGATTGCCTACCTCGGCGTGTTTTTCGGGAAAGCATTCTGGTGGCTTTTCGCAACCATGATGCTGATGAGCTTCTTCTGGAGCGCGAGCCTGCCGCTCATCGAAGCGACGACCCTGAACCATCTGGGAGCAAGCACTGAAAAATACGGCAGGATCAGGTCATGGGGATCGGTGGGCTTCATCGTCGCGGTGATCGGACTCGGTTATATACTCGATCTTCTGCCCATCCAGTCGCTGCTGTGGGCAACGCTGGGCTTCATGATCGGGATGTTTTTTTTCTCGCAAAAGATTCCGGAAGCATCCTCTCCCCCTCACGAGAGCGATTCGATTTCAGTCTGGGAAATACTGGGGAAGAGCGAAGTCGTATCCCTGTTCGCCTCATGCCTTTTGATGGCGGCAGCGCACGGTCCCTATTACACCTTCTATTCAATCTACCTAGTCGATCACGGCTACATGAAAAGCAGCATAGGCTGGCTATGGGGGCTGGGCGTAATCTGCGAAATCGCCGTGTTTTTCCTGATGCCGCGCATCATGGCCCGCTTTTCCATGAAGGCCATACTCGCTTTCAGCCTTGCCTGCGCAGTGCTGCGCTTCATCCTGATCGGATGGGGGGTGGATGTATTGTTCCTGCTCGTGTTGGCCCAGGTCCTGCATGCAGCCACTTTCGGTTCCCACCATGCCGCTGCCATGGCCGCCATCCATCATTTCTTCAGGGGCAGACATCAGGCGAAAGGCCAATCCTTCTACACCAGCCTGGTCTACGGCGCAGGCGGCACACTGGGCGCGATGGGAGGAGGATACGCCTGGGGAGCCTGCGGACCCCAAGTCACCTTCGGCCTGAGTGCGGCTGCGGCCCTTATCGGCCTCGTCTGGCTTCTGACGAAATTCAGGCTTTCACCCTGCTGATTCTCACCACATCCGGGATCCTGCGCAGGGAGCGCATCACCTGCGCAAGATGCATCCTGTTGTTGACCTGGATGGTGAAATTGATGGTGGTGTAGCTGCCCTCCCCTTCCATGCTGATGTTCTCGATATTCGAACCCGCCTCGGCGATCTCGGCCGCAACCCTCGCCAGCACCCCGCGCTGATTCCTGACTTCCAGCTTGACGCTGACATCGAATTGCCTCGAAATCTCGCTGTCCCATTCGACATCGAGGCATTTTGCAGGATCGACCCGGCTTTTGCGCACGACCGGGCAATCATGGGTATGGATGGTCAGTCCCTGGCCTTTCTTGATGAAACCGAGTATGGGATCCCCTGGAATCGGACTGCAGCATTTCGCGAATTCCACGGCCATGCCTTCCGAACCGCGGATGACGAGCGGTAAGGGCTTTTCCTCATGGGAGGAAATTTCCCAGTTGGACAGGCGCTTCGCCACGACTATGCCGAGCCGCCGTCCCAGCCCGATATCGGTCAGGATGTCCTGGCGCGACTTGGCGCCGGTCGATTTGAGCAGCTTGTCCCATTTCCCGTCGTCTATCGACTCGGGCGATACCTTGAGGGCTGCCATGGCCTGGTTGAGCAGGCGCTCGCCAAGCTGCGCGGACTGCTCGTACTGCATCGTCTTGAGGTAATGCCGGATGTGCGTCCTGGCCTTGCCGGTGATCACGTATTCCAGCCATGCAGGGTTGGGCTTGGCGTAGGGAGCGGTAAGAATTTCCACCGTATCCCCATTCCTCAACTGGGTTCTGAGCGGCTTCAATTCCCCGTTGATCCTGACGGAAAGGCAGCGGCTTCCGATGTCGGTATGCACGCTGTAGGCGAAATCGACCGGGGTAGCACCCTTGGGCAGAACGAGGATTTTCCCCTTGGGCGTAAATACGTAAATTTCGTCCGGGAAAAGATCGACTTTCAAATGCTCCAGAAACTCGACCGAATCCGAGCTCTCCCCCAGGGATTCGAGCAGGCTTTGCAGCCATTGATGGGTTTTTCGCTGCATTTCGCTCAGGTTCGCTTCCGAGCTCTTGTACAGCCAATGCGAAGCGACGCCTGCTTCGGCAATCTTGTGCATCTCCACAGTCCTGATCTGAATCTCGATAGGCGTGCCATAGGGTCCGAACAGCGAAGTGTGCAGGGACTGGTAACCGTTCGACTTGGGCAGCGCGATGTAGTCCTTGAATTTCCCCGGAATAGGCTTGTAAAGCCCGTGAAGCGCCCCCAATGCGTAATAGCATGTCGGAATGTCCCTCACCACCACGCGAAAACCGTAAATATCCTGAACTTCGGAAAAACTCAGCTTTTTTTCGGCCATCTTCCGGTAAATACTGTAAAGATGCTTCTCCCGCCCGGTGGTCTGCGCATCGATTCCGGCTTCCTTGAGGCGCTGCAGGATGTTTTCCATGATTTTCCCAACGACTTCACGCCTGTTTCCGCGGGCGGCCTTGGTCGCTTTGCTGAGTACCCGGTATCTCAGCGGATAGAGGTGCTTGAAGGAGAGGTCCTCGAGTTCCTGGTAGATGCTGTTGAGTCCCATGCGGTTGGCGATCTGCGCATAAATCTCCAGGGTTTCGCGGGCGATGCGCTTCCTTTTCCCCGGATACATCACATCCAGGGTGCGCATGTTGTGCAGCCTGTCGGCAAGCTTGATCAGGATCACGCGCACGTCGCTCGCCATCGCGAGCAGCATTTTCCTGAAATTCTCCGCCTGCGCGTCTTCCTTGGTCTGGAATTCTATCCTGTCGAGTTTGCTGACCCCATCGACGAGATCGGCAACCGGCTGGCCGAAAAGGTCTGCAATCTGATCCTTCGTGACGGAAGTATCTTCCATCACGTCGTGCAACAGGGCTGCGATCAGGGTCTGCGCGTCGAGCCGCCACTCGGCGAGTATTCCGGCAACCGCAAGGGGATGGGAGATATAAGGCTCTCCGGATATCCTGAATTGTCCGCTGTGGGCCGTCTCGCTGAAGCGGTATGCGGATTCGAGTTGAGCCGCATCCTCCGGCTTCAGATAGCCGGATATTTCGCCGACGGGCAGCGGCTCCTCCGGCAAAGCGGTTACGCCTGCCCCTTGTTGAGGACTTCCAGCCCGACCTTGCCTGCCGCGACTTCGCGCAGGGCGATCACGGTAGGTTTGTCGCGATGGGCTTCAACCATCGGGTTTGCGCCGTTGGCGATCTGCCGCGCGCGTATCGTTGCTGCGAGGGTGAGTTCGAAACGGTTGGGGATGTTTTCGAGACAGTCGTCTATGGTAATGCGAGCCATTTCATTTCCTTCAGATAAGCGGTTGTATCAATTCCCGGTGGCGCTCCATCTGTCTGCCAAACTTCAGGCGTTCTGCCCTGACGATGCTGACGAGATCCTGCTCCGCCTCCTCCATGTGGTCGTTAATGATAACATAATCGAATTCGCCCACATGACTCATCTCTTCCCGCGCTGCGGCAACGCGCCGTTCTATCACTTCGATGCTGTCCTGCCCCCGCCCCTTCAGGCGTGCTCTCAGGGCATCGATCGAAGGCGGCAAAATAAATATCCCTACTGTTCCCGCAACAAGCCGCCTCACCTGGAGCGCCCCCTGCCAATCGATCTCGAGCAGGATGTCCCGCCCTTCGAGCCGCGCATCCTCTATCCATTTGCGCGAAGTGCCGTAATAATTGCCATGCACATGGGCGCTCTCCAGAAATTCGCCGCGCGCCTGCATCGCTTCGAATAGTTCCTTCGAAATGAAATTGTAGTCCCGCCCCTCGGTTTCCCCCGGGCGAGGCGCACGAGTGGTGAAGGATATGGAAAGCTGGACGCAGGGGTCGGTTGCCAGAAGCGCTCTCACGAGGCTGGTTTTTCCTGCGCCCGAGGGTGCGCTGACGATAAAAAGATTTCCGGTCATGGCCTGATAAAAGATATTCGATGCATGAATTGTAACGCCTTTTCAGTCCTGCTGCGGCAAGCTCACTTCGAAACTCGCCTCGCAGCGGTTGCGTCCACCGCTCTTCGCCCGGTAAAGCGCGCCGTCGGCCAGCGCGATCAGATGCTCGTAGTCGGGATGCCCATCGAATGCCGCCACCCCGATGCTGACCGTGACCGCGGCAGTTCTGGCGGCATCGATCCTGAACGGAGTCGAGGCAAAGCGGTTGCGTATTGTTTCCGCCACGTTGAATGCCGAGGCGTTTCCAACTTCGACCAGGACGATGAGGATTTCCTCACCGCCGTAGCGGAAAACGAAATCGCCGGAGCGCACCAATCCCAGAATCAGGTCGGCCGATTGCTGAAGCACCAGATCGCCGCCTTCGTGGCCAAAGCTGTCATTGACCTCCTTGAAGTGATCGATATCGATGAGCAGCACCGCAAAACCGGTCTTGCGCCGGTTCGCAATGGCGATTTCCCGGCTCAGGACGGAAGGCAGGAAACGGCGGTTCAGCAGCCGCGTCAATACATCCCTGGCGTTCTCAATTTCCAGGTAGCGGTCGAACAGTGTGGTGAGCAGGTACTTGATTTCCAGCAGGTTGCGTTCGATCTCGTTCACTATTACCGCGACCTGTTCTCCTGCGGCCTGCTCCAGGCGCAACATCAGATCCTCGTCGATCCGTATCATGACCAGATGGATGTTCTGGATTTCAGGCGCCCCCTCGAATATCACATTGGCTTTGTGACGCAGCCACAAGCCGAAAGCCGAAGTGCCGATCGGGAGCATGGCTGCGCGCTTTTGGCCGTAGAACGCGAACAGCATCTGATGCCCCCATTCCAGGAGGGCGGCGCGCTGTCTTTCGCGCTCCACGGAAATGTTCTGGCTCAGGGAAAACAGACGGTAGGCTTCGTCCGTGCGCACATTGCGCGCCGTCCCCATCACATAGGCCGAACTGATGGTCTCCATCGCGAGATCGATCAGATCGCCGACATATTCCATGCCCTTCACGAGGTCTTCCAGGGCAAGTCCTGCCGCACAAAGGCGATCGGCGATTTCCCGCTTCAGGATTCTCGCGCCTCGAGCGACGACATGAATCGGCACATGGATGCGCGCATGGACGAGTCCGATCTGCTTCTGCATCAAAATGGTATCAGAGAGGTCGACATCGCTGTCGATACGGAACAGGGTCGAAAGCCAGTTCTGCAGGGAAAAGCGCAAGCGCTTGTTAATCAGCTCGTGACCGAGGAATGGGGCTGCCTCGGGATTGTCGAGCATGGTCCTGTAGAACAGGTCGACGAGCGATTCCTTGTGGCCCTCGATCAGGCGTCCGATTTCCGTCCGCAATCCATCGCCTGTCTCGCCGCATATCTGGCGCCATTCCTCGATCGCGCCCTGAACCGACTGCGACTTCAAATCTTCATTCACCATTGACTGCCCCGTTCGCCTCTCATTCGATGTTCTGGATCTGCTCCCGCATCTGCTCGATCAACACCTTGAGTTCCATTGCGATTTTGGACACTTCGACATCCACGGATTTCGAGCCCAGGGTATTGGCTTCCCGGTTGAGTTCCTGCATCAAAAAATCGAGTCGCTTGCCGACAACGCCCCCCTTGGCGAGTATCCTGTCCATTTCGTCCAGATGCGTATTCAGGCGGGAGAGCTCCTCATCGACATCGATCTTGCCGGCGAAAAGCGTCAATTCGTGCCTGATGCGCTCATCGTCGACATTGACCATCGCATCCCTGAGGCGCAAAACCAGCTTTTCCTGAAATGCAGCCATCAGTTCCGGTATCCTGGGTGCGACCTGGGCGATTTTCTCCCTGATCTGCGCCATGCGCTCGAATAGAACAGCCTTGAGTTTTTCCCCTTCCCTGCGACGTGTCGCGGAAAAATCTTCCATGGCAACGGCCAGCAGCTCGGCGATCTCACCCCGCAGTGCGTCCTGGGAAAGGGACTCCGTGCCGAACATGCCGGGCCACTTGAGGATTTCCATGATGGAAAGGGGAGAGGCTTCCGGAATGACGCGCCTGATTTCCCCGCTCCATTGTGCGAGCATAGCCAGCGCCGCCTCGTCGATATGCCCACGGCCTGAACTGCCCTCGCGGCCGTTGAGGCTCAATCTGCAATCGACCTTGCCCCGGCTCAACTCTCCGGACAGCTTCTCTCGGATCATGGGTTCGGCAAATTTCAGTTCGTCAGGAAGGCGAAACTGGATATCGAGGTAACGGTGGTTGAGGGAGCGTACCTCGAGAACGATGGACCCGACAGTCAATTCCCTGGAAACGGTGGAGAATCCTGTCATGCTGGCTATCATGGGCGGGAGCCTCTTTCGGGCAAAAGCATGAGTATAATCGAAAACAGGACTCAACGGACGAGCGAGCCTCCACCGAGATTTCGGTGATGGGCGGCGTGACGATCGACGGGAAAGCCCGGCTTAAGCCGGGCCCCTTTGAGATCAGGCGAAATTTGCGGAAACGAAATCCCAGTTGACGAGGTTCCAGAACGCGCCCACGTAATCCGGACGGCGGTTCCTGTAATCGATGTAATAGGCGTGCTCCCATACGTCGCAAGTCAGCAGCGCAGTCTTTCCGGATGTCATCGGGGTTGCGGCATTGCTGGTGCTCATGAGTTCGATGGAGCCATCCGAATTCTTGACGAGCCATCCCCAGCCCGAGCCGAAAGTCGTGACCGAGGTTTGGGTGAACTGCTTCTTGAATTCATCGAAGGAAGCGAATTTTGCATTGATCGCATCGCCAAGCGCGCCGGAAGGTTCCCCGCCGCCGTTGGGAGACAGGCAATTCCAGTAGAAACTGTGATTCCAGATCTGAGCGGCATTGTTGAATATTCCGCCGGAGGATTTCATGACGATCTCTTCCAGGGAAAGATTTTCGAACTCCGTCCCCTTGACGAGGTTGTTCAGGTTCGTCACATAGGTCTGGTGGTGCTTGCCGTAATGGTATTCGAGGGTTTCCTTCGAAATATGGGGCGCCAGAGCGTCCATCGCATAAGGCAGTTCGGGCAGTTTGTGTTCCATTGTTACTCCTAAAAATTGTATGGGTAGGGAGCTGGTTATTCTAATCAAAGTTGCCATCCCAAACAATCCCGATGGAAACGCTCGGCTACTTCTTTGCATCCAGAAACCCGATTCCATCTCGCCGACAATGAATGCAGGCAGCGCCATCCTCGTGCCAGTCGCCCAGAACCCAGCGCTCGCATGGGCGGGAATCGACGACATGGATATGCCTGCCGGGGCGATGGATGTGGCCATGGATGAGGCGGGCGCAGGCATTTTCCCTGAGAAGGGCATCGACCGCAGCAGGATCGACATCCATGATCTCTGCCGCCTTTTCCGGTTTTTCCACTTCGCTCTGCCTTCTCAATTCGCGGATGGCGGCTTTGCGCGTATCCAGCGGCTGCGCGAGAAAATCAGCCTGCCAGGCTTCATTGCGCACGCGCTGCCTGAACGACTGGTATTTGACATCTGCCGTGCAGAGCGTATCGCCGTGAACAAGCAGCGTGGGTTCCCCGAATATGTCGCAAAGCCAGGGATCGGGAATATGACAGGCACCTGCGGCTTCGAAAAATTGCGGCCCCATCAGAAAATCCCTGTTGCCGTGCATGATCGAGAGCGCAACGCCCGAGTCGGAGAGTTGCCTCAGACTCGTGACCACCTTCAGGTTGAAGGGATCGGCAAGGTCGTCGTCCCCGGCCCACGCATCGAACAGATCGCCGAGTATGTAAAGCGAAGAAGCCGATGCAGCATGGGTTTCGAGAAAATCGAAAAAAAGCCGTGCCGTTACGGCTTCATTTTCGCAAAGGTGGAGGTCCGAGATGAAAAGAGCGCGATCTAGCACACTTCGGCTTTTTCCACTACGGCATTGTCGACCGGTACATCCCTGTGCCCTGCGCGGACCGTCGTTTTGAGTTTGCCGATCTGGGAAACGACTTCGACGCCTTCAACGACTTTCCCGAAAACACAGTAACCATAACCCTGCGGTGTGGATGCGGTGTAGTCCAGGAAATCGTTGTCGACCAGATTGATGAAGAACTGGCTCGTGCCGGAATGGGGGTCCGGAGTCCTCGCCATGGCAATGGTATACGCCTCGTTTTTCAGCCCGTTGTCGGCTTCGTTCTTGATCGGGGACAGCGTTTTCTTCTGCTGCATATCCGGTTCGAATCCGCCGCCCTGGATCATGAATCCGCCGATCACGCGATGAAACACGGTATTGTTGTAGAAGCCGCTTTCGACATAGGAAACGAAGTTGTCGCAAGTGACCGGCGCCTTTTCGAAATCGAGTTCGATGGAGATGACGCCGTGACTGGTGTGGAGTTTGATCATGATAGTCTCACTTCTTGGAAATCAAGGTAACGCTTTCGATGACGACCGCTTTTTCGGGAACATCCGACATGAACGAGCCGCCCGGACCTGTGGGCAGGACGGCAATCCTGTTCACCACATCCATGCCTTTCACCACTTTGCCGAATACGCAATAACCTATCCGCTCGGGAGAGGAATCGATATAGTTGAGGCTCCTGTTGTCGTTCACATTGATGAAAAATTGGGCAGTGGCCGAATTGGGATCCATGGTGCGCGCCATGGCGATCGTACCCGGAATGTTTTTCAATCCGTTGGCCGCTTCGTTGACTATGGGCGCTCGCGTGCCCTTTTCCCTGAATCCGCTCGTATAGCCTCCGCCCTGGATCATGAAATCCTTGATCACGCGGTGAAAAATGGTGCCGCCGTAGAACCCGTCCTTCACGTATTGCAGAAAATTCTCCACGGTTTTTGGCGCCTTGTCCGGATAAAGTTCGATCACGACCGTTCCCATGTTCGTCTTCATCTCGACTTCAGTGTCCGCAGCCGATGCCGATGCGGTCAAAAACGCGAAAAACAGAAAAAAAATAGTTTTCGTCATGCGATAGTCCTCGATTTTATTGCCTGAACCGGGAAGCTTACCACGAAAGGGCTCACCTCGAAAAAAGGGAATTGTTGACAAGCCCCAGCTTCGCTCTGGTCCTGATGCTGGATGGATCGAGCTTGAGCGCCTTTTCGTAGGACTGCCCCGCCAGCCTGGCATAAATGTCGCCCATGTTTTCATGCGCAGCGGCATAATCCGGGTGCGCCAGGATCGCCAGTTCCAGTTCGTCCTTCGCGCGTCCGTATTCTCCCTGCGCAGCATAAATGACAGCAAGATTGTTGTAAGGTTCCGGAAGCTCCGGGTAATCCTCGATGAGCGCCTTGAAAATCTCGATCGCATCCGGAAACTTTTTCTCCTGGGTCAAAATCAATCCCTTGAGGAAACGGCCCTGGGCATCCTTGGGATTCTTGGCAAGCCAGGCTTCGACCTGCAACATCGCCTCAGCATACTGCCCCCCCTTGAAGGATTTGTCCGCATCCTGCATTTCGTTGGCCGAGACGAGTCCACACCAGCACAGCAGGGAGCAGAAGAGTGCGAGTCTGACGAAGGAAGGGCTTTTCATTGTGATATACTTTTCGCAATTGGATGTGTTCGGAAATTCTATAACAAAACACAGCGATTCTATCAAAACTGAGCCACACCCCATGACTTTTCCTCTGAAATCCAGGTTTGCGCCCAGCCCGACAGGACTGATTCATTTCGGCAACGTGCGCACTGCCCTGTTCAACGCCCTCCTCTCTCGCAAATTCGGGGGCACTTTCCTGTTGCGCATAGAGGATACCGATGCCGCCCGCAGCCGCGAGGAATACACCCTCGCCTTGCAGGAAGACCTGCGCTGGCTGGGCCTCCTCTGGCAGGAGGGCGACGGCGTCGGCGGGGATCTCGGCCCCTACCGGCAATCCGGGCGCGTTTCCATTTACGAAGAACATCTGAAGACGCTGGAAGCGCAGGACAGAGTCTACCCCTGCTTCTGCAGCGCAATCGAGCTCGAAGTTTCCAGGAAAATCCAGGCCCAGTCGGGACAGCCCCCGAGGTACGGCGGCAAGTGCGCGCATCTGAAACCCGACGAAATCGAAAACAAGAAAAACCAGGGACTGCCTTACACGCTGCGCTTCAGGATGCCGAAAAAGGAATCCGTGGAGTTTTTCGATCTGGTGCGGGGCAGGCAGAGCTTTCCCACGGACGAAATCGGCGACTTCATCATCCGCCGCTCCGACGGCACTTTCGCCTTCTTCTATGTGAATGCGCTGGATGACGCCCTGATGCAGGTCACCCATGTATTGCGCGGGGAGGATCACCTGACCAACACGCCGCGGCAAATTGCGATCCTGAATGCATTCGGATTGCCCATACCGCAATACGGCCATATTTCCCTGATCGTCGACGGCATGGGCGCCCCGCTCTCCAAAAGAAGCGGCAGCCTTTCCGTGCAGGAACTGCGGGAGATCGGCTATTTCCCCATCGCGGTGGACAATTACCTCGCCCGCCTCGGCCACAATTACGCCGAAAACAGCCTCATGGATCTCGATGCGCTTGCGGCATCCTTTTCGCCGGACAACCTGGGGCGCGCACCCGCGCGGTACGACAGGACCCAACTGGATCACTGGCAGGCGCTCGCCCTGCAAAAAACGGATGCGGCAATCATCGCGCAATGGATCGCGCCTCAAGTCAGTTCATGGGTGCCCGAAGCAGACCTGATGAATTTCACCGAGGCCGTCAGGGACAACCTGCTTTTCCCCCACGATGCCAGGATCTGGGCCGAGGCCGTCTATTCAGCCACGCTCCCGCTTTCACCCGATGCGATCGCCATGATAGAGGAAACGCCCGTCGATTTTTTCAGGGAAGCCTCCACGCTCCTCACTCCGGAACTCGATTTCAAGGCCTTCGCGCAAAGGGTAAGGGAAAAAACCGGCGCTCAGGGGAAAAAGCTGTTCATGCCGCTCAGGGCAGCGCTCACCGGGCAAACTCACGGCCCCGAAATGCCCAGGGTTCTCCCCCTCATCGGATACGAACGGGCAAGGCACAGGCTGCTCGCGCATGTGCTCAACGAAGACATAGACTGATGCTTGAAATCTACAATACATTGGCACGGGAAAAGCAGGAATTCGTCCCCATCGTCCCGGGGAAAGTCGGACTTTACGTCTGCGGCATGACGGTGTACGACTACTGTCATCTGGGTCATGCCCGGGTGATGGTGGTGTTCGACATGGCGGTGAAGTGGCTCGAAGCCAGCGGGTATGCAGTGAATTACGTGCGCAATATCACCGATATCGACGACAAGATCATCAGGCGCGCAATCGAGAACGGGGAATCGATCGGCGAACTCACTGCCCGCTTCATCGAAGCGATGCACGAGGATGCGTCCGCCCTGGGGGTCGCGCCGCCCGATCATGAACCTCGCGCAACGCAATATGTCGAGCACATGATTTCCATGACAAACACCCTGATCGCAAAAGGTCTCGCCTACCCCGCGCCGAACGGGGATGTCTATTATTCGGTTCACGACTTCGAAGGCTACGGCAGGCTCTCGGGGAAATCGCTCGAGGATTTGAGGGCGGGCGAGCGGGTGGAAGTCGATCCTTCCAAGCGCGATGCGCTCGATTTCGTGCTGTGGAAATCGGCGAAACCCGGCGAGCCTTCATGGGATTCTCCCTGGGGCAAAGGACGCCCCGGCTGGCACATCGAATGCTCCGCAATGAGCGAAGAGCTTCTGGGTGAGCATTTCGACATCCACGGCGGCGGGCAGGATCTCCAGTTTCCTCATCACGAAAACGAAATCGCACAGTCCGAAGGCGCCCACGGGCACAAATTCGTCAACTACTGGATGCACAATGGATTCGTCAGGGTTGACGACGAGAAAATGTCCAAGTCGCTCGGCAATTTTTTCACCGTGCGCGAAGTGCTGGAGAAATTCGATGCGGAAGTGGTGAGATTCTTCATCCTCAGGGCGCATTACAGGAGTCCGCTCAACTATTCGGACCAGCACCTGATGGATGCCAAAGCCGCCCTCACCCGCCTTTACACCGCGCTAAGAAGGCTTGAGGTTCTTGAGGTTTCAGATCATTCTTCATGTGACAATCTGGATTGGGATACCCAGTATGCCAAGCGCTTCAGAGCAGCGATGGACGACGACTTCAATACGCCCGAAGCGATTGCGGTATTGTTCGACATGGCTACCGAAGCAAATATTTCCAATTCAGTACCACTGTCCATACAACTCAGGAAGCTCGGCGGCGTTCTCGGCCTTTTGCAACGCGATCCGAGGCAGTTTCTGCAGGGAGACTCGAAACAGAGTCAGGGCATGAGCGCAGGGCAGATCGATACGCTCATACAACAGCGGACAGATGCGAGAAAGGCCAAAGATTTCGCCGAATCCGACAGGGTCCGGAACGAATTGCTGCAAGCCGGCATCATCCTGGAAGACGGCCCGCAAGGCACGACCTGGCGCAGGGCATAGGGGAGGCCATGCGGAAAATCATCTGGACCGGCATTTCCGTACTCGGCGCAGCGGCGCTCGGGGCGATCGCGCTCTCCAGGGGGGAAGCGGTCAATTCGCTCTGGCTCGTCGCTGCGGCCCTGTGCGTCTATGCCATTTCATACCGATTCTACGGCCTGTGGATCGCGGCGAAAGTGCTGGTCATAGATGGCACCCGCGCAACGCCCGCCGAGCGCTTCGACAACGGGCGGGATTTCACGCCGACCAACAAATGGGTGACTTTCGGCCACCATTTTGCAGCGATCGCAGGCCCCGGACCGCTCGTGGGCCCCACGCTCGCCGCGCAGTTCGGCTACCTTCCCGGAACCTTGTGGATACTGGTGGGCGCAGTCATGGGCGGCTGCGTACAGGATATGGTCATCCTGTTTTTCTCGACGAGGCGCGACGGCAGGAGCCTGGGGCAGATGGCGCGCGACGAGCTCGGCCCCATCGGCGGCGGCGCGGCGCTCATCGGCACGCTCGCCATCATGGTGATATTGATCTCGGTGCTCGGCCTCGTCGTCGTGAACGCATTGAAGCACAGCCCATGGGGAACCTCGACGGTCATGGCGACAGTTCCGATCGCCATCCTGGTCGGACTTTACATGCGCCACATCCGTCCGGGACGGGTGCTGGAAGGCTCGCTCATGGGCGTTGCCCTGCTCCTCTTCGCGGTCGCATCGGGCGGCTGGCTGGACCATCAACCGGAACTCAGGGCCATGTTCGATTTCGACGGCAAGACCCTCGTCTGGCTCGTCATCGGTTACGGCTTCGTGGCGGCGGTCCTGCCGGTATGGCTGCTGCTCGCCCCGCGCGATTACCTCTCGACCTACATGAAACTCGGAACCGTCATTGCACTCGCGGTGGCCATCGTTCTCATGCACCCCGACATCAGGATGCCCGCGCTCACCCGCTTCGTCGACGGGACAGGCCCGATCTTCGCGGGCGGCCTCTTTCCATTCGTATTCATCACCATCGCCTGCGGCGCCATATCCGGATTTCATTCGCTCATCGCCTCAGGCACGACGCCCAAGCTGATCGCCAGCGAATCCGACATCCCAATGATAGGCTACGGCGGAATGATCCTCGAATCCTTCGTGGCGATCATGGCCATGATCGCGGCGACCGTGCTGGACCCCGGCGTCTTCTTCGCGATCAATAGTCCCTCGGGCATTGCCGGGGTGGGCATCGATGCGGTGACGAAGATCAATTCATGGGGATTCCCGGTAACGCTCGAACAAATGAACAGGCTCGCAGCCGAAATGGGCGAAAAGACATTGTTCGCACGGACCGGCGGCGCGCCTTCCCTTGCCGTGGGGATGGCGAGCATTTTCGGCAGCGCTTTCGGTCAGGGCCTCATTGCCATCTGGTACCATTTCGCCATCATGTTCGAAGCGGTTTTCATCCTGACCACGCTGGATGCCGGAACGCGGGTCGGACGCTTCATGCTGCAGGATCTTCTGGGCAACCTGTGCAAACCCATGGGCAGGACTTCCTGGTACCCTTCCGTGCTTGCGACGAGCGCCGTCATCGTCGCTTCCTGGGGCTATTTCCTCTATATCGGGGTGATCGACCCCAACGGCGGGGTCAACCTGCTCTGGCCGCTATTCGGCATTTCCAACCAGATGCTCGCTGCCATCGCCCTTTCGGTTGCAACCGGAATACTGGTGAAGTCGGGAAAATACAGATATGCCTGGGTCACTGCAATCCCGCTCGCGTGGCTCGGCATCGTCACGACTAGCGCGGCATGGGAAAAAATCACGAGTCCGAATATCCGTATCGGTTTTTTCTCGGCCGCCGACGACCTCGCCGAGAAACTCTCCCTGGGCAAGCTGCCGCCCGAAAAAGCCGCGATCGCGCCCCAGCTCATCTTCAATATGCAGCTGGACGGCGCGCTCACAATTTTCTTCGTGACGGTGCTCTGGATCGTGATTTTCGAAATGTTCAGGATAAGCTTCAGAAAAACCATCGGGCTTTCCACCCCGCCGGTTTCCGAGTCCCCCCATATCCCGAGCAGGCTGGTCGAAGACTGGGTGAGGGATTGATGAAAAAATTCTGGGGAATAATCAGGAGCCTCTCGGGGATCGATGCCTACGAGCGCTATCTCGCGCATTGCAGGAAGGCGCATCCCGACCAAACCCCGTTGAGCCGCAAGGCATTCTTCATCCAGGAGCAGGAGCGGCAGTGGAGCGGGGTCAGGCGCTGCTGCTAGGATGCTTCTTCGAAAGTTCCTGGCAGTCAGCCAATGTGACATGCAATGTTTAGCATGGCCATCCCGCCCCCTCGAATTCATCGTGGCTGAATCCGGCAGAACTCCTTAAGGTCCCTCGGCAAGCTCGGAACGATGAATAGCCTCTGGTTTTGATGCGAGAGAATGGGGCCAAGAACAAATCAAACAAAATTTCCTCTGAAGTCCGGTACCGGTAGTGGCAGGCCAACATGCCTCATCTATCACGTCAACTCGCACGGGAATACTTGATGGCGAGCCGTACCAATGCTTAAAGCGTCCCCATTTTCGACATTTACGATGCCTGCAAGCTGAACCGAAAAAATAAATCTCGAATATTTTTGCGGAATGTTACTGCGTTGTAACAAAACATTGCAAATGCATTCAGGGCAATGCAGCAAAAATTGTTCCAGGTCCAGCTTTGGATAGTCCGTTCGGCCTATTAAATCAACATCCTGTGTCACAAAAACTGTCACGATGCAGGCTTACATTTGCCAATCATGTTGATACAAACGATCGAAAAATATTTCTATCGCGGTCAAGGCTGAATTTTGGAGAGGGAAAAACATGCTGGCAAGCCTGGAAAAGCTACTGAGCGCCGTGCGTTCCATATTCCTTGTGATTTCAATATGCTTTTCAATTAATTCGTTTGCGAATCAGTCTGCTACATTGGTGTGGTTCGACTATTACGGAAACTTTGGCACGCAGAACCAGCAGTTTTCCGATGGATCTTCCGTTTGTTCGGCGATGGCCGCTCACATGAATAGCTCTGCTCCTGCCGGTAATGTTTTTTCTTGGTCGTATAACGGCAGTTCCTGTTTTATATATGACACCGCTTATGCGCCTATTCCCGGTTACCCAAGAACAGTTCTATGGGCAACCATAAATAGTATCCAATCCAACTATGTTTGTCCGCCGGGTTCTTCTTATCTGGGCGGGGGGATATGTAGTGGCACGCCCCCCAAAAACCCGGGGCCTCCGCCACCGGATTGTCCTTGTATCGGCAATCCGATCAATCCGTCTGTTGGGAACAAGTTCCAGGTCGAGATGGACTATGCCGGGACCGGGGCGTTCCCTCTGGGCTTCAGCCGCAACTACAACAGCACGAACGTAGCGGTTTCGGCGAACCTGGGTTCGAGCTGGCGCGGGAGTTACGACCGCTCGGTCACTCTGACTGTCAACGGATCTCAGATCGCCTCGGTCTACCGCCCTGATGGAAAAATATATTATTTCATTCTGTTGAGCGGGATATGGAAACCGGACTCGGACATCAACGGCAGGCTGACGCAACTGACAAATGCAACCGGCACTGTGACGGGCTGGAAGTACGTCAATGCGGACGACGAAACCGAAGTTTACGATGCGACGGGCAGACTGGTTTCGATAGCGAACCGCGCTGGATTCACCCAGAGCCTCGCCTACAGCAATGCAGGCACTCCGGCTGCGGTCGCACCGGCAGCCGGATTATTGATCAGCGTCACCGATGCTTCGGGCCGGCAGCTCAATTTCACTTATGACGCGTCCAGCCGGGTTTCGGGCATGAGCGATCCCGCGGGCGGTGTTTACAAGTATGCCTACGACGCCGTGGGCAACCTCGCCAGCGTCACCTATCCCGATCTCAAGATCAGAACCTACCTGTACGGGGAAACGGCTCATGTCTCCGCCACCCCCAATGCGGGGGTGAGTTATGTCAACAGCCTCACCGGCATCGTTGACCAGAACGGCAGCCGTTACGCCACCTGGAACTATGATGCGCAGGGGCGGGCAACGAGTTCCGAGCATGGCGTCGGCATCGACAAGGTCGTCCTGACCTACAATGCGGACGGCTCGACCACCACGACCGATGCGCTGGGCGCGGCGCACACTTACGCTTTCAGCACCGTGCTCGGCGTGCCGCACAATGCCTCCCTGGTGGATGCCCGCGGCGCCATGACCCGAACCTTTGACGCCAACGGCAATCTTGCCGGCCGGACCGACTTCAACGGCAACGTGACGACCTGGCAGTACGATTTGACGCGCAACCTGGAGACGAGCCGCACCGAAGCTTCCGGAACGGCGCTCGCCCGCACCGTCGTCACGCAGTGGTCCCCCACCTTCAGGCTGCCCATCCTGGTATCCGAACCCGGCAGGAGCACTTCGTACACTTACGACCCGGCCACCGGCAATCTCCTGACCCGGACCGTCACCGATACGGCGAGCAATCGGAGCCGCACCTGGACCTATACGTACACGACTGCCGCGGACCTGACCCTGCCGAACCTGCTGAAGACGGTCAAGGGTCCGCGCACCGACTTGGCTAGCCTCACCAGCTTCGGCTACTACCCCAACGGGGACCTGAAGAGCATTGCCGACGCTCTGGGGCACGTGACCACCATCACGGGTTACGACGGGGCGGGCCGCCCGCTTGCCATCACCGATCCCAACGGCGTGGTGACGACGCTCGGCTACACGCCGCGCGGCTGGCTGGCGAGCCGCAAGGTGGGGATGCTCGCCACGAACTATGCCTACGACGGCGTGGGCCAGATCACGCGCGTCACCCTGCCGGACGGCAGCCACCTGGATTACACCTACGATGCCGCGCACCGGCTCACCGACATAGCGGATGCGAAGCTCGATCATGTGCATTACACGCTGGATGCGGTGGGCGACCGCATCCGTGAAGATGTGTACGATTCGACCGGTAAACTGTCCGGAACCCTGAGCCGGGTATTCGACAGCCTGGGCCGGCTGTCCCAGGACATCCGCAGCTACAATGCCGCGACGAGTTACGCCACGACCTACAGTTACGACGGCGACGGCAACCTGATCAAGTCGGTCGATGCGCGCAACAACGCGACGCTCTACGGCTACGACGCGCTGAACCGCATCAGCCAGATGACGGATGCGGCATTGGGTATCACCCGATACGCCTATGACGGCGTGGACCAGTTGACCGGCGTGACCGACCCGAAAAGCCTCAACACCCGTTACGCGGTGAATGCCCTGGGAGAAGAGACGCAGCTGGCCAGCCCCGACAGCGGCACCGGCAACCGCAGCTACGACAGCGCGGGCAACTTGGCAGGCAATGTCGATGCGCGCGGGATTGCGGCGAATTATGTTTACGATGCGCTGAACCGTCCGGTTTCGGTCAGCTATCCCGCGACCGGGGAGAATGTCGCCTATGTCTGGGATACCGGAGCGGGCTGCAGCTACGGGGTGGGCCGGCTCTGCCAGATTACGGATGCGGACGGGACGACGGCCTTTGCCTACGACGATCAGGGCAACCTGGTGCAGAAGACGCGGACGGAGTCGGGCGCGAGCTTCGTCACCCGTTATGTCTATGATGCGGCCAACCGGCTGGTCACGGTCATGACTCCTGGAGGCGAGACGCTGAACATGACGCGTGATGTCGCGGGCAAGGTTCAACAGGTGACCGACACCAGCGCGTCCGGCACGGCCACGATCGCCAGTCAGGTGCAATACGACGGCGCAGGCCGGGCGACCTCGCAGCGCCTCGGCAACGGCGTGACGCAGAGCACGGGTTACGATCTCTCCGGACAGGCAAGTACGGTGAATACCGTCTGGCTGCTCGGTCCCTCGGACATCGACGCCGGTACGGTGCGCCTGTTTCTCTCCGGCTCCTATCTGAAGCAGACCCTGCTGGAGCCCGCCCTGATGGGATTCTTCCAGCCGGGCAGCCTGAGCGTGTTCCAGGACGGCACGGTGACGGGCGGGATCGGCGCTGCGACCGGGGCGAACTACCGGGCCTACTTTGGTTTTGCCCGGAGCACGGCGCAAAATGCCGCCATTCCTGCATCGCTCTCCGGGAAGAAGGTGCTGATCGCCGACACCTCGAAGGGGGATTCGATATACGGGGTGACCCCGGTTGCGCTGGCGTCCCCCATCGGTATCCTGAGCGTGGATGCGACTTGCGCGCCCACCGGGGCAAGCGACGCTGCCGGGCAATGGCTGTGGGCCTGTCCCAACATTGCGAGCGCGGTTCCGGATGCGGGGCTGGCGGATGTCGAGCCCGCGCTGTTCCAGGGCATCAACGTGCCTGCAACTTTGTGGCTGAATCCTGCCCAGCGGGCGAACCTGACATCGGCTCCCGTGGTCGGACAGGCGATGGGGGTCATCGTGACCAACAACTTCACCGCATCGAATGGCCAACCTTCCCTCACCAAGGCCCAGATCGTCAGCCTAATGAACGGACTTTCATCCGACTGGAGTTTCGTCGACGCCTCGATCGCGGCGGGTCCGGTCTCGGTGTGCCGTTATGCGCCGGGTTCGGGAACACAGGCCGCGATCAACGCCCTGCTGTTCGGCTTTCCCTGTCTGAGTACGGTGCAGGTGCCTGCCGGTCACATGCATGTCGTAAATTTCGGGGCGGGCGGCGGATTCTACACCGTGATCGAGAATACATCTCCGGCTGCCGCGGCAAGCTGCATGGGCTACGTGCAGAACGGGACTCCTGCGGGCCAGACCCTGGATATCACATCGGGATCGCTCAGCGCTGCGCCTGCGGATGCAACCCATATCGTGCTGCCCGCGGGCGGTCGCGGCATCGGGCTGATGAGCCTGAGCCGTCCGTCGCAGAACAGCGTGACCGAGCCGTATCACTTCATCCCGATTGCAGCATCGGCTCCGACCATGGCGAACGCCGCGATTGGGATGTACGACCTGCTTGTGGAGAGCGTGATGACGCGGCGCAGCGTGGTGGTGGGCGGGATTGCGCCGCTTGCCGGTGGGCAGCTCGATCTCTTCAATTACATTTCGGTTGCGGTGGGCAACCCGGCGGTCCTGGGGGCGGCCAAGACGCCGCCCGTGCCGGGCGTTGCGGCGCTCGCCAATGCCGCCACGCTCAACTACGACCCATCCACTGCTGTGGTGAACGGGCAGACCATCCTGCTCAACCCCGTGCTGAGGGTGGATAACCTGGGCAATACCTGCACACCGCAGGTACAGGTGCAATGAGGACGACCATGAAGACGACGATAACGCTTTTGCTGCTGCTGGGGACTTCATCCGCCTTTGCGGACACCACGGCGCTCACTTACGACCCTGCCGGCAACATTGTCAGCCGCACCACCTCCCAGGGTGTCACGAACTACAGCTACGACGCCCTGAACCGTCTCATATCCGAATCCGGCCCGGCGAAGACGCAGGGCTTCACTTACGATGCGGACGGCAATC
>JAIELG010000039.1 GCA_019753155.1 Burkholderiales bacterium
AAATACGGTCGGGAAACCATATTTTATGCGGGTTTTACCCTTCCGCCGACCCTCTATCGTGAAATTTTCGGGCTAACCCCGAATTGCCTCATCAAAAATCCGTGTGAAATGGATTCGTTGCCTCACGTAAGAAAGCTGAGTGAAATAAGCCGTTCGAGAAGGATGAACGGGAGGCAAAGAAGGCTATCGATGAGCGAGAGGAAAGCCGTAATCAAGGCATGGTCAGCCCAATACCGGATTCCATATTGGGATCACATGAAGTTGCGGGTATGCAGCGCGGAAAGCGAAAGCGCCCTGCCCTTCTCGAAGCCGAGTTTTTCCAGGCGTGCCCGCCTGCCTTCCGCCATTTCCAGCATGAGCCTTTGCACGGCGGCATAGCCCGAAGCGATGCCTCGCGGCGTGAATTCGCCCGCAGCGAGCAGTATCAGGGAATCGAACACTGCTTCGTTGAGCCCGCCGCTTGCCGCAAGCGTGTCGCTGCGCGCTTCCACTGCCAGGGCAAGACGCATCCTGAGATCCGGTTCCCGCTTCAGCGCCCATTCGAGATGCGCCATGCCGAAGGCCACGTGACGCGCTTCGTCTCTGGCCGCGAGTCGCGCGATCTGCCGCGTCACCGGGTCCGGCGCATGATTATTCAGGAAATTGAGCAGGTTGACGAAGGTGCCTTCTCCGAGCACGGAAAGCAGAAAACCCGCCACGGAAAAATCGGGCTCGTCCAGCAGGGTTTTCAGCGAAGCCTGTCCCCCGCCGGTCGACAGGGCGGGCTCGCGCCCCTTGAGGCGAGCGCGCCGGGTGAACACATCGATATGGCGCGCTTCGTCGGCGACCTGTATGGCGAGCAGCGCCTGGATTTCGCGGAAATGGGGGTGGATCTGGCCGAGAAAACGCGCAGGCACGACCAGCGCCGCATTCTCGTTCTCGATCATGTAGGTCATCACCTGAACCACGGCGTCTTCCGCCCAATCCGGCAGTTCGAATGACGCATTCCAGTCTATGGCAAGTTCAGGATTCCACTGCGCGGAAACAGCCTGGGCGTAAAGTTCGGCCGCGCCCTCCGCCCATATTTCATTTTTGCTGTCCAGCCTGAAGGAAAATTCCGGCGCGCCGGCTTCCACCTTCGCGCCGCGCGCGGCAAGCCCCCAACGCGGATGGGCTTTTTCATGAACAGCGCCATCGATATCCGGATCGCTGCACCCGGTTGACATCGCACCCAGCGCGCGATCCACCTCCCCGCGGGTGATACTGGCGACCACCCTGCCGTCTTCTTCCGAGAAAAAAGCCCGGTGTCCCTGTCCGCGCGCCCAGGCCGACAACTGCGCATCCCATCCCTCGAAACTTCCGGTAACGCGGATCACGCCGCCGACCGGAACCCCCGCAAGCGCCTGTCTGACGAAAAGATGCGCCCCGGAATCGAAGCCCAGGTCATCAATATCGATAATCGGCGGCAATGATGTTGCCCTGCTGATCGTAGAATTGCTCATTGTCGACGGCGCGTTCGAGCGTGGCATACCCGCTGCTGCGACCGGGCAGCCAGGCTTTTAGCCCTTCGAGTTCGAGCAGCGGCCTGACTTCGGGATCTTCCCAGCGCATGCCCAGCAGCAATTCGGTAAAGCGCGCAGTCTTGTCTTCCGGCGCGCCCGGACTCGCCGTGAAATTGCAGTGGTCAAAAATACCGGTATGGGTGAGGATGCGGGTCAATCCTGCGGGCAGCGCGCCTTCCTTCGCAAAAGCATGATAATTTCCGTCCAGCATCCATGCCGCGTCGATTTCACCCTTCATGAGTGCGAGCGCGGCATCGCGCTCTCCGCCGATATGGTCGCCGTGTTTGCCGCCCAGCACGTCGAAGCGGATCGCTTCGAAGTCCCGGCCTGCGACGAGTCCGTTCGAGCGCATGTATTCCAGCGGGATGAGGCGGGCCTGGGGAGAATCCACTGCGCCGAAACCGGTTTTCCTGCCTGCAAGTCCGGAAATCCCGGAGATGCCCGAATCGCTGCGCACCACCAGCACCGAAGCGAGATTCCTGTCGGTGTCGCGCATCGCCACGGCCTGCACCGCAAGGCCCCTGGCACGCGCCATGCGATCCGCCCTGACCCAGGCAAGCGGCGAATTCCAGGCGATGTCCAGGCTGCCGGCAAACTGCGCCTCGACCTGGCGCTCGTAATTGGAATACAGCACGTAATCGAATTCGAACCCGCGGCTGCGGAAATAGGCCTTGAACCCTTCCCATATCGTCACCACCTTGGGCGCATACGCCACCGCCCCCATGATCAGCACGTTATTCATGATCCATCACCCGAAAACCGGCAGGCCGCAGATCGCCTTGCCAATGAAATCGAACAGCACGTCGGAAGTCGGCGCCATGACGGAAGCCGCACGCGCATCCCTGAAGTAGCGCTCGATCCCGTTATCCTTGCGAAATGCCACCCCTCCGCACACGCGCATTGCGATATCGGTGACTTCCAGCGCGGCTTCGGCGGCAACTGCCTTTACTTCCATCACGCGCAGCATCGCATCCTCGCGATCCGATGCGAGCGCGGCCAGCGTATCGTCGCGCAGCACACGCGCCATGTCTGCCCGGATGCGCGCCCTGGCGAGATAGGCCCTGATCGTGGGCAAGTCCGCCAGACTGCTGCCCAAATGCTCGAATTGCCCGTTTGCCGCATGCCCGCAAGCAATCTCGATGGCGGCATCCATCATGCCGATGGAACTGGATGCAATCAGGGTCGAAAAAATGGGCAGCACCAGGCCGATCATGATATCGAAACCTCCGCCATCCGCGCCCAGCATCGCAGATTCCGGAAGGCGCATGGACTCGCATGAAACCGGCGCGGAACAATTGCCGCGCAAACCGACCCCGTCGAAAGGCCTGGGTTGGCTAAGACCCGGCATTCTGCTGTCCACCAGCCAGAGCGTGCTGGCGCCTTCCGACACCGCGGGACGGGACGACCACACGTAAAAGTCGGCCTCGAGCGCGGAAGTCACCATGGATTTCCTGCAGTCGAGGATATATTCGTCGCCATCCTTCCTGGCCGTGCCCATGGGCGCCCAGAAATGGCTGCGCGAGCCTTTCTCGGACCAGGCGAGGGTAGCGAGGCAACTGCCGGCTGCAAGTTCCCGCCTGACCGGTTCTTTGCCGAATTTCTCGATCACGCTCGCGCCGCAGTAATGCATGGTGACAACCATGGCCGTCGATGGACAGGCCTTTGCAATGCGTTCGACGACCTGCGCAGCTTCCGCGAGGCCGAGCCCCATTCCGCCCACTTCCACGCTGTTCATCAGGCCGAGCAGCCCGAATTCGCCCAGGGCCGAAACTGCGCTCCTGGGGAAAACGGCGTCGCGGTCGGTCACGATGGCGGCTGGTTCTATAATGTCATGGACGATGGCGTCCAGTTTTTTCAGATAAGTCATGGTCTCCCCCCGCCCCGCTCATTACAAGCAAAATTGGGTCAGAGTTTACCAGAATAGATTCGACAAATAAAAAAAGCCCGCCACCTACCACCGATGGCGGGCCGAGGGAGTTTTCTGTTTACATGTTCCAGCCGTAGGCGATGCCGATGGAATCTTCCGAAAGACTGATATTCGAATTCCCGCCGCCGTATCCTGGCGGGTTTCCGGGCGGAATGGAATTCACCCCGTTGACCGTGGTCTTGAAGGCATGCATGTAAGCCACCGACAGTTCTGATTTGTCGGCAAGCCTCCAGGTCGCCCCGAGCGTCGCATGGTCCCGCACCACGCCGGGAGCGAGGATATTGAAAAAAGTCTGGCTGTTCGGAATCTGCTGGTTGTTGTGGCTCCATCCTGCGCGCAGCGTGAGATTCTGGCTCCAGTCATGGGTTACACCAATCTTGTATACCGTCATGTTCTGCCAACCGAAACCGCCGCCGGCGTTGGAACCCAGCGGGTTCCCCAATACCGTAAGATTGGAAAGCGGGTTGGCGATGGACGGCACATCGCCGTACATGATCCTCTGGATGTCGAAAGCAACCGTGGTGATTGGCGCCGCCTTCACTGCGACGCCCACCCCGTAGGTGGCGGGAATATCGAAGCTGCCCTGCTGCGCGAAAAGGCCGCTGTATTTGCCGAATTTGCCCATTTTCGTCTTGCTCTGGTAGGTCGCGCCAAGCGTGACTGCGGACGAAACCTGACCGATCCAGCCGATATGCAGCCCATATCCGGTGGAAGAATCCGTGCCATTGTCCGACACATTGGCAGGAGACGACGATGCGCCCTGAAATGTCGGCTTCAATCCCTTGGCGGAAAAGCGCTGATAGGCAAGATTGAGGGAGACGCCTATCGCATTGTTCGCATTGAGCTTCCTGGACCATGTCGGCGCGATGAAGAGCTGCTCAAGATTCACGCCTGCAGTACCCAGGGCGCCGAACCTGCCAAAGGGGTTGACCGCATAATCGGTATTCATCCCGCCGTTGCCGTAGACGGAAACGCCAAGGGAAGAATCCGCGCCCATCATTGTGTTGTAGCCGAATTCAGGGATGAAGAAATTGGATGTGGCGTTGCCGCCATAAGATGCGTCAGGCCCGAAACCATTGCCGATGATCTGCGAGCTTCTGGACGGTCTGAACCAGTCGAGGCCGAAATCTATCCTGTCCCCGACCATCACCATCCCTGCCGGATTGGTCGCCGCAGCCAGCGCGTCCTGCGGCAGCGCGATCCCGACGCCGGCCATCCCCTTCGACTTCATCCCGTAGCCGTGGGAAAAATAGCCGTTCGTGGCATGCGCCAGCGGCGCGAAGAGTCCGCCTGCAATCAACATCGAGACCAGATGCTTTTTCATGTGATGCCCCTCCCTCGTTATATTATTAAAATAAACTCAAACAAACAAACAGATATCGGTATCCCCCGCGAATTCCATGAAGGTTGCAGCCCCCCCGAATTCGATGCCGTCGATAAAGTCGCTATTTTCGAAATCGAACAGGTCGACCGTCATCTGGCAGGCGATGAACTTGACATCGGCCTCCTGACACAGGGCTCGCAACTCCTCCAGGGAAGCGACGCCCTTTTTCTTCAGTTTGTCCTTCATCATCATCGTCGCCATCGATTCCATCCCCGGCAACATCTGCACCAGCACAGGCATGGGAACCGGCATCGGCATCGCAGGATTGCCCAGGGGGCTGATCTTGACATCGGAAAGATCCTTTTTCAGGAGCTGCAATCCGTAGAAGGTGAAGAACACCTGGACTTCGTAGCCGAGCGCGGCTGCGGTGGACGCCAGGATGAAAGGTGGATAGGCCATATCCAGAGTGCCCTTGGTCGCAATAATCGCCATTCTTTTGGTTGTCATGGCATAGTCCCGGTTACTTTTTCTTCATGAAAAAAATGTATTCCCCGCCTGCCTCGGACTGGGAAAGCAGTTCGTTGCCGGTCTGATTGGCAAAAGCCTGCATGTCCTTGACCGAACCGCTATCGGTCGAAACGACCTTGAGGACATCCCCTGAAGCCATGTCGGCAAGCGATTTCTTCGTCCTCAGGATGGGAAGGGGGCAGGAAAGGCCGCGTGCATCGAGTTCTCTCTGAAAATCCATATTCATTCTCCGTAAAAATTTCGGAATTGTATATATAACAAACGCAAAACTTGAAATCGGCTATTGCTGTTTCAATTCGCATCGGCTGAGACATTTGCTTCTCCATGATAAGTGAAAAAATCATCCTATCATGAAGAAGCAAAAATCATTTTTGCTTGGCGGACTTCTCTTTTTTCGCAGATGGTTTCTTATCCTCGTGCAGCTTCGGCGCTGTTGTAAGCATTCGGCGCAGCACTTCGGATTCGAAATCTGAAGCTGCGCTTTCTTTCTGATCTGAATTTGAAGGTTTTGCCATGTCTTTCTCCGATTGTATTGAAATTACTTCCCAGATGGTTTCTGCTGGCGCGAACGTTTTGGATGTTTCCCGTCCATATCACAATTTTGGCGATGAGCCTTCTGAAGCTTTCTGATGTTGCTCCAAAACATGGGGAGAAGCAATCCCCGGCTTGATTGAATAGATTCCAGTCATAGAATAGCGTTTTCTGCTAACATTCAATTCCATGACTCCACGAACCTATCATGGGCCAGGAATGAATGATAAGTCAAAACAAGATACGCCATCAAAACCATCCACTACACGAGATGGCCTTGTAAAGATTGATAGTGGAAAGGACAAGGCGCGCCATAGTGTTATGCCTCCCAAGCCCGCGCCAAATCCGCCACCGAAACCAGAAAGATAGTGATATGGCATATACCGACGAAACATGGAAGAAGCGCCACGAGATAATTTATCGGATTCAATTGTCGTCCCTGTATCATCGAAAGCGTGAGCGGTTTTTTGACTTCGCGGACAAAATCACCAAAGCAATATCATTGGCTCTCGGGACGGCTGCTATAAGCAGTCTTCTCGATGCTGACAAGAAGGCTTTAATGGGGGCCTTGATTGCGGGCGCATCCATGCTTTCCCTTGTCTTCGGATTTGCGGAAAAGGCCAGAAAACATGCAGAACTGGCAAAATCGTACCTTGATATGGAATCCGAGATAATCGGGGCAGGAACACTCGACGATTTTGCGATCTTGGACAAATTTGAATCACGAGTCATGGCAATTGAAGCAATGGAGCCGCCCACTCTTCGAACTCTGGCGAGGATTTGCCAGAATGAAATCAATCTGGCAATTGGACGCCCAGACGAAGTTGAAAATATTCCGTTTTATCAAAAATTTTTCGCTCATTTCTAGTGCCGTTATTTGCCTGAGTATTTATGCTTGGCAACCAGTCCGCCGATAGGTGAGACGCTTCCCGCTGATGTTCTTCAGAACTTCAATAGAACGGGAAACATCGGTAAACCCGAGTTTAGCGCGGGTATTCCAACGGAAATCGAATTCCGTTGCATAGCGCTGAAGGTGACGCTCTGCAACATGGTGGAAAGTACCGTACAGGCCGCGCTTGAGAATGGCAAAGCTGGATTCAACGGTGTTTGTCGTAACATCGCCGCGCGAATATTCACCAGCGCTGTGATTGACCTTTTCATGGCTCGCAAACTCTTTGCCGACCTTGTTATAGACGGTAGTTTCGTCGGACATCAGACGCGCTTTTTCGGCAACTTGCTTGCGAAGGATTGGCCCGACAGTCTTGTGATTCACGTTGGCAACATGGTAAGAGCGTTTTTGACCATCGCGTTCGACCAGCGAAACGACTTTCATCTTGTGAGCCCAGCCGCGAGCGCCTTTGGCTTGTTTGCCGTTGTTGCCCCAGTAGGTTTCGTCAACCTCGACGGGTCCGCCATCGCTGCCTAAAGGTGCTTCAGGTTCGATGTTCATTGCTTCACGAATGCGATGAGCCATGAACCATGCGGTTTTGTAGGTCACGCCGAGAGTGCGATGCATTTGATGGGCTGAAATGCCCTTCTTGCTTGAGCACATCAGATGCGTAGCAAGAACCCACTTGTGAAGCGGAACTTTCGAACGCTCGAAAACGGTTCCGACCGTTACGGTAAATTGCTGGCGGCAATCTCCGCAGAAGTAGAGGCCGGGACGGATGTTCTTCTCAACGTTCTCGGCAATCTTGCTGTTGCGTTCTGTCCCGCCGCAATGAGGGCATACAGCACCATGAGGCCAGCGGATAGATTCAAGATGTTCACGGGCTGCGTTGTCATCGTTGAAGCGTGGTTCGGAGAAGATGGTTGCCATGATTGAATCCTTGTTTTGTATGATTCAAGTATGGACCTTTAGCCTGCATTTGTCAAGTATATAATTCCCAAAAATTTTCCATGAAGTCATGCTCTATCCAGGATGAAACATATTTGCAATGTAGTGCTATTAAGCTGAATTTGCCATTACCGCGTCTATAGCCGAAACGGGTGATGGCGATATAACCCCCATGGGGGATGGGCCTGCATCATAAATAAACCGCGAGAACCGGTTTCTCCGATTGCCCCACCACTTTCTGCGTTGTGCCCCCGGAGCGAACGTCCCCCAGACCGATGACGATCAAATCCGCATCGACCGGCGCTGCGAGGATTTCGTCGCAAGCCCTGCCGACGAGCACCAGTCCCTTTGCAGAAGCGCCCAGGCCCATTGCCGCCTGCACATGGCGCTCGACGATGCGCCCGGCATCGGGCCTGCCCGTTTTAGAGCCGGCAACGCTGAGCACATATAACGGCAAATCGCACCGGGAAGCGATAGCGGCTGCGACGGCAACGACTTTTCCTGCGTCACTTGACGCATCCACCGCGACCAGCACCCCACGCGACCACATGTTACAGGCGCGAGGCACCATCAGGACGGAACAGGGCGCCATGCTCACGACCTTGCCGACCATTTCACCGACGAGGATATTGGCGAGAAAGCTGCGCCTGCCGCGGCGGCGTATGATGATGAGATCGGATTCCATCTCGCAAGCTTCACTCACGATTTCCTTGCAGGGCGTCTCCCCCCGCCTCGCATGAACATCGATGACCACGCCCATTTCTTTGGCCCGTGCATGCAATGCCTCTATCCTGGAGGCGATTTCATGTTCGGCGCGATCGATGAGCCTGGGCGCTTCGACTTCGAATTCCGGATTGGAAACCACCGGCACGACAACGGCAAGCGGCAGATCGCAGCGTTTGGCCATTTCGAGGGCGACACGCTCGGAGCCCGTATCGAATTCGGTACACTCGGTTGCAAGCAGCAGGTTTTTAAACGGGTGATCCATGATGTCAGTGCCTTCCCGACAGGATGCCCGATGCAGCCAGAACCAGGACGGCGACTTCGAATGCGCAGATAAGAAGATAGACCAGATCCCGGCGTTTTGCATAGATCGGCATGACTGCAAAAATGCAGAAAATCGAACATCCTGAAAGAATGGCAATGCCGAGCAGACTCGCCAGATCTCCATTTTCGAGCATGCCTATCCAGCCCCATCCTTTCGGCATGCCGGTAAGCTTCAGATATTGCGAAGCCGGCTTGTTCCACAGGTCAGGCAACTGATCGAGTGGTATCCTGGCCGGCAGAATATTGAATACATAAGCGGCAAACGTGAGAATGAGCGTCAGAAAGCCCGCCAGCGTGCTCCAGTGCAGCCATGCGGCATAACGCGACTGTTCTTCTTCATATTTCAAGTCCATATTCCGAGTCCTTTGAGCAATGCGCCGATTCCGGAAATCAACAGCATCGCAATCACCAGTTTGCGCACCACGGATGCATTGAGCACGGACAAAAGATGCGCGCCTATCCTTGCGCCTATCATCATGCCGACTACGGAAGGCACGGCGATGATGGGCAGGATCGCGCCGTTGTCAAGGTAGTACCAGGTTGCGGAAGAGCTTGCCGTAGTCAGGATCAGGCTGGACGTGCCCGCCGCAACCTTGAGCGGCACGCCCATCAGGATATTGAGAACGGGCACGTTGGCCCAGCCTGCGCCGACGCCGAACAGCCCGCCCAGAAATCCGATCACGAGAAACATCATGATGCCAAATGGCGTGCGGTGAATCTGCCAATCCATGTCCCTGCCTGAAATCGCATCGTGAAACATGCCGCGTATCCCGAGCATCCTGGAAAGCGGATCAGCATCCGGAACATGCGGAAATTCAGATTTCCTGGCCGATGCCATCAGCGTGACGATGCCGAGTATGGTCACGCCGAGCGCACTCTGGACCACGTTGGCCGGCAAGGCAAGCCCCAGCATGGCGCCCCCTATCGAGCTGATGGAAGCGCCGAAAGCGAGCGGCATGGCAAGACGCAGATTGGCAAGCCCCCCCTTGAGTAGCGATGGCCCCGCTGCAAGCGAGCTTGCAAGCGCGACCAGTAACCCGGCCCCCCTCACGAAATCGAGATGGAATGGAAAAAAGCTTCCCACGATGGGCACGAACAGCACCCCGCCCCCTACCCCGGCGGGAACTGCGACAATCCCGAGGAAAAAGCAGACGACAAAAAGCGCAAGCGGCCATATCCACCAGACGCCGGGATATGCCGCCGCAGCGCCTGCGGCCCATGCGGGATGTGTGGCAAAAAGCAGGACCAAGGCCGCAAGCCAGCGCATCATGGCATCAGCCGAGGGTTTGATAGTAGAGATTTTGCGGATGATTGGCCTCGGCAAAAAAGAACCAGCGCTCGGCGAGCAAGCCGCAATAATGCAACACGAAGGCAAGGCCCAGCAATATGGGATTCGAGAAGCTGACGGCAAAGAGGATCAGCGGTGCGCCAAAGGCGAGCAGCAGGAAGGCGGGCTTGATCGATCGCAGGGAAGCGGCGCCGTGAGAAAATTCCCTGGTATTGAAGGAGCCGCCCATGAATCCCATGGATTTTTGCACGATGCGCGGATGCTTGATGCCAATCGCCGTTTGCAGGGTCGATTTCGGTCTCAGGCGGTGATTGCGGATCAGCGCAGCGCTGCGGCTCACAAGACCAAGAAGCATGAGGATGATCGCCCAAACCGCGAAAAATGGCGCCAGTTCCGGCGCGCTCAGGGAAGCGAATAAGGCAGCCAGGATGAAACCCGAAGCGCCGCCCAGCAAAATGAAATTGACGACCGTGAGCGGACTGTGCCATTCCCTCAGAAAACGCAGGCAGGCGTAGATCATTCCGGTGCAGACGAAGAGCAGAAAGGCGAGGAGCGTCCCCAGTATGCCCAGCACCACGGTGAGATCGATCACGGTCCCGCCCGGCAGAACGGCGAGCACGCTCTGCCAGCCCATCCAGTGGGCAAGACCGTAACAAAATACAGCGCCCATGAACGCCGGGAGGACGATGACTTCGCGCGAGAGCCATGAAGTGCGCCATTGGGACGCCGCCCGCCAAGCCCGTTCGGGGTGTCCGAGATGAAAGAAGGAAGCGCCAAGGCCGGCTGCGAGCAGTATCAGGGAAATAAAGCTGCCGGCCGCATAAAAACCGCCCTCCTGCTTCGGCAGAAGATTGAAGAGGGCATAGGACTGCCCGGTGAAGAGCGCGAGGAACAGCCCCTGCCCTGCCCCGATCAATGTGGTGAGAAAAATGACGGAAAATGCCGGATTCATAATTGCAGGAACCTCACCATGATGTGATGTCGTCAAGCGAAGGCTCGCTCTTGCCCGGCTTGGGCAGAAGGCCGTCTATCCTGAGCGGGTTGCTGGAGCGTTCGAGTTCGTCCTCGTGTATCCTGAGATGGGTTTTGCGGCGCGGCAGATAGTGGTTCGCCGGCTGGGTGCCCCATTCCGGCATCAGGGCGTAACCGCCGTTTTCGCGTATCGCCTTCGACACAGTCGATTCAGGATCGTGGATATCGCCGAAAAGCCTTGCGCTCGTGGGGCATGCCTTGACGCAGGCAGGCTTGCGGTCGATTTCGGCAAGAGACAGGTCATAGATGCGATCGACGCAGAGCGTGCATTTCTTCATCACCTTCTGTTTCTCGTCGATTTCCCGCGCCCCGTAAGGACAGGCCCATGAACAGTATTTGCAGCCTATACACTTGTCGTAATCGACGAGCACGATGCCATCCTCCTTGCGCTTGTAGGAAGCGCCCGTCGGACAGACCGGAACGCAGGGCGGATCCTCGCAATGCAGGCAGGATTTCGGGAAATGCACCGTTTCGGTCGCGGGGAATTCCCCGACCTCGAACGTCTGGACCCGGTTGAAGAAAGTGCCTGTCGGTTCGGCTTCATAGGGCCGCTCGTCGCACAGGGGGCCTGCGTCGCCCGACGTGTTCCATTCCTTGCAGCTCGTGACGCAGGCATGGCAGCCGACGCAGACGTTGAGATCGATCACCAGGGCAAGCTGGGTCATTTCGATTTCCCTCCGAAGTAGGCGAGCCAGGCAGGGCGCTTTGCCATGCCCGGATACGGCGCAAGCGGGGCGAACTGGGGCGAACTCGCCCGTGGCTCGCCGTCCTCCGCCCTGTAGATGCGCACGCGCACGTCGTACCAGGCGGCCTGTCCGGTGACGGGATCGGAATTGGAATAGCGACCATCCGGCAGTTCTTCTGAAATCAGGTGATTGAGCAGGAATCCCTTTTGCGATTCGTTGGCATCCGGCGAAAGATTCCATGCCCCGGCAGCTTTGCCAATGGCATTCCAGGTCCAGACGGTTCCGGGTTCGACCGCTTCGGAATAGCGCGCCATGCAGCGCACCTTGCCCCATTGCGATTCGACCCAGATCCAGTCTCCATCCCCGATTCCTGAAGATTTCGCCGTGGACGAATTGACATACAGGTAATTGTGGGCATGAATCTGGCGCAGCCATGCGTTCTGCGAATCCCAGGAATGATACATCGCCATGGGCCGCTGGGTCACTGCGGCAAGCGGATATTTGTCCTTGTCGCTCGCTGCGACTTCCAGCGGTTCGTAAAAAAAAGGCAGCGGATCGAAGTAGGTTTCGATGCGCTTTGCAAGATGGGCAGGTGGCTTTCTCATGATCCCCTTGCCCTGCGCGGCGAGGCGGAATTTCTGCAACACCTCCGAATAGAGATGGATCAGTATGGGTTCGGCATAGCGCGTGATGCGGTTGCGCTGCGACCATTCGAGGTAGCCCTTGTTCCAGTTGCGCATGAACTGGTAGGAGCGCGGCAGCTCGTAATGAAACACGCAATTGTTCCGCTCGTACATGTCCCATTGCTTCGGGTTGGGTTCGCCGCGCATGAACTTTTCCCCGTCCTTGCCGCGCCATCCGGAAAGAAATCCGATTCCCGACCCCGGCTCGGTTTCGAAATTCACGATAAAATCGGGATAATCCCGGTATTTACGCTTGCCATCGGATGTGACGAATGCGGGGAGTTTCAGGCGCGTGCCGAGTTCGATCAGCACTTCCTGGAAAGGCTTGCAGTCCCCGGTGGGCGGCATGACGGGAATGCGCACGGAGTCCATCGGGCCGTCGAATTCCGAAATCGGACGATCGAGCATGGACATCACATCATGACGCTCGAGATAAGTGGTATCCGGCAGGATCAGGTCCGCAAAGGCGGTCATTTCGGAATGGAAAGCATCGCAGACGGCGATGAAAGGAATCCTGTATTCTCCGCTCTCGTCCCTGTCGTTCATCATCTTGCGCACTTCGACCGCATTCATGGTCGAATTCCAGGCCATGTTGGCCATGAAAATCATCAACATGTCGATTTTGTAGGGGTCGCCCTTCCATGCATTGGTGATGACATTGTGCATGAGGCCGTGAACCGAAAGCGGGTATTCCCACGAAAAAGCCTTGTCGATCCGCACCGGCTCCCCGGCTTCGTCCACGAAAAGATCGTCCGGGTCGGCCGGCCAGCCGAGCGCGAGGCCGTCGAGCGGATGATTGGGTTTTACCGCGAGCGGCGTACTGGGCGTTCTCGCACAGGGCGGGATCGGGCGGGGAAAAGGCGCCTTGTGGCGAAATCCCCCCGGGCGATCGATGGTGCCCAGGAGGGTCATCAGAATGGACATCGCCCGTATCGTCTGGAAACCGTTGGAATGCGCGGCAAGTCCGCGCATGGCGTGGAACGCCACCGGGTTGCCGGTGACGGTATCGTGCTCCCTGCCCCAGGAATCGGTCCAGGCGATCGGCAGCTCGATTTTCTGATCGCGTGCCGTAATGCCCATTTCATAGGCAAGCTGCCTGATGGTATCCACGGGGATGCCGGTAATCCGGCTCGCCCACTCGGGCGTATGGTCCGTCACCCGCTCCTTGAGCAACTGGAAAGCAGGCTTGACGGGCGTGCCGTCAGGAAGGCTGAATTCCCCGAAAAGATAGGGGTCCGCCCCCTCCGTATGGGTAATCACCGGCCTGTCGGTATTGCGGTCCCACCAGAGCTTGTTCTGCGGATCGTAGCAGGCTTCTTCCCCTGGAATCTCCTCGCGCACGAACATGCCGAATTCGTCATGTTCCGCATCAAGATTCACGAGCTGCCCTGAATTGGTGTAGCGCACCAGAAAATCACGGTCATAGAGACCGAGCGCGATGATCTCGTGGATCAGCGCGAGGAAAAGCGCGCCATCCGTTCCCGGTCGGATCGGCACCCATTCGTCGGCAATGGCCGAATAGCCGGTGCGTACCGGATTGATGGAAATGAAGCGTCCGCCTTCGCGTTTAAACTTCGAGAGCGCAATCTTAAGCGGATTGGAATGGTGGTCCTCGGCCGTTCCAATCATGACGAACAGCTTGGCGCGTTCGAGGTCGGGACCGCCGAACTCCCAGAACGAGCCGCCTATGGTGTAGATCATGCCGGCTGCCATGTTCACGGAGCAGAAGCCACCGTGGGCGGCATAATTGGGCGTGCCGAACTGGCGCGCGAACAGGCCCGTCATTGCCTGCATCTGGTCTCGCCCGGTAAAGAGCGCGAATTTTTTCGGGTCGGTCGCCCTGATTTTCCCCAGGCGCTCCACCAGGATATCGAACACGTCATCCCAGCTTATTTCCTCGAATTCCCCTGCCCCGCGTTCGGCTCCGGCCTTTCTCCTCAAAGGCCTGGTCAAGCGCGCGGGGGAATACTGCTTCATGATCCCGGAAGATCCCTTGGCGCAGATCACGCCCCCGTTGAGCGGATGGTCCGGGTTGCCGTCGATATAGCGAATTTTGCCGTCCCTGAGATGGACCCTGATGCCGCAGCGGCATGCGCACATGTAACAGGTGGTTTTGCGAACTTCGCTTTTAGCCTCGGGGGCAGTCGGATCGTGGAGCGGGGTCGATGATGACATAATGCTTTCGAAATTGGCTTTCAGGAGTTCAACTCTCCCCATTGTAGTCAATACGACTTGCAAGCTGGGAACTCCGTTATTAAGCGCAATTGACGGGTTGGGTGTCTATAACCCGCAACGGGGGGCAAAGCATACCCCACATGGGGGATGGGGCTTGACCCGGGGTGTTGCAAGCGGTAACAAATGATTTATAATCAAATATAAGCTCACCCGACAGGGGTGCATGATCACATCGAACCGACATGGTGAAGGTTTTTGACATACATGCAGTCCCAGCATGGCGGAATTTTTAGCCGGCCCCCCTCGAACGCGATGGAATCCGTTCCGGAATATGCACCGTCTTTCAGCGACGACTGTTCGACACTGATCGAAGGATTTCTGGATACCATTGCAAGAATGACCGGCGCAATCGCAGGATCGGTGCGCGTCGCCTCCCCGGACGGGCGTGAATTGCACATGATGGCCTCTTTCGGCTTGCCCGCCGGGATCGGCAAGCGCGAAAACCTGCCCGATCCCGGTTGCAGCGCCTGCGGCATGGCGATGCGCGACCTGGAAGCGCATTCGAACGCCTGCAAGCAAAGCGGTTGCGGCTTTTTCGGAAAAAGCGTGGTCACGGTTCCCCTGGAAAACCGGGGAAAAACGATGGGCATGCTGAACCTGTTTTATGCAGCCGGACAGGATATCTCCGATGCCGCCATGCAGAATCTCCGCGCTTTCGGGGAACTGCTCGGCATGGCTCTGGAAAACTCAAGACGCTCCCGTGAAAGCAGGAGAATAAGCCTGATGACCGAGAGGCAATGGATGGCCAACGAAATTCACGATTCCGTGGCCCAGACCCTGGTCTATGCCGGAATGCGCATGAGCCTGCTGCTTGACGCCATCGCATCCAAAGACGAAAATCTCTCCGGAAAATACGCGCATGACGTCAAGGAAGCGCTGACTTCCGGACAGCATGCCGTGCGGGAACTCATCACCCATTTCCGCAGCCGGATGGATCCGCTCGGCCTGCAGCACGCGCTGCTGGGACTTGTGGAGGAATTCAGCGATCGCACCGGCATCGCGCTCGATTACGCCAACCGCATAGCCGACCTCGAACTCCCTCTCGAACATGAGCTGCAGGTTTTCCATATCGTGCGGGAAGTATTGTCGAATATCGCCACTCATTCAGGCGCAACCCATGCCAGCCTTGCAGTGGGCTGCAACGAAGGGCGCTATGTCTTCGCCATCGAGGACAATGGTTCCGGCATGCCGAGCGTCGATCAGGCGGAAGGGCATTACGGCCTTGCGATCATGCAGGAACGCGCCGCCCGCTTAGGCGGAGCCATAGAACTGGAAAGCTCTGGAAAACCTGGCACCAGAGTGAGGTTGAGCTTCCCTGTCACCCCAATGGAGGCGGCAAAATGACTGATCTGATCCGCATCGCCCTGGTCGACGACCATGGACTGTGCAGACGCGGCCTCACCGAGCTCTTCGACCATAGTTGCGGCGTCTCGGTGGTCGGCGGGACAGGCAATGCCGGTGAAGTCCTCGCTATGCTGAACGCGCAACACCCCGACCTGCTGATCATGGACCTGCGCATGGAGCCGGTCGACGGCCTGACCCTGCTGGATCAATTACGCAAGTCCGGCTGCGACACCCCGGTGACGATCCTGACGATGAGCGATTCCGAATCCGATCTCGCCAGTGCGATGCGCCTGGGCGCACGCGGCTATCTGTTGAAGGACATGGATCCAGAGGACATCGTCGGCGCGGTGCGGCGCATCGCCTGCGGGGAGCTGGTGATCGCCCCTGCCATGACCGCCAAATTCATGAATTTCCTGAAAAATGGGCAGCCGGAGCAGACGCGCAGGAATTCTCTGGAACTGTTGACCGAACGTGAGCGTGAAATCCTGCAGCATCTGGCACGGGGGGAGAGCAACAAGGTCATCGCGAGAATGCTGGATATCAGCTACGACACGGTCAAACAGCATGTCCGGCATATCCTGTTCAAGCTCAAACTCGCATCCCGCGTCGAGGCGGCGGTATTCGCCGTCGAACACAGGACAAGCGAAGGCCGCACCCACCCTATGCCTTGAGCTTTTCCGCGAATTTGCGGCGAAACTCCAGAAGCTTGGGCTGCACCACAAACCGGCAATAGGGCTGGGACGCATTGTTCTCGAAATATCGCTGGTGATATTTTTCGGCGGAGTAAAATTTCCCGGCAGGGGCGATTTGCGTCATGACCTGTCCCCCGAATTCCCTGATCGTCGCTTCGGCGATTTCCCTCTGCATTTCAGAATGGGTAAAAACGACCGATCTGTATTGCGTTCCCACATCGTTTCCCTGGCGGTTCAGTTGCGTGGGATCGTGCATGGAGAAGAATACTTCCAGAATTTCACGATATGAAACGATATCGGGGGAGAACACCACCTGAACGACTTCGGCATGCCCGGTCCCGCCGCTGCACACCGATTCGTAATCCGGATTTTCCGTTTTTCCGCCGCTGTAACCCGACACCACGTCATGGACGCCACGAAGTTCCGCAAATATCGCTTCCAGGCACCAGAAGCAGCCGCCTCCCAGCGTCGCCACTTCGGTTACGGATTCGTTTGCCATGAAATTTCCTCCAATGATGCCGCTCATCGGCCCAATCATACCACTTGTCGGAAAGCGCATTGACAATGATCATCGGATGGTCTTTCATACGCATAAGGAGCCTGTGAACCCGATCGGGTTTAGAGGCTCCCCAGCTCTTACCTGAGCGTTTCCTCCTTCCGGCCGGAGCCTTCCGGCCGTTTTTTTACGGGTATCCGTAAAATCTTGTGTATCGTTATTCAGTTTCGGTCGAAATGAATCGACGACAATTTTGTTGACAACATCCCTTTTGGGGCATTCGCTTCGATTCTGTGGAGGGTCCGAATCAGGAAGCCGGCTCGAAACGATCAATCGGCAGGCGCTCCCGCGCCCATTCCAGGTTCCGCTCGCCCTCCCGCACCAGAACCACCGATTGCCCATCCTCCAAAAGTCGCCGGATTGCTCGTCCCGAATGCCCAAGCGGCAGCCCCCAGCGCGCCCCGCGACGGTTCTCCCCCATGGGCGCAAGTCCGAGCCTCGCGCCGCCATCCCGAACGGAGCGTGTTGTCATCCCAACGGAGCGATGTTGTCATCCCGAGGAATTCGAGGGATCCTAAGATTTCTCGACAAGCTCGAAATGACAGCGAAGCCCGCCCCGAAGGACAGGATTTCTCGACAAGCTCGAAATGACAATGAAGGCATTGGTGATTCGGGGATCAACATAATTTTCGATATCGGGATGATATCCAGGCAATCTTGTTGCACTCCGATACACAAGACGTTACGGATACCCTTTTTTATTTCACCCGCAGACGGAAGCGTACGTCCTGGATCGAGGCCACAGGCTTGCCCTCCCTCATGGCGGGAAAGAATTTCCAGGTCTTGAGCGTATCCAGGATGCTCCGGTTCAATCCAGGTATGGGTGTGGCCGTGGTCAGCTCGACTTTGGCTTCGCCTTCCGCCGAGACATAAAAACGCGCCACGATCAGAAAATCCATGCTGTCCCGTCTGAATTCGTCCGGTATTTGCGGTTTGGGGCTATAGATGGCGCGCGCGCCCATCTCGTCCCCGCCCGGAGTGTCTTGCTGCCGGGGCACGGACGCTTCGGCTTTCGGGGGCGGCATCGTTTCGGCAGGCTGTCGGACTTCGGGCGTCGCTTTCTGGCGCGGCATCGTTTCGGCGGGCTGCCGGACTTCGGGCGGCGCTTCCGCTTTCGGCCTGGCATCGGTTCTGACCTTCGGAACCTCGACCTTCTTCCGAACCGGTTCGGGTTTGGCAGTTTTCGCCGCCTGCGGCTTTCGTTCCTCCGGTTTGGGGAGAGGCGGGATCTCGATCAGTTTCGCGTCGATAGGCTTCTGGGGCGGAACGAATTTGTCCGGGCGGGAGAGAAACTCACCGAATGCCCACAACAGGATGACCCAGGCAAGCAAAGCGCTCGCCATAGTCCATGGCAGGCGCCGCCATGGACTGTCAGGTTCACTCTTCATGTTTGACCGCGATGAGAAAATGCTCTGCCCCGGCTTGCCTCGCCTTCAGCATGGCCTCCACCACCAGCCCGTGAGGCGCTGCCGTATCGGCTGAAATGATGATGCTAGAGTCCGGCTTTTTCAGCATGGATTCGAGCACCTGCCGCATCGAATCGAGGGTGACCGGCGTCTTGTCGAGAAACAGCCTGCCTTCTTTCGTCACGGTGAGGGTCACGGGCGTTTTCGCCTGCATGGGCGCAGCTTTCCCTTTGGGCAGATCGACCGCCAGGGAATGCAGATTCTGCATGGAAAGGGAAGCCAGCATGAACGTGGCGAGCAGGAAGAACATCACGTCGATCATCGGAATGATCTCGATGCGCCCGCGCTTTCCCTGCCGCGTCTTACGCAGCTTCACCGCCGGCTCCTTCCTGATCCAGCCTGATATGATCCAGAAGCCTCGTGCCCAGTCTTTCCATTTCATCCAGCGTTTGCGACTGCAGGCGCGAAAAGAAATTGAAGGCAAACAGGCAGATGAGCGCGATGAAGAGGCCCAGCGCGGTCGCGATCAATGCCTGCGCCACGCCTGCGGTCACCCCGCTCGGATCGACGAGTCCCGCCCCGCCTATCAGATTGAAGGCGTGCATCATGCCCGTGATCGTGCCAAGGAGACCGAGCAGGGGCGCTGCGGTCACCACGGTTTCCAGCACCCATAGACCCCGGCTCATCGATTTCTCGATCTGTTGAGCCTCGTCGCCTGCGCGGGATTCCACCCACCATGCGGGCTTTTTGCGATTCTCCAGGATCGGCCTGAAAAATCTTCCGAAATAATGCCGCCCATCGAGGGAAGCCACCTGCTTCTCGAGTTCAACCCAGGAAAAACCATAGGTTTCGATCAAATCGGAAATATCCGGCCGCAGGCGCACATATCTGAAATAAACATAGGCCTTGTCGATCATGATGGCAAGCGCGATCACGGCCAGAGCCAGAAGGGGATAAACCATCGCGCCGCCGAATTTCAGAGCCTGAAGCGATTCCTGGATTTCCTGCATTATCGTCCTCTCATAATAAATAAAAACCCGATCAGAATTTCTTGTCCAGGCCGACGAACAAGCCGCGCCCTGTGCCGTATTGCGGGGCTTGCACGCCTATCCCGGTGCCGTTCCGGATCAGGTAAACCCTGTCCAGGAGGTTGGTGATCGCGATCCTCGCCTCGACCTCTCCTGTATCTCCGAAGCTCATTTTACGGCTGACGCCGAGATTGACCACGGTGTATGAAGGCAGCTTGGCCGTATTGGCAAAACCGCTGCGCAGTCCGCTCTGGAACATCAGGTTGCCGTTGAAACGAATTCCAGACCAAAGATAGGAACCGCCCGTCGAGACGGTCAGGGCCTGTTGATGGTCTACGTTTACCCAGTTGCCTTGGGAATACCGAAGAACGGACATGCCGGTATTCGGGTCCGGCTGACTGAACAGGTACTGACTCGAAAGGATGCTCTTTCCCAGGCTGATGGTTCTGGCCAGGTTGGCGTAGCCGGAAAAATTGCCGGACTTGTAATTGCCGGTCAATTCCAGTCCGTAAACCTTGCCCTTTTCATAATTGTAGGGCGTCAAAATCGGCGCAGGCCCGAACTGCCCTTCGTCTATAAGGTTCCGGGTCTGCTTGTAAAAGGTGTCCACGCCCAGGCTGACGGACGGCGTCAGTTGATGGATGAGGCCCGCATCCAGATAGTGCGACCGTTCCGACCTGACCGGCGAGTTCTGTCCACTCTGCGCATTGGTGGTATTATTGAACAGCGCAAGGGTGGTCGAGGAAACAAGCTCCGTCGGAGGGGGGGTGAAGTAACGCGCATAGCCCGCATGCCAGGTAGTCCGGCTGCCAACCTCGTAAACCACGCCCAGTCTCGGACTCAACTGCTGTTCATTGACAAAGGCGCTGACCTTGTCGAATCTTGCGCCGTAATTCACGGTCAGTTTCCCGGTGGCTTTCCATTCGTCCTGAAGATAAAGTCCGACCAGTGTGTTGCCGTTCCTTGGATTGCTGTCGACGAAGGCATAAGCGGGGCCGGAAACGGTTCCGGCGCCGTTCACCGGAAATACCGTATAGGCGTTGCTGCTCTCGATGTTTTCGCTGCTGCCGAAAAAGCCCATGCGCAGGGTGTGCGCGTCATTCAAACGATAGCTGCCATCTGCCTGAATGCCCGTGCTGGAACTGCTGCGAAAAATGCCCTCCGCCACGCCGTTGTTGAATATCAGGCTGCCGGTGATGTCCGGCATGTAATGGACGCTCGAATAGCGGGTGAACAGGGCGAGTTGATAATCGAAGCCCTCCCCCGCCGAGCTCTGAAGCGACGCCACGGCAAAACGGTTCACCTCGCGCTGCCTGTCGTTGAGCGTTGCCGAATCGTATCCGGGAAGACCCAGTTGCGCGAGTATCCCAAGACCGTTCGGATCGGCCAGCTGTCCCGGACGGTTCGGGATCTGGAACTTGCCGTCGTAACTGCCGACCATGAAACTGAGTTTCGATACCGGGCTCAACAGGTAGGACAGGTAGCCGAAGCCCTTGTACTGGTCGGTGCGGTCATGCAATGGGTTGGCGCCGGGGGTCGAGCTTTCGATGCCGACGTTGTTGGTGAGGTATGAGCCATTGAGAAAATAGGAAAGGTTTCCGCTCGTATTTCCATAGGCAAAGCTTGGGTTGAAGGTGCGATTGCCGCCGCCGTACAGATCGATGTGACCTTCCGGATCGAGCCTGGTCCTGGTTTCGATTTCGATGACCCCGGCAGTTCTGTATCCGTACTGGGCAGGCAGGGCGCCGGTCACGAGATCGATGCGCTTTGCAAAGCGCGTATCGACCGACTGCCCGAAGCCGCTGATGCCTTCCGGCAGGATCACGCCGTTGATGCGGGTCTGGGTGTTGCCATGGTCGCCGCGAACGTGGAACAGGCCCAGTGAATCATTGACGACCCCAGGTGCCTGGAGCAGCACCTGGTTGAAGGCAGTGCTTTCTCCCTGCGGCAGCTTGTCGATGTCGGATGCTGCAAAATGATAAATGCTCCCGCCGGTCTTGGGCGAAAGTCCATTGCGCGCCTCTTCCAGTTTCGCCGCAACCACGCTGAGTTCCAGCGCTTTCTCCGCCGCCAGGGTGATCGATGCCTGAGCGGCCTTGCCTTGACTCACCGTGACGATGGCGGTGCCCATTCTGAAACCCTGTTTTTCGGTGATAACTGCGTAAGTTCCGGAAGGGATGTCCGGAAACATGAACTGTCCGTCCTCGCCGCTCGTCACCCTTGCGACCGCCTTTCCCTGAACCGTTTGCAGGCTCAGCCCGGCACCGGCCACCGGCCTGCCGAGCGCATCCTTCACTTCCCCCTGAATCCCGGCGGCCTGGACCATCACCGGAAACATCAATCCCATCAAAACAAGCAATTTTTTCATTTTCGAACCCCATGAATATCGAACGCACAGACACCCCTTGCGGCAATGCCTGAATCGAGCAGAACCGGAAAGCGGATCAGCGGGGAGGGGAGCGGGAGCGCGGACGGAGGGATGCGCGCTTGAAGAAGGGCTGGATTTGCGCGAACGAAACCAGATACAGCAGAACCAGAGAAACGAGCGGCGCGGACAATGCCGCAGATGGAGTGTCCGCGGAAGAATGCGCTGCGACATGGCAAACCGCGCAGGCCATCTCGTCGGCTTCTCCGACATGGCGATGCATCGCCTCGAGCGAATACACGCCAAGAAAGCTCAACAGGGCAAAAAACAAAAGAAAGCGGCGCAATTTCATTTTTATATGATGCGTCGGATTCGAAATCCGGTCAAGCGCAGTGACCTGGCTATCGGACAGCAAGGATGCGCTCGACGTAGCGCGCCAGCATGTCGGCTTCGAGATTCACCGGGCTCCCGGGATGCAAATCCCTGAGGTTCGTCATCAGGAGGGTGTGCGGGATCAGGTTGATGTGAAAAACATCGCCCGCGACATCGTTTACGGTAAGACTCACCCCGTTGACCGTGACCGATCCCTTGACCGCGATGAACCTCGAAATCTGTTCCGGCGAACGGATGGCAAGATGCATGCATTCCCCCGCCGCCTCGAACAGAACCACTTCCCCCACGCCGTCCACGTGACCGCTCACGAGATGGCCGCCCAGCCTGTCGGACAATCTGAGCGCTTTTTCCAGGTTCACTGCCCTGCCCGGTTCGAGGCCCACTGTGCAGTCCAGGGTCTCCTTCGAAACGTCGACATGAAAGACGTTTCCGGAAATCCCCACCACGGTGAGACAAACCCCGTTGACCGCGATGCTGTCTCCCAGCGCGACATCCGAAAGATCCATCGCTCCCGCATCGATCGAAAGATGCAGACCTTCCCCGGCAGCGCCCGAATGCGCGACTTTCCCGATGGATGCGACGATTCCGCTAAACATCGCACCGCGCCACGATGCGCACATCGCGCCCGACCATCCTGATGTCCGCGATATTCAAGCCGTATCTTTTTTCCATCCTTTCCAGCACCGGAAAATTGAACATGCCCTTCGCCTTGTGCCCCAGGATGTGGGGCGCGAGATAGAAAACGATCTCATCGACGAGTCCCGACTTGAGCAGGGCGCCGTTCACCCCCGCGCCCGCTTCGACCAGAAGTTCATTGATGCCCCGCTCGGCAAGATCGCACATCAGCCTCGCCAGATCGACTTTCCCATTCCCGTCCGACAAGTAGACGACCTCGGCCCCGAGGGCTTCGAGATTCGCTTTCTTCCCCACGTCCTGCGAGGCTGCCACGACGAGCAGTTCGCCGCCCAGTATTTTTGCGTACTCGGGAAGCCTCATATGACTGTCCAGGAGAATCTTCAGAGGCTGCCGGGAGGTTTCGACCTCCCTGACGGTGAGCATCGGATCGTCCACCTGGACCGTTCCGATACCCGTGAGGATGGCGCAAGAACGCGCGCGCAGCCTGTGTCCGTCACGCCTTGCGGCATCCCCGGTGATCCATTGGCTGACGCCGTTCTCCAGCGCGGTCCTGCCGTCCAGGCTCGCAGCGACCTTGAGCCTGATCCACGGGCGCCCAAGCCTCATCCTGAAGGCAAACCCGCAATTGAGTTCGAGCGCCTCCTCTTCGAGCAGGCCGCATTCCACCTTGATTCCGGCAGCCTCGAGTTGGGCGATTCCCGAACCTGAAACGAGCGGATTGGGGTCTTCCATCGCGACCACCACGCGTGAAATCCCGGCCTGGATCAGGGCATCCGTGCAGGGCGGCGTCCTACCGTGATGATTGCATGGCTCGAGCGTGACATAGAGATCCGCGCCTCGGGCTGCACCGCCGGCGGATGCGAGCGCATTGATCTCGGCATGGGGGCCGCCCGCCTTCTCATGCCAGCCCGAGCCCACGACCCCCCCATCCTTAACGATCACAGCGCCCACCCTGGGATTGGGCGTCGTGGTGTAAAGCCCTTTTTCCGCAAGTCTCAATGCCTGCGTCATGTAGACGCTGTCCTGTTGCGAAAACATCAGTTGCCCTTGCGGGGGCGTTTCGGCTTCTCGACTTCCCTGATCGCCTCCCTGAAGTCATCCACATCCTCGAAACTGCGATAGACCGATGCAAAGCGGATGTAGGCCACCTTGTCGAGCTTGTAGAGTTCTGCCATTACCATTTCTCCAATCTGGCGCGATGAAACCTCGCGCTCCCCGAGACTCAATACCTTCTGCACAATGCGGTCCATCGCTTCATCCACGAGCGGGGTCGGAACGGGACGCTTGTGCAATGCTCTTGCGAAACTCGTGCGCAACTTTTCCCTGTCGAATTCGGCGCGGTTCCCGTTCTGCTTGACCACCTGAGGCATCATCAGGTCCGCCGTCTCGAAAGTAGTGAAGCGCTTCTGGCAGGCGGGGCAGCGCCGCCGCCGCCGGATGCTGTTGCCTTCTTCCCCGACGCGCGAGTCTATCACACTCGTATCGGGCGCGCCGCAAAACGGGCATTTCATTTTGATGAACCTTGTGTGCCGTTTATCCGTAAACCGGAAAGCGCTCGCACAAGGCCGCAACGCCGGAAGCCACCCTGAGAATGACGGCATCGTCGTTCGGCGCATCGAACAGGTCCGCGATCAGGTTGGCAAGCGTTTCGGACTCGATCTCCTTGAATCCCCGGGTCGTAATCGCGGGAGAACCGATGCGTATCCCGCTTGTGACAAAAGGCTTTTGCGGATCGTTCGGAATCGCATTCTTGTTGACCGTGATATGCGCGCGCCCGAGAGCGGCTTCCGCGTCTTTGCCCGTGATATCCTTGGCCCTCAGATCGACCAGGAAAAGATGGCTGTCGGTGCGCCCCGAAACGATTCTCAACCCACGCCCCTGCAGCACTTTCGCCATCACGCGCGCATTGTCGATCACGAGCTCCTGGTAATCCCTGAATTCCTTCGACGCAGCTTCCTTGAGCGCAACCGCCTTGCCGGCGATCACATGCATCAGCGGGCCGCCCTGGATTCCGGGGAAAATACTGGAATTGATCTGTTTCTCGAACTCGGCTTTGGCCAGGATCAGCCCGCCCCTGGGGCCCCTCAGGGTCTTGTGCGTGGTGGTGGTCACGAAATCCGCGATGCCCACGGGACTCGGGTAAAGCCCCGCCGCGATGAGCCCGGCATAGTGGGCCATGTCCACGAAAAGCCATGCGCCAACGCTGTCCGCAATCTGGCGAAAACGCTTCCAGTCGATGACGAGGGAATAGGCGGAAGCCCCGGCGACGATCATTTTCGGCTTGTGCAGGAGGGCGAGACGCTCGACTTCATCGTAATCGATTTCCTCGGTCTCAGGATGCAGCCCGTAAGTCACCGCATGGTAGATCTTGCCGCTGAAATTGACGGATGCGCCATGGGTGAGGTGACCGCCATGCGCAAGCGACATCCCGAGTATGGTGTCCCCGGGTTTGAGCATCGCCATGTAGACCGCAGCATTCGCCTGTGAACCGGAATGCGGCTGGACATTGGCATATTCCGCATGGAAGAGCGATTTGGCGCGGTCGATCGCAAGCTGCTCGACGATATCCACATATTCGCAGCCGCCATAGTAGCGCTTGCCCGGATAACCTTCCGCATACTTGTTGGTCAGAACCGAGCCCTGCGCTTCCAGCACACACGGGCTGGTATAGTTTTCGGACGCGATGAGTTCGATATGGTCTTCCTGGCGCCTGGATTCGGACCGAATGGCCGCCCATAATTCGGGATCGAATCCGGCTATGGTTTGGTTTGCTGAGAACATGGCTTTACCCGGTTAAAAAATTCGAATTTTATCACGATTGATACGCAACCCCGTATCTTTACGGAATCTTTACGCCATCGAACCCGATCATTACGTCATTTTTATGTCCGCTTTCCTATAATTCAATCACCTCATTTTCAGGAGAGAACAATGGAGCTTTTCTATATCGGCCTCATCGCAGGCTTCTTCGCCCTGTCCGTGCTTCTGGTCTACGGCTGCGAAAAACTGGGGAGGCCATCATGACCTGGCTCTACGCATTGAGTGGCATCGTTTCACTCGGCCTCTTCGCGTATCTCATCGTCGCACTCTTGAAACCGGAGCTATTCTGATGACTGGGAGCGGATTGCTGCAAATCGGCCTGTATCTGGTTGCGCTTCTCGCCCTGGCAAAGCCCATGGGCTGGTACATGGCAAAAATTTACGAGGGAAACCTGCCTGTGTTCGTGCGCTGGCTCTCCCCTGTCGAAAATTTTCTTTACCGCATTTACGGGGTCAGGAAGGAAGACGAAATGAGCTGGACGCGCTATGCGCTTGCGATGTTGTGGTTCAGCCTTCTGGGCGTGCTTGCAGTCTATGCCCTGCAGCGGCTGCAAGGGTTTCTGCCCCTGAATCCGCAGAAATTCGGCGCGATCTCTCCCGACTCATCCTTCAACACCGCGATCAGCTTCATGACCAACACCAACTGGCAGGGCTACTCGGGGGAATCCACCATGAGCTATCTCACGCAAATGGCTGGACTCGCGGTGCAAAACTTCTTTTCGCCCGCAATCGGCCTCGCGGTCGTGATCGCATTGATACGCGGATTCGCAAGGCATACGGTGGAGACCATAGGCAATTTCTGGGTGGATGTGACCCGCAGCATCCTCTACATACTGCTGCCGCTTTCCGTGGTTTTTGCCTTGGCGCTCGTCTCCCAGGGATCGATTCAGAATTTCTCGCCCTACAAGATCGTGACCACGGTGGAGGCGCTCACCTACGACAACCCCAAGGTGGATGCCGCGGGCAATCCGGTGAAGGATGCTTCCGGCAACCCGGTCACGGAGAAGGCGACCACCAGGGAACAGAGCCTGCCCATGGGGCCTGTCGCATCCCAGGAAGCGATCAAGCAGATCGGAACCAACGGCGGGGGCTTCTTCAACGCCAATTCATCGCATCCCTATGAAAATCCAACGCCTCTGTCCAATTTCCTGCAAATGCTGATGATGATCCTGATCCCGGCAGCGCTGTGCTACACCTTCGGCAAGATGGTGGGCGACACAAGGCAGGGCTGGGCGATTCTCGCGGCCATGGTGCTGATCTTCGTCGGCTTCCTTGCGGTTGCCGAATACGCCGAGCAAGCCGGCAATCCCGCCTTCACTGCCCTTGGAGTGGACCAGGCGGCATCCGCCACCCAGTCAGGCGGGAACATGGAGGGCAAGGAAACCCGCTTCGGGATAGCCAATTCGGCCCTCTTCGCCACCCTCACCACATCCGCATCCTGCGGCGCGGTAAATGCCATGCACGATTCCTTCACGCCGCTCGGCGGACTCGTGCCGCTTGCCCTGATTTCATTGGGCGAAGTGGTATTCGGCGGCGTCGGTTCGGGGCTCTACGGCATGCTGATCTACGCCGTGATCGCTGTCTTCATCGCGGGCCTCATGATCGGACGCACGCCTGAATACCTGGGCAAAAAGATCGAGGCTTTCGATGTCAAGATGGCTTCCCTCGTGATCCTGATTCCGCCCATGATCATCCTGGGCGGTACTGCACTCGCAGTCATGATGGATGCAGGGAAAGTCGCCGTGGCCAACCCCGGCGCGCATGGTTTTTCCGAAATCCTGTATGCCTTCACTTCGGCCGTGGGCAACAACGGCAGCGCTTTCGCCGGGATTTCGGCGAACACCACCTTCTACAACACAGCCCTCGGGTTCGCCATGTTCTTCGGCCGCCTCTGGCTGATGATCCCCGTGCTGGCCCTCGCCGGATCCATGGCGGCCAAAAAGCGCATCCCGCCGGGCGTCGGCACCCTGTCCACCCACACCCCGCTGTTTGTCTGGCTGCTGATCGCCACGGTGATTCTGGTCGGCGCGCTGACCTTCGTTCCCGCCCTCGGACTCGGCCCGATCGCCGAGCACTTGAGCATGGCGCATGAGGAGAAATTACAATGATGACTATAGCCAAATCCATGCTGGACCCCGATCTCATGGGGCAGGCACTGCTGGATTCGTTCAGGAAATTGACGCCCCGGCAGCAGATCAAAAACCCCGTGATGTTCGTGGTCTGGATAGGCAGCATCCTGACCACCATCCTGTTCTTCCAGGCCCTCTCAGGCCACGGCGAAGCGCCGGCAGGTTTCATACTGGCGATTTCCATGTGGCTGTGGTTCACCGTGCTCTTCGCCAATTTTGCCGAAGCCATGGCCGAAGGCAGGAGCCGCGCCCAGGCTTCGTCGTTGCGCAAGGCCAGGCGCGACATCATGGCGAAAAAACTCGATGCGCCGCGTTACGGCGGAGACTGGTCGAAGATCACGGGCAGCAGTCTGAGGCGGGACGACATCGTTCTGGTCGAAGCAGGCGACATGATTCCGGCCGACGGCGAAGTGATCGAAGGCGTCGCCTCCGTGAACGAGAGCGCCATCACGGGAGAATCCGCTCCGGTCATTCGTGAGTCGGGCGGAGATTTTTCATCGGTCACAGGCGGCACGACCGTGCTCTCGGACTGGCTGGTGGTGCGTGTCACGACCAACCCGGGAGAGAGTTTCCTCGACCGCATGATCGCCATGGTGGAAGGCGCCAAGCGCCAGAAAACGCCCAACGAGATTGCCCTCACCATATTGCTGGTGGCAATGACCATCATCTTTCTTCTCGCCACGGCAACCCTGCTGCCCTACTCCCTGTACAGCGTGGAAGTGGGCAAGCTCGGCCACCCTGTCTCCATCACCGTGCTGGTGGCGCTCCTGGTTTGCCTGATCCCTACCACCATAGGCGGACTGCTCTCGGCCATCGGGGTTGCCGGCATGGGCCGCATGATGCAGAAAAACGTCATCGCGACCTCCGGCCGCGCAGTGGAAGCGGCGGGAGACGTGGATGTGCTGCTTCTGGACAAGACCGGCACCATCACCCTCGGCAACCGTCAGGCAAGCCAGTTCCTGCCCGCCCCCGGAGTCACCGAGCAGCAGCTTGCCGATTGCGCCCAACTCGCATCCCTGGCCGACGAAACGCCGGAGGGACGCAGCATCGTGGTGCTCGCCAAGCAGAAATTCGATTTGCGCGAGCGGGACATCCACGCCCTGGGCGCGACCTTCGTACCCTTCACCGCGCACACCCGCATGAGCGGGGTCAATCTGGACGCCAGGCAGATCCGCAAGGGCGCGGCCGATTCGATTCGTGAGCATGTGAAGAGCCTGGGCGGCGATTTCCCTCCTCCCGTACAAACCCTGGTCGATGACGCTGCCCGCCGCGGCAGCACGCCTCTGGTAGTGGCCGACGGCACCCACGTGCTGGGCGTGGTGGAACTCAAGGACATCGTCAAGGGCGGCATCAAGGAGCGCTTCGCGGAACTGCGCCGCATGGGAATCAAGACCATCATGATCACGGGGGACAACCCGCTCACCGCTGCGGCCATCGCCGCGGAAGCAGGGGTGGACGATTTCCTCGCCGAAGCGACCCCGGAAGCCAAACTCAAACTCATCCGCGAACATCAAACCCAGGGGCGGCTGGTGGCGATGACGGGAGACGGCACCAACGATGCCCCTGCGCTCGCCCAGGCCGATGTCGCGGTCGCGATGAACACCGGCACACAGGCTGCGAAGGAAGCCGGAAACATGGTGGATCTCGACTCCAATCCCACCAAGCTGATCGAAATCGTGGAAACCGGAAAGCAGATGCTGATGACTCGCGGCTCGCTCACCACCTTCAGCATTGCCAACGACGTGGCGAAATATTTCGCCATCATCCCTGCGGCTTTCGTTTCCACCTACCCCGCGCTGGGCAGCCTGAACGTCATGCATCTTGCCACCCCGTCAAGCGCGATTCTCTCCGCGGTGATCTTCAATGCGCTCGTCATCGTCGCGCTGATTCCATTGGCGCTAAAGGGCGTGGCCTACAAACCGATCGGAGCTGCCGCACTGCTGCGCAACAATCTCTTCATCTACGGCATCGGCGGCATCCTTGTTCCCTTCATCGGGATCAAGGCGATCGACATGATTCTTGCCGCCTCCGGCTGGGCCTAATCTGGAAGGAACAAACATGTTAAAAGAACTTAAACCGGCCGTTCTCAGTTTCCTGGGCCTTACACTGATCACCGGCATCGTTTACCCGCTCCTCGTGACGGGCATTTCCCAGGCCACCATGCCTGGACAGGCGAACGGAAGCTTGATCGTCAAAGACGGTAAACCTGTGGGCTCCGAACTGATCGGGCAGAACTTCTCGGACCCGAAATACTTCTGGGGTCGCCCTTCGGCCACAGGCCCCATGCCTTATAATGCTGCAGCATCCGGCGGCTCCAACCAGGGCCCGACCAATCCGGCGCTCATCGATGCGGTAAAGAGCAGGGTAAAGGCCTTGAAGGATGCCGATCCGGGCAATACCGCACCGGTTCCCGTGGATCTCGTCACGGCGACTGCAAGCGGCCTGGACCCCGAAATCAGTCCGGCTGCAGCGGCATACCAGATCGGGAGAGTTGCTCATGCCAGAAACCTCGATGTTTCGAAAGTGAAGCAACTGGTCGAAGAACATACCAGGGGTCGCCAGTTCGGGATTCTGGGCGAACCTGGGGTGAATGTGCTCGAACTTAACCTCAAGCTCGACACTTTGCGCTAAAATCTCATAGCTTTTTACGTCAACCTAAAAAACCAAGGAGTCATTATTGTGAACAAACTCACCCAATCCCTCATACTTGCCGGGATCGTTGCGATGCCGATGGCAGCGATGGCGGACGACACGGCCGCTCCG
>JAIELG010000059.1 GCA_019753155.1 Burkholderiales bacterium
CTGGCGGCAATACTCTCCCCGCTGCCCGTGCAGGTGAGGTTGGCGCCGGAAGCCAATATGAAGGCGTTGCCGTTGCCGATCGCCGTGGCAGTGCCCCCCTTGCCGACAGCGAAGAAGTCCTTGCCGCCGGTAAAAATGCCGCTGCTGTTGTTTGCCAGAGTCACGTTACTGTTGGAACCGTTAAAAGCTTCACCGGTTCCGCTGATGCCGAAAGAGAGGGGGAGGCCGACGTTGGACGCATTGACGATGTTGTTGTTGCCTGATACGCTGAAAAAATCCTTACCATAGTAGCTCGTGCCGGAGGCGGTTGCGTTGATGATGTTCCCGTTGCCGAGGACAGCGCCGCTGTAGTCGGTGTTAATATTCACCGTGCTGCCGGTAGCGTTGACAGTGTTCCATGAACCGGTCACATTTGCCGTGCCGCCTGTGCCAAGTATCAGGTAGTTCTTATCGCCCGTTAAATTGGCGGTGTCGCCGGTGCCGCCCTTGATGGTGTCGTTGTTGCCTGCAAAGGTGCCGCTGGTGTTATTCGCCAGATTCAACTGATCGCCAAAGGCATCGACCGATACGCCCGAGCCGGAAATGTCGACGGTGTTGTAGCCGCCGTACATGACAACTTGTCCACCCGTGCCGTTCAACCTGACGGCATCGCCCGCGCCGTTCACCGTAGTCAGGCCGGCGCTGCCATTGATGCTGAATTTGCCGGAAACGTTGACAAAGTAGAGCAGATCGTTAGTGCCGGTCACAGTGGCCGTGTCTCCCGTTCCAAAATTGACCGAATCGCTGTTGCCGGTAATATTGGCCGAACTGTTGTTGCCCAGAGTGATGTTGTCGTAGGCGGCACTGGCGGCAATACTCTCCCCGCTGCCCGTGCAGGTGAGGTTGGCGCCGGAAGCCAATATGAAGGCGTTGCCGTTGCCCGTAACAACTGCCTGCGAGCTATTGGCAAGATTGATGGTGGCGTTGGTGAAGGCCAACGGGATTGAAGATGATCCGCTCAGGTCAAGGCTCGAATTCACTTGGGACAGCGTGGAGATAACAAGGTCTAGTGCAGTTAACCTGTTATTTTGACTTATGTAATAGTTAACCCCTTGTTGCGTGTTGATAACGAACTGATTTATGTCATTGCCGCTCAGTTTATGGCCTGGTGTGAGATGGAATAAGCCGCCCGCAATGGTCGTGATTTGCCCTGAAAGCCAGTTGACCATTTTCCCAGTAGAGCCTGATAACAGGCCGAATTGATTGGCGTAGTCCAATAGCCGAAGCTGTAACTCGGGGCTTTGATAGATTTGATTTGCGATATCCGGGTTATTTTGCTCGATAACATTAAGTGCGGTTTGAAGCTGGGATACCAAGCCATTCGCCCAGGTGGCGTTCAGTTGCTGCAGGGCGGCCTGATTTGCTGGGTTTTGAAGGGCCGTGCCAAGCTGGGCGCTCAATGCATCTACCGTGCTTTTCGGCAGCCCGCCATTCTGGGATAACTGAGCGATTTGCGTCGAGGTAAATCCAGCCGTGGTCAAAAAATTTAGAATTGCTGCATTATTTCCTATATTTGGTTTATTGGCGGCAGCGCCAACATCATACTGATACAAACCGAAGGAGTATGTGCTGTTGCCACCTGCGAAACTGAAACTCAATACTTTACTGGCATTTCCACCAAGCTCGGTTTGCAAGGTAACAGCATTTAAATTCGGAATCAGCGTGTTGTTGATGTATGTCGCATTAAGCGTTATTGATGTGCTGGCCATTACTTTCTCCTTTAATAATACAGTTGTTGTTAAGGGCGCTATTTGGTGAAATTCGGATCATTTTCGTGTTCCTGTGGCGAATCTGGCTGCCTACTCCGGAGATCGGTCGGTTGGGATTGTCTTCCTATCTGAATAGCATGAACTCCTTTCAAACCCGCAGCCGCCACACTCTCCAGTTGTGCGTAGCTGACGTCGTCCCCCGCAGGTGGTAGACTCGGAAAGCCAAACCCACTGATAGTCGATCCAGGATTAAAGGTGAGCAAAATCGATTTGTTCACGCATTGATTGAATTTAACAAGTTTTCCTCCCCTGTCGACCACCACACCTGAAATAGCTGAATCCCACCTTGTCTCTGTCAGGAATAAACTATATCTGTAAGAGCCTACTCGGAAGGAGATAGCAGAGGCGCTGCCCAATTGGGCTTGCTGACCTGCCTGCTTGAAATAGCTGTGCGGGTAAACCTTCTTTTTCGGGTATTCGAGCTCCACGGACGAACTGTCTTTTCCATAGCGGTATTGCAGGTAGCCGGAATCCTTGCCGATGTCGGACGAAGCGCAAAGCGAGACGATCTTTTTGTTCTGCAAAGTGCAGGAGAACGCGATGAGTTCCTCGTTGCGGCACAATGTCTTTACGTGTATTGGGAGGTGTATCGGTCGCATATCGAGTCCGACCAGATACGGCCCTTCCGCGGGCGGTTCGCGGTAGGGCGATTCACCGGCCAGTGCCGACATATGCCAGACGCATGCCAGCATGCCCAGCGACGACAAAAGTGTGAATGTTTTCATGGATGCCCCCGTTTCCCGGATATTCGACCGGGTTTTTTGTACGTTACGTTACACCTTGTTACAATCAGCTTGAATGATTTCTCCGCACGTGTCGCCTGGAATGACAGGTACGGACTGCTTCCGTAACACCTTCTTTACTGGAATGTCAGCATCTGGCCGTTGACCAGAATACTTACCTTGCGACCGAGCACTACGCCTGCCTGGTTGATTTTCAAACAGGAGAATCCTGTCGAAGATGTCGCGCCGACAGCGACGGCAGTTACCGTGGTGTTGCTGCAAAACCAGACTGTAGTGGGCGTATCCGATACCAAAGACCAGGTAGTCGTATCGGTTGAGTAGACCGCAGCTTTCGTGTTGTCCGTATAAGTAGTCGTGGTGTCGACAGGGCCGGATTGTCCGACTGTTGCGGATACGGGCAATGCCTGCCAATTTGCAGTGACCGAATAATGACCATTGCTGGAGGTGCTTCCCAATTTTGTAAAGGGAGCGGTAGTAAAATATGACGTGGCGGATGACGTTTGAAGCACAACGCCATTCAAGGAAAGAGTACCGGAATCTACTCCTGTCGAAGCCTGTCGACCTTCGAATATTTGCTGCGCCGTCCCCGGAACATAACCCAGTTGAAGCGTAAAGGTGTTCCCCGGGGAAAAGATTGCCGTTAACGTATCGTTATGACTAGCCTGATGATAGGCGCTTACCGCAGCATCAAGCGGAAAGGCAGCAGTTGGATTCGTTCCCGTCTGTGCGGCAACTGCAACACTGGCGCCTCCACTACCTCCACCGCCGCCGCCACACCCGGCAAGCAACACGCCGAATACCGAGCTGAAAACCAGCAATTTTCCAACATTCCCGATGCAATTCCTGTCCACCGCCCCCCCCATTTCTTGTTTTCGGGGGACAAACTCATGCCTGCCGCGATTCGGGTAAAGGCCCGGTCCATCCCCATTGCATGGCGCCCCTTTCCCCGGGATCGCTCCTGAATTGATGACGATACAATCCGACACAATTTGATACAGTCTAGATAACTTTTCTGCACGTGTCGCCTGTCAGGAATGACAGGTGTTCGCAATGGCCCCACAAGCTTCACGCCGCCACCCTCCATCCCGCATCGTTCGCCCCACTTGCTCCGGCAAGAAGAACCTTCTGCAAGGCGGCGAGAATATTCGCCAGATTCAACTGATCGCCAAAGGCATCGACCGATACGCCCGAGCCGGAAATGGTGTTGTAGCCGCCGCTACCCCACCAAATTTTTACAGCAGTTTACGGACTCAACCGCATCATCGCCGATACCTGTGGGTAAACCAAAGAAACAACTGGTTTGCACAATATCACGCTTCATGATACTGTCAATCGCGTTTTCAAAAACAAGGGCATACGGTATGCACCAGATCATTGCAACGGAGCGCACGGCCATACCCGAGGGCAGAGGACCTAGCAAAGAAGCTGGGGTGAGCTTATTGACACCTCATGCAAAGACTCCTAACATTATCAGGTAAAATGTTTGGTGCACAATGTTAGAAACAACGTTAGGGACCAGCCAGTATGTCTGCAACTGCCACTACTGCAAAGCTCTACCGAGCTGAGCCCTCTCCGGAAGAACTCCGGAAAGAGATGTCTGATTTTGCAAAAGCCATGAAAGACGACCCTAAGGCTGCTCGTCAATTTCTCCGTAATGCTGGGATCTTAACTGCAAAGGGAACTTTGGCAAAAGCATATAAAGGATGAGCGAACCTAAAGGACGGTGGTCGCTCTATGAGGCACAGCCGTCGTTTGTTTTGGGATTTCATGGTTGCGACAAAAGTGTTGCCGAAAAAATTCTTAGTGGGGAAACTCGACACTTAACCGCTAGCAAGAATGACTATGATTGGCTCGGGAATGGTATTTATTTCTGGGAAAGCAACCCTCAGAGAGCCGATGATTTCGCGAATGAAGCCGCAAATGGCGGAAAAAACTCACGCGGAAAAATCAAAACCCCTTATGTGATCGGTGCTGTAATCGATTTAGGGCGTTGCCTAAATCTCATTGACAGTGCCGCACTAGAGCAAGTAGCTTTTGGCTATGAGCTTCTTTCTATGATCCAATCACCTCTCCCCACCAATGGCCAAAATTTAAAGGCAAGACGTCTTGATTGCGCAGCCATTCAAACCCTGCATTACTACAGAGATCACAAAGATTTGCTTCATTACGATACAGTTCGCGGTGTTTTTTGGGAGGGGGAAGAACTGTACCCTGGAGCAGGATTTAGCGAGAAAAATCATATTCAAATATGTGTCCGTAACACTGGCTGTATTAAAGGATACTTTCGTCCTATAGAACACCCCCTATAGACATATCCACGCCCCTTGCCCGCGCCGCCAAGTGAATGAGGCAAGAGCGTTTTCTCACGATCCTGCAGACCTGACCCCGAATGCCGTTGGAACAACCCGAAGTTCTGCATCAGGTTCTGCCGGCACATGACATGAGAATCGATATGCTATCCGACCGATTTCGGCGCGCTCCATGCACAAGGAAAAACCGGACGCAGCCCGATCACCCGCCAAGGCCTCTCGATAGATCCCGCTTGATATCCTCGACCGACTCCAGCCCAACCGCGATCCTGAGCAGGCCTTCGCGGATTCCGGCAGCTTCCCTCGCTTCCGGGGAAATACGCCCGTGGGTCGTGGTGGCGGGATGGGTGATCGTCGTCTTGGTATCCCCGAGGTTCGCCGTGATGGAAATCATTCTGGTCGAGTTGACGATCTTCCAGGCGGCCTCCCTCCCCCCCTCGACTTCGAAGGAAAGAATCGCGCCGCCCGATTTCTGCTGCATCATCGCGAGTTCATGCTGGGGATGGGAAGGCAGCCCGGGATAATACACGCGGACTCCTCTGGATTCCAGCCATTGCGCGATTTCCAGCGCAGCCCTGGACTGCGCGTCCATCCTGACCTTCAGCGTCTCCATCCCCTTCAAAAATATCCAGGCATTGAACGCGCTCATCGTGGGACCGGCGGTGCGCAGGAAGTTCCGGACGCCTTCCATGAGTTCGGCGCTCCCCAGGACAGCCCCGCCCAATACCCTGCCCTGCCCGTCCAGGTATTTTGTCGCCGAATGGATCACGATGTCGGCCCCGAGTTCCAGCGGCTTCTGGATCGCGGGGGTGCAGAAGCAATTGTCGACCGCGAGCTTCGCCCCGGCTTTTCCGGCAACGGCTGCAAGCGCCGAAATATCCGAGAGTTCCACCAGCGGGTTCGATGGCGTCTCGACGAAAAACAGCCTGGTGCTGGGCTTGCAGGCCCGCTCCCATTCGGATGAGTCGGAAGCGGAAACGAAAGTCGTCTCTATCCCGAAACGCGCGAGGATATTGCCAAAGAGCTGCACGGTGGAGCCGAAAATGCTCCTGGAGGAAACGATATGATCCCCCGAACTCAGGAGTCCCATGGCGCATGCGAGTATGGCCGACATGCCGGAAGCCGTGGCAACGCAAGCCTCGGCCCCTTCGAGGGCCGCGAGCCGTTCCTGGAAAGCCGTGACCGTGGGATTGGTGAAGCGCGCGTAGATGTTGCCGGGCTCCTCCCCCTTGAACCTTGCCGCCGCCTGTTCAGCGCTGTCGAAAACGAAGCTCGACGTGAGATACAGCGCCTCGGAATGCTCGTTGAACTGGCTGCGGTGAATTCCCGAGCGCACCGCAAGCGTTTCGAATTTGAAATCATCTTCCATACGCTACCTTTCTTCCGCGCCGACCAGATTGAGATCGAGCTGCGTGCTCGTCGATTCGGTATGCTGATTGTTGCGCATGGATTCGATATTTGCAAGGTAATGGGCCGTCACATCCCCGGTGATATAGTGCCCGTCGAAGCAGGAGCTTTCGAAGTTGCATATGGCGGGGTTGACCTGGCGCACGCTCTTCTTCAGCGATTCGAGATCCTGGTAGATCAGCCTGTCCGCTCCGATCTCGCGCGCGATCTCTTCGTCGGTGCGGCCGGTTGCGATCAGTTCGCCCCTCGTGGGCATGTCGATTCCATAGACATTGGGAAAACGCACCGGAGGGGCGGCCGAGGCGAAATAGACCTTGACCGCCCCGGCTTCTCTCGCCATCTGGACGATTTCGCGGCTGGTCGTTCCGCGCACGATGGAGTCGTCCACCAGCATCACGCTCTTTCCCCTGAACTCCACCCCTATGGCATTCAACTTCTGGCGAACCGATTTCTTGCGCATCGCCTGACCCGGCATGATGAAGGTTCGTCCGATGTAGCGGTTTTTGACGAAGCCTTCCCTGAAATCGAGGCCCAGCCTGTTGGCAAGCTGCAGCGCGCTCGGGCGGCTCGAATCCGGAATCGGGATCACGACGTCGATGTCGATGTTCCCCATCGTCTTTGCGATCTTGTCAGCAAGGTTTTCTCCCATACGCAGGCGGGATTCATAAACCGATATACCGTCGATCACGGAATCCGGCCTCGCAAGATAAACATATTCGAAAATGCAGGGATAATGGGCAGCCTTGGGTGCGCATATTTTGCTGTAAAAATTCCCTTCGGTATCGATGAAAATCGCTTCCCCCGGCGCAATATCGCGCACCAGACTGAAGCCCAGGGTGTCGAGCGCCACGCTTTCGGACGCCACCAGATATTCGACGCCGGTTTCGGTCTCCTTCCTCCCGAAAACAAGGGGCCTGATGCCGTATGGGTCGCGAAACGCGAGCAGTCCGTAGCCTGCGATCATCGCAACCACGGCATAGGCGCCCCTGCACCTTCTGTGCACGCCCGAGATGGCGGAAAAAACCGTTTCCGGACTGAGGTCGTAGTTGGGCGAGAATTCCTGAAGCTCGTGAGCCAGTACGTTGAGCAGCACCTCGGAATCCGAATTCGTGTTGACATGACGCAAATCCTGCCTGAAGAGATCATCCTTGAGCTGCTCTGAATTGGTCAGGTTGCCGTTATGGCCGAGGACGATCCCGAAAGGCGAATTGACGTAAAAGGGCTGCGCCTCGGCGGAAGACTCGAAAGAACCGGCAGTAGGATACCTGACATGGCCGATGCCCATGTTGCCGAGGAGGGCGCGCATGTTGCGCGTCCTGAACACGTCGCGCACCAGGCCGCTCCCCTTGTGCATATGAAATACGCTGCCCTCGCTGGTCGCGATTCCCGCAGCGTCCTGTCCGCGGTGCTGCAGTACCAGCAATCCGTCGTACAGAATCTGGTTGACGGGCGATTTGGCAACGATACCTAGAATTCCACACATATTCGACTCACTCGTAGTTTAACTTTTCGCCCCAAAACGGACATACCTGGCAAGACCTTCCGGAAGCCTGGATTTGGCGATGACTGCGCCAGTCTCGAGGACTCCCCGAAATTGCGCATGTTTCCATGTCGCGCTTTCCGGAAACGCCGTCATTCCGGACAGGAGAACCAATACCATCACGATCAGCATTCCTCTACCCATGCCGAATGCGAAGCCGAACACCTTGTCCACCCATCCGAGTCCAACGCGCTTCACGAGACCGGAAAGAAGCTGCGTCAGCAGGGCCAGAACCATCAGCGTCCCCAGAAAGAGCGCAACGAAAGCCACCAGTATGCGCAGCGGCGCACTCGATATCGCCTGCGGCAGCATGTCGGAGAGCGCGGACGAAAAAGCGTTTGCGCTCCAGAATGCCGCCACCCACGCCGCGAGGGACAGGAGTTCGCGGACGAATCCTCGCATCACCCCGAGCAGAACGGACACGGCCATGATCGACAACACGGCATAATCGATCGCTGTCATGGCCTACCTGTTTTCGACGACCCCATCCAGCCCCGATTTCAGTATTTTCCTGCGCGCATTCTCGGCAGCCGCACGGCTGGGATAGGGGCCGGCACGCACCCTGGTTTGCGCGCCTGCCGCGTTCGACTCGATATAAGTCTCTATGCCCGCAGCAGAAAGTTTGGACCTGAGATCCCTGACATTCGAGGCGTTCGAAAACACCCCGAGCTGGACCACGAATTCCTGCCCGCTCACCGGGTTCCTTGCGGCAGGTTTTTCTTCAGTTGCCGCAGGTTTCCCGGCGACGGGCGGCTTTTCCGCGGCGGGTGCGGATTCCGCAGCGACAGGCAGGCTCGCAGCGGGAGCGGATGCCGCAGGCGGGATTTTCGATTCGAAAGGGGGTGCGGTTTTTTCGTCCTGGATCTGGATTTCGACATTGCCCACGGGCTTAACCTGGTCGTCGAAAACCATGGGCAGGAGGATGGCGGCGAGGATCACAAGCGCAATCGCACCGACGAGTCTCCTCCTTGCGCGCTTCCTGAGATGAATTTCCTCTTCGGAAACAGTCTGTTTCGCCATGTCTTCTAGTCCCGCACGTCAGGCGGGCTCAACTCCATGAAATCGGCAACTGTATGAAATGAGCCGAAGACCACGATTCTATCATTTTCAGAAGCCGCAGCACAGGCGTGATTCCAGGCTTCCCTCACCGAAGGAAACAGTTTCACTTCCTTCACGTTTTCCCTCGAAAAGGCAAGCGCCAGCCTTTCCAGGCTCGCCCCGCGCGCGACATCCAGGCCGCAGGCCAGCCATTCGTCGATACCGGCCCTGACCTCCCGTATCACGCCTTCGATATCCTTGTCGGAAAGCATCCCGAAAACCGCGATGGTTTTTCCCTTGCAGGGCATGTCTTCGAGGTTCATGGACAGGGTGCGGGCGGCCTGCGGGTTGTGCGCCACATCCAGTATCGCGCCGCCCGGAAACAACTGGAAGCGTCCGGGCAAGTCGAGATCGGAAAGTCCGAGCCTGAGCGCGGCATCATCCACGCCGATTTTCAGGCTGTCGATTGCGGCGATGGCAACCGCAGCATTCCTGAACTGGATGCGGCCTTTCAACGCAGGATGCGCAAGCCCATTTCTCCGCCTTCCGGGTCCGCGATAATCCCAGGAATCGGAATTCAGGGAAAAATCGAAATCGCGGCCGAAAGAGAGCAGCTTCGCGCCGATCTCCCCGGCATGCTTCGATACCGACGAAGGCATGTCGGGATCGCCGCAGATGCATGGTTTTCCGCCCCTGAAAATTCCGGCTTTCTCGAAGCCGATCGCCTCCCTGGTGTCGCCCAGATAATCCATGTGGTCGAAATCGATACCGGTAATCACCGCACAGTCCGCATCGAATGCATTCACGGCATCCAGCCTGCCCCCAAGCCCCACTTCGAGTATCGCGATGTCGGCTTTTGCAGAGGCGAAGAGTTCGACAGCAGCCAGTGTTGCAAATTCGAAATAGGTGAGGCTCACATCGGCTCTCGCCTCTTCGACGACGGACAAGGCTGCGGCGATCGCACTGTCTGCAACTTCCTTCCTGCCGATGCGGATGCGCTCGTTGAAACGCATCAGATGGGGGGATGTGTAGCAGCCGACCCTGTAACCGGCATGATGCAGGATGGATTCGAGCATGGCGCAGACCGAACCCTTGCCGTTCGTCCCGCCAACCGTGATGACGGGAAATGCGGGATCGAGTCCCATGTTCCCGCGCACGCACCCAACGCGCTCCAGCCCCATTTCTATCGTCCGCGGATGAATCAGGTCGATATGCAGCAGCCACTCCGAAAGCGTGACGGGATCAGGCATTCACGGCAGGCTGGCGCATCAGGAGGGTGGAAAGATTGACCAGCTTGTCGCGCATCTGTCTGCGATCCACGATCATGTCGACCGCGCCGTGGTCGAGCAGGAACTCAGAACGCTGGAAGCCTTCCGGAAGCACTTCGCGCACCGTCTGTTCTATCACGCGCGGCCCTGCGAAACCGATGAGCGCGCCGGGTTCCGCGATCACCACGTCCCCTATCATTGCAAAACTTGCCGAAACGCCGCCCATGGTCGGGTCCGTGAGCACGGATATGAAAGGCAGCCCTTCCCTGGCAAGGCGGGAAAGCGCTGCCGTGGTTTTCGCCATCTGCATGAGGGAAAACAGTCCTTCCTGCATCCTCGCCCCACCGCTCGCACTGAAAACGACGAAAGGCGCTTTCTGTTCGATCGCAGCCTCGACACCGCGGACGAAACGCTCCCCCACGACCGAACCCATGGACCCGCCCATGAACCTGAACTCGAAAGCCGCGGCGACGAGCGGCACGGTCCTGATGCTCCCCGCCATCACGATCAGGGCGTCATCTTCGCCGGTTTCCTCCTGCGCGCCCGCGAGCCGGTCTGAATAGCGCTTGCCGTCCTTGAATTTCAGGCTGTCCAGGGGTTTGACTTCAGCCCCGATCTCGTAGCGGTATTCGGGATCGAACAGCAGCTCCAGCCTTGTCCGGGCGCCCAGCCTGTTGTGGAAATTGCATTTCGGACAGACATTCAGATTGTTTTCGAGATCCGAGTAATACAGCACCGCCTCGCAGCTCGCACATTTGCTCCACAAGCCTTCAGGGACGATCTTTCTCGCCTCGCTGTCTTCCTTGCGCTTGATCTTCGGCGGCAATAATTTTTCAAACCAGCTCATGGCTACTCCTCGTTATCCGTCTATCGCTTTGCGGATCGTGCCCAGAAACGCGGATACGTTGCGTTCAACGGACCCGGGATCGGAATGTTCGATTTCCTGGACGATCCTGCTGCCTATCACCACCCCGTCCGCAATAATCGATGCGGCCTTCGCTGTCGCGCCGTCCCTGATGCCGAAACCGATGCAGATCGGAAGGTCGACCAGCTTCCTGATTTCGCCCACCCTGCGCTCGATCTCCGGGAAATCGAGATGCGTGGCGCCTGTGACGCCCTTCAAGGATACGTAATAGACATAACCCGACGCATATTTCGCAATCTTTTCGATACGCGCTTCCGTTGTGGTGGGGGAGAGCAGGAAAACAGGATCCATCCCCTCGCCGGCGAGGGCTTCGAGCAATTCCGTCGCTTCCTCGGGCGGACAATCCACGGTCAGCACGCCGTCCACCCCGGCCCGTTTGGCTGCGGCGGCGAATCGCCCGTAACCCATGGCCTCGAAGGGATTGACGTATCCCATCAGCACCACAGGAGTCATATCGTCCTTTTTCCTGAATTCCGCAACCATTTCCAGGATCTTGTGGAGGGAAGTGCCGAATTTCAGCGAGCGTTCGGATGCACGCTGGATCACCTGCCCGTCGGACATCGGATCGGAAAACGGCACGCCGAGTTCGATGATGTCCGCCCCGGATTTCACGAGCGCATGCATCAGCGGAACCGTCAGGGAGGGATGCGGATCTCCCGCAGTGACGAAGGGCACGAGGGCTTTCCCGCCCTTTTCATGTAATTTACTGAAAGTCGATTCAATGCGCGACATGGTTATTCTTCAATGAAGTAAACGGCAGCAACAGGGTCTGGAAATCGGGAATAGTCATCATTATGCGTACATCAGGCCCCTGGATTCAGGAACATGATCGCCGAATTCAAGAGCCGTATCAATCCATGGCTGGATAGCCTGCTTGGCATTCATCAACGCATCTTCCTGCGTATCCCCGTGTGCCATGCACCCGGGAAGCTCAGGGGCTTCGGCAATAAAAACCTGGTCACTCTCGCTCCGATAGATGGTTATTTCGTATTTCTGCATTCGTCGACCTCCCAAACGGTATTTCAATTGTGACGGCGCGAACCTGCCTGACCTGATATGCCCAGGCTCGTTCCATGCTAAAGCGTGATCCCCGAGCGCTGTGCAACCGTATTGATATCCTTGTCGCCGCGCCCCGAAAGATTGACGAGCAGGATCCGGTCCGAACCCATGGTCGGGGCGATTTTCGCCGCATAGGCGAGCGCATGGCTAGATTCCAGGGCGGGAATGATGCCCTCGAAGCGGCACAGCGCATGAAAGGCATCGAGCGCCTCATCGTCCGTGACTGCAACGTAATCCACGCGCCCGCAGTCCTTGAGCCAGGCATGCTCGGGCCCCACGCCGGGGTAATCGAGTCCCGCCGAAATCGAATGCGTGTCGGAAATCTGACCGTTTTCGTCCTGCATGAGATAAGTCCTGTTGCCGTGCAGCACGCCAGGCTTTCCCGCGCAAAGCGGCGCTGCATGGCGCCCCGTCTCTATGCCGTCCCCTGCCGCCTCGACGCCCGTCATGCGCACGGCTTCGTCCCCGATATAGGGATAAAAAAGCCCGATCGCATTCGAGCCGCCGCCCACCGCGGCGATGAGCCTGTCCGGCTGGCGCCCGTAGCTTTCCATCATCTGTACGCGCGCTTCCCGCCCGATCACGGACTGGAAGTCGCGCACCATCATGGGATAGGGATGGGGACCCGCGGCCGTGCCGATGATGTAGAACGTCCTCTCGACGTTGGTGACCCAGTCGCGCATCGCTTCGTTCATCGCATCCTTGAGCGTTTTCGATCCGCCTTCCACGGGAATGACGGTCGCGCCCAGGAGCTTCATCCTGAACACGTTGGGCGCCTGGCGCTTGACATCCTCCGAGCCCATGTAAACCACGCATTCCATGCCGTAGCGTGCCGCGACCGTCGCGGTTGCAACGCCATGCTGACCTGCGCCCGTCTCGGCGATCACGCGCATTTTCCCCATGCGCTTCGCGAGCATGGCCTGGCCTACGGTGTTGTTGATCTTGTGCGCGCCGGTATGATTCAGATCCTCTCTTTTCAGAAGAATTTTCGCCCCACCCAAATGCTCCGACCAGCGCTTCGCGTGGTAAATCGGGCTGGGGCGTCCGACATAGTGCCTGAGATCGTGCTCGAACTCGGCCATGAAATCGGGGTCGATCCTGTAGCGCTCGTAAGCGGCGCGCAATTCATCGATGGCGTCGATCAATGTCTCGCCGACAAAAATCCCGCCATATGGGCCGAAATGTCCGCGACTGTCCGGAAAATCATACATCAGCTTTTCTCACTCCCTGCATGAAAGCGGCGATTCTGGCCGCATCTTTGATCCCTTTCGAGGATTCCACCCCGCTGCTCACGTCCACCGCCCAGGGATCGACCTTCAGGATCGCCTCTGTCACATTGTCCGGATCGAGCCCTCCCGCAAGTATCACGGGCAATGGCATATTCACGGGAACCAGACTCCAGTCGAAAACATGTCCCGTGCCGCCTTTCATCCCTTCAACGCAGGCATCGAGCAACATTCCCTTTGCCGATGGATAACTGGCCGCGTATTGTACCAAATCGACGCCGGGTTTGACTCGCGCCGCCTTGATATAGGGCACACTGAAGCTGCTGCAAAATGCCTCCTCCTCTTCCCCATGAAACTGGAGAAGATCGAGATGGACGCAGGCGAGCACTTCCTCGACCTTGCGTCTTTCCGGATTCACGAACAGGCCCACCGAACTCACGAAGGGTGGAAGCGCTTTCACGATTTCGTCCGCCCTTTCGAGCCCGACACAGCGCGGGCTTTTTTCGTGGAAAACCAGCCCTATCGCATGAGCACCCGCATGCGCTGCGGCAAGCCCATCTTCGACCCGGGTGATTCCGCATATTTTGACAGGTTTCAAATTCCCTCCAGCTCGATGCCGCAACCGGCTTGAGACGGCAAGCCCCACTTGCTGTCGTAGGCCACTTCCGCAAGATACAGCCCGGATGGCGAAAACGTCGGAGCGGCAAGCGTGCGATCCTTCGCCTTCAGAAGTTCCAGAATCCAGTCCGGCCCGCATTTGCCCTTGCCCACGAACACCAGGCTCCCCACGATGTTTCTCACCATATGGTGCAGAAACGCGTTTGCGCTGATATCGAACACGACGAGATCGCCATGTCTTGCTATGTCTATCGCATGAAGCTCCCTGACGGGCGAATTCGCCTGGCACTCGGCAGCCCGGAATGCGCTGAAATCATGCTCGCCGACAAGATGGGATGCCCCCTCCTGCATTTTCTCCACATCCAGAAGCCAATGGCACCACCCCACCTTGCCGTTCATCAATCCGGGACGCACCGCGCGGTTGAGCAGAAGGTAGCGATACCTGCGCGAAATCGCGGAAAAGCGGGCATGAAATTCATCGGCGACAGGTCTCGCCCAAAGCACGGCAATGCCTTGCGGCAAGTGGCTGTTGACTCCACGCACCCATGCCTGGAGCGGCCTTTCGACCCCGATGTCGAAATGCGCGACCTGGCGCAATGCATGCACGCCCCTGTCCGTCCTGCCCGCGCCGAAGACCTCGGTTTTCCCGCCTGCGATCACGGATACCGCCGCCTCGATTTCATCCTGGAGCGTGCAACCGAAAGGCTGGCTTTGCCAGCCATGAAAGCCGCTCCCGTCATATTCCAGTCCTATCGCTATTCTCACAGCATCAAAGCGGCGGCCAGCGCAAGAAAAACCGCCCCATCGCGCATTCTGAAGCGATACAGGGACAGGCTCAGATTCGTCACCGGAACTTCGTTTTCCCGGAAAGCATCCAGAATCAGCGCCTTCCAGTCCCCATTCCTTTTTTCTTCCGCATAATGCAGGGTAAGCATCAGTCTCACCGCAATACGCTCGACTTCGAGTCCGAAACGCTTCAACGGGAAGAGGAGCGTATAGATGCCGCTCAACATTTTTTCCCTGGAAGTCGACCCCTGCAGGAATGCCAGAAGCGCGACGGTCAGGATAATCCGCCACGCCTGCATTGCGCCCGAGGCAAGACCTTCGAGCGTCGGACCTTCAGGGAAGAGCGGCTCCCCCGGCGTCGAAAAAGCGTAAATCATCAGAAGCGAAATCAATATCCAGCGGATTCTGCGCAGCAGGCCGAAAAACCCGCTCCACCCCTGAAGCCCCAGAAAAATCGCCAGAACGAGGCTCAATGCAGAGAGCGCGATGGGGTGCGCCGAAAAGGAGAACATGGCGAGCGCTATCCAGAGAAGTATCCTGGTCGCAGGGTGCAGGTAAAAAAAATCGAGCATTCAATCAGGACTTGGAAAGACTGCCCAGCATGGACTTCGCCATCGCCCTCTGGTCGGCATCGCCTTCGTTCATCACTTCTTCGAGAATCTCGTGCGCGCCTTCATGGTCGCCCATTTCCTGATAGACTTTGGCAAGATCGAGCTTGGTCGCAACTTCGTACCAAAGCGGTTCCTTGGGTCCGGAAGCTTTGGGTTCTTCTCCCAGGTTGAGGTCGACATCCGGCATGACCATTTCCGGCTCCCTGGCTCGGCTTGCGCTCTGCACGAGCGTGGGAATATCGGATATGTCGAACCCGGAGATTTCAGGTGGCGGCGCTTTGGCGGCGACTTCATCCGCCTCGACTCCAGCTATCGAAGAGAGTTCAGGCGCTGCCTCGACGAACTCGGAGGTAGGCGCTGCCTCGACGAATTCGGAGATAGGCGCTGCCTCGAAGAATTCGGAGAGGTCGAAGTCGACCGGCGCTTGCGGAACTTCGGCAGGTTCCTCCACCATCGAGGAGATATCGAAATCGACCGGCGCTTCCTCTTCAGCCCCGGCAGGCGGTGCCTCGATCATGGAAGAGAGTTCAGGCGCCGCCTCGACAAACTCGGAGATAGGCGCTGCCTCGACGAATTCGGAGAGGTCGAAGTCGACCGGCGCTTGCGGAACTTCGGCAGGCTCCTCCACTATCGAGGAGATATCGAAGTCGACCGGCGCTTCCTCTTCGGCCCCGGCAGGCGGCACCTCGATCATGGAAGACATATCGAAATCAATGGATGCTTCTTCCTCAGCCGGCGCCTCTTGTGTTGCAGCAGGCGCCTCCGCCATCGAGGAAACTTCAGGCGCTGCCTCGACGAATTCGGAAACTTCAGGCGCTGCCTCGACGAATTCGGTGAGGTCGAAATCGACCGGCGCTTCCTCTTCGGCTCCGGCAGGCGGCACCTCGATCATGGAAGACATATCGAAATCAATGGATGCTTCTTCCTCAGCCGCCGCCTCTTGTGTTGCAACAGGCGCCTCCGCCATCGAGGAAAGATCGAAATCAATCGCTCCGGATTTTTCCTCGGGAAGAACATCGAAATGCTCCCCAAGATTCAGATCGACATCGCTTCCCGCTGCGCTGCCCGAATCGAAATCCAGATCGAAGTCCAGGCTCTCCTTGGAAGGTTCGGCCTCGATTGCAGCATGCTCATGAACGGCGGCATCCTTGACCGCTCCGCCATAAAGCGGATTTTTCGGATCGGCAGAAAAGCCGATCTCCATCGCCTGCGCCCATATTTCCGAAGGCGGGGCAACCGCCTGCAATCTCCGCGCCGCAAGCTCCAACGCATCCTTGTCGTTGCCCAGCGCGTGGATTTTCATGAGAAGCAGATGGGCTTCGAAATTCGCCGGATCCGACTGCAATGCCTCCTTCACAATCTCCTCGGCCTGCGCATACCGGCGGTAGGAGAAATAAAGCCTGGCCTCTTCCAGCGGATCGGGTTCTCCAGCACGAATCGATGCATCTTTCAGTATCGGCCTCTCCAGCCCGGGTTCGGAGCGCCTCGCCGCCTGCTCCGCCGGCATGGGAACGTCCTGAACCGTCTTTCTCCTGCGCGCAATCAACATGCCTATGCCCGCCAGACCCAGCACCGTGCCTCCTGCGACCCCGAGCAGAACCGGATTGCCCATGATGTCGTCGAAGAAGGAAGGCGCCGCTTTCGGCGGCGCTGCATGTGGTATCGCAATCGGCGCGCTTGCTGCGCCTTTCGCTTCAGCCAATGCCTTGTTCTTCATGGCAAGCAATTTCCTCATTTCCTGGATGTTCTTCTCGAGCATCAGGATGCGCTCGCTCGCATCGTTCAGGGACTTGATCTGGGCAGCCTGTTCTTCCGCCCGTACGGAAGACGCTTCACCCTTCGACAATTTCAGCACTTCCTGGGACTGGGGCGAAACGGACGCCGCCTTGTTCTCGACCGAGGCAGTAATTTTTCCTGAAACGCTGCGCCTGAGTCCGCCCCCACGCTCGACGACGGTCGAAGCAAGCTTCTGGCGATAGGCGTTCCAGTCTACAGCCTGAACCTTCACGACCTTCACCGCTTCATTCTTTCCTATGGAGGCGATTTCCTCGCTCCCCGGAATTCTCAGAATTTTCCCGGCCTTGAGGATATTCATGTTTTTCCCCTCGAAAGCCTGTTCGTTCGCCTGATACAGCGCAACCAGCATTTGCTCCAGGCTGATGTCTTCCGGCTTGGTCGCAAGCGCGATTCCGCTCAGCGTCTCTCCGCGCTTCACCGGACCGTATTTTTCAGCCTTGGCTTCAGCTTTTTCCGGGGCAGGCGCGCTTGGGGACTCGACCCGCTTTTCCGGCATGGATGCCGGGGGCGAGACAACCGGCGCCTTTGCAAACTCCACGGGATCGAACAGCATGGTATATTCGCGCCTCAACTGGCCGGAAGACCAGGAAACCTCGATCATCACGTCCACAAAAGGATCGTTCACGACTTCGGGGGAGGCTAGTTTGACGTAAGGCTGTCCGTCCGGACGGGCGGCTATGCTGACCTTGACGTTGGCAAGCAGGGGATTGTATTCGACCCCAGCCAGTTTATATGCATCGACCGGGGCGATACGCGCTGCCAGCGACTCGGATTCCCCTTTTCTCATCGAAACCAGATCGATTTCGGCCCTGAGGGGTTGACCCAACGCCGAAATGACCTTCAATTCCCCGAGTCCGGCCGCCTGGGAAAGGCTGGACAGGCAAAGACCTCCGGCAAGCAGCAAGACTTTAAGCAACGGTCTTATCATGAACAGGGCCTTCGCCTGGAAAATGGATATCGGCTTGGAATGACTCGGAGCACCTTATTATCTCTTAATCAAGATATTTTTCAATCAAAATCTCCGCGATCTGTACGCTGTTGAGCGCAGCGCCTTTCCTGACATTGTCGCTGACGACCCATAAATCGAGTCCCGTCGGGTGGGAAATATCCTCCCGTATCCTGCCGACGAATACCGGGTCGCGTCCTGCCGCATCCGTTGCAGGCGTCGGATATCCCCCGGGCACGCGCCCGTCCATGACGACGATGCCCGGAGATTTCTCCAGTAGTTCCGTCGCATCCTGCGCGCTGATCTTTTTCCGCGTCTCGATGTGTATCGCTTCCGAATGACCGTAAAACACGGGAACCCTGACTGCGGTTGGGTTCACCATGATCGACTCGTCCTCCATGATCTTGCGGGTTTCCCAAACCATCTTCATTTCCTCTTTCGTGTAACCGTTTTCCATGAAAACGTCGATATGCGGCAGCACGTTGAAGGCAATGCGCTTGGGATAGATTTCGCAGGCGACTTCCTTGTGGTTGAAGAGATCGGTGGTTTGACGGGCAAGTTCGTCTATCGCTTCCTTCCCGGTTCCGGAGACGGCCTGATAGGTTGCGACATTGATGCGCTCGATTCCCACGGCATCGTGGATCGGCTTCAATGCGACCAGCATCTGTATCGTCGAACAATTCGGGTTGGCGATGATGCCGCGATTCTTGTATTGCGCAATGGCGTGCGGATTGACTTCAGGCACGACAAGCGGGATATCGTCTTCGTAACGGAAATGCGCAGTGTTGTCGATCACGATGCATCCTGCGGCGGCTGCCTTCGGGGCATATTCCGCGGATACGCTGCCTCCAGCCGAAAAAAGCCCGATCCGCGCCTTCGAAAAGTCGAAATCGGCGACATCGAGCACGGTCACATCGCGCCCGTTGAAACGGATCGTGCTGCCCGCGGAACGGCTCGACGCAAGCGGATAGATTTCGCCCACCGGAAATTTACGCTCTTCCAGTATGGAAAGCATCGTCTCCCCGACTGCGCCGGTCGCGCCCAGAACTGCAACATTGTATTTCCTGCTCATCTCGATCCTTCAATCTCAAAGTCTTGACACAACGGCGTCGCCCATTTCTTTCGTTCCGACCTTCAGCGTCCCTTCCTGATGGATATCCGGGGTGCGATAGCCTTCGGCGAGCGTTTTCCTGACCGCGTTTTCCACCCGCGATGCGCCGACCTCGTCGTCGAAGGTATGGCGCAGCATCATCGCAACCGAAAGAATGGTCGCAATGGGGTTCGCTATATTCCGGCCTGCGATATCCGGGGCCGAGCCGTGTATAGGCTCGTAAAGCCCTTTTCCGTTGGCATCGAGGGACGCGGAAGGCAGCATCCCGATCGATCCCGTCAGCATGGAAGCTTCATCGGAGAGAATGTCGCCGAACAGGTTTCCCGTCAGGATCACGTCGAACTGTCTGGGGTTCCTGACAAGCTGCATGGCCGCATTGTCGACATACATGTGGGAAAGCTCGACTTCCGGGTAGCCCCTGGCGATCTCCATGACCACTTCGCGCCAGAGCACGCTCGTCTCGAGCACGTTCGCCTTGTCCACCGAACAGAGCCTTTTGTTGCGCTTCATTGCAGTCCTGAAGCCGACATGGGCGATCCTTGCAATCTCGGACTCGCAGTAGTGCATGGTGTCGTATCCTTCCCGCTCTCCATCGGCCGTCCTCCTCAGGCCTCTGGGCTGACCGAAATAAATGTCTCCGGTCAACTCGCGCAGGATCATGATGTCGAGCCCCGCAACCACTTCCGGCCTCAGAGAGGATGCGCCGGCAAGCTCGGGATAGAGCACGGCAGGGCGCAGGTTGGCGAAAAGATTGAGTTCCTTCCTGATCCTGAGCAGCCCCTGCTCCGGCCGCATCGGACGCGGCAGGCTGTCGTAACGGTACCCTCCTACCGCGCCCAGCAATACCGCGTCGGCATCCCTAGACAATGCGGAAGTCGATGCGGGATAGGGATCCCCCGCGGAATCGTACCCCGCTCCGCCGATATCCCCATATTCCAGTTCGATCGGCGTGCCTTCCTTCGCAAGCACATCGAAAACCTTGACGGCCTGGGCCACGATCTCCGGCCCGATGCCATCCCCCGGCAGGACTGCAATTTTCATTTTTCATTCCCGATAAAAAGCCAGGGCTGTTCCGCCTCCCGCCTGGCTTCGAAAGCCCTGATCGCTTCGGCATGAAGCAGTGTGAGACCGATGTCATCCAGACCTTCGATGAGGCAATGCTTCCTGAATGCATCCACCCCGAATCCGAAGCGTTCACCTGAAGGGGTTTCGACATGCTGCTTTTCGAGGTCCACGGAGAGCCTGTAGCCCACGCTCCCGAAAGTCTCCCTGAACAGCCTGTCGACGATTTGCGCATCCAGCACGATGGGAAGCAGGCCATTCTTGAAACAGTTGTTGTAGAAAATATCGGCATAGGAAGGCGCGATGATGGCCCTGAACCCGTAATCTTCCAGCGCCCAGGGCGCATGCTCGCGGGACGAGCCGCAGCCGAAATTCTCCCTGGCAAGCAGTATCTGCGCGCCCCGGTAGCGCGGGGCATTGAGCACGAAGTCCGGGTTCAGCGGCCTGCTGCCGTTGTCCATCCCAGGTTCGCCGCGATCCAGATAGCGCCATTCGTCGAAAAGATTCGGGCCGAAGCCGCTGCGTCGGATGGATTTCAGGAACTGCTTGGGGATGATCGCATCGGTGTCGACGTTGGGCCGATCCAGTGGGGCGACGAGGCCGTCGAGATGCCTGAATGCCTTCATTTCAATTCCTCCGGATCGACGAAATGCCCTGCAATCGCCGCAGCCGCCGCAATCCCGGGACTCACCAGATGGGTTCTGCCTCCCGGCCCCTGCCTGCCCTCGAAATTCCTGTTCGAAGTCGATGCGCAGCGCTCGCCTGGGGACAGTCTGTCGTCGTTCATGGCAAGGCACATCGAGCAGCCGGGATCGCGCCACTCGAATCCGGCATCGAGGAAAATCCTGTCGAGTCCTTCTTCCTCGGCCTGGCGCTTGACGAGTCCCGAACCCGGAACGACCATGGCGAGCCTGACGGTATTCGCGACATGCCGCCCTTTCACCACGCCTGCCGCCGTCCTGAGATCCTCTATCCTCGAATTGGTGCAGGAGCCGATGAAGACCTTGTCAAGGCTGATATCCCGTATGCGCATGTTGGGAACAAGTCCCATGTATTCCAGCGCGCGCGCCATGCCCTGGCGCTTCACCGGGTCGGAAACCTCGTCCGGATCGGGCACTGCGCCATCCACCGATGCGACCATCTCCGGGGAGGTTCCCCATGTCACCTGGGGCCTGATTTCTCCCGCATCGATCGTCACCGTCGCGTCGAAATCCGCGCCTTCATCGCTTTTCAATGTGCGCCAGTAGCGGCATGCCGCGTCCCACATCTCTCCCTTGGGAGAAAACGGCCTGCCCCTGAAATAGTCTATGGTTTTTTCGTCCACTGCCACCATCCCGGCGCGCGCGCCCGCTTCGATCGCCATGTTGCAAAGCGTCATGCGCCCTTCCATGGAAAGCCGGCTGACCGCGCTTCCCATGAACTCGATGGCATACCCCGTCCCGCCTGCGGTGCCGATTTTACCGATGACATACAGCGCGATGTCCTTCGCGCCCGCACCGGCCTTGAGTTCCCCCTCGACCAGTATGCGCATCGCTTTCGATTTCCCGATCAACAGGCATTGGGTGGCGAGCACATGCTCGACCTCGGAAGTTCCGATGCCGAAGGCGAGCGCCGCAAAAGCGCCGTGCGTGCTGGTATGGGAATCGCCGCAAACCACCGTCATTCCCGGAAGGGTCGCGCCCTGCTCCGGCCCGACGACATGGACGATCCCCTGACGCGGGTCATTCATCCTGAATTCTTCGATGCCGTAATCCTCACAGTTCGCATCCAGCGTATCCACCTGGAGGCGCGATATGGGGTCGGTTATGCCGCCCGCCCGCCCTGCCGTCGGCACGTTGTGATCCGCAACCGCAAGCACGGAATCCGCCCGCCAGGGTTTTCTTCCCGCAAGGCGCAAGCCTTCGAACGCCTGGGGACTCGTTACCTCATGCACCAGATGCCTGTCGATATAAAGCAGAACCGTGCCGCCCGTTTCCTCCCGGACGACATGGCTTTCCCATAACTTGTCGTAAAGATTTCGCGATTTCATAATACGGATTATTGCATAATTGCCGTTTTACCGACAGAGGCAAGCTGTACCGCCTGCAAATTCGGGATTAGAATCGGATTTTGGATCGAGACTCGAAGACATGCGCACCCTCGCCTGGATCATACTCCTGCTCGCAGCCCTCGCCGGGTGCGATGGGAAAAAGCAGGATTCCGACAAGCCCCAGGATCTCTCGGGCGTCGATTACGGCAAGGATTTCCACCTCACCGATTTCGACGGCAAGCCAAGATCGCTTTCAGGCTTCAAGGGAAAGGCTGTCGTGCTTTTTTTCGGCTATACCCACTGCCCGGATGTCTGCCCGACCACGCTTTCCGATCTTGCCGCAGCGCTCAAGCAAATGGGCAAGGATGCAGGCAGGGTCCAGGTGCTGTTCGTCACAATCGACCCTGAACGGGATACACCGCAAATCCTGAAACAATACGTCCCATCCTTCGATCCGGGCTTTCTCGGACTGTACGGCAATGCCCTGGAAACCAGGAAAGCTGCGGATGAATTCCATGTTGTCTACCGGAAAGTGCAGATCGAGGACAGCATGAAGCATTACGCGATGGACCACACGGCGGGCTGTTTCGTCTTCGACCCTTCAGGCCGCCTGCGCATCCGCATGGAATACGGGGAAAAGCCCGCAGAAATGGCGCGGGACCTCGAATCCATGCTCGGAACACACTGAATTTATTGCAGAATGCGGACTTGTTTTCCGCGCCGCCATCCCGAACGGAGCGGTGTTGTCATCCCAACGGAGCGGTGTTGTCATCCCGAGGAATTCGAGGGATCCCATCCCGAAGGACAGGATTTCTCGACAAGCTCGAAATGACAGTGGAGGCAGCCGAAGGAACCTGCCCTGAGCCTGTCGAAGGAACCTGGCTTCAGGAATCGCATGCCGTTGAGACCCGGCTTACCCCGCTTGCGCTACATTGAGCCCCGCACCGTCGTCCCGAACGGAGCAATGTTGTCATCCCAACGGAGCGATGTTGTCATCCCGAGGAATTCGAGGGATCCCATCCCGAAGGACAGGATTTCTCGACAAGCTCGAAATGACAGTGAAGGCATCGGTGATTCGGGGATCAACATAATTTTCGATATCGGGATGATATCCAGGCAATCTTGTTGCACTCCGATACACAAGATTTTACGGATACCCTTCTTTCTTCAATGATTCGAGGGTTTTCATATCAGTTTCCCCCTTCTCAAGATCATGAAAGTCAGACATGGATTTTTCTGAAGGCGCATTGCCTGTGCCGAACACATATCCGAGAGTATGCGCCCCCGTTTGAATTTGTCCTGATAAATCGCCGTGTTACAACACCCTTGGCGAGCAAGCCCGATCAGGTGCCCATTTCCTTCCCTTTCATGGAGGCCTTCGGCGCGGGCTCAAGTCCCAGCCATTTGTCCAGCAAGCCGGTGCGTTCGAATACGACAAAGAGGATAATTCCGATAAGAAAGCCTATCCCGAAAGGCATAATCAACTCGCTCATGATGCATCTCCTTTATTGCCTGATTACATAAATATTAGCAAATAATAATATTACGTCAAGCACCGCATCAGTCGAGCCCGATCCATTTCCCCAGCATCCCCAGCAACCGATTGATGACAGGATTGGCATGCCTGAAATAAACGCGGGTCGGCACCAGTTCGCAGCCCAGTCTTCGCTTGACCTCGTAACCCGAAACGCCGAAATCGATTTCCCGGCACCCTTCGCGGATGGCTATTCTGATCATCTGCAGCATGATGGCGAAGTAGATGCCATGCGGCTTTCCCTTTTCGTAGTCCATGCCGAGGTATTTTCCGCAGATCGATCCGTCTTTTTGCAGCCACTGCGCGAAACCGATCAATTCCCCCTGAAAATAAACCAGCAGATAACGGCTGATGGGAGCGGTGTTCCTGAAGTAATCCAGGTTCAGCTTTTCGAACTGCATTTCTCCATGATTGTAGGTATTGAGGTAGAGCCGGTAAATTTCTTCCAGGGGAAGGGAGTCGGATGGCTCCCTGTATTCCAGGCCCTCCGTCAAATGGATTTCCCGGTGCAGGTGCTTTCTCTTCGGGCCATGTATATCGGCGAAATAATCGCGCTCGACTTTCAGGATCGGAATGGGCATCCCCGGAATTTCGAAAAACTCCTGGAGAGGAAGGCTTTCCCTGAAAAATTTGTAGACGACGAGGCCTGCTTTTGCGAACAGGAAATCGTTGACCTCGTGGAGCACTTCACCGGACGCTTCGCCGTCTATTCTGCCCACGTCAGCCGAGGGATGGCCCACGAATGCAGCTTTCATGCTGACGGGCAGTTTCCGAAACAAGGCAAGATCAATGAAAGCGCCTGGGCGAAAATCCATCAAAAAATAGGGGACGGTGGCGATGCGCTTGCCGTCTTTTTTGACGAGCAGATAGCCGGGGTCGAAATCCGGGATGCGTGACTGCCGGAATGCCTCGTAAAATTTCGCATCCTCGCAGAAGTCCTGCATGAAATCCTCCGGAGGCGCACCCGTTTCCTCGATTTCCATCATTGCCAGGATCCCATCACCGATCGCACTGTCAAAAACTTTACACTTTCCCGGACAAAAAATGCCTGGAAGCACCATCTCGCTCAACAACAAGCATCTGAATTACCTGGACCGATTATTGCCGCGAAGTACGCAACAAAATGTAACGCAAACCAACTTCAAGGATACAATATGAACAGGACTAAGCTTGCAGCGTTGCTGCTACTTCTTTCATCGGCCCCGGCTTCGGGCGCCACCCTCGCCACATGGACTTCCGGGTCGAGCGTACCCGAGTCCGCATTCCTGTTCCAGGGCGGCCTTTCCGTCCTGGAATTTGCCATTCGCCGCCGCGCCTGAACAGAACAAAAAAAGGGCTGCGAATCGCAGCCCTTTTTTTCGTTCGCCCGAATATATCAGGCCGCAGTCTTCCTCGCCGGCAATTTTTCCTTGATCCTGGCGGATTTTCCGGAGCGCTCACGCAGATAGTAAAGCTTGGCGCGGCGCACGTCACCACGACGCTTGACCTCGACGCTCGCAATCAACGGCGAATAGGTCTGGAAGGTACGCTCGACGCCCTCGCCAGAGGAAATCTTGCGCACCGTGAAAGCCGAATTGAGACCGCGGTTGCGCTTCGCGATGACGACGCCTTCGTAGGCCTGGACTCGCTTTCTTTCGCCTTCGACAACGTTCACGTTGACGATCACGGTGTCCCCCGGCGCAAATTCGGGAATGGTCTTGCCCAGACGGGCGATTTCTTCCTGTTCCAACTGTTCGATCAGATTCATTTGCCGCTCCTTAAACATCATTCCGTTTCAATTCCTGCCTGAATTCTTCAAGCAGCCTCAATTCCTCGACACTCATTCCCCGCGCCGCCAGAAGATCGGGGCGCCTGAGCCAGGTTCTCCCCAACGACTCCTTGAGCCGCCAGCGCCTGATTTTCGCATGATCCCCCGAGAGAAGAACCTGCGGCACAGCATCATTCCTGTACACTTCCGGGCGGGTATAATGCGGGCAATCCAGCAGCCCCTGCACGAAAGAGTCCTCGACAGCGGAGTCCGCATCCCCGAGCACGCCGGGCAACTGCCTCATCACCGCATCGATCAGCACCAGCGCGGCGAGTTCCCCGCCGGAGAGCACGTAATCCCCGATCGAGATTTCTTCGCTCACCCTGCGGCTGATCAGTCGCTCGTCCACCCCTTCGTATCGCCCCGCGATCAGGACAAGCCGCGGTTCGCGCGAGAGCTGCATCACTTTCTCATGATCCAGCCTCCCGCCCTGCGGAGAAAGGTAAACCACTTTTCCCGATTGCCCTTCGAGCGCCGCATCCAGCGCATCTTCCAGGGGCCCCGCCATCATCACCATTCCGGGGCCGCCGCCGTATGGCCGGTCGTCGACGGTACGGTAATTGTCTTTCGAGAAATCCCTGGGATTCCACAGCCCGAGGCTGTAAATACCCTTTTCCCTCGCCCTTCCCGTCACGCCGAAGCGGGAAAAGGCGTCGACCATTTCCGGGAAAAGCGTGATTACGTCTATTTTCACCTCAGGGCTTCCCTAGTAATCCGCGCCCCAATCGACTCGAATCACGCTGTTCTCGAGATCCACGTCGAGAACAACCTTCCCCACGAAGGGAATCAGGTGAGTCGATTCCCCCTTCACTTCCAGCACGTCATTCGCGCCTGTCTCGATGATGTCGCCGACGCTGCCAAGCTCGACGCCATCGAGATTGACCACTTTGAGTCCGATCAGGTCGGACCAGTAATATTCGTTCTCCCCGGCAGCAGGCAGACTGCTTCTCGGCACAGCGATCTGCAAACCTTTCAGTCTTTCTGCGACATTTCTGTCCGGGCTGGCGTCGATGTTCGCGACGATCGTCTTGCCATGCAGGAAAGCCTCGATCACATGGGCCTCACGCCATTCGCCTTCCCTGCCCAGCCACCAGACCGGAAAATCGAGCAGGCTATCCGCCGCTTCGGTGAAAGACTGGATCTTGACCCAACCCTTGATACCGTAAGGGGCGGCGATGCGCCCCATCACAACCATTGCTTCAGGCTGCGGCACCGAAGCGCTTGACCAGCTTGGAAACGGCATCACTCAACTGCGCACCGCGATCCTGCCAATATTTGATCCTGTCCATCTGGATGCGCAGAGCTTCCTGCCCCTCGTTCGCAATCGGGTTGTAAAACCCTACGCGCTCGATGAAGCGACCGTCACGCGTATTGCGGGAATCCGCTACCACCAGATTGAAAAACGGGCGTTTTCTTGCGCCGCCACGAGCGAGCCTTACGATAACCATCGCTTACCTATCAGGAAAAACTAAAAGAGCGAAATTTTACGATACTATTGACCTTCCTTGCAAGACATTCCTGAAAATATCAGCGCATGCCCGGCAACATGCCCTTCATTCCCCTCAGCATTTTCGCCATTCCACCCTTGGAGACCATTTTCATCATCTTCTGCGTCTGCTCGAACTGGGCGAGGAGCCGATTGACTTCCTGCACGGAAACCCCGGCCCCGGCTGCGATCCTGCGTTTCCTGGACGCCTTGAGAATCTCGGGCTTCGCCCGCTCGAGCTTCGTCATCGAGTTGATGATGCCTTCTATCCTGGAAATCACCTTGTCATCCATTTGCGCGCCCTGGGCGGCCTGGGAGAATTGCGCGGGCAGCTTGTCCATCAACGCATTCATCCCGCCCATCTTCTTCATCTGCTGCATCTGCGTCTTGAAATCCTCGAGGTCGAATCCCTTTCCCGACTTCACTTTCTGCGCGAGCTTCTTCGCTTCTTCCTGGTCAACGCCCCGGCTCGCCTCCTCGATCAGGGAAAGCACGTCCCCCATGCCGAGTATGCGGGACGCCATGCGTTCCGGATGGAAGACTTCGAATCCTGAAAGCTTTTCGCCTACCCCGACGAACTTGATGGGTTTCCCCGTGACATGACGCACGGAAAGCGCGGCGCCGCCTCTCGCATCGCCGTCGAGCTTGGTGAGGATCACCCCGGTGAGCGGGAGCGTTTCGGAAAAGGCTTTCGCGGTATTCACCGCATCCTGACCCTGCATCGCATCCACGACAAAAAGCGTCTCTACCGGGTTCAATCCGGCATGAAGCTCCGCGATCTCCCGCATCATGGCTTCGTCTACGGCAAGCCGGCCCGCGGTATCGACGATCAGAACGTCGAAATAATGGCGCCTGCCGTAATCGAGTGCATGCTTTGCGATATCAAGCGGTTTTTGCGAGTTGTCCGATTCAAAAAATGCCACCCCAAGTTGACCGGCGATGGTCTTGAGCTGCTCGATTGCGGCTGGACGGTAAACGTCGCAACTCACGAGGAGCACTTTCTTCTTCATGGTATCGAGCAGCCACTTCGCAAGCTTTCCTGTCGTCGTGGTTTTTCCCGCCCCCTGCAGGCCCGCCATCAGGATCACGACAGGGGGAACCGCCGCCAGATCGAGGGCCGCATTGTGTTCGCCCATGAGCCGGGCAAGCTCCTGATGCACCACGCCGATGAAAGCCTGCCCGGGAGTCAGGCTGTCCAGCACTTCCTGCCCGAGCGCCTTTTTCCTGACCGCCTCGATCAGTTCCTTGACTACGGGAAGGGCAACATCGGCTTCCAGGAGCGCCATCCTGACTTCCCGCAGCGCGTCCTGAATATTGGATTCGGTGAGTCTCGCCTGCCCGCGCAGCGTCTTGATTACGCCGGAAAGCCGCGTCGTTAGGTTGTCTAGCATGTCCCTGGTTCCCGATTAATGCCATATGGCATGAGATGGTGTACACTTTAAGCTGTTTTGCTAGTCTACAATAAAATGCCAGGCTTTTTAATTTACCTGATCCCTTCCCTGCTTTACGCCCTCATCGCAGTGCTGCAATTTTGCGTGCGCGAGTCCGACAGGAACTGGACCCGTTACGTCATCATCGCGCCTTTCCTGCTCCACGGTTATGCGCTGTACAGCAATCTGTTCATCGAAGGCGGCGAAGGACTCA
>JAIELG010000007.1 GCA_019753155.1 Burkholderiales bacterium
ACCAGGGCAATGCCGAATCCGCCGAACAGAACCAGCCCCAGTTTCAGATCCTTTGCTTCCCAAAGAAAGAGCGCCGCAAGCGCCGCGAGTCCGAGGGCGTAGCCCGCGCGTGGCGGATCGATTTCCCGCCGCATCACATGGAGCGCCGGAACCTTTGCAAGGGCGAGGATGGGCGGAAGGGAAAAACCGAGAAACAGGATCAGTCCGGCGAAGCTGCCCTCGATCGCGGGAAGCATGGAAGGCAGCGGAAGCTGGATGCTTGCGATATCGGCGAGCCTGTCGGCGAGGAGATTCTGGGCGAAAAAGCCTGCCGTCGTCCCTAAAAGACTTGCCGTCGATCCAAGCATCGTGAACTGGCAGAGGAAAAGCTTCGAAAGGCGTGTCTCTGTTGCGCCCAGCACGCGCATGACCGCGCAGCCGTCGAGATGGCGCTCCACGAAGCGCCGCGAGGACAGGGCAACTGCAACGCCGGAGAGTACGACGCTCAGAAGGGCAGCCATTTCGAGAAACACTTCCGAGCGATCGAGCATGGACTTGATTTCGGGGCTGCCTTCCCGTGCATCCTCCATGCTCTGTCCCCTTTCCAGATGAGATTTCGCCCAGTTCCGGAAAGAGGAGATTGCGAGCACATCGCCCGCCGCATAGAAAAAATAACGGATTCTGCTGCCTGCCTGTATCAGCCGGGTAGCCGGCAGGTCGGATTCGTTCATGATGAGGCCCGGGCCCAGGCTCATGAAGGAAAAAGCGGCTCCGGGCTCATCATCGATCGCGGCATCCACCCTGAAACCCGAAGCGCCGATTTCGACCCTGTCCCCAATGGCAAGATTGAGGCGCGCAAGGAGCTTCCTGTCTGCCCACAGGGTTCCCGGCTTAGGGATGCCGCTCGCCCCGTTGGAGAGGCGCAATTCGCCGCGCAACGGATAGCCCTTCCCCGCCGCATTGATCTCGGACAGGACGCTCGAATCCTTGAAACTCACCATGCTAGGGAATTTCACCGTCCTCGAAACCTGTAGTCCTGCTTTCAGGGCAGCGGACTCGAAAACGCCATCGATGGGATGGTCCGAGCTCACGACGAGATCCGCACCGAGCAGCTTCTGAGCCTGATTATCGAGCGCCCCCCTCACCCTGTCCGCGAAAAATCCCACTGTCGTCATGGAGGATATCGCGATCAATATGGAGAGAAACAGTACGGTCAATTCCCCCGAACGCGCATCGCGCAGGAGCAGGCGCCAGGCCAGCGTCAGATCACTCAAGCTGCGCCCCCATCTTCAGCCTGATCGTTCTGCCGCAGCGCTTCGCAATCTCCGCATCATGCGTCACGAGGACGAGCGTGGCCTGTTTTTCCCGGTTGAGTTCGAACATCAGTTCGATGACCTTCTCCCCGGTCGCGCCGTCCAGGTTGCCTGTCGGCTCGTCGGCAAAGAGTATCCTGGGCGCTGTCACGAAAGCCCTGGATATCGCCACGCGCTGCTGCTCACCGCCCGAGAGCTGCCTGGGATAATGTCCGAGGCGCGCACCCAAACCCACCCGTCCGAGGATGTCGCTCGCCTCCGCCCTGGCGTTGCGTTTTCCCGCAAGTTCGAGAGGGAGCATCACGTTCTCGAGCGCCGTCAGGGCAGGAAGAAGCTGGAAGGACTGGAATACGAAGCCGACCATCGCGCCTCTCAATCCGGCGCGCCCATCCTCGCTCAGGGAAAACAGGTCGACATCTTCGATGAAAACCTTGCCGCTCGTGGGATTGTCGAGTCCGGCCATCAGCCCGAGCAGGGTGGATTTGCCCGAACCCGATGCCCCGACGATGGCAACCGCATCTCCCGGATTGATCTCGAAGCGGATATTGCGCAAAATGGCGAGGCCCGTATCGATTTCCTTGCAAAGATCGACGACCCGTAGAATGGGATTGCCCATGATTCAGCCCATGAAAATATTATTCACCCTCATCGCCCTCCTGCCCGGCCTCTCTTTCGCCGCCACCATACTGGTTTTCGGCGACAGCCTCTCCGCAGGGTATGGCCTTCCGACCGGACAGGGCTGGGTGGACCTCCTGAGAGTAAAGCTGGCGACAACGCCTTTCAAAGTCGTCAATGCCAGCATCAGCGGAGAAACCACTACAGGCGGCCTCGCCAGAATCGAGCCTGCCCTGACGAAATTTTCCCCGAAGATCGTCATCCTCGAACTCGGCGCGAACGACGGCCTGCGGGGAGGCGCGCTCGATATCGCGAAAAACAATCTCGATGCCATCGTGCGCGCCTGCAAAAAGCACCACGCCCGCGTGCTCCTCGTCGGCATGCGCTTGCCCCCCAATTATGGCCTGAAATACTCGGACGCGTTCGGCAAAATCTATCCCGAACTCGCGAAACGCCATGATCTGGCGCTCGTCCCGTTCATGCTGGAAGGTTTCGCGGGCAACATGGAGGATTTCCAGTCCGACGGCCTCCATCCTTCGGCAAAAGCGCAGGGCAAGGTGCTCTCCAACATATGGAAAGTCCTCTATCCCATGCTTTAGGGAACCATTCCGGGTTTCATGGATCATATCGCATATGAACTTCTCCGTCATGCCCGCACTTCTTCTCGTCATGCTTGCCGCCATTGCCCCGCAGGCTTCGGCAGAGGGGCAGGCATTTCCCCTTCCGGCGCCGCTTGTGGACATGGCAAAAAAACCCGGGCTGCAGGAAGCCGTGTTCGCCGGCGGTTGTTTCTGGGGCATGCAGGCGGTCTTTCAACATGTCAGAGGCGTCGTATCGGCGACTTCAGGCTATGCCGGAGGCGCCGCAGATACGGCAAGTTACGCCAGGGTCAGCGCGGGCGGCACAGGACATGCCGAAGCGGTCAAGGTGATCTTCGACCCCTCCAGAATTTCCTACGGTCAACTGCTGGAAGTGTTCTTTGCAGACGCCCACAATCCTACGCAATTGAATCGCCAGGGGCCTGATGAAGGCACGCAGTACCGTTCCGTCATTTTCGCGGCGAATCCCGAACAGCAGAAAATCGCAAAAGCCTATATCGAACAGCTTTCCAGGCTGAAAATCTATGCCGATAACATCGTGACACAGGTTTCGCTCCTGCCCGCATTCTATCCGGCGGAAGCCCATCACCAGAATTTCGCCGCCCGCCACCCATACAATCCTTATATCGTCATCAACGATCTGCCCAAAATCGATCACCTGAAAAGAGATTTCCCCGGATTGTTCGTGCCCTAGACAGCGTACCCGCACAGCTTTGACCATCATCCGTTCCGGGAGTAAAATGGCTCATAAATTCCAATAACATAACAGGGAGGCGATGATGTCCAGGGATGATTTGCGTGCCAAAATCAAGAAAACAGATGCGCTTCCCACGATTTCGAGCGTAGCCCAACACCTTCTTTCGCTCCCGCTGGAAACCGTGAGGGGTGAAAAGGAACTGCTGAACCTGATCGAATCGGATCCCTTCATCGCCGCCAGGGTCATCGGGATGGCCAATTCGCCGCTTTTCGGGGCGAGCAAGAAAGTCTGCACCGTGAGCGACGCGGCAATGCTGCTCGGCCTGTCGAGGGTGAAGACGATCGCCATAGCCATCGCCCTGATGGGGCCGATCAGGGTGCGTGAAAGCAAGATTTTCAGCCTGAGGGATCTGTGGCTGCACAGCTTCTCGATGGCGATCGGCATGCGCTCCCTGTCCAACATGCTCCCGCGCGCGAAAAGACCCGCGGAAGACATGCTTTTTCTCTCCGGGCTCCTGCACGATCTGGGCTATCTCGCCCTCGCCTACCTCGCGCCCGACAAATTCGACGCCTTCCTCGGCAGCCTCGAATCCCATCCGGAAGTGTCCCCGATTAGCGTCGAAATGGAGGAATTCGGCATGAACCACGCCGAACTCGGAGAAATCCTGGGGCGCAGCTGGGATCTTCCGGAAGAAGTCATCAGCGTGATCGCTGGCCATCACGACGTGGAACCCGACGCATCCAATGTCCCGCTCATCCTCGCCAGGCTCATCGAATCGATCACGGGAGAAGGCGCAATCCGCAAGCCACCCTCGCCCATGGCCGAAGCCATGCTCGGAGAACTCGAATCGATCGGCCTCAGCCAGGAAAACCTCGAGGACGCCCGGGAAACCCTTGAACTTCAGCAGGAGCAGATTGCCCTGCTTGCGGACATGCTGGCGGGATAAGTCACTTTTCCCTTTTTTTCACGATCTCCATCATGTCGCGCCATTCCTGCAGGTGCTCGTCCTCCAGTTCCATCTGGATAGCCAGCGCTTCTTCCATGCTCAACTTATCCTTCCCGAGCCTGCGAGGCAGCTTGCCGCGCATCCTGGACAACAGGCGCTCCGTTTCTTCCTCAGTCAAAAGCCGGGCTTTGGCCAGATACTCCGGCTTGCACAATTTCGTCATAAATTCCCCTCTATATTGCGACGGGCGGTTTTTGCAAACCGGAACTGACTATCGGGATTGCTGCCGAGGCTTTAGCATACTAAAAAATCCTCATGGAAGCAAAGTCCGAAAACATTGACAATACCCTCTCAAAAGTTACAATCGCCGGATGAAACAATATCTTGATCTGGTTCGGACCATACTCGAAACAGGAACGCTGCAGGAAAACAGAACCGGCATTCGGACCATCAGCATTCCGGGCGCAATGATGCGCTTCGACCTGCGGGATGGATTCCCGGCCGTGACCACGCGGAGGCTGGCATTCAAATCCGCAGTCGGCGAGCTTGTCGGCTTCCTTCGCGCCTGCAACAGCGCCTCCGGCTTCCGCGCGATGGGCTGCAAAGTGTGGGATCAGAACGCAAACGAAAATCCCCAGTGGCTTGCCAATCCCTACCGGACAGAGGATGACGATCTGGGCGAAATATACGGCATCCAGTGGCGTCGATGGCCTGCATACAAGGTTCTGGATGCCTCCCAAGAGGCGCAAATCGCCGATGCAAAGCTGCGCGGATATGCAATGCTCACCCGATTTTCGGATGAAGGCTGCGAAAAAGTCCTGCTTTACAAGGCAGTCGACCAACTTCGCCAGTGTCTCGACACCATCATGAGCAACCCCACCGACCGCCGCATTCTTTTTCATGGATGGAACTGGGCTCAACTCGACCAGATGGCCCTTCCCCCATGCCACCTGCTCTACCAGTTCCTGCCCAATGCCGCAAAAAAGGAAATCTCCCTTTGCCTCTATGTCCGCAGCAATGATCTGGGTCTCGGCGCCCCGTTCAACCTCACGGAAGGCGCTGCCCTGCTGCACTTGGTCGGAAGGCTGACCGGATACGCGCCGCGCTGGTTCACCTATTTCATCGGGGATGCGCATATCTACGAGAATCATCTGGATATGCTCCACGAACAGTTGAAGCGCGAACCATTCCCGTTGCCGCAACTGGTGTTGTCCGACAGGATTCCGGACTATGCATTGACCTGCAAGTACGAGCCCGAATGGCTGGAGAAGGTGGAACCGGGGGACTTTCTTCTGGAAGGATACCGGCACCATGCGCCCCTGACCGCGCCGATGGCGGTTTGAAACACTATGGGGGTATTGCATTGAATTTCCGAAGAATTTATAGTAGATAAGAGTATACCTATTATAAATTCGGGGGATGACATGCGCGACCGTGCTTTTCTCGTTTCTGAACTGATAGCGAACCCGCTGCCCGATCCCCTTGTCATCGAGGAATTGGCCTGTTACAGCCATACCTGCGAGCGCCCCCTCTCCCAGGTCACGAAATCCCACGTATTTGCGGTCCTGAATTCAATGGAACAGGGGAGCCTGAATGCTTCGGATGTAAGCGCGTGGGCCAGCCGCCTCGAAGGGCGGGAGGATCTGGCTTTTGAGTTCGGGGAGGAAGGCGTGGTCAGGGAGGTGGTTTTCTGGCTCGCCAACCCGGATATCAACTGGCCGGTCGACGCCTGCCTGCGCCGCCGCATCGAAGCCCTGTTCGAGCGGCGAAAAACGCCCCGAAATCACATCTGCCAGAAATAAAGGGTTTCCCGTCCGATTTTCACCGTTTCGCCGGCCTCGACCCCCGGAACCTGGAAGCTGTTGCTGATGAAGAGCGAACCGGGTTTCATCTCGCGCTTCGCCTTTTCGAAAAGCTTCGGCATGGGAACGGGGGAGAGGAAGGCGTAGACGAAATCGAAGCGTGAAAGGTCGAGTTTTTCGAAGCTTCCCCAATCCGTCCTGCAATTGGCAAGATTCAGGCACCTCGCTTTCCCGATCAGATACGGCAATGGGGCGATTTCCATGCCGTAATATTTCCCGTTCGGCCGATTTCTCGCAAGCATCGTGATGACGCCACCGAACCCCGAACCCAGATCCACGAATTCGAATTCCCCTTCCGGCAGGCGCTGCGCCAATACTTCCTCGACTCGGCTGCCGGTGAGAAAAAGGGGAACGCGAGTCGTGACGACATTCCAGAAAAAAACAGTCAACAGGAAGAAACCGAGAAGAAACCAGTAAGGGCTGATCTGGAAGGACAGCAGAATCACAACGAGCGGCGCAAAACAAAGCTGGATAGGCCTCCACCATTTCTCCTGAGGCATGGAGAATACTGCGGCGAATATCCCCTGGATCAGCGCAAGCAGGAGCAGCGGCGGATTCCAGCCGAAATGCTCCAGGGCAGGATTCAAAAGGACCGCGACCAGCAGGAATGCCGCAATCTGGCTGAAAAGCGCCCGCAGGGCCGGGGGAATGTTCAATCTGTGTTCACCTGATGATCTAGCGAGCTAGTATAATGATATTTTCGGATTCAGGCTCATGCACAGGAAAAACACGGCCACGCTGCTCGTCACATGCCCCGACAGGAAAGGGCTCGTCGCCGGTATTTCCGAATTTCTCTACGGACATAATGCGAACATCCTGCATGCCGATCAGCATCAGGACGGCGTCCTTTTCCTGATGCGGATCGAATGGGATCTCGAAGACTTCGACATCGGCATGAGCGAATTCAGGCATCATTTCGAGCCGATTGCCCGCAAGTTCGACATGCAATGGCGCATCGCGGACTCGGACTCGAAAAAGCGCATGGCAATTTTCGTATCACGCTACGACCATTGCCTCGTCGATCTCCTATACCGCCACAATAGCGGGGAATTCGACTGCGATATCCCGCTGATACTCGGCAACCATCCCGACGCTGAGCCCATAGCCCGCTTCCACGGCATACCCTTTCATCTTGCCCCCGTGAGTCCGGAAAAAAAGATCGATGCCGAATCGAGGCAGCTCGCGCTCCTCAGGGAACACGGCATCGACTTCATTGTGCTCGCACGCTACATGCAGGTTTTGTCAGGGGATTTCGTGTCGAAATATGCCGACAGGATTGTCAACATCCACCATTCGTTTCTCCCGGCGTTTCACGGGGCGAAACCTTACCACCGGGCATTCGAGCGGGGGGTGAAGCTGATCGGCGCAACAGCGCATTATGTCACCGACATTCTGGACGAAGGCCCCATCATCGAACAGGACGTGATCAGGATTTCGCACAGGGACGCGCTCGAAGACCTGATCCAGAAAGGGCGCGATCTCGAAAAGATCGTGCTGTCGCGCGCAGTGCGCTGGCACCTGGAAAACAGGGTGCTGGTCTATGGCAACAAGACCGTAGTCTTCGACTAGTCCAGCCGCCTCCATATCTTCTTCTTGAGGAAATACAGCAGCAGGGTGAGGAATACGAAATACCCGATCACGTAGCGGCCGAGGCTGGTCCTCTCCTGCGCCTGGGGATCCGATGCCCACTCGAGAAATGCCGAAACATCATTCGCCTTCTGATCGATTTCCTTTTTTCCTGCGGCATCCGCCTGGGCGACCATGAGCACGTCCGGCATCTTGATTCCGGGAAAGGCATGGTTGGCGGACTGCCCCCTGGCATCCGTATAAAACCCCGTGATCACGTCATGGATGTAAACCGCCCCGCCTTCGCGCGCTTTCGCCATCAACGAAAGATCCGGGGGAACGATGCCGAACATGCCAAGCTCGTCATTGGGCGCCATCTGCGAGAGCAGCGGCCCGCCGATATCCTTGTCGCCCCGCATCGCATCGACTTCGGCCCTGGTCAAACCGAGCTTCATGAGATCGTTGTACTTGATGTATTTCAGGCTGTGGCAGGCGCTGCATACCTCCACCGCGACATGGGCGCCCCGCTTCAGTTGCGCCTCGTCGGCATGGGCAAGCCCGACAGTCGCCATCAGGCAAAATCCGAGGAATTTAAACATTGCCTTCCGCCTCCGCAATTTCTTTTCTCGCCATCGCTTCCACAGCAGGCGGCAGGCCCCTTGCCAGAACGAATTTTTCTTCCCATCTGGATACGAAAGGCAGGAGCAGGAAGATGAGGAAGTAGATCGTCGTGCAGACTTCCCCGACCGCCTTGAGGGTGCCTGTTGGAGGATGGGCCCCGACATACCCCAGCACGAAAATGTCGATCACGAAGACATAGAACATCGTGCGGTAGAGCGGCCTGTATCGCGCCCCGCCCGTTATTCTCGATCTATCGAGATAAGGCATGGCGGCGAAAATCAGCACCGAAATCGCCATCGCGACCACGCCGCCCGCAAGATCCGGAACGGCACGCAAAATCGCATAGAAAGGCAGAAAATACCATTCCGGGACGATATGCGCGGGGGTCTGCATGGGGTTCGCGGGGATATTGTTCGCCGCCTCGATGAACAGATCGGGCTTGAAGAAGACGATGAGCAGATAGCCAATCATGAAAATTCCCAGGCCGAACAGATCCTTGATCGTGAAATACGGATGGAAGGGAATATTGTCCTTGTCGGCCAGATTGATTCCTGATGGATTGCTGCTTCGCACCGTATGCAGGGCGACGAGATGGATCACCACCGCCCCGAATATGAGGAACGGAAACAGGTAATGCAGGGAAAAGAACCTTGTCAGGGTCGGGTCGTCGACCGTGAATCCGCCCCTGAGCCAGGTCACGATTTCTTCGCCGTAGACAGGGGTCGCCTTGAAAAGGCTCGTGATCACCTGCGCGCCCCAGTAGGACATCTGCCCCCACGGCAGGAGATAGCCCATGAAAGCTGTGGCCATCATGAGCAGCAGGAGACCCTGCCCGGTCCACCACAGGAGTTCGCGGGGACGCCTGTAGGAGCCGTAATAGAGGGTTCTCGCCATATGGGTGTAAATCACGGCGAAAAAGGCGGAAGCGCCCGTCGAATGCAGGTAGCGTATCAGCCATCCGTAATTGACTTCGCGCATGATGTGCTGGATCGAATCGAAAGCGAGGCTGGAATCCGGCTTGTAATGCATGGCGAGGAAAATCCCGGTCACGATCTGGATCACGAGCACGATCCCGGCCAGGAAGCCGAATCCCCACCAATAGCTCAGGTTGCGCGGCGTAGGATAGTCCGTCAACTCGTGCTTGATGAAATAGGTCAGGGGGAAACGGGCGTCAATCCATGCAACGATCTTGTTCATCACGCTTTTCCGATCAGTATCTTGTTTTCGGATACGAAATGGTAGGGGGGCAGATCGAGATTCCTGGGCGCCGGCCCCGAAATGATCCTGCCGCTGTTGTCATAGATGCTGCCATGGCAGGGGCAGAGCCAACCGTTCGCCGACTTGTTCGGCACGCAGCCCAGATGGGTGCAGATGCCGACCACCACGAGCCACTCGGGCTTCTTGACGCGCTTCCCATCCTCCTCCGGATCCTTTCCGCCCCTGGATGCGCGCATGGCGGAAATCTGCTCCGCCGTCCTGTGCACCACGAAGACGGGTTTCCCCTGCCAGGGAACAGTTCTGTCCTCTCCAGGCGGAATCGACGAAATGTCGATCTCCGTAGTCGCCTTGGCGAGCACATCCGAGGATGGATTCATGCTGCTCACGAAAGGCACGCACGCTGCCGCAACCCCGGCCGCCGCAACCCCTGCGGTTACCGTCCCGAGAAAATCCCGCCTCGAGAGGTCCGCGCCGTCTTTGATATTTTCTTCGGACATGATTTGGATCTATTGAGAAAATCTTATGAAAATCGTAGCACAATTTCCACCCCGTGGAATAACTCCTTTAGCGTAATCCTATAATGTTATCCTTTGATGAATGTCACAGGAACCGCGCGACCAGCGCATGTTCCAGCCCTGCTTCGAGCGGAATGCGAACGCGATGTCCGGCGCCCGGTGCGACATCGATCGCCTCTCCCTCGACGTTTTCCATCCTGGCGAGGGACACGATCCTGTTGCCCGAAGGATGAATGATTTCCAGAGTGTCCCCGACCTGGAAACGGTTCTTGACCGAAATCTCGGCCATCCCCGATTCGATGCGCTCCACGTCTCCCACATAGAGGCTGCGGGAGGATTCGGAATGCCCACGCATGTAATTCTGGTAATCCTCGGTATGGTGACGCGCGTAGAAACCGTCGGTATAACCGCGATTTGCAAGGCCCTCCAGTTCCGCGAGCAACGAGGGATCGAAAGACTTGCCGCCCAAGGCGTCGTCTATCGCGCGGCGGTAAACCTGGGCGGTCCTTGCCACATAATAGAGCGACTTGGTCCGCCCTTCCACCTTCAGCGAATCGATGCCCATGTCGACCAGCCGTCCCACATGCTCCACCGCGCGCAGATCCCTGGAATTCATGATGTAGGTTCCATGCTCGTCCTCGAAAATCGGCATCAATTCTCCGGGCCGCTTCGATTCCTCGAGCAGGTAGACATCGTCGGCAAGGGGATGCCGCGCCTGTCCGCCGCAGTCGGCCCGCATCGCGGAATCGAAGTCGATTTTCCCGATCCTGCCGACTTCGCCCTCGACTGCCGGGGAAACCTTGTAATCCCACCTGCAGGAGTTGGTGCAAGTTCCCTGGTTCGAATCGCGGTGGTTGAAGTAGCCGGAAAGGAGGCAACGCCCGGAATAGGCGATGCAGAGGGCGCCATGCACGAAAACTTCGAGTTCGGTATCGGGGCAGAACTGCCTGATTTCGGCAATTTCTTCGAGGGATAATTCGCGGGAAAGTATGACTCGCGCAAGCCCCATCGAACGCCAGAACCTGACCGATGCATGATTCACGGTATTGGCCTGAACGGAAAGGTGTATGGTCATTTCCGGCCACTTTTCCCTCACCATCATGATGAGTCCGGGATCCGCCATGATGAGCGCATCCGGCTTCATTTCGACGACTTCTTCCATGTCCGCGAGGTAGGTTTTCACTTTCGCGTTGTGGGGCATCAGATTGCTCGCGACATAGAATTTCCTCCCCAGACGCTTCGCCTCGGCAATGCCTGTCCGCAGTTCCTCCAGCCCGAATTCGTTGTTCCTCGCCCTGAGGGAATACCTCGGCTGTCCGGCATAGACAGCATCCGCCCCGAAAGAAAAGGCTGCACGCATTTTTTCGAGACTGCCCGCAGGAAGAAGAAGCTCGGTTTTCATGTTGGAGTTCATTGCAAATTCTTGACAAAGTCCATATTATATCCGAGCATCACGATCGGTTAATGCACTATATTTCAACTCCGCTAAAGAATCCCGGATCCTTTCCGATAAAATAACAAGATGCCCAAAGAGGATACGCCATGAAAAAGAATTTTCCCGTCACTCAGGTAGAAATATCCTTCCCGAGCAAGCTCCGCCTTGTTTCGAAAACGGACCTCAAGGGGATCATCACCTATGCGAACGACGCATTCGTGCAAATGAGCGGATTTTCCAGGGAAGAGCTGATCGGGAAGAACCACAATGTCGTGCGCCACCCCGACATGCCGCCCCAGGCCTTCAAATGGCTGTGGGATACGCTGAAGGACGGCAAACCCTGGCGCGGGATAGTCAAGAACAGGTGCAAGAACGGGGATCATTACTGGGTCAAGGCGCTCGTCGTTCCGATCAAGGAAAACAACCAGATCGTGGGCTACATGTCGGTGAGGAATCCCCCTACCAGGGCCGAAATACTCGAAGCCGACGCGCTCTACAAAGCGCTCAACGAATCGGGCGCGCAAATCGGCTCCAGGTTCGACAAATACAGGTTCAGAAACCTGCACCTCAAGACCAAGCTCCAGATCGTGATCCAGGGAACGCTCCTCGTCGTCCTGGTCGCAGCCCAGGCATGGATTGCCGGCAATTTCAGGGACCATACGATTTCCTCCGCCCAGGACCGCGCAATGCAGATCGCCAACGAAACCATAGACGGCGCGAACATGCTGATGGAAACCGGGGCGATCAGCGACGTGGAGAACAGGAAGCTGCTGATAGAGAAGATCGAGTCGAGCGGACATATCAAGTCGGTGAGGCTGGTCCGCGCCCAGCAGGTGGTCAATCAGTTCGGCCCGGGCTTGCCCGAAGAACATGTCAAGGACGACATCGAGAAAACGGCCATGGAAACCAAGCAGCCCTATTACGCGCTGACTTCCGATTCGAGCGGAAATCCCGTTTTCCGCGCGGTCACCCCCTATATCGTCAGCCACGATTTCCATCATACCGACTGCCTGAAATGCCACCAGGTCGATGTCGGGAGCGTCAACGGCGCCTCCGACATCCTGATCGACCTGAGCCCTGAATTCTCGCGGTTGCGCGACATCCAGATCAATCTGACCATAGGCCAGATCATCCTTCAACTTTTCATCTTCTTTTTCATCGGACGCTGCACCACCGTTTTCGTCAAGCGCCCGCTCGATCTGGCGATGGGTCAGTTCGAGAAAATCATCCAGGGCGACCTCGGCGCCGACATCGACATCTCGGGCCGCGACGAAATGGGCGATCTCTTCTGTTCGATCCAGATCATGCAGGCGCATATCCAGGTGATGCTGGACGAAATGGGACTCGCCGCATCGATGATCGAGGGCCGCTGCAGCGGACTCAACTCGCAGGTCATCCAGGTGGCCGATCACTCGATCGAACAGCACGACCATGTGCAGCAGATCGCAAGCACGATGGAGCAACTCAGCCAGTCCATTTCCGAAGTCGCCAATTCCGCAAACGATTCCGCATCCGCAGCGGTCGCTTCGCAAAAAATCATCGAGGAAAACAACCTCAGGATGGAAAAGAGCCTGGAAGCGACCTCGCGCGTCGTGGAGGCCGTCCAGTCCTCGAGCAAAACCATTCTTGATCTCAAGGAAGCGATACAGAAAATCGGCGACATCACCAAGGTCATCAAGGAGATCGCCGATCAGACCAACCTGCTCGCCCTGAATGCCGCAATCGAGGCAGCGAGGGCAGGCGAACAGGGCAGGGGATTCGCTGTCGTGGCGGACGAAGTCAGGAAACTCGCCGAAAGGACGACATCGAGCACGACCGACATCAGCAACATGGTCAAGAATATCCACGACGTGACCCAGGCTGCGGTGACATCGATGGACCAGGCCGTGCTCGAAGTCGGCAAGAGCATAGAACTCAGCCACGCCAATACCGACGGGCTGAAGCAGATCATGCAGGCGAGCAATCAGGTGACGGACGGGGCGCAGCATATCGCTGCGGCTTCGAAAGAGCAGTCCCTTGCAAGCGAAGAAGTCGCAAGAAGCCTCGAACATATCACCGATCTCGTCGAGAACAACACCAAGCTCGCCGAGGAAGCGAAACAGGCTTCGATCGAACTCACGCGAACCGCAGCCGAATTGCAGGCCATGGTCCAGCATTTCGAGGTGAAGGGCTAGAGGGCGAAGGCGAGAAGCGCTCCGGAAAGAGACAGGAGAACGAGCGCCGCAGTTGCCGGGATGCTCGCGCGCAATCCCAGGTAGGTCGAAGCATAGATGGCTTTCAGGATATTGTTGGAGGAAGCCGCGATCAGGATCGCAGCTTCCAGGGACGGCATCCCTGCGCCACTCGCCCCGCCCTGGGCGAGGCTCAGCACAAATGGGTCGATGTCGGTGACGCCGACGATGCTCGCAAGCCAGTAAATTCCGGATTGCCCGAATTGCGACTTGACCCAGGCCGATGCCAGCGAAATCACCACAAAAAGGCCCGCAAACAGCAGCGCCGAACTCAATTCCAGCGGGTTGGCCTGCACTGCGAGCACATGCTCACCCGTAGCTTCGCCTCGCCTCCCTAGCCTGCAAAGCCAGGAAAGCAACAGGCCAAGCACGAAAAGCCCTGAAAGATAAGGCAAGATCGAGATCGCAAGGGAGAGGTTGAATACCGCCACCACGACGCAAAGCCTCAAATACATCAGGGAAGTCGCAAGAACGATGCCGGAGAGTATTTCGTGCCTGGCAAAAGCGCCCTCCCTGCCCTGCCTTGCCAGAACCACGGTAGTTGCAGTCGAGGAATACAGCCCGCCCAGGACGGAAGCGGCAAGAAGCCCCTTTTGCGGGGAAACATAGCGCCGGATCATGTAGCTTGCATAGGAAAGCGTGGATACGACCACGACTGCAAGCCAAACCTGATGAGGCGTGATCACGCTCAGATTCGTTACGGGGTGATTCGGCAGCAGGGGCAGGATAATGCCGGTCAGCACGAGAAATTTCCCACCCGTCATGATCTCCTCGGCAGGCAGCTTCTGGGCAAAATGGTGCAGGCTTTCGCGCGCCCCGAGCAGCAGCACTGCGCTGACGGTGAAGGAAACCGCGACCCAGTGCGGCTCGATCAATGTAATGGGGCCAAGCAGATAGGCGATCAGGTTGCAAACCGGAATGATGAGGCCACCTCCGGGTTCGCCGACGGGGGTGCCCTCGGACCATTTCGCATGGTAATAGGCGTACAGCCATGCGCCCAGCACCAGGAGGCCTGCGCAAAATGCCGCGACATGGACCGGCTCGATCAGATACAGTCCGCTTCCGGACAATGCAAGCAGCGGAAAAGTCCTGACTCCGCCCGGGCGCTTCTTCGGATTCTTGACATAAAACTCCTCGAAGGCCAGCCCGAAGAAAAAGGACAGGCCCAGGACAAGCGCGAGATTTTCCGGCAAGAAAGCCAAACCACCTCCCTTAAGGATTCTCCCTAAACAAGCTCCAGATATTTCCGTAATCTGACCCTGACCCAGAGTCCCTTTCCATCTTCACCCGAATCCAGCGTCACCTCCGCATGATGCAGGTCGGCAATACGCTTCACGATGGAAAGGCCAAGGCCGCTGCCGCTCGCCCGGTTTCCGAGCGTCCTGTAAAAGCGCTCGAATACGTTGGCCCTTTCCTCCGGATCGATGCCCGGACCATTGTCGATGACATGCAGCCAGACCGCATCGACATCCTCCCTGATCCTGACTTCGACGCTCCCGCCTTCGGGAGTATACCTGATCGCATTCCTGACGAGGTTGCTGGCCAATATGCCGATCATCTCCGCATCCCCTGCGACCAGCGCGCCGCGATCTTCTTCGAAAGCGAGTTCGATTTTCTTGGCAAGCGCCTCGGGCGCAAGATCGGCCAGTACCCGCACCACCACCGGATGCAGATCGCATTTCGCATTCCCGACCTGCGCGAATTGCGGATCGAGCCTCGCCAATGTCAGCAACTGCTGCACGAGATGGGTCGCCCGATCGACGCCGCATATCACCTGTTCGAGCGCCTTCCTTTTCTGCTCGCTCTCGTTCGCCCTCAGCGCAACCTGGGCCTGAGTCTTGAGCGCGGCAAGCGGCGTGCGCAACTCGTGCGCCGCATCCGCAGTGAAGCGCCGCTCGTTCTCGAAGGAATATTCAAGGCGCGAAAGCAGAGTATTGATCGAATCGGTCAGGGGGCGGATTTCATCCGGAACATCGGCAACAACGATGGGCTTGAGGTTTTCGACCGCGCGTTGCCTCACTTCGTCCGAAATCCAGTTGACCGGCTTCAATCCGCGCTCGATGCTGAACCAGATCAACGGCGCAAGCATGGGTATCACGAACAGGAAAGGCACAAGCAGACTGAGCGCGATTCTCCCGGACAATTCGCCGCGGATCCGGTGGAGTTGCCCGACCTGGATCTGCAAGGTATGTTTCCTGTTCCAGTGCGAGAATACGCGCCATTTCTTTCCGTCGATCAAGCTGTCGCTGAAGCCCTCCGGACGCTCGGAAAGCACGCGCAGGGGCGTCGTCGCAGAACGCAGCAGAAGGTTGCCTTTGCTGTCCCTGATCTGGAACGCGATCTTCCTTTCGTATTCATGGGCCGGATGATCGCTGTCCGATGTCACGCCGGAAGTTTCCGAAACTTCGGTGCTCGCCTCGTCCAGCAGCACCCTTGCCGACTCGGCAAGCTGCGCATCGAAAAGCTCGTCGACCTCATGATGCGAATTGAGATAAGCCAGAAGCGACACCAGGAGCATGAGCAGCGAGATCGAGGACAGGAGAAGCTTGAGGAGACGCCTCCTGAGCGAATTTCCGGTAAAGGAAAGATGAAATGCGTTTGCCCATTTCAGCCAGGCCGAAACGGTACACTCGTCAGGCATCCTCAATCCTTCTGTATGACGTAACCCACGCCGCGGATAGTCTTGATCAGCTTGGCGCCAAGCTTCCTTCTGAGGTGATGGATATGCACTTCGAGAGCATTGCTTTCGACTTCCTCGTTCCAGCCGTAAAGGCTTTGTTCGAGCCTGTCCCTGGAAAGCACGATGCCGGAATTTTCGAGCAGTTCGCGCAGCACCGCGAATTCTCTCGGGGAGAGATTGGCGACCTCGCCATCGAGCGTCACCTTGTGAGCGGCAGGATCGAGCACGATATTGCCGTGAACGAGCAGCGGCTCGGCGCGCCCCATTTTTCGCCTCGTCAATGCCCTGATCCGCGCAGCGAGTTCATCCAGATCGAAAGGCTTGATGACATAATCGTCCGCACCGCAGTCCAGACCCAGTATTCTGTCTGCAACCGTATCCCGCGCGGTCAGGATGATGACGGGAAGCGCCAGCCCGCGGCTCCTGATCAGTTTCAGAAGCTCTATTCCGGAAAGACGGGGAAGCCCCAGGTCGAGGATCATCAAGGCATAACTTTCCGCTTCCAGCGCGGCGAGGGCCTCCTTGCCGTCCCTGACCCAATCCACCGTGAAACGCTCCTGGGCAAGGCCCACCCTGACACCGTCGCCTAAAGCTTCATCGTCCTCGACCAGGAGTATTCTCATGGGATCATTTGCTTTCTTGAGCCTTCTTCAAATCGGCCTGAATTTCGCTCCTGCGTCCCGCGTCAGCCGTTTCGCGTCCGGGCCTGGGCGGAGCTGCAAGCGCTTTCTTGAGGTACGTAATCGCAGCATCGTAATTGCCGTCGGCAAGCATCAGATCCCCATAAAAATAATTGGCGTCGATCCCGTTCGGATTCGCCTGCAAGGCCTTTTCCAGATACTCTTTGGCCACCTTGTGGTCTCCGAAACCGATGGGCCAGCCCGGAACCTTATAATAAAGCGAGCCGAGGCTGCTGTAAATGGAGCCATCCAGTGCATTGGGATTGATTTTTTCCGCGGTGAGCAGCAGACTCCGCGCATCCTTGGCAAGGCCAAGCGCGCCGAAACCACCCTTTACTTTCGCTTCCGATGCCAGCACGATCGCCTCCCATATCATGGGTTCGGCATTCTGGGGATAGCGCTGGGACACATCGTGCGCCATGCCTGCAAGCGTCTGGAAAGCGGATTCGCGCTTGTCTTCGGGCGTCTGGTAATTGACTATGGCCCATTCGTGCTGCAGGCGCGAGATCGCCTGGTCGAGTCCCTGGTCCGCATTCGCCTGCCCTGCCGCAACGGCTGCCAACAAAAAAACAAATTTCAAACGTTTCATTTCCAAGCTCCCTAAAAAGTCAATTTGCGTGTTTTACCAGCCCCCTGGCTATCCTGTTGTTTTTCTTCAATGCATTATCGACGAGGCGGGGAAATATCCCGTTGAGCCTCGCGAAGAATTTCTCGGGCCAGCCGATATAATAGTCCTTGGCTTCCGCTTCGATCGCCTCGATGATCCAGCCGGCGACATCGTCCGCATCGTCCATGGCAATGCCTGTTCTCCTGTTGAGCTCCACCACGGCATCCTCGTTGAGCGCAGTCCTGGTCGCCCTGGGGGCGACATAGGTCACGCCGACTCCGGTGTGATCGAGTTCACGCCGCAACGACTCCGAAAATCCGCGCATCGCAAACTTGGTGGCCGAATAGACCGAGAAATGACCGAAACCTATGGAGCCGAAAGTCGATCCGACATTCACGATCCTGCCGCTGTTTTTACGGACGAGGTGGGGCAGCACCGCGCGGGTAAGTAAAATGGGGCCCGTGATGTTGGTCCTGATGAGGCGCTCGATGTCGTCCGGATTCTGGTTCGAAAATTCGCAAAACCCCGCGATGCCTGCATTGTTGATCAGGATGTCGATTCCGCCCATAGACTGGATGACTTCCTGCACGATGCCGTCCTGACCGGAGGAATCCGTCATATCGAAAACAAACGCGCTGGCCTTGCCGCCATGGGCGCGAATTTCGAAGGCGATCTCGTTCAGTTTCGCCACATTCCTGCCGAAGAGCGCGAGATTCGCCCCTTTTTTTCCAAGCTGCAGGGCAAGACTGCGGCCTATCCCGCTTCCCGCCCCGGTAAGCAATATCCTGCTGTCGTTCAAGTTCATCGAATCTCCCTCTGCAAGAATCTGAAAATATCCGCATAAAGCCGATAGAACACCCTGGCGCAATGGATCACGGCTTTCCTGTCGAACTCGTCATCCAGCCTGTTCACAAGTGTCTCGTAAAAAGCGGTGTGCCCGATGTCGAGCGCCCCGTGCGAAGTCAGATAGGTGAAAGCCGCATCCGGCAGCTTCAGACTATCCTGGATCGCGCGCGCCGCGTTCGAGGCAATCTGCACGCTCGTTCCTTCCAGCACCAGAACCATGCCCAGAAACCCGACGGGATTCCCGCGCGCTATCGTATCATAAGCATAAGCCACCATGAGTTCCGTTTCGAAACTCGGCGCGCCATGGCGGATGACATCCGGATTTTCCCCGCATGCCGCAATATCGTTGAGTATCCACTCGTGATGCCCGATTTCTTCCCCGATATATTCCGCCATGCCCGTCCTCAGCCACTCGATCCGCCCAGGGATTTTCGCGCCGCAAGCCATCAGGAGCGGCAGGGTATGCTTGACATGGTGGTAGGCCTCCGTCAGGAAAGCGACATAGCTGTCCAGGGAAATCTGCCCCATCGCCCCCGCCCTGACGATAGGCAGTGAGAGGAGCGCTTCCCGTTCCACTGCGGTTTTCGCGAGCAGGTCCTCGTAGAATGTCATGATTTCTCCTCGTACAATGCATCTATTTTCTCCCGGTAAAGCGGCCATATCGCGTCGCGCTTCAACCTGCCGTTGGCGGTCATCTGTCCGTTCTCGGGCAGAAAAGGTTCGTCCGCGACCAGCCATTTTCCGATTCGCGCATAATCCGGAAGATCGCGGTTGGCTTCCCGTACCGCCTCCCCGACGCATGCCGGATCCCTGGGCACGACCACGGCCGTATTCCAGGGCTTTCCTTCCCCGAAGACCGCTGCCTGCATGATCGCGCCGTGCCGGGTCAATTCCTTTTCCACCCATTCCGGCGCGACGTTCCTGCCGAAAGAGGTGATGAACATGTTCTTTTTCCTCCCGGTCAAATACAGGAAGCCGTCTTCGTCAAGATATCCCGTATCGCCGGAGGGCCAATAATCTTCCCTGTTGTCCGCGCCGCAGTATCCCAGCATGACGGCCCCCTTGACGAAAATCTCACCGTCCCCGGCAAACTTCAGGCTCACATGGGGCAGGGGTTTGCCTGCGCTGCCCATACGATGGCTGCCCGCGGTATTGAGACTCACCACGGAAGCGCATTCGGAAAGGCCGTAGCCTTCGAAAACAGGCAAGCCGAGTTCTGCTGCGCGCTCGAGCAGGCGCATCGAAACGGGCGCCCCCCCCACTGCCAGAAATCTCAAATCGGGCAGCCCCGCCTCCATCTGCGCCATGAGCGCCTGCAGCAATTGCGGCGTGAGTATGGCGCTCGTCGCGCGAAATTGCCTGAAGGCATTCGCCATGCGCACCGCGTCGAGCTTCGCCGCGCCCTGCAAACCCACTTTCTCGGGAGGCGGCAGATGGCAGGTGGCGCCTGCGAGCAGAGGCACGTAAACCCCGCCTATGTTTTCGAGCAGGGTGGAAAGCGGAAGCACGCTCAGGTAGCGGTCGTCCGCATTCGCCCCCGATGCCTGCAGGAGCGATTTCGCAACGCGCTCGATCGCGTCACACCCCAGGCAAACCCCTTTGGGCTGCCCCGTAGTCCCGGAAGTATAGGTGATCTTCGCAGTGCCTGCCGGCACCTGCGCCTGCACATTTTTGCGACAATGGATTTCAGCATACTTCCTGCCGCAATGCTCGCGCTCCAGAATGCGCAGGTCCGCATGATCCAGAAGGCCCAGGAAAAAATCTTTCCTGTCGGTCATAATCGTGTCGATCCCGGCATCATGGATGACATGAGCCAGTTGAGAAGGACTGAAAAAACCCGGAAGGGGAACGCAGATCAGTCCTGCGCTCAACACCCCGAGATCCAGCGCCGCCCACAGGGGGGAATTGTCCAGCGCGATGCCGACCGTCCTCGCGCCGGAAGCGCGCAACTGCCGACCGATGTCGGCCACGATCCCGGCAAGTTCAGGGTAAGCGATGCTGCGTTCGCCGTCGCTCAATGCTCCCGAAACATGGCGCGAAAGCGCCGCGATGACTTCGCTCAAGGCAAAGGCTCCAGCAATCTCAGGTTTTCCAGCAGAATGGGATAATTCTCAGGCACATTCCCGGCCATCACATGAGGATTTTTCCCGTAATACGATCCCCATCCCGCCTGACATTCGGCGGGAAGCCGCGTCCTGTCCGCCTCGCAAATCGGGGTCAGTTCGATGCCAAGCTTGGTGAAAGCGTTGCGCAACCCGGGATTCGCGGTGAACACCACCCAATGCACGCCTATTTCGTGCAGGTGGGCCGTCAAAACCGCAATCAGATGGCGCCCCATTCCAGGACGGAAGGCGGCAAGATTGCCGACTTCCACTATATCTTCCCGCATGACTTTCCTGCCGGCCCGGACCCTCAGAACCGCATCGACCGGCTCGTCGAAGTAATCCTCCAGGAAAAGCTTTTCCGCTCCTGCGCTGCGCAGGCCGCATACCGCGAGCAATTCCCCTTTGACATCCCTCAGGCTCATCAATTGCGGCATGAAATGATGCACATGGGCGCCGTATGCCAGCTTGAAGGACTTGTATATGAAATGCTCGAGCTCCTGCCTGTCTTCTGCCTCGGGGCCGGAAAAATTGACATGGAAACGTTTGCGATACGCCTGCTCGCTCACCTTCATGGGCGATTCGCCCTGTTGCCTGGCGCCGGACTCCAGTAAGGCTGGATGCATTGCATATTCTCCCTCGAAGATTCGGAATTTCGCGTAGCTTATTCAACTTCGCTTAAGACACACTTAACCGAAACGACCGTGCTTACGGAGCGTATTTAATCAGCCGAATGTAACACCGATGTTTCCGCGAAACCCCTCGATGTAACACCGGAACCAGTCTAAAAACACATTAAAAATCATTCATGTAGGCCTAAAAACAGCAACCTGGCGAGATGAATCCGGCATGCGGAATGCACGAAGCCGGATGACTTCCGGCTTGTGGGGGAACTACTGCTCGTGAACGAACTGCCTCAGGCAGCCTTTCTCAACAAATTGAGGCGCAATACCGCAGCTTCGCGGAAGCTGTACCACATCTTGTTCTCGTAATCGTAAAGCTTGCAGCGCTTGAAAATATCGAACACGGTGGAAAAGCGGAAACGGTATTCATGCATATACTGCCCGTACTCACGCCTGAGATCGAGATAGGCTTTTTTCAGATGATAGAATGGAATCCTGTTGTCCACGTGGTGCGGAACATGGATCATGATGTTGTGGATCATGATTTCGCTCAGGGCCGAGCAGCGCACTATCGTGCTGCAATAGACCTGCCCGATCGTGTTGCTCCACTCCTGGCGCTGGTCGAAATAGGGGATGTCAGGATGAGTGTGGTGCAAAAACACGAAAAGCGCGATGAAATAATTGAACACCAGAAAGGGTAGGATCACCGCGGAAATCACCCCGAACACGCCGCCGGCATAACGATAGGCGAGCGCGGAATAAGCGACGAAGAAACCCAGGGTGAGCACCTTGGAGAGCGAAAAAAGATGCCTGTCGCGCAAATTCGGATCGGGCTTGAATCGCACCATGCCCGCCCACCAGACGCGGAGCAGGTAATGCAGCGCGCAGGTGTAGGGACTGCGCTCCAGGCGGTAGACGAGACGCCTCAAGGGGGATTTCGCGGCATATTCATCCGGCGTCAGCGGGCGCCAGATCCAGTCTATCGGCGTAAACGAAGTAAATCCATGATGCACCTTGTTGTGCCCGTAGGACCAAAGCCTGTACATGTTGAAAGAGGGTAGCATGAAGAGCGTTCCCAATACTTCCGCCACCCGCTTGCTCTTGAACAGCGCGCCGTGCGCCGCATCATGCGCCCACACGAACATGAATGCGACCGTGCATCCTGCCAGGAAGCCGAAAAAAAGCTTGAGCGCGACATGATGGCTGAGAAAAACGCCCGTAATCGCAGCCAGATAAAGCGCGAGATCGAAAACATACCAGAACATGGCGCGCGCAGTCGAACGGTCGTAACATTCCGGAGAAATCACCTGCCGCACGGTTTGCAGTTTGACGTCACGCAGTTCCGCGTAAGATGGAGTCAGACCCATGTGTTTCCTTGAAAATATCTAAAAACCAACTGGATAATAATCGGATTTTATCACGAATTCGAGCATTTCTCTTGATCCAGATCAAATCGAAAAAAATTCCGCTCTGTACAATGGACTCACCTTGCTTGGTGGATTTTTGAGTTGCTCCGTTCCACGCCATTTCTCGCTGTGAGCCACAGCGGGGGTGGCGTGTTTTTTTTGCTCAATGCTTCATCATGTGGGGAGAGATGAAGAAATAAAACACCAGCGTCGCAACGATGTTGAAGACGATGATGGCCGCAAACACCTTGAGCGCCAGGGCCAGGTAATTCGGTCCCGTCTGCTTTTCCTTCCCGTCGTCCTCAGCCATTCCCCCTCCGTCGCGTTGATCTATCCGGATTATAACCCAGCTTTGTCGGCAGTGTCCGCCAATGGGTGCGGCGAAGCTTCTGCGTGGGCAGGATGGCGAAAAAAGGAAGATGCAATGGGGGAAACCGACAATCCGGTCCGCGCAGATGCGCATTTCCGATAATGTTCAGAATCTTTTGGGGAGCCCCGCCTGCTTGAGGACGGCGTTTGCGGTATGCCTCGATTTGATCTTGTGGTCTACAGGGAATCGGATTCCGGTGTGCGGCGAGAACCAGATGTCGTGATCCCCCTTGCCGTGCCTTTCGAATCGGCAGCCCGCTTCAGAAAGCAGGCGCTTGAGTTCGGACGTGAAGCTTTCGCCCATCAGGAGGCTTGCTTGCGGGCGACGGAGAACTTGCGGGCCAGCAATTCGAACGGGAATTCGACTCCGTCAGCGGAGCCGTTCGCCTCCAGGAGCTCGGGAACCATGGTTTCAAGCTTGGCGGAAAGCGCCTCCAGGGTATCGGATTCGGTGGCAAGCCCCGGAACGTCGTCGGATGTAGCCACCCAGACACCCGCCTCCGCATCCCATTCCGCGCGTATGAAAAGGATTTTGTTCATCGGCCCATTATATGCGCAATACCTGCAATTGCAACAATCCCGCACCGCCCGTTGCGGCGAAGCCCGCGCGGGGGTAGGATGGCAAGAAAAAAGGAAGAAGAAATTGGGAGATACGGACCACCTCATGCGCCTGGCCGCGTTCGGGCATGTGAAGCGGCTGTCGGATGCGCACGACCACCTCACTTCGAACGAGCTGAAACCCGGTTTCGGGTTCCGGCACATTCAGGTCCGGACATTCCGCCCAAGGCGGGATATCCAATAACCTGGGCGCTTGCGATGATGGGCAAATGCGGTGATCTGCAAGGTATCCCCGATCACCCGATAAAATATCGCATACGGGAATCGGGACAGGCCGATGCACCTGACCCCGGAGGGGTGCACGAGACGCCATCCTTGAGGTCGCTCCAGCGCCAGGAACAAAGCGTGTTCGAATTCGGAGATCAGGACAGCGCCAAGCCCGGTTTGCCGCTCTTCATAGAAGCGGACAGACTCCAGATACTCGGCTTCTGCATCCTGAAGGAATTCGTGCTTCACTTGAGCAATGCTCTTGCCCTTGCTGCAACCACCTCGCCCGAAATAGCCTGTACATGGCCCGCATCGAATTCCGCGATGCGGCGCGCGCTTTCCTCGCCCCAGATGCGATCGAACTCCTCATTCGTGGGTTCTTCCAGGCTCAACAACAGCTTCTGCGCAAGCTTTGCGCGGTCTTCTTCGGGCAGGGAAAGGATTTCGGACTCTATTTGGGCAAGATTCATGATTCTCATACCTTTTGCATTTTTAGGCTTGGAAGTAAAAGTATAGCGCCATATGATCGAACGGGGCTTAAGTTTTACACGGTGGCACCTGGTTCACATCAGCAGGTTGCGGCGCAGCTTCCCTGGGGGTAGGATGGCAAGAAAAAAGGAATAAGAATTGGGAGATACCGACAATCCGATCCGCATGGCCGCGTTCGAACATGTGAAGCGGCTGTCCGATGCGCACGACCACCTCACTTCGAATGAGCTGAAACCGGGCTTCATTTTCCGTGGGGAACGCATTCCGCTCGTCAATCCCCAGCGCGGGATATTCAAGCCCCGCCAGATGCAACACCTGCTTTCCATCAAGACGGTATTTCCCAAACCCGGCGCAAAAGTGATATTTTCAAACCACTGACAAATTATAAAGGGAACAAGTATTGGCTGATACTTTAGAGGTTATTCCTGATCCGGTTTCACTGATTGAATCGATGCGAGCAATTGGCTACTCGGTTGAGACAGCAATCGCGGACCTGATCGACAACAGTATTTCTGCTTCAGCCTCCAAAATCCATGTTGAATATGACGCTAGCCAAGATCCGTTTGTTGCCATTCTGGATAACGGCAAAGGGATGAGCCCAGATGAGCTTACCAATGCAATGCGTCTTGGAAGCAGCAATCCGAATGCCCAAAGGGCGCATCATGACTTGGGAAGATTTGGTCTCGGTCTCAAGACGGCCTCTATGTCGCAGTGCCGAAGGGTTACGGTTTTAAGCAAACAAAATGGCTCAACATATGCTAGATGCTGGGACTTGGATTACCTCCAAAGTCTAACCGAAGGGAAATGGGTGGTATTGGTCCCGGATCTCGCAGAACTGAAACAACTGCCACTCTACGAAAACCTGAATCTCGTGGAATCGGGAACGCTCGTTATCTGGCAGTCCCTCGACAGAATGATGTCAGGCTCTTCAAGTCCTCAGGAAGAAATGAAAGCCAGAATGGCTGGTCTTCTCCACCATCTCGGGTTCGTCTTCCACAGATATTCGCAGAAAGAAGTCCACTCTGAACCGATAGAGATCTATGTAAACGGGGTGAAGGTCATGCCAATGGATCCTTTTCTGAAAGCCAACAGTTTCAGGCAACCTCTTGAGGGGCAGGAGATAAGGGTCCGGGATGCTGTGATCTCCGTTAAACCATATGTATTGCCCCCCGTCAGTCATCTTTCACCTGAAGAAATCGAGAAAGCGGGTGGGCGAAGCGGCCTCAGAGGCAGCCAGGGCTTCTATATCTACCGAAATCGACGCCTTGTCATATGGGGTACCTGGTTCCGACTGGTTCCCAAGGATGAATTTTTTAAATTGACTCGCGTTCAGGTGGATATCCCCAATTCCCTGGATGATCTCTGGGCACTGGACATCAAAAAATCAGCCGCCTACCCGCCGGATATTGTCAGAAACCGGCTAAAAGATCTGATTCCGCATTTCGTCAGCTCAAGCAGAAAGACCGTTACCTACCCAGGAAGAAAAGAAAAGATCGGAAAATTTGTCCCACTATGGCAAAGGACTGAACCACGACACGGTGTTTTTCGATACGAAATCAATAGCGAGCATCCTGCTATCGTTAAGCTTTCCGAAAAGCTGGATAAAGACGTGCAGAAGTACCTTCAGGCAGTCCTTGATCTTCTTACAGGATCGCTCCCACTGGAGGCGATCTATGCGGACATGTGTTCGGATCATCGGCAGCCGGATGATGAAGCACTTGTCCAGGATCTGATTGATCTGGCGACAAACCTCATCCAGATTACCGGGCTTGATCCCTCCTCTGCACTCAATATTGACCCCTTGGCACGTTACCCCCAACACCACATCAGAATCCTTGCGGAGCTATCTGAATGAGCACAATGCAGATGGATCACATGGGAGTGGCCATGAGCATAATTAATGGCCGCCCCCTGACAGATGAACTACTTGAAGACGTCCTAGGAAAGCTAGAGATGCTGGACGGTGCCCTGAACCAAGAAATATTGGCAGATATCAGGAGCCGACTTGAGGCAACAATTGGCGTGACCCATACCGTTGGCGAGGTGATGCACAAGAGAGATCACGTGCCTTGGCTGTCAGACATCAAAGGAAGCATGAAGTGGCACTATTGGGATAGCTATAGAAGATTATTGACGACCAGTGGACGAGCTAATGAGATTGTCCGGGTTCTGGATGAAGATACCAACAATATCCTGACTGAATGCGGGAATCCGGTAAATGAAACCAGTTGGAAACTGCGCGGCCTTGTGATGGGTGACGTGCAGTCCGGAAAGACAGCCAGTTATACAGGGCTGATTGCTAAGGCTTCAGATGCAGGATACAAGGTTATCGTCCTGCTGACGGGCATGATCGAAGACCTTCGAAGGCAGACCCAGGAACGACTGGATGAGGGATTTGTAGGCCGGAACAGCCAGGATATACTGGACAGAAACGTAAACACCATCCCCATTGGCGCCGGAATTTATCGAAGTCGCTCTGCCAACGTCCTTACCTCAGTGAATTCAGATTTCCTGACAAACAATGCCGTGGCCTTGGGAGGCATTCCCTTAAAAAACATCCAAGAGCCAGTGCTCTTTGTGATGAAAAAACACACAAGCCCACTAGAACAGCTCAATACATGGCTTAACAAGCAGATACCCGCCGGGTCGGAGCTTCTTACTGTCCCATTCCTGATGATTGACGACGAAGCCGATAATGCCTCAGTCAACACAAAAAAAGATGAAGATCCTGCAACTATTAATCGCCTTATACGCGAAGTGCTCGCGAAGTTTTCTAGGTCAAGCTATGTCGCCTACACCGCGACACCTTTTGCCAACATCTTTATCAATCCCGATAATGACCAAGACCTGTTTCCTTCCGATTTCATATACAGCCTCAACACGCCATCCAACTACATCGGAGCCAGCAGCATTTTTCTGGACAATGGGACGCATTATTCTCAGTTGAAGGATATTGATGATGCTGAAGGGGATTTGCCCTATAAACACGATAAAACGCTTCAGGTAGAAGATATTCCGGACAGCCTAAAAGACGCCATCAGAATTTTCTTCCTAAGCTGTGCAATGCGCGATCTCCGGAAGGAAAGTTTGAAACATCGGTCCATGCTTATCAACGTCAGCCGGTTTAACAATGTGCAGGCCAGAGTCAAAGAAAGGGTTCAGGCCTTTAGCTGGGGGCTGCAGGAGGAAATCAAGCAATATCTTCTGAGTTCGTCCTGGAAAAATCATATCGAATTGACCGCCCTTCACAATCTGTGGGAGGTTGAATATGGCGAGCTTGAAATTTCTTGGGATGAAGTTCGGCAGGCTCTGTACGACTCTATCGCTTCCGTAACGGCGATTCTTATCAACCAGAAATCCGTTGAAGAAGAAAAGCTGAATTATTCGGTATACAAAAATGCTGCAAAAGGCCGAAGAATAATTGCCATTGGCGGCCTGACCCTTTCCCGCGGACTCACTCTCGAAGGGCTATGTGTTAGTTACTTCTATCGTAACTCGAAGGCCTATGACACGCTGCTGCAAATGGGCCGCTGGTTTGGCTATCGTCCCGGATACGAGGATATATTCCGGATTTGGATGGATAAGGACGCTCAAGACTGGTACGCACACATCGCAACTGCCGTCAGCGAACTTCGCAGAGATTTCAGGAGAATGAGTGCGAATCGCATGC
>JAIELG010000054.1 GCA_019753155.1 Burkholderiales bacterium
CAAAAAAAGCAACATACATCGTCACCACTTCCGTCGTCGTCGTATCCGTTTCGAACAGCATAGCTTCCTCCCATGGATGATATTTTTAAAATAACGATATCTGCGAAATGGGTATTAAACACATCGGGCAACATGATGTCAATCTTGTTACACCAAATATTTGGCCCGGAAAATGAAAAACCCCGCAAAAGCGGGGTTTTTCATTGAACCACCCTTCAGGATTACATGTCCATGCCGCCCATGCCACCCATTCCACCCATACCGCCGCCGCCAGCAGCCGACTTTTCTTCCGGATGTTCGGCAATCATGCAGTCGGTCGTGAGCATCAACGCAGCAACGGAAGCTGCATTTTGCAAGGCGAAGCGAGTCACCTTGGTCGGATCGAGAACGCCCATCGCAAACATATCGCCATATTCTCCGCTCGCAGCATTGTAGCCGAAATTGCCGGAGCCTTCGACGACCCTGTTCACCACGACGGAAGGCTCGTCTCCGGCATTGGCAACGATCTGACGCAGGGGTTCCTCGATCGCACGCAGCACGATCTTGATTCCGGCTTCCTGATCGGGATTGTCGCCTTTGACATTGATCGAGCTGCGGGCGCGCAGGAGCGCAACGCCGCCGCCTGCCACGATGCCCTCTTCGACCGCTGCGCGAGTAGCGTGCAGCGCATCTTCGACGCGGGCTTTCTTTTCCTTCATTTCGACTTCGGTAGCAGCACCCACCTTGATCACAGCAACACCGCCCGCCAGCTTGGCAACGCGCTCCTGAAGCTTTTCGCGGTCGTAATCGCTGGTCGATTCCTCGATCTGTTTCCTGATCTGCTTGACGCGACCTTCGATGACATCGGCCTTGCCGGCGCCGTCGATGATCGTGGTGTTTTCCTTGGCCACCTCGATCCGCTTCGCCTGCCCGAGATCAGCCAGGGTCGCTTTTTCCAGATTGAGCCCGACTTCTTCGGCAATCACCGTGCCACCGGTCAGGACCGCGATATCCTCGAGCATCGCCTTGCGACGATCACCAAATCCCGGAGCCTTGACCGCGCAGGTCTTCAGGATGCCGCGAATATTGTTGACGACCAGGGTAGCCAGCGCTTCGCCATCGACATCCTCTGCGATGATGAGGAGCGGCCTTCCTGCCTTGGCGACCTGTTCGAGAACGGGCAGAAGATCGCGGATGTTGGATATCTTCTTGTCGTGCAGCAGGACGAAGGGGTTCTCCAGCGCAGCGATCTGCTTGTCGGCATTGTTGATGAAATAGGGAGAAAGATAGCCGCGGTCGAACTGCATGCCTTCGACGACATCGAGGTCATTGGAAAGACCGGAAGCATCCTCGACCGTGATGACGCCTTCCTTGCCGACCTTGTCCATCGCATTGGCGATGATTTCACCGATTTCGCTGTCGGAGTTGGCCGAAATGCTGCCGACCTGCGCGATTTCCTTGCTGGTCGTGCAGGGCTTGGAGATATTCTTGAGTTCTTCCACGATCGCGATGACAGCCTTGTCGATGCCGCGCTTGAGATCCATGGGATTCATGCCGGCCGCAACGAACTTCATGCCTTCCTGGACAATCGCCTGGGCAAGCACGGTTGCGGTCGTGGTGCCGTCACCGGCCACATCGGAAGTCTTGCTTGCGACTTCCTTGACCATCTGCGCGCCCATATTTTCGAAGCGATCCTTGAGTTCGATTTCCTTCGCCACCGAAACGCCATCCTTGGTGATCGTAGGCGCCCCATAAGAGCGTTCCAGGACCACATTGCGGCCCTTCGGACCGAGGGTCACCTTGACCGCATCAGCCAGCACATTGACGCCAGCCACCATCTTTTGACGAGCGGAGTCGCCGAATTTTACGTCTTTTGCTGCCATTTATTCTCTCCCAGTTATTTAAGCTTCAACAACGCCCATGATGTCTTCTTCGCGCATCACAAGCAGTTCCTCGCCTTGAACCTTGACTGCCTGCCCGGAATATTTCCCGAACAGAACCTTGTCGCCGACCTTGACTGCAAGAGGACGCACCGAACCATTTTCGAGGATCTTCCCGTTTCCAACTGCGAGCACTTCGCCCTGATCGGGCTTCTCGGCCGCCGCATCGGGGATCACGATCCCGGATGCGGTCTTGCGCTCTTCTTCGAGCCGCTTGACAATCACGCGGTCATGCAAAGGACGAATTTTCATGTTTTATCTCTCCTCTTTGAAAAATTTGGACAGCCGGACGAATCCAGCCCATCGATTAGCACTCGCTGCTAACGAGTGCTAATAATAAGGCCAGATCATGACAATTTCAAGACTAGCACCGGTTTATTTGCATGACCGAGGCGAAGAATCGCCTCATAGGAACATCACTTCGGGGTGATGGCGAGATATTTCCTGTGCAACTGTTCCCTGGTCTCGACATGATCGGGGTTCTTGATGATGCAGTCGACCGGACACACTTCGACGCACTGGGGCGTATCGTAATGCCCCACGCATTCGGTGCATTTTCCGGGATCGATCACGTAAATCTCGTCCCCTTGCGAAATGGCCCCGTTCGGGCATTCCGGCTCGCAGACATCGCAATTGATGCATTCGTCGGTAATCATCAGCGCCATAGTTTCCTCACAATTTACGATTGATTTTTGCCGCAAGGCATGAAGCGACAAGGGGATGGACGAAAGGACTGACATCGCCCTTGAGTATCGCGATTTCCCTGACGATCGTCGCCGAAATGAACATGTATTGTTCGGATGGCGTCAGAAAAAGCGTCTCGACCTCGGGATAAAGATTCCTGTTCATCCCCGCCATCTGGAATTCGTATTCGAAATCCGAAACCGCCCTCAAACCGCGCAATACGACCCTCGCATTCTGCCCCTGCACGAAATCCATCAGGAGGCCGGAAAAGCCGACCACGCTCACGTTGGCGGAATCCGCAAGGACCTCCCTTGCCATGTCGACGCGTTCTTCCAAAGTGAAAAACGGTGTTTTGGAGGTGCTTCCCGCAATCGCGACGACCACGGAATCGAAAAGTCCGGATGCGCGCCTCACCAGATCCTCATGTCCGCGCGTAATGGGATCGAAAGTCCCGGGATATACGGCTTTATTCAGGGGCATGGCTCAACAATCCGTAATTCACCTTCCCGGCTTTCCCTCTTTTCAGAATCATCCATCCTGCGGGAACATCAAGTTCTTCCCCGGTCTCGACGTAAACCATGCCGCCCGCACTCAGGCGCGCGGCAAGCTGCGGCCACAGCAGCGGCATGTAATTCCCGCCAAAAGGAGGGTCGAGAAAGATCACGTCAAAAACCCCGCTATCGGATGCCATGAATTTTAGCGCATCCATGCGCACCAAATCCAGCCGCTCGCACCCCAGTATTCTCGCATTTTCCGCCAGCGAATGCGCAACTTCTCCGTTGGACTCGACCATGACGACCTTTTCGGCGCCCCTGGACGCAGCCTCGAAACCCAGCGCGCCGCTGCCTGCAAAAAGATCGAGGCAGGTTTTCCCGTAAAGGGTCTGCCCCAGCCAGTTGAAAAGCGTCTCCCTGACCCTGTCAGGGGTCGGACGGATATCGTGTTTCCCGGGAAAGCGGATCACCCTGCTTCGCCAGTCGCCCCCGATGATCCTGACCCGGTTATCCACCCGCCCCCACCACGACTGTCACCATGTTCGCAGACTTGATGCGGCGCGAAAACGCATCCCTGATTTGGGATACCGTCACTTTTTCCACATGCTTCGAAAAATCGTCGAGATAGGTCAAGGGCAGACGATAGAAACCCATCATCCCAAGGTAGTCGACAATCTTCCTGTTGCTGTCTATCCTCAGGGGAAACCCCCCGACGATATTCTCCTTTGCCGCGACGAGCTCTTTGTCCGAAGGGCCTTTCAGGATAAAGTCGTCTATTGTCTTCCTCACTATGGCAAGCGCTTCCCCGGTCTGATCTTTTCTGGTCTGAAGACCGATCTGGAAAGGCCCGCGCTTCGCAAGCGGCAAGAAATAGCTGTACACGCTGTAGGCGAGTCCCCGCTTTTCCCTCACCTCGTTGATGAGGCGCGACTCGAACCCGCCCCCACCCAGAATATAATTTCCGACGAAAAGCGGGAAATAGTCGGGATCATCCCGCGTCATGCCGGGATAGCCGATGAGGATATGACTCTGGGACGACGGATTCTCGATCGATTTCACCTTGGCGGCATCGGGCGCCTTGACATCCGGCAGGGCGGGCAGCGTCGCATCCGGGGGGAACCCTTCGCTCAGTTTCGACGCAATGGCTTCGGCGTCATGCCTTGAAATATCCCCGACTATCGCGATCACTTCACGCCCGGCAGTATAGTGAGCCGCGTAAAAATCCAGGACATCCTGCCGGGTCAATGAGCGGATGGCCTCCGCCTCCCCTTCGGGCTTCAATGCATAAGGGTGATCCCCATAGAGCATCCTGCTGAAATTTTCTTCCGCGATATGCCCCGGATTTGTCTCTGCATCCCTGATCTGGGCAATGCTCCTGGCTTTTTCCCTCTCCAGTATTTTTTCGTCGAACCGGGGCGATTGCAGGATCTTTGCGAAGATATCGACTGCCCTGTCCTTTTCGCTGCTCAAAGTGCGCAATGAAAATCCGGCGATGTCGCGGTCGAAATCCCCTCCGAGTTCAGCCCCGATATCGGCAAGACGCCCGGAGACCTGATCTTCGGACAATCCTCCCGCCCCGAGCGTCATCGCATGCCGGGTCATCCCGGCAAGTCCGGATTTTGCCGGGATATCGGAACTGCTGCCCGCGGCGAAATCGACCTTGAAATCGATCATGGGCATATCGTGATTTTCGACGAAAAGCACCCTTGCGCCGCCGGCAGTCTGCCAGTACTGGATGGGCAGGGTCGCATGCGCGACCGAAATCGCCATCCAAAGGAACAAGCCGACAAATATCTTATTTTGCATGACTTTCTCCTTTCGTCGGCTGGGGATCCAGGACAGCCACGGTCAGACCATCATCCTTCAAATATTTCTTCGCCACCTCCCTAACCTCCTCAGCCGTCACTTCGCCTATTTTTTTCAACATCACATCGACATCCTTGTACGAGAGTCCGACACTTTCCAGTTGCCCGATCTGCATCGCCTGATAAAACATGGAATCGCGGTGAAACACATGGGACGCCGTCACCTGGGCCTTAACCCGCCTGAGTTCCTCATCCGTCACGCCTTCCTTGACGACCTTCCCGATCTGGTCGCGGATTGCAGCTTCCACATCGGCAGCCGTTTTCCCCTGGCTCGGGGTAGCGTCGATCTCGAAAATACCGGGGCCTCTGCCCGTATCGTCATAGCTCGCCCCGACCGAGACGGCGACAGGATCGTCTCGGGTCAATGCCTTCTCCAGCCTCGCGGAATCATAGCCGTCGAGCACGCCGGCCAGCACGTCGAGCGCGTAAGGCTCCCGGTCATGGTTCGCATCCCTCAGCACCGGAACATGATAGCCCATCAGAATATAGGGCAGGTTGGCGGGAGCCTTGATATTAATGCGCTTGATCCCGACCTGTTCGGGCTCGATCTGAGGCTTCCTTGGCGGAAGCGGCACGGGCTTGATCCTGCCATAATATTTCCTGGCAAGGTCGAAAACATCCCGGTGAGAAACATCGCCCACCACCACCAGGGTCGCATTGTTCGGCGCGTACCAGCGATGATACCAGGCGCGCGCATCGTCCGCCTTCATGTTCTGCAGATCGCCCATCCAGCCGATGACGGGCCTGCGGTAAGGATTGTTCTGAAAAGCCACGGACATCATTTTCTCGTAGACGAGGGCATGCGGCTGATCATCCGTCCTCATCCTGCGCTCTTCCATCACCACCCTGATTTCCTTGGAGAATTCCTTGTCGGAAAGAGCAAGGTTGGACATCCTGTCCGATTCGAGCCGCATCGCAAGCGGCAGCCTGGATTTATAGAGTTCCTGGAAAAATGCGGTGTAATCCTGCGTGGTGAAGGCGTTTTCCTGCCCCCCTGCTGCGGCGATCAGTTTCGAGAACTGCCCCGCCGGAACCTTCTTCGTCCCCTTGAACATCATGTGTTCGAGCGCATGGGCCACCCCTGTGGTTCCGTTGTATTCGTCGAGGCTTCCGGCCTTGTACCATATCTGGGAAACGACTACCGGGGCGCGATTGTCTTCCTTGACGATCACCTTGAGGCCATTGGGCAAGGTTTCCATGTAGGGATTGGCCAGGATGCCGGGGGAAGCGAACACAAGGAGAAATATGGCACTTCGAATTCTTTTCATTTTTGTAGCCCAAGCTCCGTTAATGAGAATAAAATTGCGTGATCGACGCATCCATTGACAGCGTACCAGAATGTTAAGTTTCCTGAAAACCAAAAAATCCGACTGGGCTTCCAGGCTCAAAGACGGCCTATCCCGCACGCGCGACCAGCTGGGAAAGCAAATCTCCGCCCTGTTCAGCGCATCGGGCAAAATCGACGAAGCGCTTTTTGAGGAACTCGAAACCATATTGCTGACATCGGATGTCGGGCTGGACGCCACGACCTGGCTGCTCGCGGAATTGAAAATCCGTGTCAAACGGGAAAAGCTGACCCAGTCCGACGAGCTCAGGGGCGCATTGCAGGATGTGCTGCTCGAACTCCTCTCGCCGCTCGCCAAACCGCTCACCACGAGCGGACACAAGCCTTTCGTCATCATGATGATGGGAGTCAACGGGGCCGGTAAAACCACGTCAATAGGCAAGCTCGCCAAATTTTTCCAGTCCGAGGGCAAGTCCGTTTTGCTCGCTGCGGGCGACACCTTCCGCGCAGCGGCGAAAGAGCAGCTCCAGGAATGGGGGAAACGCAACGGAGTGGACGTGATCGCACAGGAAAAGGGCGATACCGCCGCGGTCATTTACGATGCGATCAATGCCGCGCAGGCGCGCGGGATCGATATCGTCCTCGCGGATACTGCGGGACGACTCGTCACCCAACTGCACCTGATGGAAGAAATCAAAAAAGTCAAACGGGTCATCGGCAAGGCCATGGAAGGCGCCCCCCACGAAATCCTGCTCGTTCTCGACGCCAATACCGGGCAAAACACGCTGTCCCAGGTCAAATCCTTCGACGACGCCCTGGGGGTGACCGGCCTTATCCTGACCAAGCTGGACGGCACGGCGAAAGGCGGCGTCATCGCGGCCATAGCGAGAGCAAAGCCCATCCCGATCCGCTTCATAGGCGTAGGGGAGGGCATAGACGACCTGAGGCCTTTCGACGCGCATGAATTCGTGGAAGCCCTTTTCCCATGATCAGTTTCAGGCAAGTCGGGAAGCGCTACCCAGGCGGATTCGATGCCCTGAAAAACATCAGTTTTTCGATAGCAAAGGGGGAAATGGTGTTCGTCGCGGGACGCTCCGGCGCGGGAAAAAGCACCCTGCTGAAACTCGCCGCAGCGATAGAGCGCCCGACCTCTGGCTCCGTTCTCGTCAAGGAGCAGGATACCGGGAGGTTGAAAAAAAGCGCGATTCCCTACCTGAGGCGGAATTTCGGAATAATTTTCCAGGACCACAAGCTGCTTTTCAACAAGACGGTTTTCGAAAACGTGTTCCTGCCGCTCCAGATCAGCGCATTCGACCCGCGGGAAGCCGCTTCCCGCGTGAGGGCAGCCCTCGACAAGGTGGGACTCCTCGGGCGGGAACGCGCCCATCCCGTCGAACTTTCCGGCGGTGAACAGCAGCGGCTGTGCATCGCTCGCGCCATAGTCAACAGGCCATCCATCCTGATCGCCGATGAGCCCACGGGAAACCTCGATTCGGAATATTCCGGAATCATCATGGACATGTTCAAATCGTTCAATCAGGTCGGCGTCACCCTCCTGATATCGACTCACGACGAGTTCATGCTGCAAAAGCTCAAACCCCGCGTCATCACGCTCAGCCAGGGGGAACTTTCGACATGATGGCCTGGCTTGCGATCAACTTCCACGTTCTGGCTTCCACCCTCAGGAAACTGCTCCGCTCGCCCTTTTCGAGTTTTTTCAGCATTTGCGTGATCGGCATCGCGCTCAGCCTGCCCACGGGAATCTACGTTCTGTTCGAAAATCTGGAATCGCTATCCAAAACCTTCACCGGTGCCCCACAGATCAGCATCTTTCTTGCAAAAGATGCGAGCCCGGCTGAAATCTCGGAAATCGGGAGCCGCCTGAAACGCAATCCCCTGGTTAAGCACTCCAGATTCGTCTCGAAAGACGAGGCGCTCGAGGCATTCAAAAAGGATGCGGAATTCTCGGATATCGCAACCAGCCTCGGAAAAAATCCGCTGCCGGATGCCTTCATTGTCCTCTCCAGGGAAAATTCGGCGCAAACCCTGGAAAGCCTGCATAAAGCGATGCAGGCCTGGCCGAAGGTGGAGCATGTGCAGCTCGACTCGAACTGGGCGAGAAGACTGGACTCGTTCCTGAAGCTCGGCCATATTGCAACCGTGATCCTGGCGCTCCTGTTCGGACTTGCCCTGGTTTTCATCACCTTCAACACGATCAGGCTGCAAATCCTGACGCAGAAGGATGAAATCGAAGTCGCAAAACTGATCGGCGCGACCAACACTTTCATCCGCCGGCCCTTCCTTTACCTGGGGGCGCTGCAAGGACTCGCCGGGGGCATTGCGGCCTGGTTCATCATCGCGGCAGGGCTGCACTTTCTCAACGATGCGATAAGCGAACTTGCGCAGCTTTACGCCACCCATTTCGTCCTCTCCAATCTCGGCGCGAGGGAAAGCCTGTCGTTCTTTTTTCTTTCTTCCTGCCTGGGTTGGCTCGGCGCATGGCTTTCCGTCTCGCGTCACCTGTGGGAGATATCCTGAATCAACGATGTCCGGGACTGCGGCGCGTTGTCAATGCCTGATCGACTGGCCATTTGGATACCTCTTCCATCCCGGCGGAGCGACAGCCGCTTCAGTCATGCATCGGCTGCGGCCGTCGCGCCCATGGAGGAGTAATGCAGGCAGCCTGTCAGATCCAGCTTCCGATGGGCGGACAGGAACAGACCAGATTCTTGTCGCCGTACACGTTGTCGACGCGTGCGACGCTGGGCCAGAACTTGTTCTCGCGCACCCAGGGCAGAGGAAATGCCGCCTGTTCCCGCGTATAGGAGTGACTCCAGTCGCTGGAGACCACGGCCTTCGCGGTATGCGGCGCCTGCTTGATGACGTTGTCCTTCCTGTCGGCGCGGCCTGCAATGATCTCGTCGATTTCGCCGCGGATCGCGATCATCGCTTCGACGAAGCGGTCCAGTTCGCCCTTCGATTCGCTTTCCGTCGGCTCGACCATCAACGTGTCGACCACGGGAAAGGAAGTGGTCGGCGCATGAAAACCGTAATCCATCAGCCTCTTCGCGATGTCGGCCACCTCGATTCCCGCATCGCGCTTGAACGGGATGCAGTTCAGGATCATCTCGTGCGCGCAGCGACCGTTTTTACCGACGTAAAGCGTGGAATAATGATCCTTCAGCGACTCCTTGATGTAGTTGGCGTTCAGGATCGCCATTTTCGTGGCCTCCGTGAGGCCCGCTCCGCCCATCATCCTGATATATCCGTAGGAGATCAGCAGGATCAGCGCGCTGCCGTAAGGCGCGGCTGAAACCGCATGGATGCCCTGCTCGCCGCCTGTCCTGACGACAGGATGCGAGGGCAGGAAAGGGGCGAGGTGTTCCGCCACGCCTATGGGTCCGGCACCCGGTCCGCCGCCGCCGTGCGGGATGGCGAAAGTCTTGTGCAGGTTGAGGTGGCATACGTCCGCGCCGATGACGCCGGGACTCGTGAGGCCCACCTGCGCGTTCATGTTCGCCCCGTCCATGTACACCTGTCCGCCGTTCTCGTGCACGATGCGGGTGATGTCCATGATGGATTCCTCGTACACGCCGTGCGTGCTGGGATAGGTCACCATCAGGCAGGAAAGCCTGTCGCGATGGAATTCGGCTTTCTCGCGCAAATCTTCCACGTCGATATTGCCGTTCCTGTCGCATTTCACCACAACGATGTCCATGCCGCACATCGCGGCGCTCGCGGGATTGGTGCCGTGAGCGGAGGAAGGAATGAGCGCGACGTTGCGGCCTCCTTCGCCGCGCGAGCGGTGATAGGCGGCGATGACCAGGAGGCCCGCATATTCGCCCGATGCGCCGCTGTTGGGCTGAAAACTCATCTGCGAAAAGCCGGTGATCTCGCAAAGCGCGGCGTCCAGCCCCGAAATGATTTCCTGGAAGCCCGCCGCCTGCTCCGCCGGCACGAAGGGGTGCAGATCGGCGAACTCGGGCCAGGAGAGTGCCAAAAGTTCGGAAGCCGCGTTGAGCTTCATGGTGCAGGAACCCAGCGAGATCATCGAGTGGGTCAGGGAAAGATCCCTGTTCTCCAGCTTCTTGATGTAGCGCATCATCAGCGTTTCGGAATGATACGAATTGAAAACGGGATGGGTCAGGATGGCCGATTTCCTGGGTTCGAAACGAAGCGCCTGAACCGAAACCTGTTCCTGAGTCAATGTCGGCGCAGGTTTCTCCGCAGCTTGTGCGAAAACGGCAAGTATGGCGTTCAGATCGGCGATCGATATGGTCTGATCCAGCGAAATCGAGAGCCCCTCGCTGCCATAACGGAAATTGATCTTCGCCGATTCGGCAAGCGTCCTGATCTTCAGGTTGTCGGTGTGAACGAGTTCCAGGGTGTCGAAAAAACTTTCATGGGCGAGGCTATAGCCCAGTTTTTCCAATTCTTCGGCAAGCAGGGCGGCGGACAGATGGACCTGCAACGCGATGCCGCGCAATCCTTCCGGGCCGTGATAGACCGCATACATGCCCGCCATGATCGCCAGCAGGGCCTGCGCGGTACAGATATTGGAAGTGGCCTTCTCGCGGCGAATATGCTGCTCGCGGGTTTGGAGGGCCATGCGCAATGCGGGATTGCCGTCGGCATCGACCGAAACGCCGATGATGCGTCCGGGCATAGAGCGCTTGAAGGCGTCTTTGCAGGCGAAATATGCGGCGTGCGGCCCGCCGTAACCCATGGGCACGCCGAAGCGCTGGGTGGAACCGAGCACGATGTCCGCCCCCCATTCGCCCGGCGGAGCGAGCAATGCCAGGCTCAGAATGTCGGCCGCCACCGCGATGGTCATGCCGTTTTCCTTCGCGCGGGAGACGAAATCGCTGTAATCATGCACCGCGCCATGGGCGGCAGGATATTGAAGCAATGCGCCGTAAAACTTGTCGTTCAGGGTGACTGTCCTGAAGTCGCCTATCACGAGTTCTATGCCGAGCGGTTCGGCCCTTGTTTTGAGCAAGGCTATGGTTTGCGGAAAACATTCGTGGGAGACGAAAAAGCCGTTTTTGCCTTGCGCATCGCGCGAGCGCAGGCCGTGCAGCATGATCATCGCTTCCGCCGCCGCGGTCGCTTCGTCCAGAAGCGAAGCATTGGCAATTTCCATTCCGGTCAGATCGGAGACCATGGTCTGGAAATTCAGGAGCGCTTCCAGGCGCCCCTGCGCGATCTCGGCCTGATAGGGCGTATAGGCGGTGTACCAGCCCGGATTTTCCAGTATGTTGCGCTGGATCACGGGCGGCAGAACCGTGCCGTAATAACCCAGGCCGATATACGTCCTGTACAGCCTGTTCTTCGCCGCGACGCCCCTGAGATGCGAAAGGTAAGCATATTCCGACAGGCCCTCAGGCAGGTTCAGCGGTTTTTTTAAACGGATGGCGGCAGGTATGGTTTGATCGATCAGATGGTCGAGCGATTGCGCATCGATCTTCTTCAGCATGTCCCGAACGTCCCGTTCGGAGGGGCCATTGTGGCGTTTTACAAATTTGTCGGAATTCATATAGCCCTGAGATTGATTGGTTCAGTGCGCTTCGCTGTCCACGGCAGCCTGATAAGCGGCTGCGCCCAGCAATGCGTCCAGGTCCGCGGCATTGTCCGGCTTCATCCTGAACATCCATGCGGAGAAAGCATCTTCGTTGACTTTCTCCGGAGATCCGTCGAGATCGCCATTGATCTCGACAATTTCACCGGAGATCGGCGCATATACGTCGGAAGCGGCCTTCACCGATTCGACCACGGCGCATTCCTCCCCCTGGCTCACCTTGCGCCCGATTTCAGGATTCTCGACATAAACCATGTCGCCCAGCAGGCTCTGGGCATGATCGGTAATCCCGACAGTCACGGTGCCGTCGCTTTCGAGCTTCACCCATTCGTGGGTTGCGGTATATTTCAGATTTTCAGGAACACTCATCATCATCTCCAATTCAGATCAGGGGTTTACCATTTCTTGCAAACGGATATTTCACAAGCTTGGCGCGCAGCAGCTTGTCTCGGACGAAAACCTGGACTTCATCTCCCGCCGCCGCTTCCTTCGGAATTCTGGCGAGCGCAATCGACTGTCCCAACGTGGGAGAAAAGCTGCCGCTCGTGATTTCCCCTTCTCCGTGGGGAGTCGACACCTTCTGGTGTCCCCTCAATACGCCACGATCGAGAAGAAGGAGCCCGGCCAACTGAAATTTCACCGGCTTCGAAAGAAGCGCGGCCTTGCCCACGAAATCCCTTTCGCTCTGGAGGTCCACGGTCCAGGCGAGCCCCGCTTCCAGAGGATTGACGGTTTCGTCCATATCCTGCCCGTAAAGATTCATCCCGGCTTCCAGCCTCAGGGTATCGCGGGCGCCGAGCCCGATCGGCGCAACGCCGGCTTCGTGCAATCCTCTCCACAACCCTTCCGCCATTTCCGAAGGCAGCATGATCTCGAAACCGTCCTCTCCGGTATAGCCCGTTCTCGCAATGAAATAAGGCCCGAATTCGGCGGCATAAAAAGCCTTGAGTCCCTGGGTCGCGGCCTCCGAACCGGGGATGGCCTGCCATACTTTGGCGCGCCCGTTCGGCCCCTGCACCGCGATCATCGCGAGATCCGTCCTGGGAGTGATCTCGGCGGAAAAACCGTCCAGCCGGCTTTGCATCCAGGCTAAATCCTTCTCCGCGGTTCCGGCATTGACGACTATCCTGAACCAGGACTCGTCCATATAATAGATGATGAGGTCGTCGACTACGCCGCCGTCCGGATTGAGCATGGCCGAATAAAGCGCCTTGCCGGATGTCTGGAGCTTGTCTACGTTGTTGGCGACGAGATGGCGCAAATAGCTGCGCACATCCTTCCCCTTGAAGTCGAGAACCTGCATGTGGGAAACATCGAACATTCCACAGTTCCTGCGAACCTTGTGGTGCTCCTCGATCTGGGAACCGTAATGGAGCGGCATTTCCCATCCGCCGAAATCGACGAGTTTGGCGCCCATGTCTTTATGGGCCTGATACAGCGGCGTTTTTTTGAGCATGACATCCCCCTGAAAATAAAAAAGGGTGAAGCGCCCTTGGCGCTTCACCCTTCTGTCCTTTATACCTGAGAGATTGCAGGATTCCTGCGTGCCCCTTCGGTGGCTGAATTTCAGCGCTCTCCAGAATAGCCTGCATTCAGCGGTTCGTCAGCCTGAGCGATTCCGGGTAGTTGCGCCTTCGGCGGTGCATAGTGAGCACACTCTCCCGCTGATACATTTGCGGCAGAGGGCACTATACCCGAGCGGCATGATGCTTGCAACAGGAAAACTCTCAGGGGTAGAAAAGATACAGTCTGTAGCCGTTCGGGAGGAGCGCGCCGGTATCGAGAGCCAGCCTTGCATTCGCCGCGCCATTGGGGGCGATGCCCTCGTCGACTCGAATCTCCTTGCGCAGGTAGTCGGACGGCTTGAAGATTTTCCTTGCAAGCGGGGCATCCTGGGCGTCAGTCAGCGTGAGTTCGAGCAAAGGATAGTCTTGGGCAAACGACGCGCTGTTTCTGATCGACGCATTGAGATCGATCACCCCGACCCGGCCGGTCTCGGCCTGAAGGCTGGAGGATTCGATTCCGATGAGATCCGCTTTCTTCGGAAGCGGCAAGGTGCACCCGAGAAGCCTGCAATAAGTCCGCAGGGCGGGCTTCAACCCCGGCGTCCCGATCGAGAGTTCCATCCTGTAATAATAGGCAGCCTGGGCGGAAAGCAGCGCAAGGAGCAATGCCGAACCCATGGTCCAGGCCCATCCGAATTTCGAGGGCTTTTTCCCTACAAAAAATTCCTCGGCGATTTCCGGTTCACTGATTTCCGGTTTTTCCGCGAGAACCATCTGTCTTCCCGGCGGTTCTTCGACATCCCGCACAGTTTTACGCTCGGCTTCGGGCTCTGCCGGCAACTCGAAGGCAGGCTGGGGCTCAATGGCTTCGGGAGGATGCTCGACCCGGGACTCTTCCCGCCGGAGATCTTCCTTGGATACCTTTTCTTCCGTAGGCGCACCATGCACGGTGGACAGGCTGTCGAACGCATTGAACACCTCCGAGCAATGCCCGCAGCGAACCAACCCCTGATGCATCTTCAAAAGATGAGATGTGATCCTGAATGAAGTCGCGCAGTGCGGGCACCGGGTCACCATGCTCATGATCGGTATCCTAGCGCTTCTGCCCCGCAAGACACGCCCATCCATCGCTTACGACGGGCGCCTCCATTTCGAACCATTCCGAGTAAATCCCGGCGACCTCTTCAGCCTGTCTCTGGAGAATGCCGGACAGGACGATCCGCCTCCGCGCCGATGCGGCCAGAAGCGGCGCAAGCAGCTTCAGCGGATTGGTCAGGATATTCGCAACCACGACGTCATATGTCCCCGAAGGCGCATCATGCGGCGTGTAGAAGGCAATTTCGACATGATTCTGCAAGGCATTTTGCCTGCTCGACTGTATGGCCTGCGGATCGATATCGATACCGACGGCCAGGGAAGCGCCGAGTTTCAGCGCGGCAATGGCGAGAATCCCCGAACCGCACCCGTAATCGAGCACCGTTTCCCCGCCTTCGATATGCCTATCCAGCCATTCCAAGCAAAGCCTTGTGGTCGGATGGCTGCCCGTTCCGAATGCCAGCCCCGGATCCAGAACGAGGTTGATCGCATCGGGTTCCGGAGCATCATGCCAGGTCGGCGTGATCCAGAGCCTGTCGGAAATCCTGATCGGAGAAAACTGGGATTGCGTCAATCTGACCCAATCCTGCTCACGAACTTCACCCAGGATATAGTCCGGAACATGGTCGAGTCCCGCCTCGGCAGATGCGGCAACGACCACTTTTTCAGGCGCTATCCCTGGCTCGAACAGGGCTGTGATTCTCGCCGTATCCCAAACCTTTTCGCAAGGCTCGCCCGGCTCGTTGAATATGGCCTGCTCTCTGGACGTGCCGGCATGGGGGTCGTGAATGTCGACCGAAATTGCGCCGAGTTCCAGAAGGGCATCGCTGAAAGGCTCGGCATCGGGCGCGCTGATCTCGGCGGTGATCGATAGCCAGCTCATCTCATTCGGATTGGGCAAAACTCGCCAGTTTCTGTTCCAGATAATGGATGCTGACACCGCCCCTTATGAAGGCCGCATCGAGGAGAAGTTGTCGATGCAGAGGGATGTTCGTCTCTATTCCCTCCACGATCATCTCGGAAAGCGCGCTGCGCATCCTGGCGAAAGCCTGCTCCCTTGTATCGCCGAAAGCGATCACCTTCCCTATCATCGAATCATAATGAGGCGGCACGAAATAATTATGGTAAACGTGCGAATCCACCCTGATTCCAGGTCCGCCAGGCGTATGGTAGGCGGTGATTCTTCCGGGGGAAGGCGTCAGCTTGAAAGGGTGCTCCGCATTGACCCGGCACTCGATCGCATGCCCTCTGAACGGAATGTCGCGCTGCCTGTACCGCAGCTTCTCGCCTGCGGCGATGCGGATCTGTTCCTGCACGATATCGATCCCGGTAATCAGCTCGGTGACGGGATGCTCGACCTGAACGCGCGTGTTCATTTCGATGAAATAAAACTCGTCGTTCTCGTAAAGAAACTCGAAGGTTCCAGCCCCGCGATACCCTATCTTGCGGCAGGCTTCCGCGCAGCGCTCCCCGATCTTGTTCCTGAGCCGCAGGGGAATGCCGAAAGCCGGAGCTTCCTCTATGATTTTCTGGTGCCTCCGCTGCATCGAGCAATCGCGCTCACCAAGATGAAGCGCATTGCCGTGTTCGTCCGCAAGCACCTGTATCTCGATATGCCTCGGGTTCTCCAGGTATTTCTCGACGTAAACCGTGGGATTGCCAAAAGCAGACTGGGCTTCGTTCCGGGTCATCGACACGGCATTCAACAGGGCAGCCTCGGTGTGAACCACACGCATGCCGCGCCCGCCTCCGCCTCCCGCAGCCTTGATGATCACGGGATACCCCACGTTGCGCACGATTTTCACGACCTCGGCGGACGACTCGGGAAGCGCTTCGTCGTATCCCGGAACGCAGGGCACGCCCGCCCGCTTCATCGCATTCTTCGCGCTTACCTTGTCCCCCATCATCCTGATGGTTTCAGGGCGCGGGCCGATGAAAACGAAGCCGCTTTTTTCCACGCGTTCCGCAAAATCGGCATTTTCGGAAAGAAATCCATAACCGGGATGAATCGCCTGCGCGTCCGTCACCTCGGCTGCGCTGATGATCGCGGGGATATTGAGGTAACTCAGGGATGATGCGGCCGGGCCTATGCACACCGACTCGTCCGCGAGCCTGACATATTTCGCTTCGGCATCAGCCTCGGAATGGACCGCAACCGTCTTGATGTTGAGTTCCCGGCATGCGCGCTGGATTCTGAGCGCAATTTCGCCCCTGTTGGCAATGAGAATTTTTTCGAACATCGGCTAGATCCCGGTCATTCGATCACGAACAGGGGTTCGCCGTATTCGACAGGCTGCCCGTTTTCGGCAAGAATCGCCTTGATGACGCCAGCCTTGTCGGATTCGATTTCGTTCAGAAGCTTCATCGCCTCGATGATGCAAAGCGTATCGCCGACTTCGACGACCGATCCGACTTCAACGAATGCATCCGCACCCGGAGAGGGCGAGCGGTAGAACGTACCCACCATGGGAGATTTGAGCGTATGGCCGGCAGGCTCCACCGGCGCCGCTGCAACCGGCACTCCGATTGGAACATGATGCACAGGCGGCGGGACATACGCGGCCTGAACGGCAGGCAAGGCGCGGCTGATGCGTACCGTTTCCTCCCCTTCGGTGATTTCAAGCTCCGAAATTCCGGACTGTTCGACAAGGTCGATCAGTTTTTTCAATTTTCTCAAGTCCATAATTCAATCCCTGGAATAATGTTGGAGCGCATAGTTCAGCGCAAGCTCGTACCCCTTCGCTCCCAAACCGCTGATCACGCCGACTGCAAGGTCGGAAAAATAGGATTCGGTGCGGAAAGGTTCGCGGGCGTAAATATTGGAAAGATGCACTTCTATGAAAGGCAGCGCCACTGCGGCAAGCGCATCGCGCATCGCTATGCTGGTGTGCGTGTATGCCGCCGGATTGATGATGATGAAATCGGTCGCATCCAGCCTTGCGGCCTGGATACGGTCGATCAAAGCCGATTCGGCGTTGCTCTGGAAGCACGCCAAGCTCGAACCGGAATTTTCCGCAATCGATTTCAGGCGCGCATTGATGCCGTCCAGAGTATCGCTGCCGTAAATTCCGGGTTCACGTGTTCCCAACAGGTTGAGGTTGGGTCCATGCAATACGAGTATATTTTTCACCGCGCAAGTTTGCCGCAAATGATATGCATTTGTCCAGTTTTACCGTAAATTTCGCTCATTTATCGTCAAATTCAGAGCAGTTTACCGATGATGCCTTCGAGTTCCTCTTTCGGTAACGCGCCGGTATGCGTATCGACCACTTCGCCTTTCCTGTCGAAAACAGCCGTATAAGGCAGCCCCGAAACATCCAGGACGGATGAGTTTTGATCGACCAATACAGGATAGTTCACGCCAACCTTGCGTGCAAACTCCCGGACCTTATCCGGACTGTCGATCGCTATGCCCACGAAAACCAGCCCCTGCTTGCGGTATTTTTCCTGGAGATCGATGAATCCGGGCATTTCCATCCTGCAAGGAGGGCACCATGGCGCCCAGAAATTGACGATGAGCACCTTCCCGCGCCACTGGGAGAGCGCCTGCTGTTTCCCGTCGAGATCCGCAAGGCTCGCCCGCAAAACAGTCTCCACACGGGCTTTCTCCTCTGCGCCGGGGGGCTTCGGGGAATAGGCGTAAACAAGAAAAAGCGCTGCGGCGAGGGCCGCTAGAATGCTTCCGAGTCGTTTCTTCATGACAAAAGCGCATCAAGTGCGGAGAGAAAGGATGCCGTGTCCTGCGCCCCGATCAGATGGACCGACTCCCCTCCCTGCCTGTCGAAAAAAACGATGCCCGGAGGACCGAACAGCCTGAAGCGCTTCAATAATGCGGCATCGTCGGCGGAATTTGCGGTGACATCCGCCTGCAGCAAAACCGCTCCCGCAAGCCTGGAGCGAACCTTCGGATCGGAAAAGGCGCCGCGCTCCATCTCCTTGCAGGAAATGCACCAGTCCGCGTAAAAATCGAGCATCACGTAGCGACCGCGGGCGGTCGCCAGACGCTCGTCGAGTTCTGCAATGCTCCTGACACGCTCGAAATGCATCGCATCCTGCGCGGCTCCGGCAGTCCTCAATCCGGCCAGCGGCTGCAGGATATCCCTCCCCCCGCTCAAGGCGCCTGCGAGGAGCGCCATCCCGAGCAGGAGCGCGATCACGCCGACGCCTTTCCATAACTTCCTGAATCCGGATGCGCCCAGGGGAAGCGGGTCGATTGCATGCAGATAGATTGCTGAAATGATGAGGAGCGCCGCCCAAAGCAGCATGTTCGCAAGCGCAGGAACGAGGGGAGAGACGATCCAGATTGCAAGACCCAGCAGCACCACGCCGAAGAAATTCTTGACGGACTGCATCCATGGGCCGGCCTTGGGCAGGAGAGACCCCGCCGAAATGCCGATCGCAAGCAGCGGCAACCCCATTCCTATCCCCATAGCGAACAATGCCGAGCCCCCCAGCAATACGTCATGGGTTTGACCGATGTAAAGGAGCGCGCCTGCAAGGGGCGCCGCACAGCAGGGGCCGACGATCACGGCCGAAAGCGCCCCCATCAGGAACACACCGGAAAGATGCCCGCCTTTGAGCCTGTTGCTTGCATCCGACAGCTTGCTCTGGAGAAAGGTCGGCATTTGCAGATCGTAAAACCCGAACATGGACAGGGCGAGCAGGACGAAAACGAAAGCGAAGCTCCCCAGCGCCCATGGATTTTGCAGGGCCTCCGACACCAGAACCCCGGAAAACCCCGCCGCAATCCCGGCGATGGAATAGACTATGGCAAGTCCCAGAACATAGGCGAGCGAGAGAAAAAATCCCTTCGATCTCGTCATGTGCCCGCCGTGACCGACGATGATGCCGGACAGGATGGGGATCATGGGGAAAGTACATGGTGTGAGGGAAAGCAGCAGGCCGAATCCCGCGAAACTGAGCAGAATCAGCCAATAATTCCCGCCGCTGAACAGGGCGGCGATTCTGGAGGTTTCGTCCGTCCTCGCAGCAGATGCGGGCAACTGCAAGTCGAATTTCGCATCGATGGGTTCGTAACAGAGTCCTTTTTCGCTACACCCCTGGTAGGTAACGAGCAAGGCAAGCTTGCCCGCGGCGCCATCGACGGCCAGCACCGCCTGAAAAGGCTGATGATAAACCTCCGTCTTCCCCAGATTGAGATCGTCCTTGATCTCCCCCTTGGGCAAGCTCACCTGCGCAATCTTCGACCCAGCCGCATTCTGCAGGACAAACTTCAGCCTTGCGCGGTAAAGGTAATAGCCTTCGGCAGGCGCGAAATCCACCACCACGGTATTGCCGTCGCGAGCAGCGGCCTTTACCTTGAAGGCGTCTTCAGGCTTCAGGAATTTCTGCTCCTTGCCGAACAGGCCCGATTTCAGCGACGAAAACAGGGAGTCGGAAGCCGGGCTTTCGGCATTCGAAATGCTGGCCAAACAGAGAAAAAGGGTTAGAATAAGACGTTGAAGGAACATTTGTTAGAGTGTCTCCGTAGCGATCCACCGCATATATTCCGGCAGTCCATTGCTCAAAGAGACAGCAATGACTTCGGGAAGTTCATAAGGATGGTTCTGCAGGATCATGGCCTCGACCTCAGGATAATGCCGTCCCAGCGTCTTGATCAAAAGCGGCACCTCGAGGGATGTTTCGATTTTGCCTTCCCAGACGTAAACCGATTCGCATTCGGCCAGGATGTTCACGCAAGCCGCCAGACGTGAATCGACAAGCTTCCGGGCAAGGGAGCGGGCTTGCTCCCTGTCAGGCAAGTTGGTGATAACAAGCATTGCTTCCATAGGAAACTATCGTGAAAATTCTGTTGCTCATTTTACTTGGTTTTTCTGTTCTCGAAATTTATTTTCTGGTCAAACTGGCCGACCATATCGGAGGGCTTGCCGTGATAGCGCTGCTGATTGCAAGCGCCTATGCGGGCTGGCAGCTCTTGAAAAGCGAATTCCGCTCCCTGTTGAATCGCATTTTCACGCCCGCTTCGTTCGACGGGTTTCCCGCCAGAAAGATGATTGCAGGAATATTGCTGATTCTGCCGGGCATCATCAGCGATATCGCAGCCATCTTGCTGCTTCTTTGGCCCAGACATTCGCACGAACCCGATAACGGGATCATAGAGGGCAAATTCCACAGGATGGATTAAATCTCGACTGTAGGATATTTCAGCACCATGCCGAGCTCTTTTTTCATCCTGCAATTATCCAATCTCCTGGATTCGGACATGAATGCATACAGCGATTCAGGAATGATTTTCCGCAGCGCCTCCCTGGAGAAGCGCACGGGAAGCGGCAATCCGAACTTTTCAGCCAGAAGGTCGAAATAAGCCCCCATCTTCATCCCGGAATCGTCGCTGACATTGTAAACCCGCCCCGGCGCGCCACGCCGAATCGCAAGGAATACGATGCGCGCGAGATCTTCGGCATGAATATGGTTGGTGTAGACATCCTCGGATTCCATAAGCACGGGCATTCCAAGCCTGGAAGGGGTCAGCCTTTCACTGGCATAAATCCCCGGGACACGCAGGATGCTCACCGACACCCTGTTCTCCCTTCCCCATCGGCGAATCCTGGCCTCGGCATCCAGACGGCGAACGGCGCGGGGGGTTTGCGGCCTTGCCGCTCTCGTTTCCGGAACGAATTCGCCGCCGCAGTCGCCGTAAACGCCGCTGGTACTGATATAGATCAGCCGATATGGTAGCATACTGCATTTTAATGACAGCGCAGCCAGCAGATTCCGGGTCCTGATATCCAGGTTGCCGCAATTCTGCGGGGGCGCGAAGTGGAGCACGACATGGGCAACGCCGGCCAGCCTTCCCAGGCTTTCATGCTTGTCGAGGTCGCCGTATATCGGCGTGATGCCGCGTTCCCGCAGTGCATCGAAACGCCCGGGCGTATGGGACAGGGCGAGCAGGCGATAATGCGGACTCAAAATGGGGGCCGCACGCAGCCCGATATCGCCGCAACCGACAATAAGCAGGTTCTTCATAACGAGATTCTACATCATTGCTTGAATTAGACCCGACCACAGGTGACATCCATGTCCTTTAAAATCACCATCAAATCCAGCCAGCACGCATTCTCGTCCGACGGGGACGAGACCATACTCGAAGCTGCGCTGCGCGAAGGTTTCGACCTGCCCTATGGCTGCCGCAACGGCGCATGCGGTTCCTGCAAGGGAAAAATCATCGAGGGCAATGTCGATCATGGCAAATACGACCACTCCGCCCTGAGCGCATCTGAAATCGCTTCCGGCATGACGCTCTTCTGCTGTGCGAAACCCCTCTCCGACCTCCTCGTCGAATGCAGGGAAGTCAAGGCCGCCAGGGACATCCAGGTCAGAATACTGCCGTGCAGGGTGCAGAAGATGACGCTTCTGGGCAAGGACACCATGGTGCTCAACCTCAGGCTTCCGGCGAACGAGCGGCTCCAGTTTCTGGCTGGACAATACATCGACATACTGATGAAAGACGGCAAGCGCCGCAGCTTTTCTCTCGCCAACGCCCCGCACGACGACGATCTGCTCGAACTGCACATCAGGAATGTCGCGGGCGGCAGCTTCACACAGCATGTATTTACGGAAATGAAGGAAAAGGACATTCTGCGCTTCGAAGGCCCCCTCGGGACTTTCAGCCTACAGGAAGATTCAGAAAAGCCCATCATCCTTGTCGCAAGCGGAACAGGGTTCGCCCCGATCAAAAGCATGGTCGAGCACGCCTTGCGCATCGGGATCGAGCGGAGAATGACGCTGTATTGGGGAGCGAACGCGCTTGCCGATCTTTACATGCTGGATCTCCCCGCAAAATGGGCGCAAGAGCATGGAAATTTCAGCTTCATCCCCGTTCTCTCGGCGCCATTGCCGGAAGACAACTGGACAGGGCGGACCGGATTCGTCCATCAGGCCGTCATGGACGACTTCGAAAACCTGGCAAACCATCAGGTTTATGCCTGCGGCTCCCCGATCATGGTGCAGGCAGCAAACAGGGATTTCACCACGCAGCGCAATCTGCCTCCGGAAGAGTTTTTCTCGGATGCATTCACATTTTCTCCAAAACAAGGCCTCTAATAATGAACACACTGATTTGCGGATCGATCGCCTATGACACCATCATGGTTTTTCATGACGAGTTCAAAAAGCACATCCTGCCCGAACAGATCCATATCCTCAACGTGGCTTTCCTGGTTCCGGACATGAGACGGGAATTCGGCGGCTGCGCGGGAAACATCGCCTACAACCTGAAGATGCTGGGCGGGAACCCGCTCATCATGGCAACCGTCGGCGACGATCATCAACCCTATTCCTACAGAATGGACAAGCTCGGCCTCGACCGCAGCCACGTCCGCCATGTGGAAGGCTCGTTCTGCGCCCAGGCTTTCATCACCACCGATATCAAGGACAACCAGATCACCGCCTTCCACCCCGGCGCGATGAATCATTCCCATCTCAACAAGGTTCCTGACGCAAGAGATGTCAGCCTCGGCATCATCGCTCCGGACGGGCGGGACGGCATGCTGCAGCATGCCAAAGAGTTCCATGAAGCCGGTGTCCCGTTCATCTTCGATCCGGGTCAGGGCATGCCCATGTTCAACGGCGAAGAACTGATGAATTTCATCGACATGGCCGACTACGTGACCGTCAATGATTACGAAGCGAAGATGTTGCAGGAAAAAACCGGCAGGAGTGCGGAAGAGCTTGCCCGCCATGTCAAAGCGCTCATCGTCACGCTCGGGGCCGAAGGCTCGCTGATTTATTCGGGCGGCGAGGAGATCAGGATTCCTTCGGTCGAGCCCGAGGCCGTGGTGGACCCGACCGGATGCGGGGACGCCTATCGCGCCGGATTGCTTTACGGCATTTCGAACGGGCTGGACTGGCGCCAATCCGGAAGGCTCGCGTCCCTGATGGGCTCGATCAAGATAGCGAACAGGGGCGGACAGAACCACGATCTCGGCATGGATGAAATCAAAGTCCGCTACCGGAATGCCTTTGGAACCGAGCTGTAATCAAAGTGTCATCGATCCGTAACTGGGGTGTCACCTGAAAGGCTTAATGTTTTACCGAATATACATATTGGAGGTAAGACATGTTTCTTCAGCAAACTCAGGACACTCAGGGTGTCGGCAAGAAACTTTCGTTGCATTTCGCTCGCTCGACATCGGAAATTCTCGAAGCGCAGCGTCTGAGATACCGTGTATTTGCTGAGGAAATGGGTGCGCGCCTTTCCGTTGCGGAAGAAGGCGTGGACAGCGACATCTTCGATCCTTTCTGCCAGCATCTTCTCGTGCGCGACGAACTCACGAACGAAGTGGTCGGAACCTACCGCATCCTCGACAGCATGCAGGCAAAGAAGATCGGCGGATTCTATTCCGACGACGAATTCGACCTGACCCGCCTCAATCACCTGCGCGACAACATGGTCGAAGTGGGCCGCTCCTGCGTCCACCCCGACTACAGGAACGGAGCCACCATCACGATGCTCTGGTCCGGCCTTGCGCAATACATGCAGGCGCACCATTACCACTACCTCATCGGCTGCGCGAGCATCAGCATGAGCGACGGCGGTCACAGCGCGGCAAGCATTTTCAACAAGCTGAAGGGACGCAGCCTCAGCCCTTCGGAATACCGCGTGTTCCCCCGTTGCGCGCTGCCGATGGATGCGCTCAACTGCAATCTCGAGTCTTCCCCCCCACCCCTGCTGAAAGGCTACCTGCGCCTCGGCGCCTATGTGTGCGGCGATCCCGCATGGGATCCTGATTTCAACACGGCCGATCTGCTCATGATGCTGCCGCTCTCCAGGATGTCTTCCCGCTATGAAAAGCATTTCATGAGGAAGTCGCCGAGCCCGCTGCTTCCCGAGTGAACGACTGCGATTCTGGACTTGAAAAGAAATAGGCTCTAGAATCAGGAATGATTTTCAGAAAGCATCATCAATCGGGGACGATTCCCATGAAGAATCGTCCTGTCAGGCCGGCAGTCAAGGTCTTCCGGCTGGCGCGGCTCGGGATTCATCTTGCCCAGGGTGTCCTGACGGTAGGCGCGGTCTTCCCCTACAGCGGCAAGGCAAGACGGCAGAAAATGATCCGCCGCTGGTCGGGGAAGCTGCTCAAGATCCTGAACATTTCCCTCTCCGTTTCCGGCACCCCGCCAGAGGGCGAGTCCCTGCTCGTTGCGAATCACATTTCATGGCTGGACATTTATCTCATCAACACCATCTGCCCGCCCCGCTTCGTCGCCAAATCCGAGATCAGGAAATGGCCGGTGGTCGGCTGGCTGAGCGAGAAGACCGGCGTTCTTTTCGTCGAAAGGGAAAAACGTTCCGATGCGTGCAGGGTCAATCAGGCCATATCGGATGCGATCACCGCGGGCGATCTGGTCGCCGTCTTTCCGGAAGGCACGACCAGCGACGGCCAGCGCGTATTGAGTTTCCGGGCGCCATTGCTGGAACCGGTGCTCACTGCCAACTCCAACCTGCATCCTGTCGCTATCCGCTACAACAAGTCAAACGGCAATGTCAACACGGAGGTCGCCTATGCCGGAGAAACCTCGTTCGGACAATCCCTCTGGATGATACTGGGACAGGAGGCAGTTCACGCCGAAATCATTTTCGCAGGGGAGATCGAGTCTTTCGGAAAAAACAGGAAGGAACTAGCGAAACATGCCGAAACGGTCATTGCGGCAGCACTAAATCTGCCCATGCCCGGCATGAAACCTGAAACACTCGACGATCTTCAAGCCGCACCGCAGAAAGAGCGCCTCCCCAAAGGCAGCCCGTATCCAGCGCCATCAGATTTTCACTGACCATAAGGCCCAGGGCGGACCAATGCCCGAAAACGATTCTCGCTCCCGCCCATGATGGCTGCGGAACGTCGAACCAGGGCATATAGCCTTCCGGCGTCTTGTCCAGCCCGCCCTTGTGAGCGAATTCCATGGCTCCGTCCGAAGAACAGAAGCGCATCCTCGTCATGGCATTGATGACGACGCGCAGTCTGGCGTAGCCATCCAGTCCGTCTTCCCAGGAAGCGGGCTTGTTGCCGTACATGTGGGCCATGAAATCCAGGCAATTGGATCCCCGCAGGGCTTTTTCGGCTTCCCCGGCAAGGGCGCATGCCTTTTCCACGCTCCATGCAGGAAGCAGCCCGGCATGAACCAGGACATGGTCGTTTTCGACATGAAGCAGCGGGCGATGGCGCAGCCACTGAAGAAGCTCGTCGCGATCGGGCGCAGCCAGTACATCCTGGATCGTGTCGCTCCTGTGCAACTTCTCCAGCCCGTCCCCGACCATGAGGAGATGGAGATCGTGGTTGCCGAGAACCGTGACCGCGGCCTCCCCCAGGGATTTGACGAAACGCAGCACGCCCAGGGAATCCGGCCCCCTGTTGACGAGATCGCCGACGAACCAGAGCCTGTCCCGGGCCGGATCGAAACCGATCAGATCGACGAGCGCCTCGAGTTCATGGCTGCATCCCTGCACATCGCCGATTGCGTAGGTCGGCATAAGGCGCAGGCACCGGGCTTATTTGGCGTGAGCAACCATGTATTCGACTGCCGCTTTCACTTCGCCGTCGGTCAGGCTGGCCTTGCCGCCCCTGGCAGGCATCTTGCGGATGCCGGCGAGCGCATGCTGAAGCAGCGTGGCATCGCCCTGGGCGATCCTGGGCTCCCATGCCTTCTTGTCGCCGAACTTAGGTGCGCCCATCATGCCGCTGGCATGGCACATCGCACAGACGCTCTTGAACACCTGTTCGCCGCCCATTTCCGCATGAGCAAGAGCAGGCAGGAAGGAAAAAGCAACGACGGGAAAAAATTTAAGCGCTTTCATGTTGACCCCTTATTGAGTATATTAGGCAATGTTTATTTTAACCTCGTTGGACACAAGGGTAAAGGCGGGAATGGACTGGGTGCCCAAAAAAAGGTAATCTACGCCCATCGCGCCCGTAGCTCAGTTGGATAGAGTATTGGTTTCCGAAGCCAAGGGTCACTGGTTCGAATCCAGTCGGGCGCACCAAAATTCTCTCACTTAATCGGTGAAAACCTGCCGGGTATCGTGGTTCCTTTACGCCCCGGTCCTGCTTACCCTCCGACTCAAGCAAGCTTCAAAGCCAGGTTCCGTTTTGCGAAGGCGCTATGGGCGGGGTTCCTCCGGAGAAGAACGAACCGAAAATGAAGCTGAGCACGGAAATAAAGATGCTGGCGAAGAAGGCCGTCCAGAATCCGGACACGGTGAAGCCTTTGACCATGGCCGAAACGAGCAGGATCATCAGGGCATTGATCACGAGAAGGAAAAAGCCGAAAGTAACGAACGTCAGCGGCAGTGTGAATACGATGAGCAGCGGCCTCACGATCGCGTTGGCGAAACCGAGAAGCAGCGCAGAGACAACCAGCGATGGGGTGTTTGCGAATTTGATGCCGTGAAATACATGGCTCGCCACCCAGAGCGATAGGGCGATGATGCCCCAGTGCAGGAGAAACGGCGTCAAATTGTTCAGCATGGCGGCCACCTTCGCGTATTTCCTCCATCATACCTGCCAATGCGCCAAGCCGATAGCCGTCTTCGCAGATCCCCGCTTGCCCTCGCTCGCAGCGGCTGGCTGTCATATTCGGCAGCTTGTCAGCGGAGGCGAAACTTGGGGCGCACCAATCAAATTTGAACAGGATGAACCATAAAAGGCAAGGTAATAACACATTGCCTTCCGGGGCCCGGATTCTTCTCCTCTGGAACGCCATACAATCGACGAGTTAAGCTGGTCCGGCCCGTTTTTTCTTTCCACGGGGGCCTATAAGTTGCACAGATCGTATTCGGTCAGACCTCTTGATGCGCTGGCGGCATAAACTGGCGATGTGGGTAATGTGCAAAATTATGTGCAAAAGCGCTGAGGGATAGCGTTAAGGTGGGAGGTCATGGTAAGAGGTTGATTG
>JAIELG010000023.1 GCA_019753155.1 Burkholderiales bacterium
CAGCCTCAACCCAATACCGCCCGCCTTCCCAGACTGCTCCAGCACATGCCCCGCCGCTTCCTCGCTCATCGTGATCGTCATGATCGATCCTCAGGCAGAAAACGAACTGCCGCAGCCGCAGGTCGTCGTGGCATTCGGGTTCTTGATGATGAAGCGGGAGCCCTCCAGCCCTTCCTGATAATCGATCTCCGCCCCGACAAGATACTGGAAGCTCATGGCGTCAACGATCATGTCCACGCCGTTTTTCCTCACCACGGTATCGTCATCGTTGGAATTCTCCTCGAAGGCAAATCCGTACTGGAAGCCTGAGCACCCGCCTCCGGTGACATAGACGCGCAATTTCATGTTCAGGTTGCCTTCCTCAAGAAGGATTTCCTTCACCTTGCCGGCGGCATTGTCTGTAAAAATGATCGGGTCTGACATGGCGTTACCTCTTTCAAAGTTTGACGAATCCAGTCAAGCAATTCCTGTACCAATGCAAAATAACATTGTTTTAATTGGATACTTGTCCGGAACAGGGGCTGTCCTTGTCGCCTTCCCTACGCCGCTTCGCTACAAGGCCGACTGCGCCGCAGATCATTGTTGCAAACCCTACAATCCCGACAAACGGGCCATGCACCCATACCGTTAAAAAAACACAATATATTGAATTATATTATATTTATAACCTGGCACAGCAATTGCTCATGAGAGTTCAAAGACCTTTCGAAGGGAATGGCAATGATCATCAACGATGTGACTTTAAGGGACGGCGAGCAGACCGCCGGCGTCGCTTTCAATGCGCAGGAAAAAATCGCCATCGCCATCGCCCTTTCGGAATCGGGAGTGCCCGAAATGGAAATCGGCATTCCGATACTGGGGGCGGAGGAGCGCGAAATCATACGCGCCATCGCCGGACTCGGGCTGACGGCAAAGTTGATGGTATGGGGCAGGATGCGGCGGGAAGACCTGCTCTCCTGCGTCGGCTGCGGAGCGGACATCATCAATTTATCCATCCCAGTGTCCGATATCCAGATCCATCACAAGCTTTCCCGCGACAGGAACTGGGTGCTGCGTTGCATCTCCAGTCATGTCGCAAAAGCGCTGGAACTCGGGATGGAAGTCAGCGTGGGCGGAGAGGATGCATCGCGCGCCGACCCGGATTTCCTGCTGCATGTGGTCGAAACCGCGCAAAGCGCGGGGGCGCGCAGATTCCGGTTTGCGGATACGCTCGGGCTGCTGGACCCCTTCACCACGTTCGACCGTATCCACCGCCTGAAGGAAGCATCCGACATGGAAATCGAAATGCATGCGCACGACGACCTGGGACTTGCCACGGCAAACACCCTGGCGGCGATCCTGGGCGGGGCGAGCCATGTCAACACGACGGTCAACGGACTCGGCGAGCGCGCGGGCAATGCGCCCCTGGAAGAAGTCGTCATGGGGCTGCGTCATCTTTACGCCGTGGAAACGGGCATCGACTGCAAGCGCTTTCCCGAAATTTCGGAACTCGTCTCGCGCGCTTCCGGTCGTCCGGTTCCGGCGAACAAAAGCATAGTCGGGGATTCCGTGTTCAGCCACGAAGCGGGCATCCATGTCGATGGCCTGTTGAAAAACCTCTCCAATTACCAGGGATTCGACCCTGCCGAAGTTGGGCGGGAGCACCGGCTCGTTCTGGGCAAGCATTCCGGATCGAAATCCGTCATCGATGCTTATGCGAAGCTCGGCATCCTGCTCACCGAATTCGAGGCGAGATCCATTTTGCCGCGCATCCGGGACCATGCCGTGATCCACAAACAGACGCCCGGCTCCAAAGACCTCGAACGCTTCTACCTCGAAACCTCCTCCTGTCTGACGGTTGGATGAAAACGAACTTCACTGAAAAGGAACGAAAATGAGCACCCTGTCTCAACAAATGAGCCAACTGTCTTCGGCCGAGGAATTCCTGAATTTCTTCGCTATCGAATTCGACCAGCAGGTTGTTCACGTGAACCGGCTGCATATCCTGAAGCGCTTCAACCAGTATCTTCGCGCCACGAAGGGAACTGACAAAATGGACGACGAAGCCCTGCGCGTCATATGCAGGGATCTTCTGGTCAAAGCCTACGGGGATTTCGTCAGATCCACCCCCGCACAGGAAAAGGTATTCAAGGTATTTCAGGACCAGGATGGAAAGAGCGTCGGGTTGGACAGCCTGAAAAGCACCCTGCCCTCCCAGCAGCGAGTTTGAAAGGAGTGAGCATGCATATCGTCGTTTGCATCAAGCAGGTTCCGGACAGCGCACAGATCCGCGTCCATCCCGTGACCAATACCATCATGCGCCAGGGGGTGCCGGCCATCGTCAACCCCTACGATCTATATTCGCTGGAAGAAGCGCTGCGCATCAAAGACCAGTATGGCGGGCGCGTGACCGTGCTTTCAATGGGGCCGCCCCAGGCTGAAACGGCATTGCGCAAGGCCATTTCCTTCGGCGCGGACGACGCGATCCTGGTCACCGACCGGGCTTTCGCAGGCTCCGATACCCTTGCCACGAGCTATGCGCTCGCTTCCGCCATCCGCCAGATCGAAAAGGATATCCCCGTGGACATGGTTTTCGCAGGCAAGCAGACCATAGACGGGGATACGGCGCAGGTCGGCCCCGGCATCGCCAAGCGGCTCGACATGCAGCTCCTCACCTATGTCTCGAAAGTCCGCGAAATCGATCTGGAAAACAGAACCGTCACCGTGGAGCGGCGCGCCGAAGGGGGAGTCCAGGTTCTCAGGACCAGCATGCCATGCCTCGTCACCGTGCTCGAAGGCACGAACGAGATGCGCTTTGCCACCATGAGCAACATGTTCCGCGCGGCGCGTTATCCGCTCAAGACCTGGGACAAGGAGAAGGCCGGCATCGAGGATGTCGCCAAGATCGGTCTCAAGGGTTCTCCCACAATAGTGAGCAAGGTTTTCGCCCCTACGCCGAAATCGGTCAAGGCGGAGATCATAGACACGGAAAGCAACCAGCCCAAGGATCTTGCCGTCACCCTGCTGGCCAAGCTTTTCACCAAAAAACCGAATCTTCAACGGGACATCGCAAAAAATGCGCCCTGAATCCATAGCAAAGGAAATGCCATGAGCGAAGCCGCCGAAACCAGGAAACCGGCAAGAAAGAAGGTTGAACTCGATCCCAAACTTGCCGCCTACAAGGGGGTATGGGTATTCGTCGAACATGAACGGGGGCAGGTGCATCCCGTTTCATGGGAGTTGATGGGAGAAGGGCGCAAGCTCGCGGACAAGCTCGGTGTCGAACTCGCCGGCGTCGTGATGGGCGCGCCCGGTCCGGAATCCCGCGTGTTCTGCAATGAAGCGATGTTCCACGGAGCGGACCTGTGCTATCTGATGGAAGACGATCTGCTGCGCGACTACAGGAACGAGCCTTTCACCAAGGGACTCACTGACCTCGTCAACAGCTACCAGCCCGAAATCCTGCTGATCGGCGCAACCACACTGGGGCGCGATCTCGCGGGAAGCGTCGCGACGACACTGAAGACGGGACTCACTGCGGACTGCACCGAGCTTGCCATAGACATGGAAAACCGCAGTCTCGCCGCGACCCGTCCGACATTCGGCGGAAGCCTGCTTTGCACCATCGTCACCCTCAACTACAGGCCGCAGATGGCGACCGTCCGGCCGCGCGTGATGGCCATGCCCGAGACGGACAGGACAAGGAGCGGACGGATACTCGAACATCCGCTCGGCATGGTCGAGGAATCCATCATCACCAAGGTGCTCGAATTCATCCCGGACAACATGCAGGGCAAGCCCCAGCTCGCTTTTGCCGACATCATCGTCTCCGGAGGGCGCGGCATGAAAAAACCCGAGAATTTCCAGTTGATATGGGATCTCGCGAAGGTTCTGGGTGCGGAAGTCGGCGCCACGCGCCCCATCGTTCAGGCCGGATGGGTCGAAGCGGACCGGCAGGTCGGACAGTCCGGAAAAACCGTCAGGCCCAAGCTTTACATCGCGGCAGGCATTTCCGGGGCCATCCAGCACAGGGTCGGCATGGAGGATTCCGACGTGATCATCGCCATCAATTCGGACCCGAACGCGCCTATTTTCGATTTCGCGACTTACGGCATAGTCGGCAATGCAATGGTCATCCTGCCCGCGCTCACCGAAGCATTCCGGCAGCATTTATCCACCGCCAGACTGGCAGGTTAAGGAGATTCACCATGGCTGAAAAATTTGACGCAATCGTGGTTGGGGCGGGGCCTTCGGGGAACGCCGCAGCCTACACCCTGGCGAAAGCCGGGCTCAAGGTGCTGCAGATCGAGCGCGGGGAATATCCCGGCTCGAAGAACGTGCAGGGTGCGATCCTGTATTCCGACGCCCTCGAACGCATCATTCCCGACTTCAGGGACGATGCGCCGCTCGAACGCCATATCGTCGAGCAGCAGATGTGGGTTCTGGACGACGAGTCCTATGTCGGCAGCACTTATCGCTCCGCCGATTTCAACAAACCCCCTTACAACCGCTATACCATCATCCGCGCCCAGTTCGACAAATGGTTCTCGAAAAAAGTGCAGGATGCAGGGGCGCTCCTGATCTGCGAAACCACCGTCACCGATCTGCTTCTGGATGGGAACCGCGTAATCGGCGTCCAGGCCGACAGGGAAGGCGGGGCGATCTACGCGGATATCGTGATCCTCGCTGACGGCGTGAATTCCCTTCTTGCCAAGAAAGCGGGATTCCACCCCGAACTCGACCCCAAGGATGTCGCCCTCGCGGTGAAGGAAATCCATTTCCTTCCGCAGGAAACCGTCCAGGAGCGTTTCAACATTTCCGAAGACGAAGGCGTTGTGATCGAAATGGTGGGGAAGATCACCAAGGGCATGATGGGAACGGGCTTTCTCTACACCAACAAGGAGTCGATCACGCTGGGCGTGGGATGCATGCTGTCCGATTTCAAGTACCAGAAAACCACGCCCTATGCGCTCCTGGAGCAGATGAAGGCTCACCCTGCAATCAAGCCGCTGATCGCAGGCGGGGAAATGAAGGAATATGCCGGCCACCTGATTCCGGAAGGGGGTTACAAGGCGATCCCGAAAATCTACGGGGACGGCTGGCTGATGGCGGGAGACGCGGCCATGTTCGTCAACGCGGTACACCGCGAAGGATCCAACCTCGCCATGACTTCCGGCAGGCTTGCGGCGGAAACGGTAATCGCGCTGAAATTACAGGGGAAACCCATGAACTCGGCCAATCTCTCGCTGTATCGGGAAAAACTGGACGAGAGTTTCGTGATGAAGGATCTCAAGAAGTACAAGGAAATGCCGCAGATCCTGCACAAGAATCCCCAGTTCTTCACCACTTATCCCGAGCTTCTCAACCAGGCCGCTCATTCCATGTTGACCGTAGACGGAGTCGACAAGAAAACCAAGGAAAAGGAAATCAGGAACAATTTCATAGGAAAACGCTCGCTCTTCGGACTCATGGGCGATGCATTCAAAATGTGGAGGGCTTTCGAATGAAGGTCGAAAACAAGCTTTTTCAGAACCGCTACAAGGTCGATACCGGGCATCCCCACATCAGCATCAAGGATCCCAATCTTTGCCAGAACGACTGCCAGACCCTCGCATGCACGGTATGCTGCCCGGCGGGCTGCTACACCGAGGAAGGCAACGGCAAGATCGTCCTGATCACGGACGGCTGCCTCGAATGCGGCACCTGCCGCATCATCTGCTCGGAGTTTCGCAACGTGGACTGGGAATACCCCAGGGGCGGCTACGGCATTCTGTTCAAATTCGGATAAATTCAAACAAGGAGCCATCATGCCAAAACCCAAGAAACATGTCTTCGTTTGCAGCCAGAATCGCCCTCCCGGCCATCCCCGCGGCTCATGCAGCCAGAACGGCAGTTCGGAACTGCTCCAGGCATTCTGGCAGGAATTGCAGAAACGCAATCTCTTCGATTCGATCGCCGTGACCTATTCCGGCTGCATCGGTCCCTGCGACATGGGACCCAACGTCCTCGTCTACCCCGAAGGCACGCTTTACGTCAGGGTGGATAAATCAGACATTGCGGAAATATTCGACCAGCATCTTTTGGGAGATATGCCCGTGGAACGCCTTCTCGCCCCCAGGGAAATCTGGGGTTAATCAACCAAAATGGAAAAAGCATCATGACAGTTATCGAAACACTGACGCAGAACAAGAAGCTGCTCTCCCCGGTTTTCAGCGACAAGACCGGCAAACCCGGAGTTTTCGGATTTCGCGGCAACCTCGTGCTCAAGGATGCAGCCAAGCTCGCCGACGAAGCGCGCCCGCCTGAAATCATGGCCGATCAGGTCATCCTTTCGACCGATTCCGAGAAAATAAATTTCCTCGGATGCCATGTGGATTCCCTCGCCCATCTTTCCCTGATCGTGGAAACATTGCGGCCCTATCTCGACGTGCAGGGCAAGTATTTCGTATTTGCAGGCAATATCGACATTTCGAACAGATATTACATCGAACTCGGCGGCATCGGCTTTTATGTGCTGCCCCTGGACGAAGCGACAGTCTGGAACGAATTGCTCGAATGCCTCAATCTCGACCGGGGCGACATCAAGCGCCTGAGTTCCGGGGAAAAAATCGATGCCGTTGCCGACGCAGCGGCAAAGTTCAGCGGAAAATTCCAGACCATCACCTTCGAAGAAGGTCTTGCTGTCATGGGCCCGGTACGCATCCCCGAAAACAGGCCTGTATGACCATTGCGCTTTACGGCGGGGAAGCCCCCGAAGGCATAGCCGAGCTTCTCCAGGATGCGATGCAGCGCTATGCCGACACGGAAAGCGCCGAAGCAAAGCTCCTCGAGGCAAGGGAAAAAGCGCCGGGGAGCCTCGCCGTATATTTCTCGCTGTACAAGTTCTACTTTTACAAGAAGCGTCTTGTCGAGGCCGAGAATACCGCACGAGCGGCATTGAGCGAAGCGGCAAGCCAGGGCGGTTTCGCACCCGACTGGAAGGCGCTCGATTCGGGTTCGACGGACTGGTCTGCGCAAGCCGCCCACTTCTACCTTTTCAGCCTCAAGGCGCTCGCCTTCATCAGGCTGCGTCAGGGTGACGATGCAGAATGCGCCCGCATTCTCGACAAGCTGAAGGAACTGGATTACAGTGACAGCGTAGGCGCTTCGGTCATACGTGAAATCGCACAGGGAGCGGATCGGACTGCACGATGGAACTGAAAATATCCAATCCTCATTACGACATGCTGGGCGGGGCCGATGCGGTAAAGCGCCTCGTGGAGCGTTTCTACGAGATCATGGATACCGACTCCGAAGCCCTCGGCATACGCAGGCTCCATCCTGAAAACCTCGACTCCTCCAGGGAAAAACTCTTCATGTTCCTCTCCGGGTGGCTGGGCGGCCCCCAGCTTTATGTCGAGAAACACGGCCACCCGAAGCTGCGCCAGCGTCACCTGCCTTTTCCCATCGGGGCAAGCGAACGCGACCAGTGGATGCGCTGCATGGAGCGCGCCCTGATCGAAACAGGGGTGGAGGAGAAACTCCGCGCCCAGTTGACCGCGTCTTTTTTCAAGACTGCGGATTTCCTTCGCAACAAAGAAGAGGCGTAACCATGTTCGCATCATCCAGACTGCGCGCCGAATTGCAGGAAAAATCCTCTGAAATCGTCAAGCTCACACAGATTCTCGACCGCCTCGACAATATCGTGATGCTGTGCGACATGAGCCATGAAAACAAGATCTTCTACATGAACAAGGCCGCGCGCGAAACGATGCGGAGCTACCACGACGATTTGAGCAAGGCGACAGGGACGAATGTGGACCTGGCTTTCGGCAATTCCATCCACCAGTTCCACAAGGACCCGGAGCGCATCAGGAAGATTCTTGCCGGATTGTCGTCCGGGCGCGAAGGTGAACACAGCGCCGAAATCCCGATAGGAAAAGTGACTTTCCTCGTCCACACCTATCCCATATGGGATTCGATCAGGACGAACGAAGCCATATGCTACATGGCCTGCTGGACCGATATCACCGCAGACAAGGCGATACAGGAGGTCGAGCGCGAAACGACCCGGCGCAAGGATTATCTCGAAGAACGGGTTGCGCAAATCGCGGTCGCCATGGATCAGATGAGCGCTTCGGTTTCCGATGTCGCCAGGAACACGGTTTCCGCATCCGACCTGGGAGCCGGCATGCTGAGAAACGCCGAGGGCAGCAGGGAGATCGTCCGTCAGGCGCTGGCCGGCATGCATCAGGTTGCCGACATCGTGCGGACCGCATCCGACACAATCGAGCAGCTAGGCTCTCAATCGCAGAAAATAGGCAATATTGTTGGCGTGATCAAGGAAATTGCCGAACAAACCAACCTGCTCGCCCTGAACGCGGCAATCGAAGCTGCAAGAGCCGGAGAACAGGGCAGGGGCTTTGCGGTCGTCGCTGACGAAGTGAGAAAACTGGCGGAGCGCACCACGACCGCCACTGCCGAAATAGGAACGATGATCGAGGCGACCCAGAACAATACGCGCCATGCCGTCGCAGTCATGGAAAACGGGCGCAGGGAGGCTGAAAAGGGGGAAGCGTTTTCTCACGATGTCGAATCCTCCCTGGAGAAAATCGTGCGCGACATCGAAACCATCAAGTCCGTCGTCACCAACATCGCTTCCACCGTTAGGCAGCAGGCCGAATCGGCATCGGAAATCGCAGGAAATCTCGAACAGCTCAAGCGCATCCAATGAAACTTTTCCTGATCCCCCTGTTGCTTTTTTCGGTCAGCGCATCGGCCTCCCCTCTCCCCGAACTGAAGCCCGAGCGCCATGCCGTAAAGCTTCCACGCGATTTACGCGAGAGTTTTCTCGAGAACATGCGCGACCATCTTTCCGCCGTTTCCGAGATTCAGGCTGCGCTCGCCGAAAAAAATTTCGACAAGGCCGCGGAAATCGCGAAAAACCGGCTGGGCCTCGATGCCCCCTCCTCCGCCGCATGCAGGCCGGGAATGGAAATGGCGGATCTGGCGAAATTCATGCCAGAAAACATGAGGGCGATCGGATTCAAGATGCATTCGGCAGCCGACCAGTTCGCAGTTGACGCCAAAAATGCAGGAACCGACTCGGACTATCGCGCGGTCATCGACTCCCTCTCGAAAGTGACGCGGCAATGCGTATCCTGCCATGCCCAATACAGGCTGGCCAATCGCCAGGGGAAAACATGACGGAAGGCGAAAACCGATTCAAAGGCCGCCTTTTGCTGGAGAAGGATGGCATCTCGTTTTTGGGCGGAAGCAGGATAGATCTCCTGGAAGCCATAGGCATACACGGATCGATCACTCATGCAGCCAGATCGGTGGGAATGAGCTACCGCGGGGCATGGGATGCCGTCGATGCGATGAACAATCAGTCCGACCAGCCTCTGGTCGAGCGCACCACGGGCGGCAGGCAGGGCGGCGGAACGAGGCTTACCGAACATGGGCGCAGGGTCGTTAACCTCTTTCGCGCCATCGAAGGAGAATACCAGAAGACGCTCAATGCCCTCGTCGACAGCATCGAGAATTTCGACGAATTCCACCGCCTGCTGCGGAAATTCTCCATGACCACCAGCGCCCGCAACCAGTTTATCGGGCGCATCACCCGATTGACGGAAGGGCCGGTGAATGTGGATGTGCGCATCCAGATCGACAAAAAAAACGAGATCGTGGCCGTCATTACCGCCGAGAGCGTCAAGGCCATGGGACTCGCGGAAGGGGTCGAAGTCTATGCGCTCTTCAAAGCCGTATCGGTCTTTCTCACCACCGATCTGGCCGGGCATGTCAGCACGGAAAACCGGTTTTGCGGAACCATCCAGCGCATCCACGAAGGCTCGGTGAATACCGAAATCACGGTAAGACTGGACAGCGAGAAGACCATCACATCGGTCGTCAACCATGAAATCGCGCAGAAAATGAACCTCACCGAAAACATGCCGGTATGCGCCCTGTTCAGCGCATCGAGCGTGATTCTCGCCCTGGTGCAGTGATTTGCGCAAAGCCGGGCGCGGATTTTCTCACCGGGGGAACGACCGGCGATAATCGTCGAACAAGGCGGAACTTCGCTTATCCTCTTCAAGGCGCTTTCACGGGATCGCTGACGAAGCCAATCCGGCTCAAGCCCATCCTGGCGGACAGGGCCATGATGCGCGCCACGGTTTCATAAGGCGTTTTCGCATCGGCCTCGATGTCCAGTCGGATAAGTAAAAATCCTGCGTATACCCGATAGACGAAGATGGCGGGGGTTTCCCCTAAGCCGGTGCGAAATTTTTCTCAGGATATATGCGCCGCAACCAGATCGTTTCAAAAAATTTCCGCCGGGCTATCCGGCCTGGATGCGATCGAAAACTTCCGCCATCTCATCCTGGCTGATCTCGGTCACCACGGCTGGCGCGAAGACATCCTCCCCCGCACGCCATGCCGCTTCGCAGCCTTCGTCGTCCAGGGCGATGGTGAGAGCATGGTTGAGTTCGTAGGCGGCCCAGATATAACCGGCATCGCGCAGGGCGGACTGCATGGCGTTCTGGATCAGGCTGCGCACCATCATGTGGGGCATGGAAAGCGGAATGCGATCGATGCGGCCGGCGGCGGCCTCGACGCAGGCCCGCTTGTCGTAGGAAGCATGGCCGCGGCAGGCAAGCGGACGCGCGGGGTAAATGACGCAGGCGCCTTTCGCTATGAAGGGACAGCGGCGGCGCAGCGCCACTCGCTGTCCTTCGTCGCAGCCGCGGGTTGCCCGGTCCGCCTCGACAAGACGCTGCCGCAGATCGGCTGTCGACGCGGCAGTACCCATATAGCGCGCCAGCATCAGCACTTCCGGCGCGGTCGCGATCACCCGCATCGTGCAGCAGGTCGCGCAGCCCTTGTGGCAGGCGATGGCGGGCTGGCCTTCGGCCTGAACCTCAACGTTGCCCTCGAAACTGCTGTAGGCCTGCGCCAAAAGCGCAGGCATCATGTCCTCGCGCTCGCGCCGCTCTCCCAGCGTCTGCGTAAAAGCACGATGCTGGGCCCTGAAAAACGCCAGTGCGCCATCTTCCTCAGTGTTCATCCCATCCTCCCTGAAATCGCCTCAATCGGGGGCGCATTTGGATTTTCGCCGCCTCAAGTACCGATGCGTATTTTTTCTGGAAGCCGCGGTCTTGCGCTTTTGCTCCAGCACCGCGGCCAGGGCTTCCAGGCCGGCACCGGAATCAAACCGCGACCAGAGTTCGTCGAATGCGGCGTAAGCCCGGGCATGGGCCGGACTTTGCGCCAGCCAGGCCTCGAAGCGGCTGCGCACGGGGTCGTCGGCCCCGGCATGCTGCATCTCCGCAAACCAGCGGGCAGCTTCTTCCTTGAGCGTTCTCACATCAGGAGTTCGCTTGCTGCCTGCATATCGACCAATGCGCGGGCGACCTGATATTCGATGGCCTTGAGGCTGACGCCGAGACGCCGGGCGGTTTCAGGCTGGCTGTAGCCTTCGACGCGAAAAAACCAGAACACCTCGCGGCAGCGCGGCGGCAGGCAATCCAGCACCCGCTGCAGGCTGGTCAGGCGCCGGTTCAGCTCCGCCAGATGTTCCGCGCTGGGAACAAGATATTCCTCCCATTCCGGATTCTCGCTGGAATTATGGTTGTCCGCGTCGTCCATGGAAACCCAGTGCCGGGCTTCGCGGTATTGATCCACCAGGATATTGCCGACAATGCGGCGCAGATAGGCATGGGGTTGCTCCACATTCCGACTCTGGTTGATGGCGGCGAAGCGGATCAGGGAATCGTGCAGAACGTCGTAGGAGCGATGGACGCAATGTGTTTTGTGGCGGATGCTGGCGAACAGTTCCGCATAAGCCCATCCCAGATCGATGCCGTACCAATTATTCATAAACCTGTTCCCCCGATACCGAAATGCAAATACATGCATATCGATTAGCAAAATATATACCATATCCAAACCACGCCACCCAATCGGGCCAATACAGACGACACAGGGCTTGCGCGTCATGCACAAAAAACATTATCGATATGCATAAAAATGTAATAAATAATACAAGACTGTAACAAACCATACACTTTCGTCAGCTGGCCGCCTCCCGGAAAAACTTCACGACAATCGCCATATATAAGGGCATCAAGCCGCACAAGCGGGCAGACGCACGACTGGCACGGGGCTTGCTTTGATAAATGCATAAAACCACATAACGATTTAAAGAGGGCATCCATGTCGATTTCGGATTTCACGAAAAAAATTTTCCGCCCGAAGCTGGGTCCGTTGATATTGCATCTGTCCATGCCGCTTTCTGCGGCCGCAGGGGAAGTCCCGCACCAGCTCGGCACCATAACGGTGGAAGCCCCGCTGGAAAAGCCGTCCTGGATCAATCCGGATCGAAGCACAACGACATACGAGGTGGGCAAGGCAGGCCTCACCCTTTTCAGCGGCCCGGGCAGCACCAATCCTTACATGGCAGTATCCCAACTGCCTTCGGTCAATGCTCCGTCCGTGGACCCTTACGGCATGGCCAACATTCCAGGCGGCAACAAGGGACTGAGGGTGCGGGGGGAATTGAGCACCCACGGCAGCGCAGGTTCGGTGGAAGGCATTCCCCTGACCGGGATCAACCCAGGGCCGAGTTCGCAATGGCTGTTCGACATGGAAAACGTCAGCGCGGTCTCCCTGAGCGAAGGGCCGATAGCGCCCGACAAGGAGGCGTTCTTCACCACGAGCGGCGTTCTCGACACCAGGCTCGTCTGGCCTGATGAAAAATTCGGCATCCAGGCGTCCCAAAGCATGGGTTCGTTCAATTTCAGGCGCTCATTCGTGCGCCTGGATTCGGGACGGCTCGCCAATGACGTGTTTCTCTTCCTGTCTGCTTCCAGCACCCGCACGAACAAATGGAAGGGGCCGGGGAGCTCACCCGACGGCAGATCGAACTTCGAGGCTGGGATCGTCAAAAATTTCAGCGGCGACCTCGAAGCGAAAGTCTATTTCGCCTACAACGACATGAAGGAAAACAATTACCGGCCATTGAGCTACGCACAGGCCGGCAATCTGGATGCGTATCGCAACTTCGACTATTCGTCCAGCTCCAGCGCAACTCCGGCAAGCGCAGTCAATTACTACGACTACAACAAACAGTCTTTCAGGAACTGGACCCTGTTTTCCGAGTTGAGCTATCGCTTGGATGAGCGCTCTCGAATTACCGTCAAGCCCTACTATCTGAAAGAAACTGGCAATTATCTGGACGGCATGGCCAACGGGAAGGTGCGCCAATGGCTGATCGACCACGATTGGTACGGGCTGACGGCAGAGTTTCAAACCAGGATATCCGGCACCGGACTGAAGCTCGGCTACTGGTGGGAATCCTCGAATCCGCCCGGGCCGCCGACCGCTTGGAAAATGTACAATCCGACAGCTGCGGGCGGGCTTGCCGGCGCATCCTGGGCCATCCTCTCCGATGCGACAAGGCGGCATGAATTCAGCAGTCTCCATGCGTTGGCCGAGCGCAAATTCGGCAGCATCGAGCTCCAGGCCGGCGCGCGTTACGTCAAGGAAACCCTGCCTGGCTTCAATTTCTACAATCCGGCCGGCATAGGCGATGTCTCGTACAGCCAGGCTCTCGCCTCATCATCGGGCGTCGTCGCCAACCGCAGCGCGGGCAGTTTTTCCTTGAGCGAGCTGCTGCCTTTCGTGGCAATGAACTACACATTCACGCCCGGGGTGGAACTGAAAGGGAGCATAGGGCGCAATTACGGCGCGCCGGGTTTCGACGTATGGCCGGTTTTCCAGCAAAATTCCGCAACCTTCCTGGCAAAGGGACTCACTGCGGATGCGCTCTGGCATACCATCAAACCCGAGACATCCAACGCCATCGACCTGGGACTGCGCCTCGATTATCCGAAGGGCTATTTCGAACCTACCCTGTTCTACGCCAGAAACCACAACAAAAGCGTATCCTACGACCCCGGAGTGGGCATCGCCTATTCGCAGAATATAGGCGAAACTCATGCTTACGGACTCCAGGGCGCGGGCGGATGGTCCCCGCGGAAGGACCTGGACCTGTTCGGCTCCATTTCCTACAACAGAAACGTATTCGACCGTAACCTGCCCATGCTGAACGGAACCTCGCTTGCGGTGCAGGGATTGCAGTTGCCCGACACGCCGCAATGGCAGGCTTCGATCGGGGCTGCCGGACACATCGACGCCCTTACGGTTTCGCCCGTGCTCCATTACAGCGGCTCGCGCTACGGGGATACCCAGAACACGCAGGCCATATCCGCTTATGCCACGCTGGACCTCAACCTGGACTACAGAAGGAAGCTCTCTGCCGGAATGTTCGATGCTTCCCTTTCTTTCATCAATCTGTTCGACAAGCAGTACATAGGCTTCGTCAATGCAAGCTATTACCAGCTGCTGAGCAACAGCAACGCAATTTATTATCCCGGCACGCCGCGCACCATAGTCGGCAAGGTGTCGGTCGACTTCTGAATGCACGGGGGAAATCATGATCTGGAATGAGCATCTCCCCCAACAATATCTGGATCAGGCGCTCGAACCCGTCAGCTTCGAGCGCTTCGAGGAACCCGAAGCCATGGCGGTGAAATGCATGGGGTACGACAACCTGAGACAGTGCTGTTTCTACCGGCACCAGTTCTCGCTGACAAGAGCGGTCATGGACGAGGATGAAAGTTTTCATGAAGAGGAGACCTACTTCGAGGAAGTCCGGGCATGGCGACTGGAAAATGGAAAATGGTTGCGCCGCACCATCACGGGCGGGGAGGCCGGCGATTGCAGAAGCCGCCTGCTGAATCCAGTTTATGAAATTGTGCCGGAGCGCCCGCGCTAGTCGCAACCAAATATTTTGTATTGCAATCGTCATGGTGTAATGTAGTAGAGGCACGTATTTTACCAACACATTAAGGAGTCATGACATGAAGACAAGCGCACGCAACGAATTTCTCGGCAAGGTGAAGTCGCTGGAAAATGGGCCGGTGAACACGGAAGTGATACTGGATATCGGCGGGAGCGATCTCGTCGCCATCATCACGCACGAAAGCGTCGATGCACTGGGACTCAAGGTCGGCGGAGAAGCCTACGCCCTCATCAAGGCGCCCTGGGTGATCGTCACCCCCGGAAGCAGCACGCTCAAGACCAGCGCCCGCAACAGGCTGTGCGGGGTCGTGACCCAATGCCATGAAGGAGCCGTGAACGGCGAAGTGGTGATCGAGCTTGCAGGCGGCAAGCACATTGCCGCCATCATCACCAACGAGAGCCTCAAGAGCCTTGGCTTGAAGGTGGGCGCACCTGCCTGCGCGCACATCAAGGCATCCCACATCATTCTGGCGGTCGACGCCTGATACAGATTAACCCGTCAACATAAAGGAAATCGTAATGAAACGTGCACTACTCTCCCTGCTCCTCCTAGGCGCAACATTCTCCACAGCTTCCGCCGACGAGGTGCAGGTGGCGGTGGCCGCCAACTTCACGGCGCCGATGCAGAAAATCGCCGCCGATTTCGAGAAGGATACCGGCCACAAGGCGGTACTGGCATTCGGCGCCACCGGCCAGTTCTATGCACAGATCAGGAACGGCGCCCCCTTCGAGATCCTGCTTTCCGCCGACGACAAGACTCCGGCAAAGCTGGAGAAGGAAGGGCTCGGGGTGCAGGGCAGCAGTTTCACCTATGCCATAGGCAAGCTGGTGTTGTGGAGCGCGAAGCCCGGATTCGTGGACAGCGAAGGCAAAGTGCTTGGGAGCGGCAATTTCCAGCACATCGCCCTCGCCAATCCAAAAGTCGCTCCATACGGCGCAGCGGCAATCGAGGCTCTCACGAAGCTTGGACTCTATCCCGCGCTCGAACCTAAAGTCGTGCAGGGAGAGAATATCGCACAGACTTACCAGTTCATCGCCACAGGCAATGCCGATCTGGGCTTCGTCGCGCTCTCCCAGATAGTCAAGGACGGCAAGGGCTCGTCCTGGATAGTGCCTGCAAACCTCTATCCAGTCATCCGTCAGGATGCTGTGATTCTGGCGCCCGGCAAGGACAAACCCGCCGCACAGGCGCTGATGGCCTACCTCAAGGGCGACAAGGCCAAAGCGGTCATCCGCTCTTACGGCTACGATCTGTAACAAAAAAGCCTGATGCAGCCGGACCTCGGCGCAGTACGCCTGACCCTGGAGCTCGCCACGGTCGTCACCGTGCTGCTGCTCTTCATCGGCACGCCGATCGCCTGGTGGCTCGCGCGAACCCGCTCCCGCCTCAAGAGTTTCATCGGGGCCATGGTGGCGCTGCCCCTGGTTCTCCCGCCCACGGTGCTGGGCTTCTACCTGCTGTTGCTGATGGGGCCGAACGGCCCCATCGGCAATATCACCCAATCCCTGGGTCTTGGCATACTGCCCTTCACCTTTTCGGGCCTGGTCGTGGCATCGACCCTCTATTCCATGCCTTTCGTAGTGCAACCGCTGCAAAACGCATTCGAAGCGATAGGCGAGCGCCCCCTCGAAGTCGCAGCGACCCTGCGCGCCCCCCCCCTGGACACGTTTTTTTCCGTGGCCTTGCCTCTGGCCAAACCCGGCTTCATCACCGCAGCCATCCTGGGTTTCGCGCATACCGTGGGGGAATTCGGCGTGGTGCTGATGATAGGCGGCAACATCCCGGACAGAACGCGCGTCGTCTCGGTCGAGATTTACAATCATGTGGAAGCGCTGGAATACGCCCAGGCGCACTGGCTGGCCGGCGGCATGCTGGCGTTTTCCTTCCTCGTGCTGTTCGCCCTGTATTCCTTCAATCCCAACAGGAAATGACCTCCCCCATCATCGCCCGTTTTCGGCTCGCCTATCCCGGTTTCGAACTGGATGTGGACATGCAAATTCCCGGACAGGGCGTGACCGCGCTTTTCGGGCAGTCAGGCTCGGGCAAGACCACGGCACTGCGCTGCATGGCAGGACTAGAGCGCGGTTCGAGGGGTTATCTCGAAGTCGATGGGGAAATCTGGCAGGACGACAACAAGGGGATATTCCTGCCCACGCATAAACGCCGGCTGGGTTATGTTTTCCAGGAATCCAGCCTGTTTCCCCATCTCGATATACGCCGCAATCTCGAATATGGCCGCAAACGGGCGCAGGAGGCCGGCGTTTCGCTGGATCAGGCCGTGGCACTGCTGGGCATACGCCACATCATGTCGCGCATGCCGGACAGGCTTTCAGGCGGCGAGCGCCAGAGGGTGGCCATTGCCCGCGCGCTTCTCGTGAGCCCCAGGCTGCTGCTCATGGACGAGCCCATGGCTTCCCTCGACCTGGGCATGAAAGGGGAAATCATGCCCTACCTGGAAAAGCTGCGCGACGAGCTTGGCATCCCCGTCGTTTACGTCAGCCATTCCCCGGACGAAGTGGCCACCCTGGCCGATCACATGGTGCTCATTGAAGCCGGCAAGGTGCGGGCGAGCGGTCCGCTCTTCGAACTCATGACCCGGCTGGATCTGCCGCTCGCGCATGGCGACAGCGCGGAAGCGGTGATCCTGGCCAACGTTGCCGGCCACGAAATCGAGCATCACCTGACTGTTGCGGTGTTTGCCGGCGGGAGCCTCATGCTGCCTTACCAGGATTGCGAAGCGGGGAAAACGGTGCGGATTCGCATCCTGGCAAGAGATGTCAGCCTCGTCCTGGATCAGCCTGAGCGCACCAGCATCCTCAACATCCTCCCGGCCCGGGTGGAGGCCATCCTGGAAGACGGCCCCGGGCAACTCATGGTGCGCCTCTCGATGAACGGGGTTCCCCTCCTGTCCCGCATTACCGTGAAGTCGGCGAAAACCCTGGGGATTTTTCATGGTTCGGAAGTGTATGCCCAGATCAAGAGCGTGGCTTTGCTCAAATGAATCGACGGTAATTTTGTCTACGCGGCTTCTTCTGAAGCTTCATCCACTTTCCGACTTCAGGGCGGCGACGCGAAATAAGCCCGACGAATTCCACAGCAACGGCGGACAACATCAAGCGAGCGTCGCGCCGCCTGGATTTCCGATACTGCGAAACCGGATTACATCGGCCTGGCGCCGATCACTTCAGGACCGAAGCAGTTGTCGTAATCCTTGCATACCCGGCAGCTCGGGGCGCGGCAAGCGCTCACTTCCATGCGCTCGCAAAGCTGCTTGTAGAAGAATTTTTTCCATTTCATGTTGGCGACATTCTTGACGAAGAGGGCATGGAAATGCTCTTCCAGCAGGTCCGAGAGGCGCTGCCTGTCGGGAAGCCCCATATCCTGCCAGAGATGGTTGTCCCCCAGGCAGGCGCCCGCGATCTCACGGGCAAGACTCTCCCCCTCGTCGCTTCCGCCGCTCTTGTGATCGAGCAAAAGCGCAAGAATATCGTCATACTCGTCGGACCTCGCAGCCGTTGCGCGGACCTCTCCAATCGAAACTTCCATGGCTGACTCCTATTCGGACATGGCCTCATGGGTATAGCATTTCTTGGGGCAAATCTTGGAGCATGCTTCGCAGCCGACGCAATTCATCTGATTGGCGATGGTCATGACTTTCTTTTCATACTCGTCGTCCTCGTCTTCCTGTATCGCAACGACTTCTCCTTCATCGTCTATGCCCACAAGCTGAAGCACGTCCCGTCCGCAAACCTTGAAACAGCGCCCGCAGCCTATGCATTTCTCCTGGCTGATTTCCTTGACGAACTTGGGTGTCCAGGTCCGCCCGTCCGGCATGGTAATGGTGATCGCACTCATGTTCAAGCTCCCGATGCTGTCTGGCGTTTTTTCGCCGCATCGAGGCTTTCATAGGCATTGTAGGCCTTTGTGGCCACTTCCATGATCTTCTCCCATCCCGTAGGCAAATCTTCGGAAAGGTCGTGCAGATCCATTTTCAACGCAGTCGCCTGCGCGTTCAGCTTCTTGATTTGCGCCTTCAGCGCTTCCGCATCTTCCATGCTTTTATTTCCTTTCAAGTAATCCTCGATTTCAGCTTCCTGAATAATCGATATCCAATGCTGAGCCTCGTCCGTTTCCACGGAACATTCGACAAGATCAAACATGGCGGCCTCCTTAGCTGTATTTGGCGACCTCGGGGTATTTGTCGATCATTTCCACCCCTGCGGCCACCAGTTTTTCACCATCCTCAGCCAGTTTCGAAAAGCTGAGGAACCCGAAGCGATGAACATCCCGCAATTGCTTGTTCACCACGATAAGGCGCCCGGCGATCAGGACCATGCGCCCAAAACCTTCATGATGCATCTTCATCATGGGCGTCACCATGACCCCGGTCTGGCGCTCGATGACCATGCCCACGGCGTTATAGAAAAGTTCGAGACGCCACAGTGTCTCCGGATCGGGGTCGCCCATGATGGGCAGCGTCTTGCGCTTTTCCTTGTCTATGACATAAGGTTCAAGCAGCGCTTCATCGCTTTTCTTCTCCCATGTCCCGTATGAATCCTGAGCACGCCACTGCTTGACCAGCTCCCTGACGAACAGGGATTCCATTGGATTTGCTTCAACCGTTTCAACCATGTTCCACCTCGTCTTCGAAATCGAAATTCTTTTCCTGCCCCTTCATCATGACCTTGCGCAGCCATGGCGGCGGGGTCCCCTTCAATACGCCCTGGAGTTTCTCCAGGAGTTCAGCGATTTCCTCCGGCTGGTGAACCTTGATCGGATGAATCTTGTTGGCGACGACGCGCGCCGCGCCGGAGCCGCCTATTGCAGCCACGTACAGGATGGCGCAGTCCTTGATCGCCTCGATTTTCGGCGCAAGCTTGTCCTCGTTCCCGTCCTCCTGCAGGTCACCGTCGAACTGGATGGCCTCGACGAACTGGCTCCCTTCCGGCGACACCTCGTAAATGGCGATATTCTTCGCCCAGCCGAAATGGGCATCCACCCGTTTCAGATCCTGTGTTGCAAATGCGACTTTCATGCTGCCTCCATGTATGGCAAAGTGATGTTCCGATCTAATGAGCCGCAGCCTGCGCACCATTGCCGCTCCCTCCTTCTTGCAGCGGCGCCCAGGTATCCGGGCCTGCCTCATGCGCGTTCGCCAAGAAGAGGTTGCCGATCTCGAAAATGAGATCCCGTGTCCCCCTGTATCCCACCCCGAGCTTGTGGCCCGCGCCCAGCCTGTCGAAGATGGGCAGCCCCATGCGCAGGAAAGGAATAGCCAGCCTTTCGGCCATCTGCCTGCCATGCGAATGCGTAATCAACAGGTCGCATCCCTTGGCGCGCATTTCCATATCCTCCAGATCCCCGACCAGCACTTCCTTTGCCGGAATCTTTTCCAGCATGGGAGAGAGCGTCGTGGTGACCGCAACCGCTATTTCGCAGCCCATCTCGGCAAGCAGGGAAGAAATCGCCCAGAGAAGATCAGGCTCCGCCCCGATGGCGATTTTTTTTCCGCCGAAGAAGAAATGCCCGTCCAGCATCGCATCCACCAATTGGCTGCGCTGCCTCCTGTATTTGAGCGGAACGGGTTTGCCGCTCACTTCGGAAAGAAAGGCGATGAAACGATCGTTCGCTTCCAGCCCCAGCAGCCTGTCGAAAACCGTGTACGGCACCTCGGCCTTGATTCCGATTTCCACTGCAGCGGAGAGCATGTGTTCGCCCAGGACCAGCGTCACGACAGACTGCCCCATGGAGCGGACGGCATCCACTTTCGTGCCGCCCAATGTGGTCGGGCTGAAATCCTCGGGGACATGCCCGTCGAGCGACCCCGAAAGATCGGGCAGCACGATGGGGGAGAGTCCGAAATCCTCGACGATCTCGCGGATTTCATCGATGTCTCCGGGAGAGAGATGGCTTCCCGCCAGAATATTCACCTGGTTCTGGATTTTTTTCGGCGCAGGCTCGACCAGTTGCTGCACGATGCGCGTAACGGCATTCGCCCACCCGTCCTGGAATGCATCCTTGTAATCCGGGGTCGATACGTAAACGATGGGAAGCGTATCCAGTTCGGGATGCTTTTTGCGGATCAGCTTAAGGTAGCCGTCCACATCGTCCCCCTTGGTTTCCGTCAAGCCCGTCGAACATATCCCGATGATCGCGGGCTTGGCGCGCTTGACGATATTCAGGATCGCCTGCTCGATGTTGTCGATTCCGCCCATGATGGTCGTCACTTCGTTCATGGCCGTAGTCTGGAGCGGAATGGCCTCCCTGAAATGGCGCACGAAAAGCACGAGACCGAAAGCGGTGCATCCCTGCGAGCCGTGCAGCACCGGCATGCAATTGTCCAGGCCCATGAAAGCGAGCGCTCCCCCTATGGGCTGGCTCATTTTCAGCGGATTGACCGCGCAGGCCTTGCGCAACACGCTCACGACTGCCATGCTGCCTCCCACGGCGCGGGCTTTCTCGCCTGCTCCCATACCGGGTTGTAGAGCGCCTTGTCGATTTCCCGCACCAGCGCCACCATTCCGTCATAACCGGCATAGGCGTGGTGCCGCTCCTGATTGATGTCGAGCCACGGCATCTTGGCTTTGAGGGCGATGAACTGCGAGCGCCCGCCGGAGAGCATGATGTCGGCCCGGGCGTCCTTGAGCATTGCGTACATTTCGCGCGGCGTCATGTCGTCGAACATATGGGCATCCTCGCCCATGAGTTCCTTGATGCGCTCCTTGTCCTCCTTGGTCGACTTCTTCACGCTGGTGCCGACGATCTCGATGCCGACTTCCTGCAAAGCTGCCACCACCGACCAGGATTTCACGCCGCCCGTGATGAGCAGCACCCGCTTTCCGGCGAGCCTTTCCCTGTAGGGCGCCATCATTTCCCAGGCGCGGGCCTCCTCGCGTGCAATCAGGTTTTCCGTGCGCTCCAGCAAATCCGGCCCCGCCCCTTTCTGTACCAGGAGCTGCGCGATCTGCCGCAGCGAATCGCTCATGTCGGAGATGCCGTAGAACGAACCTTCGAAGAACGGAATATCGTAACGCTCGTCCATTTTGCGGGCGATGTTGATCATCGCCTTGGAGCACACCATCATTGCTGCCTTGGCGCGGTGGCTGGATGCGACTTCATGATATCTGGCGTCCCCGCTGATGCAGGAGAGTATCCTGACCCCGAGTTCGTCGAGCAGCGGCTTGACCTGCCACAATTCGCCCGCGAGATTGTATTCGCCGATGATGTTGATATCGTAAGGCGTGGTGTATTCCGGCTCTTCCGTGCCGATCACGTGATCCAGCAAGGCTTCCCCGGCAAGCTTGTTGCCCAGATTCTTGCTCCCCACGAAACCCGGAGCATTCACGGGAATGATGGGCTTGCCGAATTTTTCTGAGGCAGCCTTGCACAGCGCGTCGATATCGTCGCCTATGAGCGCCGTCACGCAAGTCTGATAAACGAAAACCGCGGGCGGATCGTATTTATCGAGAATTTCCTTGATCGCCTTGAAAAGGCGCTTCTCCCCACCGTACACCACATCCGTTTCGTTGATGTCCGTAGTAAAGCCGGTGCGGTAAAGCCTGGAACCGGATGATTTCGCGCCGCGGTTGTCCCATGAATTGCCCTCGCAGGCGATCGGCCCGTGAACCAGATGCGCCACGTCGGTGATCGGCTGCAGCGCGATCTTCGCCCCATCGAAAGCGCAGCCGCCTGCCGCAGCTCCCGGCTGCAACTGTTTGGTGCAGCCTTTCTTGCGCTCCTTTTCGGACTTGCCCTGGTTCTTGTCGCAACCTGGCTCGTCGAACACTTCCTGCACTTTGGTGGTGAGTCCGGCCATGACAGCTCCTTCGGATTGATCGAGCACCCCGCGGGCCTCGAGCCTAGCGCAGCAATTAACGTGCCACAACTTAACTCGCTTGTTTTCAACATCTTGCAATTGTCGCAAACCCTACAATTCATACAAAAACGACAAGACTGCGTCCGACTGAAATTACAGGAACATTTTTTGCTTTGTTTACGTCAATACGCATGGAAAAACGATGGACACACAAGACAAGGGCGGATCGATCGCCGCCCCAGGCAGCAATCTGGTCGGCATTCCCGCCGGTCTCCTGGCCAGCGCCAGCTTCAATGAATTCCCGATTCCGCTTTCCATACGTGGAACCAGGGAAGCGCATTTCCGCCTCTTCGAATCGCTGAACCAGGCGGCAAACCCGGTTGAGGCGCGGCAATGCTTTCTGGAGTACATGAGCACGGTCTTCGCTTCGGGAAAAAAACACGAAGGCGCGCGGCGCTTTCGCGCGAGCTACCTCCAGGTGCTCGAAGACTGGGGGTTCGACGCCAACGGTCAGGCCGGCGCAGTGCTCAAGGGCTGGGTGGAGAGCCGCTTCGGACTGTTCCCCACCTTTCACAAAGCGCCGATCCGTCGCTTCAATTCGCCCGAGTGGATCACCTACATGGCAGAAAAAATGTCCAGCCGCTTCAATAATAACGGCATACTGGACCAGCTCGACCTGCTGTACGAATTCTGCCAATGGGCGATGCCGAGATTTTTCGCAACGGGCAAAAGGCATCTGCGCCTGTACCGCGGCAGCAACGACATGAACGACCGCGAGTTGGTGCAGAACATCGATTCACGCACCGCAATCGTGCGGCTCAACAACCTGTCTTCCTTTACCATGCAGCGCAACATCGCCGACGAATTCGGCGACATCATCATCGAAGCGGAGGTTCCAACCGTCAAGATCCTGTATTTCAGCGAACTGCTCCCGCACACCCTGCAGGGAGAATCGGAGTACATGGTCATAGGCGGAAATTACCGCATAAAAATGGCCTATTTCTGACATGACCAGATTGCACGATTCGGCGCTCGGCGCCTATCTCGGACTCGCCGCGGGGGATGCGCTCGGCGCGACCGTGGAATTCATGCTTCCGCGCGAGATCCGTCACCAGTACGGCGTCCACAGGGAAATCACGGGCGGCGGCTGGCTCAAACTCAAGGCGGGCCAAGTGACGGACGATACCGAGATGTCGCTCGCACTGGGGCAGGCGCTGCTGTCGGCACAAGGCTGGGACGGCGTCAAGGTTGCGCAATCCTTTGCCGCCTGGCTCAGATCCGGGCCGGCGGATGTGGGCAACACCTGTCGCCGCGGCATTCGCCGCTATATGACGGACGGCAGCCTGAGCGGTCCGCCACGCGAAGGCGACGGCGGAAACGGCGCAGCCATGCGCATCCTGCCGGTCGTGCTCGCCACGCTGAACGACGACGAAGCGTTCCGCCGGCAGACCCTTGCCCAATGCCACATCACTCACAACAACCCGCTGTCGGATGCTGCATCGCTCGCTCTCGGAAAAATGACGCGCATCCTGATCCAGGGCGGCGGGGTGAAGGATTGCAGGATCGTTGCGAACGAACTCATTGCCGAACATCCGCAGTTCCGCTTCTCGCCTTACCCGGGCCGGGCCTCAGGCTATATCGTCGATACCGTGCAGACTGTTTTCCATCATTTCTTTCACACCGATTCGTTCGAATCCTGCGTGGTGGAAACGGTCAATTGCGGCGAAGACGCGGATACGACAGGTGCGATCGCGGGGATGCTCGCCGGCGCGCTGTACGGCGCGGACGAAATCCCGAAGCGCTGGCTCCTCAGACTGGACAGGAAGGTGACGGATGAAATCCGCGAACAGGTCGATGGCCTGCTGCAGATTGCCCGTCCAGTCAGCCGCCAGACGGTATCGTATCCAGGGGACGCCTGACCTTCTCCATGTCGTTCCGACCGGAGGGAGAAATCCAGCGTCGTCTTCCGCCGGGGCGGCCCGGCAGTCCGCAGAAGGGGATAAAAAAGCAAATTCGCCGAATTCAATATTGTGTCCCCCGAAATTCGAAATTTCAGTATTGTGTCCCCCGAAATTTGGAAGGCCCCAAAAGGACAGCTTCAACAGACCGAAAAAGACCATTTACTGCGATCAACCGATGCTATCCAGCGGGCTTTTTACGCCTTTGCCCCCACGGTTCAGCACATGCGTGTAAATCATGGTTGTGGAAACATCGGAATGACCCAGCAACTCCTGCACCATGCGGATGTCGTAGCCGTTTTCCAGCAAATGAGTGGCAAAGGAATGGCGCAAAGTATGCGTAGTTGCTGGCTTGGCAATACCCGCCTTTTGCACGCCACGGCGGATAGCCCTTTGAAGATTCTGTTCATAGACATGATATCGACGGTGAATACCTGTTTCAGGGTCATCCGACAGGCCTGATGCAGGAAATACCCAAAACCAGCCCCAGCTTATATCTGCTTCCGGATACTTCCTGCCCAGGGCATCTGGCATTTCCACGCCGGGAATGCCATTCTTTCTGTCCATTTCGAACAATATACGCACCTTTTGCAGATGTTCCTGTAGTGCTTGCACCAAGGTTTGCGGCAACATTGTCACCCGATCCTTGCGCCCCTTGCCTTCGCGTACCAGAATCTCATGGCGATCGAAGTCTACATCCTTTACACGCAACCTGACGCACTCCATCAAGCGCATCCCTGTACCGTAAATCAGTCTGGCCATCAGCGAGTAAACACCGTCAAGACCGGCCAGAAGACGATGCACTTCGTTGACAGACAGTACGGTCGGCAATCTGATGGGGGGCTTCGCGCGTACCATGCCACCCATCCATGGAACGTCCATGCCAAGAACTTCCTTGTAAAGAAACAGCAATGCAGACAAAGCCTGGGTTTGCGTGGAAGAAGAAACCTTGCCGTTCACCGCCAGATCGGTCAGAAAGGCTTCCACTTCCGGCGCACCCATGTCGCGCGGATGTCTTTTGTGATAGAAATGCACGAAGCGCTTGATCCAGCTCGTATATGATTGCTCCGTTCGCTTGCTATAATGTTTTGCACGAATGCGTTCCCGCACGACTTCCAGCAGCATGGGTGCGTGAGGTGCCGAGTATGCAGGAGGGTTTGACATACGAAATCCTCATGATCTTGTACAATCAGTCAGTTACAATATAGCAGGCCAGCTTATGCAGAACAGGCTCCTGCATACATTTGAAATGTTCTGCATACTTAACGTTGGGCGTCACACACCATGCGATTTCTTTTCGTCTTCGTACTGGCTCTTCTGCAAAGCGTCGCTGCACTGGCCGACCCTGGTAGCTTTCCTTGGAAGAAAGGTGATTCGCCGCCTGTCATCGCTGGTGTGAGTCTTGGTATGTCCCGTGAGAAGCTTGAGCAGGTACTCGGCCAACCATCGCAGACGCAAAAACTTGGCGAAGATGGTTTGGCTCTCGTGTTCAAGCCGCAGGGCGTTATAGCGCTTTGGGCGCCGCTAGATGGAGTAGCAATCATCTATGTCCAAACGCGCGAGGCCGCCGATATCGGCGGGGTGCGCATCGGAGACAGTAAGGCTGAAGTATTGAGTCGATGGGGAATGCCATCCGTAATTCAAGGCCCAACGGCCATTTACCGTGCTGGGTCTTGGGGCGCCGTGATTCGCCTCGACGAAACAAACCACGTTGTCCAACTCAGCGTAGGGACGCTGACGCCGTGACACCCAACCCTGCGCTCAACCGGACCTGCGCGAAAAGCCGCGCAGGCCGGTTACCTACACGTTAGGAGATCAAATGTTGCACCAACTTCGCTGGAAAGCAATCGTTATGGGATTGATCGCCGGAATTATCGCCGGTGCTATTTGGAGTGTTGTAGAAGTAATTGTGTTGCCACATGATTCGTACCACCTTGATCCAAGCAATCCCTTAGTTGCAACTCCAACCTATATTATCCTAAGTCTTATCGGCGCATTTGGCTCATCACTTGTGGCTGGCTGGGTTTCAGCTCACCTTGCCAAACGGGCGGAAGTTGCGAACTCCCTTGCCGTTGGTGGAATAACAGTTCTACTGAGCGCTGTTTTATTTTTTCCATTAGCAATGAACAAATTGCCTCTTTCATACAACATTCCCGCGTTTGCACTTACGGTACCATTCAGTATTCTCGGTGGACTTATACGGCGCAAGGCTCGGGTAAGAGTTGATCCCTAACCTGGCGCTCAAGGGGTCGCGCCAAAGCGGCGCGTCATTTTTTAATTTTTGGCAGCTTTGGGCGCGCCCCTTAGCTTTGCGTTAGAGGTTTGCCTGCACACGCTAGTTGCCATACTTTTATATGGAATTCTGCAATACGTTATGCTAAACTCACGC
>JAIELG010000050.1 GCA_019753155.1 Burkholderiales bacterium
CCATGTATAAAAAGCGCTGTCGCCCCTGAAGGAAGACAAGGCGCGATAAGCCTTGACGAAGGCTTCCTGCGTCACGTCCTCGACTTCAGCCGGGTCCCGGATAAACCGCGACAGCAGCCTGGCGAGCTTGCGCTGGTATTTCGTCACCAACAGTCCGAACGCATGCTTGTCTCCGCGCTGCGCCCGCTCAACCAACTGCTGGTCGATGTTCCTGTCCTCCATGCGATTCCCTGAAATAGTGCTATAAATTTCAATTCCGCCAAAATTTTATAGCGGAATTGTTTCAGTATAACCTTTCGCGGCACTTTTCCGAAAAGCACATGGCATCGGTTTTCAAAACAAGAGACAACCCGGCAGGGTTATTAGTTCACCCGATTCCTCTCGAATTTCCATAAAAGCCGGAAGAATGCATGATATATTTGTGACAGTAACATAACAAAGGATTCATCGATGCGTTTTGACACGGTCATCGTCGGCAGCGGACTTGCCGGACTTTCGCTCGCCCTGCATCTCGCCGAAAAGCAGAAAGTCGGCCTGATCACGAAAAAATCGCTGCTCAACGGCGCGAGTTATCTGGCCCAGGGCGGCATCGCGGCCGTCCTCTCGGAAGATGATTCGATAGAAGCGCATGTGCAGGACACCCTCACGGCAGGGGCAGGCCTGTGCAACGAAGCGGTGGTGAGGCATGTGGTGAACGAGGGGAAAAATGCCATCCAGTGGCTGATCGACATGCATGTGCCGTTCACCCCGGATCCTGAAGACGCGGGCCATTATCATCTCACCAGGGAAGGCGGGCACAGCTTCAGGCGGATCATCCATGCCGCTGATACGACAGGCGAAGCGGTCCAGCAAACGCTCATTCACCTGATCAGGACGAATCCGAACATCACGGTTCTCGAGAACCATATGGCGATCGATCTCATCACGGGATCCAAGCTCGGGCTTTCCGACAACCGGTGCCTGGGCCTGTATGCCCTGGATTCCGGGAAAAACCAGGTGAACAGCATTGCCGCCGACAACACCGTGCTGGCGACGGGCGGCGCCGGAAAAGTCTATCTCTATACCACGAACCCCGACACGGCAACCGGAGACGGCATCGCAATGGGCTGGCGCGCAGGATGCAGGGTGGCGAACATGGAATTCATCCAGTTCCATCCGACCTGCCTCTACCACCCCAAGGCAAAATCCTTTCTCATCTCGGAATCCCTGCGCGGGGAAGGCGGCATATTCCGGTTGCCGGACGGAACGCGCTTCATGCCCCTGCACGACGAAAGGGCCGAACTCGCGCCGCGCGACATCGTCGCCCGCGCGATCGATTTCGAAATGAAAAAACGCGGAATCGAGTGCGTTTATCTGGACATGACGCAAAAAAGTCCTGAATTTCTGCGCACCCACTTTCCGAATATTTATTCCCGCTGCCTCGAACTCGGCATCAATATCTCCCGCGAAGCGATCCCCGTCGTCCCGGCAGTGCATTATCTGTGCGGCGGCATCATGACCGATCTTGACGGCAGAACCGACATCCCGGGCCTCTATGCCATAGGCGAGACGGCCTGCACCGGACTTCACGGCGCGAACCGGCTTGCCAGCAATTCCCTGCTCGAATGCCTGGTTTTTTCCAAGGCCGCGGCAAAAGACATCCTGGGCAAAACCCCTCCCGGGAAATTCGACCTACCTTCATGGGACGAGAGCCGCGTAACGGATGCGGACGAGGAAATCGTGATTCATCACAACTGGTCTGAATTGCGCCGCTTCATGTGGAATTACGTGGGCATCGTGCGGACCAGCAAACGCCTCGAGCGGGCGCAAAACAGGATCAGGCTGCTTTCGGACGAAATCGACGAATATTATTCCAATTTCAGGGTCAGCCAGGATCTGCTCGAACTCAGAAATCTTGTCCTCACTGCGGATCTCATCGTGAGATGCGCAATGCTGCGCCATGAAAGCCGCGGGCTGCACTTCAGCCGGGATTATCCGGAAAAGCTTGCAGAGGCCCGCGACACGCTGCTCTGCAATAAAACACTGGCCTAAAAAGGATCGGCGTGGATATCCCGCATCGATGCGCCCGCGAAGAAAGTCTTCTTTTTCGCGGCATTCACCATGGCCGGATTGCCGCAAAGATAGACGCGCCAGCCGGAAAGCCTGGGGGTATCCTTCAACGCAACATCCAGCACGATCCCCGGTGAAAAGCCTTCCGGCGCCGCCCCTTCCGATACGCAGGGCGTGTAGGTGAAATTGAGGCACTCCCTGGCAAGCTGCCGCAGCTCCTCCATCAGGTACAAGCCCGCCACGATCAGGCTGCCATGATACAGCCTGATCGGCCCCGAGTGCCCCTGGAGCAAAGCATCCCTGATGATGCCGTACAGGGGCGCGAGTCCGGAACCCGTTCCGATCAGAAGTAACCCCTGGTCAGGATTGCCTGGCACATAAAAACAGTCCCCGGAAGCTTCCGAAATCTCGACGGTATCCCCCGGGCTCAATGATTCGTGAATCCAGGTGCTGACCTGCCCTTGCGGAACCTTGCGCACATGCAGTTCGATGCAGTCGTCGAGCTTCGGCACGCTCGCAAGTGAATAGCTGCGGGCCGTGGATGCGTCCCTGAAGAAATTGACGTACTGCCCGGACCTGTATTCGAAAGGCCCTGAGGGATGGAGCTTCACGCATATGATTTCCGAATTCAGGGATTCCAGCGCGACAACCGTGGCGGGCATTTTTCCCGCGCCCGTCCCGGAAAGCGCAACTTCCATATCCTCGACCGGATAACAGGAACAGGCCATGAAATAATTCCGCTCGACCAGGGTGGATTTCAGCCCCCTCTGCGATTCGGGCGGCACGCTCCCCTGCAGGGCGCGCATCAGGCAAGTCTGACAAACGCCTGCCTTGCATGAAGAAGGTACCGGCACACCATTGGTCGTGAGACAATCGAGGATCGACTCAGTTTCCTTGCAGTCGTAGGACTGCCCTTCGAAAATGATCCTCTTCATGATGCGCCGGGATTGTTACTTGCCCAAAACGTCGTTGCGCGTGCTTTCCGCGATTGCGGCAGCCTGCGCGATCAGTTCGGCCGGCACGTTGAGTTCGGTCAGGGTGGCCCCCAGGTTTTCCATCACGGCATCGAAGTGGCTGTCGTTGAGACCTTTCGCCACGAGATGCGCATGACCGCGCCTCATATCTTCCCCTGTGTAATGGTTCGGGCCGCCGAAAGCCAAGGTCAGGAACGCCTTCTGCTTGGATGCCTGTCTGTCCATGTCGACGCCCTCGAAGAAACCGCTGATGCGCGCATCGCTCAGAACCTTGCGGTAAAAAATATCGACCGCTGCATTGACAGCGGCTTCGCCGCCGATCTTGTTATAGAGACTATCACCCATGACTGTTCCTTTCAGTTGAATTGATATGTTCTTGCGATTTTTCGAATGCTTGATTAAGATCGAATCGACGATCACTTAAAGATGCATTCAATATACATGTTATTTGCGAACCACCCTTTTGTCAACAGGGGAACAGCATGCGCCTGACCCTATACTCCGATTACTCCCTGCGCGTCCTGCTTTATCTCAGCCACAAGGACCAGGAAGCCGCGACGATCACCGAACTTGCCGATTTCTACAAGATATCCAGGAACCATCTGGTGAAGGTGGTGCATAACCTCGGGATCAACGGCTTCATAACCACATCCCGAGGCAAACATGGCGGAATCAGGCTGGCGCGCCCCGCCGGGGAAATCTCGGTAGGCGACGTGGTGCGCCATACCGAACCCGATTTCGATTTGCTGGAATGCTTCAATGCCGAAACGGATCAGTGCGTGGTCACGAAAACCTGCAACCTCAAATCCGTCCTGTTCGAAGCAAGAAACGCCTTCATCGAAGTGCTGGACCGCTACACGCTTGCGGACGCTGCGGCGAAGGCGCAAGCGCCTTCCGAATTCCGCTCGATACCGATACTTCGGGTTTGATTACGAATAGGGAACAAGACGGCGAAGACAAATCGCCTGCCTTGCAACAATGAAAGGCTCGCTGATCGCCAAGGCTCCATATCCAAGACGGCACGACTCCACTGCGAAAAACGGCAGGCGACTACGCGCCACTCACGGCACAGCCGACAATTCTCGACACGTAAACGTTCTCTCCTTGCCGCCACCGCTCAGTAAATTTCGGGGTTGCATTTGCAAAGCTTTGCTCACATCCCGGCTTCAATCGATCATGCAGTTCCGCGATGATCATATCTACCGCATCAATCCACACCGTGGACGCATTAAAAACTTCGAATTCGGCCCCCTCAATATCTATTTTCAGTATATCGATATGGGATATATGATGCTCACGCATAATTGAATTCAGGGACAATGCACGCACGCTTGAAGATGCTTCAGAATCGACTGTCTTTACCGCAGTCATAAACCCCCATTGACCCAAGCCCGGATCGACTATCTGTATCTCCCCATCGCTGTCCCAAAGTGCTGCGTGAATGGGCGTGATATTCTTGTATGGTTCGGCATTAAGCTTCAGCACTTCAAAATTAGAGCGTTCACATTCGATCGCAAAGATTCGCGCCGAAGGAAATCTGTTCGCAAAGTAAATCGATGCAAGACCGACATTCGCGCCCGCGTCGATGATGACGCTTGGCTGCTTTGTCGTCTCAAATTTATATTGTTCCTGCAGGAATATCTGTTCGTAAGCATCCAGGTCAGACGACGGAACACGCAGCGAAATTGGATAAACTGTGTCATTCCGTCGAATTGAGATAATTTTTGGATGCCCGGCAAGCTTTCCCATTATGCTGGCAACAAAACCTTTCACACCAAGTATGCGTGAGTAGTAAAAAAAACGATCCAGCAATTTATTCTTCCTGAAAATGAAATAGTCGTCAAACCAGTCTCGAAGCCATTCGCTTGCAAACTGAATAAAAACAAAACGGTTTGATCCTATCACAACAGGATTGCACTTATGTTAATGATAACGATCGCCTTCGATCCTCGAGTCATGACTCAAGACTTCAGGGAGCAATACGCAGCCCCGAGCATGCCCGCCTTGTCGGCGGAGGCGGATACCCTGATATCGACTTTCCCGCGCAATACCGGAATCAAATCCGCTTCCAGCCTCGCCAGAAATGTTTTTTCCATAAGATGCCAGGATTGCGAGAGTCCCCCGCCGATCACGACATGTGAAACGTCGATGACCTTCAGTACGTGGGAAAGCGCGCATCCCAGCATGTTCGCGGCAAGATCGAATGCGGCAAGCGCAACAGGGTCGCCCCCTTCCGCAAGCGCCGCGATTTCCCTGGCGGCAAGATGACTGCCGGCAAAATCGAAATAGGTTCTGGAAATTCCTGTCGCCGAGGCGTACTGTTCGAGGCAGCCGGAATTGCCGCAGCCGCAGGCTCTTCCGGCACGCTCGACGATAATATGCCCGATTTCCATGGCGACGCCGCCCTCGCCTGGATAGGGTTTCCCCTTGAGGATCAGCCCGCCACCCACTCCGGTGCCGAGCCCGACATAGATCATGCTTTCCGCACCGCCCAGCACATGTTCGCCGTATGCCGCGGCAAGCGCATCGTTCTCGAGGCTGAAAGGGATATTGAAGCGGCCTGCAAGGGGTTTTGCGAGATCGACATCCCGCAGATTCGGCAGGTTCGGGGAGCTTGCAAGGCGCCCCGTCACGGGATCGATGAACCCTGGAAAGCCGATGCCGACCGCTGCGGCATCCGGAAAATTTTCGAGCGCCTCCGCTATTGCCGAGGCTATCGTTGCGACAATGTCAGCGAGCGGATCATCGGCCTTGTTGCAAAGACCGGCAAAATCGGCCTCGAAACGCTTTTCCCAGATCAGGTCGAGTCCTGAAAACACGCCCAGCCTGAAATTCGTCCCGCCCACATCGATGCCGATCCTCATTCGACTTCGAGGGCGATGAAAACCGGGCCTTGCATCTCTTGCGGCCGGCAACTGAAGGAGAGCGTCACGGCCTGCATGATCTTCTCGAATCCCGCCTCGGACTGAGATACGCTGAAAAATGGCCGCGCATAAAACGCCATGCCCTGATTCAGGACGACATTCACCTTGCCTCCCATCACATCGTCTTCGAGCGTCAAGGATTTCAGATTCTGCACGGTCAATTCCTGGCCGAATCCACCGATGATGTCATCGCCTATCCTGAATCTTCCGGCCGGGCCATCACAGCTCGGCATGGCGAGATTAAGTTCGATGCAGAATGTTCCGGGGCCGACTGCATCGAATCCATATTCGACGATGAGGCGGTTGTCATCGAGGCGGATATGTTTCCCGACTTTTCCGCCCCCCATCCCCGCGCTGAAATAAAGGCCGTATTCGCCCGAACGCTCCGGAATCAGGCTGTAGCACGGCTTGCCGGTACCGGACTCCGCTATCCATCTCTCCATGAAGAGCGATTTCGGACCGCCATCGGTCTTCAGGTCTTCCGGAACGATCCTGTCCTTGAAACTCACCCGCTCGTGAGGGTTGGCGATTCCCCCGCCCGTATGCGGACTGCTTTCATTGAAATGGATCTTCCTGTGGTAATGCTCGGAAGGCGCGGAGAGCGTGTCTGCAAAATTATGGGAAAGCCTGTAGGCATCCCATTCGCATATTGCGGCGCCGCCATCCAGCCTTACCGCAATCTGCAGCATCCCGTTCTGGACGAACACTTCGTCATGACCGTCGAGGTCGATGTCGCAGACATGCTTAGCCGCTCTTATGGAAGCCTGATCGAGCAGGTATTCCAGCCTCACGATCGCGCGGTAAATCGCGCGCCTCAAATGGGGCAGGTAAAGCCCCCCGAAAAGACCGTGCCAATAGGCGTCGTTCGCCTGGGCTTCGAACAACGCTTCCTCCATCTCCGGCGTTCTCGTTTTTTTCGGAAGTTCGTCGAGGCGCTGCGACAGGGAAAGCATCCGCTTGTGCATCCAGTTCGATTCCGGATAACGGCTGAAAAAGTTCTTCCATATCCCGCCGCGCAAAAAAGCCTTGTTCTGCTCGTAGTTACCCAAGTTTTTGGCTGCCTGGATCAGATCCGCATAATGGTGTGCAGCCGGGACAGGCAGCGTCCATTCGTTCATTTCGATATAGGAAGTGGTCGGAAGGTAGATCACCCCCCGCGTTCTGGCCGCCTTCCTGTAATCGCTGTAGCGCATCGTCTTGACGATGGGGGAAGCAAGTACGCCTTCTATGAAATCCTTGAGCCAACCCTTCTCGTAAACCCAGGAGAACGTCTCGGGCCAGATGCCGAATTTCTCGATATCGTCGAAATAGATCGCGGCAGGGCGTCCCTCTTCACGGGCGAGGCTCTCAAGATAGGATACCACTTCGCTCGCCGGAGAAAAGGGAAGCCTGTAACGCAACGCTTCCGAAATGGGAAAAAGATCGAGCCGCCTGCCGTCTTCTTCCGTGGTGAAATAGCCGTCGAGATCCGAAGCGGATTTTCCGCTGCACAGGAAATGGTAGTCGTCCACCGTGGTATAGGCAATTCCTGAATCGACCAGGGCCGGAACCACGGTCGCCTCCCATACCCGCTCGGTCAGCCAGGCCCCCTCGGGTTTCTGTCCCAGCGTTTTCTCGAGCCGCCTGGAAAGCTTCGTGATTTGCTCGACCCTGTCCCGATAGGGGATGACGGCGAGAACGGGTTCGGTATAGCCCGCGCCGAAAAGCTCGGCCTGCCCCCTGTCGACCATTTCCTTCAACAGCCCGATATCCTCCGGGTAGCGCTTCAGGAGATAGTCGAACAGCCAGCCGCTGAAGTGGATCGAGAACCTGAACTCGGGGTAGCCGTGCATGACCCTGATGAATGGACCATAACAGCGCATCTGGGCATCGTCGACGACATGGAGGAAATTCCCCACCGGCTGGTGGGCATGAACACCGAGAAGCAAGGAAACTGATTTAGGCAAGTTTTTTCCAGTTTATTGTTATGAAAATTCAGACCGAGCGCCGCATCGTCCCACCCTCTCCATGACCGAAGCTGACTGCGCGATCGAGTGTATGCGGCACGGGGAGCTTCAGGAGCCTGTACAGATTCGCAAGGTTCAGGCGGAAAAGCGAATCGAAGGAGGACACGCTGATGGCCGAATTGTAATCGCCGAACCACCAGAACCAGTCCGACCCCTCGCAATCGGCAAGCTGTTTCTCGGCGAGTTTTTCCTCCTCCGCTGAAAGACGTCCGCTTGCCACGACATGATCATAGCTTTTTTTGGCCTCACAAAGCAGATCCCAACCGCGATTCTTGTCCTCGGACCCGATCCATGTGCTGAAAGTTCCGTAAACCCAGCTTCCTGCGACAACGCCGGGCAGTGCCGGGTATTGCTCGGTGCGCGCCATGCATTCCGAGAAAGTGCTCATGCGGATATCGGGATGATTCGAAAGCGCATCGTAAAGATCAGAGAGGAAATAATAACCGTTGTAAGGATAGAATTCCCATGCATTTTCCCCATCCAGGATGACGCTGACCACGGGATTGGCGTCCTGCGGACTCTGACGCAATATCTCCTCCAGATGATGAACGAAATCGCTTGCCGCATCCCGTCCGTTCCATTTCGAATATTCGAAGCCTATCCTGTCGGAAAGGTAATCATCCCTGAAAAAGCAGCACATATCGGATATCCGGTAAGGACGGTAAAGATATTCGACCTTGGGGGGCAGGTTTCCCTGATATTTTTTCAGGCTGTTGGCGAGAACCGCCTCCCCCGTCGCGGCCCACTTGAATCCGTTTTCGGCGAGCGCAGTCAGGGCGCCATCCGATACGCTTCCCTCCGAGGGCCAGACGCCCCTGGGGACATGGCCGAAGCACGCCTTGTGGCTCTCGATCGCAAGGGAGACATGGCGCTGCGTCCTGGCCCTGCCTCCGGGATAGGCATTGCATTTGGGCAAGGGGGCATCCGGCATGGCCTCCCTGGCCGAGCCAAAGTCCAGCAGCAGCGGCATGATGGGATGGCAATATGGCGTCGTGGACAACTCGATCTTTCCGGATTGCGCAAGCGCCTTGTAGCGCGGAATGAGTCCCTTGATCAATTCACCTATCAGGTCGAAGAGCGCCTTCCTGTCGGCAAAGGTGAACTGGGTCCCTTTCGCCATCAGGCTTGCAACCGTCTCATGACTTCTCCTCACGCTCTCGCCCGTCCAGGCAAGGTGATACCAGACGAGCAAATCCGCCATGTACTGGACGGAAAGATAATTCAGGCTCCCATTCCCTCTCGCCTCGAAAAACTGGAAAGCATCGTACAGGTGACCGTAGGCGGGATAAGGCCTGATCATCTTGTGGTGGTTGCTTCTGAAACAGCTTTCGAGAATATGCTCGCGCTCGTCACTGCTCAGACTGGTCAGGTCTTCCTTTACAAGCAGCTTCAAAAGGGGATCGCGGATATTTCCGGACGAAAACTGCGCTTCGTAATCCACGATCTGCTCGAGGAGAATCGGAACGAAATTGAAAACGGCTTTCGCGCCCGGAGCGTTTTCCAGGTGAAATGCCATGTCCGTATAATCCTTGATCGCATGCAGATAGGTCCAGGGCAGGATATATTCGCCTGTGAGGTAGTCGCGGTAATCGGGCTGGTGCATGTGCCAGAACAACACCAGGTCGAGCTGCCGCTTTTGCTTCATTGCGTTCATCGGCTCTGATGGATGCGCTGTCCGAGCATATCCGGGGTAATCAAGGTCACGCCGTTTGCCGTGACGTGGAACCGCTTCGCATCCTCGACGGGGTTGAATCCCACTTCGATTCCATCAGGAATGACGCAGCGCTTGTCGACCACCACCTTGTTGAGCCTCACATATCTTCCGATCTCGACCGAAGGCAGGATCACCGAGTCGCTGATTTCACTGTAGCTGTTGACCCTGACATCCGAAAACAGCAGGGAACGCTGGATCCTTGCGCCGCTGATGATGCACCCCCCGGAAACCATGGAATCGACCGCGATACCGCGCCGCTCGTCTTCGTCGAAAACGAACTTGGCGGGAGGAAGCTGTTCCTGATGGGTCCAGATCGGCCAGGTCTTGTCGTACAGGTTGAGGTCGGGCAGCACCTTGGTGAGTTCCATGTTGGCTTCCCAGTAAGCGTCGACCGTCCCCACATCGCGCCAATAGGCAAGCTTGCCGCCCATCCCGACGCAACTATCCTCGAAGCGGTGCGCATACACGCGGTAGCGGCTCACGAGGTAGGGAATGATGTCATGACCGAAATCATGCGCCGAATTCGGATCGTCCGCATCGCGGGAGAGCTGCTCGTAAAGAAAACGCGTGTTGAACACGTAAATGCCCATGCTCACGAGCGATCTTTCGGGTTTGCCCGGAATGTGGGGGGGATTCGCCGGTTTTTCGACGAAATCCAGAACCCGCTCGCTCTCGTCGACGGCCATGACGCCGAAGGCGCTGGCCTCCGATACGGGCACCTCGAAGCAACCGACCGTCATGTCCGCCTTGGAAGTCACATGGGAAGCGAGCATTTTTCCATAATCCATCTTGTAGATATGATCCCCCGCAAGAATCACCACGAATTCAGGATCGTAGGAACGCAGGATGTCTATGTTCTGGAACACCGCATCGGCAGTGCCCTTGTACCACTCCTCCTGGATGCGCTGCTGCGCGGGGAGGAGTTCGACGAACTCGTTGAATTCGCCTCTCAGGAACCCCCAGCCCCTCTGGATATGCTGGATCAGGCTGTGCGCCTTGTACTGGGTCACGACGCCGATGCGCCGGATACCGGAATTGATGCAGTTGGAAAGCGGGAAATCGATGATCCTGAATTTGCCGCCGAAGGGCACGCTCGGTTTCGCACGCCAGTCCGTCAACTGCTTCAGTCGGGAGCCCCGGCCTCCCGCAAGAATCAATGCGACCGTATTCTTGGTCAATACGCTGATAAAACGTGGGGAAGTAACTTCCTGTTGCATGCTCGATCCCCCTTGTATTTCGATTTAGGTATGGCGTTTGCGCCTTAAGTATAATAACCTTCAAATAAAGTATCAAACGGTCTTCATAAATCATGAGCGGCAAAGTTTGCCAAAAAAACGCTATGCCAAATAAAAACATGACTCAGGAATACCGCGCTATCCTCGAAGCGCGCCATCATGACCCCTTTTCCTGTCTGGGACTGCATCGGGATGAAGAAAGCTGGGTCGTCCGCATCTTCCGCCCTTATGCAAGCGAAGTCTGGCTGCATACTGGGGAAAAATGGGAAAAGCTGAAGCGCGTGCACAAGGATGGATTGTTCGTGTGGAAAGGGGAAGCGCATCCGCCCGCCCCCTGCAAAATCCGCTTCAAGCTGGACGGCAACCTCATCGAGACGCACGATCCCTACACTTTCGCATCCTCGATAGGCGAGCTCGACCTTCACCTTTTCGGCGAAGGCCGCCTGCGCCTTGCCTACCGCATGCTGGGCGCGCACCCGATGATGCAGGAAGGCGTATCCGGCACCCGCTTTGCGGTATGGGCGCCGAACGCGGAGCGGGTCAGCGTGGTCGGGGATTTCAACGCATGGGATGGGCGGGTGCATCCCATGCGCGTGCACGCTTCGAACGGCGTATGGGAAATCTTCATCCCGGCACTCGAAGCCGGCGCGCTCTACAAGTTCGAAATCCGCAACAGGCATACCGGCGCCATCCTGACCAAGACCGACCCTTACGGCGCCGTCTTCGAGCCAAGACCCGGAACCGCAGCAAAAGTATGCAGTCCCGTGACCTACGCCTGGCAGGACGAAGCCTGGATGGGGAGGCGCAAAGACCTCGACTGGCTGCACGAACCGATGAACGTCTACGAAATCCATGCAGGATCGTGGAAGCTGCATCCGGACGGGGGGCTCTTCAATTACCGGGAGCTTGGGCAATCGCTCATCCCCTATGTCCTCGACATGGGTTATACGCACATCGAACTCATGCCGATCAGCGAACACCCGCTGGATGAGTCCTGGGGATACCAGACCACAGGCTATTTCGGCATCACGAACCGCTACGGCTCCCCGGACGACTTCCGTTCATTCGTCGACGCCTGCCACATGGCAGGCATAGGCGTGATCCTGGACTGGGTTCCCGCCCATTTCCCGAAAGACGATTACGCCCTCGCCCGCTTCGACGGCACGGCGCTCTACGAGCACGAAGACCCCAGGCTGGGCGAACATCAGGATTGGGGCACCTATATCTTCAATTACGGCCGCAACGAAGTCAGGAATTTCCTGATCGCGAACGCCCATTACTGGCTCTCCGAATTCCATATCGACGGGCTGCGCGTCGATGCCGTCGCATCCATGCTCTATCTGGACTATTCGAGGCGGGAAGGCGAATGGATTCCCAACAGGTACGGCGGACGCGAAAACCTGGACGCCATCGACTTCCTGAAAGAACTCAACGTCATGGCTCATGACGAGTTTCCAGGCGCGCTCACCTTCGCGGAAGAATCGACTTCCTGGCCCATGGTTTCGCGTCCCGTACACCTCGGCGGGCTCGGCTTCTCGATGAAATGGAACATGGGCTGGATGAATGACACCCTCACCTACATGAAGCACGATCCCATCCACAGACGCTATCACCACAACCAGCTGACTTTCGGTCAGCTCTACAGCTATACGGAAAACTTCGTCCTGCCCTTCTCGCACGACGAAGTGGTGCATGGCAAGAAATCCCTCCTCGACAAGATGCCCGGGGATGTCTGGCAGCGCTTTGCCAACCTGAGGCTGCTCTATGCCTATCAGATGACTTATCCGGGGCGCAAACTCAATTTCATGGGAAACGAATTCGCTCATGGACGCGAATGGCAGGTGAAGTCTCAACTCGACTGGAATCTTCTCGACTTCCCTGCGCACAGCGGCATGCAGCAAATGGTGCGCGACCTGAACCGCCTGTATTCCAGCCATGCGGCGATGCACGACCTCGACTTCTCAAGCGGCGGCTTTTCCTGGCTGGACTGCCACGATGCGGACCAGTCCATCCTGAGCTACAGGAGGATAGGGCGGGACGGGAGCTGCCTCATCGTCCTGCTCAATTTCACTCCCGTACTCAGGAGCCAGTACCGGACAGGAGCGCCGGAAAAAGGCTATTACAGGGAAATATTCAACAGCGACTCGCAATATTACGGGGGAACGAATCAGGGCAACGGGCAGGGACTCGAGTCCTTCGACATCCCCTGGATGAATGAAACCCACTCCCTCGTCCTGACCGTACCGCCCCTTGCCTGCATCATCATCGAAAAAACAGCCTGAGAACCGACATGTCCGCCCTGACCCAATCCGAAGAATGGATGGCCCTTATTTCGCACCGGAAAAAATTTTCCGGAATGACGATGCGCGAATTGTTCGACGCCGACCCCTCGCGCTTCGACCGCTTTTCAATCGAATTCGGGGATATCCTGCTCGATTACTCCAAGAATCTCATCACGCCTGAAACCATGAAACTCCTTTGCGACCTCGGCCGGGCGTCGGAACTCGAAACATGGCGGGAAAAGATGTTCACGGGGGAGAAAATCAACTTCACCGAAAACCGGGCCGTGCTGCACACCGCGCTCAGATCGGCCATCGACATGAAGAGCGATCCCGTCATGTGCGACGGCGAGGATGTATTGCCCGGAATCAGGCGCGTCCTGAAAAAAATGAGGGGGTTTGCGGAGGATATCAGGCGTGGCGCCTGGCTCGGCTACACGGGAAAGGCCATCACGGATGTCGTCAACATCGGCATAGGCGGCTCCCATTTGGGTCCATTCATGGTGACCGAGGCATTGAGACCCTACTCAAGGGATGGCCTGCGCGTGCATTTCGTATCCAATATCGACGGGGCCGATCTTTACGGCAAGCTCGAACGCCTGGACCCGGAAACCACGCTCTTCATCGTCGCATCCAAGACTTTCACCACCCAGGAAACCCTGGTCAACGCCACCTCCGCAAGAAACTGGTTTCTGGAAAAAGCGAAGGATACCATCCATGTCTCGAAGCATTTCGTCGCGCTCTCGACGAATTCCGCCGCGATCGGGACATTCGGGATCGATACCGAATTCGAATTCTGGGACTGGGTGGGGGGACGCTACTCGCTCTGGTCCGCGATCGGACTCTCCATCGCGGTATTCATCGGGATGGACAATTTCGAGGAATTGCTCCGCGGCGCGCACGAAATGGACAATCATTTCAGGCATGCCCCGATGGAAAAGAACCTTCCTGTCGTCATGGGATTGCTCGGGGTCTGGTATGTCAATTTCTTCGATGCCGAATCCCATGCCGTCCTGCCCTACGACGAATCCCTGCACCGCTTCCCGGCCTATCTGCAGCAGGGGGACATGGAAAGCAACGGCAAGCGCGTCGACAGGGAAGGCAATCCGGTCGACTACAAGACCGGCCCGGTCATATGGGGAGAACCCGGGACGAACGGCCAGCATGCCTTCTACCAGCTCATCCACCAGGGAACGAGGATGATTCCGGCGGATTTCCTCGCCCCCATCGAGGCTCACCACCCCTGGAAAGACCATCACGCCATCCTGCTCTCGAATTTTTTCGCCCAGACCGAAGCACTGATGAAAGGGAAAACGGAGCTCGAAGCCAGGACGGAACTTGAAAAGGCCGGCCTATCGGGAGATACGCTCGAAAGTCTCCTGCCGCACAAGATCTTTCCCGGCGACAGACCGACCAACTCCATCCTGTTCGGAAAGCTCACCCCGAGAACCCTGGGCGCCCTGATCGCGCTCTACGAGCACAAGATATTCGTCCAGGGCATCATCTGGCGCATCAACTCCTTTGACCAGTGGGGCGTCGAACTCGGCAAGCAACTCGCTTCGAAAATACTGCCGGAACTCTCCATGCAGAATCCGAGCGCTTCGCACGACGCCTCCACGAACCATCTCATCAACCATTGCAAATCGAATTTCCGCTGAGCCATGCGCATCCTTTTCGTCACATCCGAAATCCATCCTCTCGTCAAAACGGGCGGACTCGCCGATGTCAGCGCTTCGCTGCCCGCCGCCCTCGCGGCGCTCGGCGCAGACGTGCGCATCCTGATCCCAGGCTATCCCCGTGTCCTTTTCAGGCTGAACGATGCGACAGAATGCGCCCCCCTCGACGAGGGGCAGCTTCTGAGCGCATCCATGCCGGATACGGGCGTGCCGGTTTTCGCCATCGACCACCCGCCATTTTACTGGCGCGAAGGCAGCCCCTACCTGGACAGCAACGGCGCCGACTGGCCGGACAATGCAGCGCGCTTCGGCCTCCTCTCCAGGGTCGCAGCCCTGCTCGGCTCGGATAATTCGCCCCTGGAATGGAAGCCCGATGTCGTGCATTGCAACGACTGGCAAAGCGGACTCGCTCCCGCCTTCATGCATTTTTCCGGGGCAAAGGCAAAAACCGTGATGACCATCCACAACATCGCATTCCAGGGCAATTTTTCTCCGGAATGGGTGAGCCGGCTCGGGCTTCCGGAAGCCTCGTTCGCCATACACGGCGTCGAATTCCACGGACATTTTTCATTCCTCAAGGCCGGGCTTTACTATTCCGATGCGATCACGACCGTGAGTCCGAGCTATGCGCGGGAAATTCAGACGCCGGAAATGGGGTGCGGCATGGAAGGCCTGCTTTTCTCGAGAAGCCACCATGTTCGCGGCATCCTGAACGGCATAGACCTTGCCGAATGGAATCCAGGGTGCGACCCTCACCTTGCGGTGAATTACGATGCATCCAGCCTCGGGTCGAAGATCGAAGTCAAACGCGCGCTGCAGAGTCGCCTCGGCCTCGAACCGGATGACAACGCGCCGGTGCTCGGGGTCGTAAGCCGCCTCACTTACCAGAAGGGCCTGGATCTCGTTACGGGGTGCGCGCATAAACTGTTCGAGCAGGGCGCGCAGCTTGCCCTGCTGGGAAGCGGCGACCACGAATTCGAGCGCATATTCCTGAGGCTTGCGGAAAGTTACCCCGGAAAATGCGCGGTCTCGATCGGATACGACGAAGGACTCGCACACCAGATCATGGCGGGTGCGGACATTTTCCTGATGCCATCCCGCTTCGAACCCTGCGGACTCAACCAGATGTACGGCATGCGCTACGGCACGCCTCCAATCGTCAGGGAAACCGGAGGGCTTGCCGATTCGGTGAAGGACGGACAAACCGGTTTCGTATTCGAAAAAGCCACGACGGATGCATTGCACGATGCGGTCAGCCGCGCCCTTTCCTGCTACCGCGACCGCGACGCTTTCATCCGCATCCAGAAAAACGGCATGGGGCAGGATTTAGGATGGGATCACAGCGCGAAAGCCTACCTCGATCTTTACGAATCGCTCTAGGCTTGCTTAACGCCTGTACTTCCTGAACTGGCCGACCACGACGCCGAATATCTCGAGATCCCCTTGCGGGCGGATCACGGGATAGGCCGGATTGGCAGGCTTCAAAACGAATTTTCCCTTTTCCATATCCAGGGTTTTGAGGGTGAATTCATTGTCTACTATGGCGATCACCATGTCGCCGGCATTCGCGGACGAGCGCTTTTCAACCACTACGGTATCCCCAGGCAAAATGCCGGCATCGATCATGGAGTCCCCCTTGACCGTCACCAAAACGGTGCTGGAGGGGCGCTCGACAAGAAATTCGTCTATCGCCAGGGTGTCGTGGCGCATGTCCCCGGCGGGAGCGGGAAACCCGGCCCTGACGCTATCGTGGATCGACCGCTCGAAAAAACGCCTGCCGGGCTTGAGCCTTTTCTCCCGCGTGGATTCGAGATAGCCTTCTCCCTTCAGGCGCAGGATGAGGGCTGCCACAGGGGATTTGGACTTGAATCCGAGCAGGGACATGATGACGGAATAGGGCGGAAAAATCCCGTTCTCGGCATGGTAATCCTGGAGCTTTGCAAGATGCTGAATGTCTTTTTCCATGACGCCAGTTTATGGAACGATCGTTCTTGTGTCAAGAGATCCCCGCTTTTTGATATAATGAAAGTGCTTTACGGATCATGGAGGCGTGGCAGAGTGGTCTATTGCACCGGTCTTGAAAACCGGCGTGCCGCAAGGCACCGTGAGTTCGAATCCCACCGCCTCCGCCATTATTCAAAAGTCTCGCAATCCCGCCGCCGCCAATTTCCTGATGCCTGCGGTTTTGAGCCGATTCGAACTTCCTTCGGAGATTTTGACAGATGGCCGGCCTTCAGGAAATTCGCAGCAAGATCAAAACAGTGCAGCACCTGCAGAAGCTGACTCATGCCATGGAAATGGTGGCCCAATCCAAGATACGCAAGGTGCGCGAGCGCATGAATGCCGCCCGCCCTTACGGCGAAAAAATACGGAATGTATCCGCCCACATGAGCCATGCGCATCCGGAATACAAGTCACCCTACCTGCATTTGCGCGCAAACTCGAACCGGGTCGGCTTGCTGCTCGTCACGTCCGACAAGGGGATGTGCGGCGGACTGAACAGCGCCGCGCTGCGTCTGGCATTCAGGCACATGAAAGCATGGGCCGAACATAAAATCGGGCTGGATGTCTGCGCCGTCGGGGCCAAAGGATTGGGTTTCATGAAGCGTGCGAACGCGAACATCGTTTCCCGTGCAATCGGGCTGGGCGACACGCCGCGCATGCAGCAGCTTGCCGCACCGGTGAGAGTCATGCTGGACGCCTATCGCGAGGGCAGGATAGATGCGGTTCATATCTGTTATACGCGCTCGATCAACATCATCACGCATGAGCCAGTCATGGAGCAGTTGCTGCCGCTCAACGGCGAAAAACTGGGCAGCCCCCATGGATATTGGGACTATATTTACGAGCCCGATCCCAAGACCATAGTCGACGAAATGCTCAGGCGTTACATCGAAGCGCTCATTTATCTCGCCGTGGCGGAAAACATGGCTTCCGAACAGGGCGCGAGAATGGTCGCCATGAAGGCCGCTTCGGACAATGCCATCCATGTTTTGGACGAGCTGAAACAGATTTATCACAAGGCCAGGCAGACGGCGATCACGGAGGAAATCACCGAGATCATCGCCGGCGCTTCAGCCGTCTGAACGGGAGTCCACGATGGCAATGACCGTGCAGGTGGACATCGTAAGCATAGAGGAGTCGCTTTTTTCCGGCCTGGCGGAATTCGTGGTTGCGCCTGCCGAAATGGGGGAGGTCGGCATTTACCCGGGGCATGCGCCGATGATCACCCGACTCAGATCCGGCATGGTACGCCTGAAGATTCCTGACCGGGGTGAGGAAATCATTTATGTCTCAAGCGGGATGCTGGAAGTGCAGCCTGGAAGGGTGACCATTCTTTCCGACCTCGCCCTGCACGAGAAGGACGCGGATGCCGGCGGATTAGGGGATAAAAAGAAGAAGGTCGACGAAACCATGAAAAACCGCGTTACAGACATGGAATACGCCAGGATAGAAGTCGAACTTGCCAAAGCGTTCACGCATCTGCAGGGCATCCAGCAGTTGCGGCACAGACACAGGAAAGGCCTCTGACTCAGGCGCCGGGCTTTTTCCTGTCCAGCTCCCGCAGGAAGGCAAGTTTCTCGGCAATCTTCGATTCCAGCCCCCTGGGCACAGGCCGGTACCAGCGCGGCTCCGCCATCCCTTCCGGAAGATAGGTCTCACCTGCGGCATAGGCATCCGGCTCGTCATGCGCATATCGATACTCGTGACCGTAGCCCAGTTCCTTCATGAGCCTGGTGGGTGCATTCCTGAGATGGATGGGCACTTCGCGCGACTTGTCCTGCTTCACGAACGCAACAGCCTGATTGAACGCCATGTAACCCGCGTTGCTTTTCGCAGCGCAGGCAAGATACAAAACCGCCTGTCCCAAGGCAAGCTCGCCCTCGGGAGAACCCAATCTCTCGAAGGTTTCCGCGGCATCGACGGCAATCTGCACCGCTCTCGGGTCGGCGAGCCCGATGTCTTCCCATGCCATGCGCAGGATGCGCCGGGCAAGGTATTTGGGGTCCGCCCCGCCGTCGAGCATCCTGCACAGCCAGTAAAGCGCGGCATCCGGGTGAGAACCCCTTACCGACTTGTGAAGGGCGGAAATCTGATCGTAGAAATTCTCGCCACCCTTGTCGAATCTGCGCACATTCAGGGTGAGTGTGTTCTGGACGAATTCAGGGGTGATCTTCGTGACGCCCGCCGCCCTGGATGCAGTATCGGTCTGCTCCAGCAGATTGAGCAGCCTGCGCGCATCGCCGTCGGCATAACCCACCAGGACATCGACCGCCGATTCGTCGAACTGAAGGCGTGACAAGACCTTTTCCCGAGCCCGCGAGAGCAGCAGCTTCAATTCTTCTTCATCGAGCGATTTCAGAACATGGACCTGCGCCCGCGAGAGCAGCGCGGAATTGACTTCGAACGAAGGATTCTCCGTGGTGGCCCCGATGAACGTCACGAGGCCCGATTCGACGAAAGGCAGAAGCGCATCCTGCTGGGACTTGTTGAACCGGTGAATTTCGTCCACGAACAGGATGGTTTTTTTCCCCATGGCCTGATTCTGCTGCGCCTGATCCATCGCCGCCCGTATATCCTTGACGCCCGAGAACACGGCAGAGAGCGCGATGAATTCGCAATCGAAAGCCTGAGCGGTAAGCCTTGCGAGCGTGGTTTTCCCGACGCCTGGAGGCCCCCATAAAATCATCGAATGCAGCTTCCCGGACTGGAATGCGAGCCTCAGGGGCTTGCCTTCGCCCAGAAGGTGAGCCTGCCCGATGACATCGGCAAGAGCCTTGGGGCGCAGCGCCTCGGCAAGCGGCGGCGTGGGTTCCGTGCGAAACAGATCACTCACCGATGACATCCGCCCCCTTGGGCGGGACGAACCTGAACACATCCGGGGAAATTTTCGGATTCACTTCCATTTCCGAAAAATGGATGATCGTGACCTGCCCGAAATAATCCTTCAGCACCATGACGGCGAGCAGATTGCCGGAAAAGCCGAGGCGCAGACTGCGGAAACTGCTCTCGCGGCTTTTCGGACTCGCATCCAGCCATTCCATGCCTTCCTTCATCCCGCCTTCCGACAGATCGAACCCCTTTCCAATGGCATTGTCCCCTGCAAGCAATGCCGCCGGGCTGCTGCCTATCGCGTCGTCGAGTTTCCTGACCGTCACCTGGGCGAGATCCTCGTCGTAAACCCAGAGCTTCTCGCCGTCCCCGACGATGATCTGGGCATAAGGCTTGTCGTAAGTCCACCTGAATTTCCCCGGGCGGGAGAACGCCATCCCGCCTTCCGCGCTCTGGGTCTGGTCCATCCTGCCGTTATAGACGGACTGGACGAAATGCGCCTTCAAAGTATGCGTTTTGCTCACGAAATCCTTCAGCTTCTCCATTGCCGAAGCATGGGCTTCCAAAGAAAAAAGAAGCATTGCAAAAATCAGCGCCCTCATTCTCCTGCCCTCGAAGGCGCCAGGACTTCCCGGTTGCCGTTGCTTTGCATTGCAGACACGAGCCCGGATTTCTCCATCTGTTCGATGAGGCGGGCTGCCCGGTTGTAGCCTATCCGCAGATGGCGCTGCACCAGGGAAATGGACGCGCGCCGCGTCTTGAGCACGATCCCGACCGCTTCGTCGTAAAGCGGATCGGATTCCATGTCCCCGCCGCCAGCATCGATTTCCTCGCCCTCCTCGGCGGCATCCAGTATCCCCTCCACATAGTCGGCCTCGCCGTGCAATTTCAGGTAATCGACGACGCGATGGACTTCCTGGTCGGACACGAATGCGCCATGCACCCGTTGCGGATAACCCGTTCCCGGAGGCAGGTAGAGCATGTCGCCCTGCCCGAGCAGGGTCTCGGCCCCCATCTGGTCCAATATGGTGCGCGAATCGATCTTGCTCGAAACCTGGAAAGCCACGCGGGTCGGGATATTGGCCTTGATGAGTCCGGTGATCACGTCGACCGACGGCCTCTGCGTCGCGAGGATGAGATGGACGCCCGAGGCGCGCGCCTTCTGGGCGAGCCTTGCGATAAGTTCCTCCACTTTCTTGCCCACCACCATCATGAGGTCGGCAAGCTCGTCTATGATGACGACGATCATGGGCATGGATTCGAGCTGTTCAGGATGCTCCGGGGTGAGCGTAAAGGGATTGGTCAGCGGCGCCCCTGCGCGCTTCGCTTCGACGACCTTCTGGTTGTACCCGGACAGATTCCTCACCCCCAGGGCAGCCATCAGCTTGTAGCGCCGCTCCATCTCCCCCACGCACCAGTTGAGCGCGGCAGCCGCCTGCTTCATGTCGGTCACGACAGGCGAGAGGAGGTGGGGAATACCTTCGTATACGGAAAGCTCCAGCATCTTGGGATCGACCAGGATCAGCCTGACCGCTTCCGGCGTCGATTTGTAGATGAGGCTCAGGATCATCGCGTTGATCGCGACCGATTTCCCCGAACCCGTGGTGCCCGCAACGAGCACATGAGGCATTCTGGCGAGATCGGCAACGACCGGCTTGCCCGCGATGTCCTTGCCCATCGCGATGCACAGGGGAGAGGCCATGTCGGAATAGACCTTTGAACTCAGTATTTCGGAAAGGCAGACGATCTGCCGCTTCGGATTGGGGATTTCGAGGCCCATGTAGGATTTGCCGGGTATGGTTTCGACCACCCGTATGCTCAGGACGGAAAGCGCGCGGGCAAGATCCTTCACCAGGTTCACGATCTGGCTCCCCTTCACACCCACGGCAGGCTCGATCTCGTAGCGCGTAATCACGGGGCCGGGGTAGGCTGCGATGACCTTCACCTCCACGCCGAAATCGATCAGTTTCCTTTCGATGAGCCGGGAGATGTACTCGAGGGTCTCGGGGGAGAGCACCGGAACATCCCTGGGGGGCTGATCGAGAAGATGCAGGGGCGGCAGATCGGAGTCCGGAAGATCCTCGAAGAGCGGCGCCTGCTTTTCGCGCTCGACCCGCGCCGATTTCGGAATCTCGACCGCGACAGGTTCGATTTTCAGCTTCTGGTGCGAATCGAAGCGCTTTTTTTCCTCCTCGATATATTCCTCGCGCTCGGAAAGCGCTGCCGCCCCCGCCCGCCTGTCCTGCCAGTTCTCCCAGCTTCTCAGGGCAAAGAAACAGCTCTCCTCGATGGCGCCCCCGAACCATTCCATGAAGGACAGCCACGAGAAACCGGAAAAGAGGCTGAGTCCGATGGCCATCAGCATCAGCAAAAGCAGCGTCGCCCCGGTGAAGCCGAAAGTCCCGGCGAGCATTCCGCTCAGTATCTCGCCTATGGCGCCTCCATGGGCCGAAGGGAGCGCCACCTTGAGCGAGTAAAATCGCAGCGCTTCGAGCGCGCAGCTGGAAAAAATGAGGACGAAAAAACCCAGGATGGAAACCAGGAAAGGCCTGCGGTCCAGGAGGGCGATCCCGTCTATCCGCCTGTATCCCCATCCTATCGTGTAAAGCAGGAAAACCACGCCCCAGTAAGCGGAAAGCCCGAAAACGTAAAGCAGGATATCGGCGAGGACCGCGCCGAACTGTCCGCCCGCATTATGGACCACGGGATGGCTTGCGGTATGGGACCAGCCCGGATCCATCGGATCGTAGGTATGGAGAATCAAGACCAGGTAAATCGCTGCTGCGACCAGCACAAGCCACCAGGATTCCCGCAACAGCGCCGCTATTTTAGGTGGCAGGGGGTTTGATTTGTTCGCCATGCTCGGCACGCGGTTAAGATCAAAGTCTCATTATATCCCAGTTCGACCTCGATCAAGCGTCTCGACAAACAGCCGCCATTGCTTTAGATTTGTCAATTTCAGAATTGCGAGAACACGATGACTACCAGACACTGCCGCCTGCTGATCCTGGGCTCCGGTCCCGCGGGCTACACCGCTGCGATTTATGCTGCAAGAGCGAACCTGAACCCTGTTCTCATCACCGGGCTTGCGCAGGGCGGCCAGTTGACCACTACAACCGAGGTGGACAACTGGCCCGCCGACGTTGACGGCGTGCAAGGCCCCGAGCTGATGGAGCGTTTCCTCAAACATGCCGAGCGCTTCGAGACCGAAATCATTTTCGACCATATCCATACGGCGCATTTGACGAAAAAACCGGTCGAACTCGTCGGGGATTCCGGCACGTATACCTGCGATGCGCTCATCATCGCGACCGGCGCTTCCGCCATGTATCTCGGCCTGCCGTCCGAAGAAGCATTCATGGGCAGGGGCGTCTCGGCCTGCGCCACATGCGACGGGTTCTTCTACAGGGGGCAGGATGTCTGCGTGGTCGGCGGCGGAAATACTGCCGTGGAGGAAGCGCTTTACCTGTCCAACATCGCAAGGCATGTCACCCTGATCCACCGCCGCGACAAATTCAGGTCGGAGAAAATTCTCATCGACAAGCTGATGGAAAAAACCAGGAGCGGCAACATATCCCTGGAAACCAATCATGTCCTCGACGAAGTGCTGGGGGATGCTTCAGGCGTGACAGGCGTCAGGATAAAGAGCACTCAAGACGCAAGCACCCGGAATATCGCATTGCAGGGCGTATTCATCGCGATCGGACACAAGCCCAACACGGAAATTTTTCAGGGCCAGATCGAAATGAAAAACGGCTATATCGCAACGCGGGGCGGGAGCGAGGGCAATGCAACGGCGACCAGCATTCCCGGCATCTTCGCAGCAGGAGACGTGCAGGACCATATCTACCGCCAGGCGATCACGAGCGCAGGGACAGGATGCATGGCCGCGCTCGATGCCGAGAGATATCTTGACGAACTCTAAGGAATCCGACGCGGATCTTTTCCTGCTTGCAGCGGAAGGCGTGACTCCCCTGAAATTCGAGGCGCGCGCCGAAACCGGAAAAAGGCCGCCTGCCGGGAGACAGGAAACCCGGCCTGTCGACGATCTCCCCGACCGACTCTCCGACTTCATTTCATTTCCCGAGGAAGAATCCTCCTTTTGCAGGTCCGGACTTTCGCGATCCCTGAGAAACATGAAAAAAGGTCGCATGAAGACGGAATGCGAACTCGATCTGCACGGCATGACGAGCATCGAGGCTCGGGGCGAGCTCGTCCGTTTTATCGATGCGGCAAGGGGTGCCGGGATGAAAGTGGTGGGCATCATCCACGGCAAGGGGCACGGCTCCGGCGGGGAGCCTGTCCTGAAATCCAGGGCGAGAAACTGGCTCGTCCAGATGCCAGAAGTGCTCGCGTTTTGCGAAGCAAAACCTCAGAATGGCGGGAGCGGGGCGCTCGTCGTGCTTCTGAAAACCCGGATTGATCGGTTTTTTGATTAAGGTTTGATCTATTCTGTCCGTAAACCTGTAACGATCGCAACATAAAAGGACATCATCATGTTTTTCAGCAAGAATACTCCGACAACAGAACTGACCGCGAAAAACTCCCAGCTCGTCGAAGAAAACAGGCGGCTCGAGGACGATGTGCGCGCGGCGATCGAAGAAAACAATGTACTCCGCGCAAAGCTGCAAGCATCCGAGGAGAAGAATTCCATGCATGCGGCGCTCATGGAAAACATGCAGACTTTCTCGCGCTCCTTCTCCGAAACCCAGCAATCCCTGAGCACCCTTGCAAACACCATGAAGGCGGAAAGAACAAGCGCAGTCGAAGCTGCGGCCGTATCGTCGACAAGCCGGAAATCGATAGAGAGCATCTCGAACAACCTGCAACGCTTCGCGCAGGATTCCCATGTTTCCGCGAGCAAGGTGGAAAGCCTGAGCGAGCGGGTCGCGCAAATCGGCGGCATCGTCAACCTGATCAAGGATATCGCGGATCAGACCAACCTGCTCGCCCTGAATGCGGCGATCGAGGCTGCAAGGGCAGGAGAACAGGGAAGGGGCTTCGCGGTCGTCGCCGACGAAGTAAGAAAGCTCGCCGAACGCACCGCAAAAGCGACCCAGGAAATTTCCGGACTCGTATCGACCATCCAGGCCGAAACGCAGGAAACGAAATCCAGCATGGAAGAGCTTTCCAGCCAGTCGGGCACCTTCAGCAGGGAAGGCGAACAGGCCACCAGCGGCATGCAGCAGATCCTTTCCCTCTCGAACAGGATGGAAAGCGCCATTGCATCGACTTCGCTCAGAAGCTTCGTGGAGCTGGCCAAGGTGGATCACCTCATCTACAAGTTCGAAATCTACAAGGTCTTCCTCAAGCTTTCCGAGAAAAGGCAGGAGGATTTTTCGGACCACACAATGTGCCGCCTGGGGAAATGGTATTACGAAGGAGAAGGCCGCAGTTGTTTCTCCATGCTTCCGGGTTACAGGGAGATGGAGTCGCCCCACATGAGCGTACACAAGGCCGGACAGGAAGCCCTGTCCCGCTTCTACGCAGGCGATTACGAGGGCGGAATCGCCTCGGTCTCGAAAATGGAGGAAGCGAGCATGTCCGTGCTCGACAATCTGGAGAAAATGGCTGCGAGCGGGGAAAAAGACCCCAGTCTGCTGTGCGAAAAATGACGAGGACGTTTCACCTCAATACCGACAAGGGAGGCGTTGCAAGGGATTTTCTCGTCCAGAAGAGTCCCATGATCAGGATGGAAAGCGCACCCATGGCAAAACCCGCAAGCGCCACATCGGAATCGAACCTGAAAGGCAGATCGAGCAGTTTTTTCGAGGCGAGATAACCTATTCCCGTCGCACCCAGGGCTGCGAACAATCCGGAGAATCCTCCCAGGAACAGGAATTCAGAAACATGGGCAGCGATGATCTGCCCCTTCCGCGCCCCCAGCGCGCGCAGGATCGCGGCCTCCCTCATCCGCTCGTCCTGGGTGGACGCGAAGCCTGCCACCAGCACCAGAGCCCCCGCGAACAGGCTGTAAATAAAGACATATTCGACCGCCACAGCCGCCTGGTTCATCATCTTCTGCATCCTGGCCAGGACGGAAGAGACATCGACGACGAGCAGATTCGGAAAATGCTTCACCAAGTCGTTCATTGCAGCGTAATTCCCAGGAGGCAGATAGAAGCTCGTGATGTAGCTTGCAGGATAACCTTCGAGCAATCCGGGAGGCGCGACCACGAAGAAATTGACCCGGAAGGAGTTCCAGTCGACCTTGCGCAAATTCACGACGCGCCCTGAAAGGCGGCTACCCGCGACTTCGAATGTCAGCTTGTCCCCCATGCGTATGGAAAGGGTTCTGGCGAGTCCTTCCTCGACGGAAAACACGTCTTTATCCGGAATACTCCACCATTTTCCCGTGGCGATTTCATTCTCCGGGGGCGTCTTCAATGTCCATGAAAGATTGAATTCGCGGTCGACAAGGCGCTTCGCGCGCAGTTCGGCGTAATCATCGGACGAGATGCTCCTGCCATTGATTTCGACCAGCCTTCCCCTCACCATAGGGAAGGTCGCGGGCTTTCCTATCCCGCTGGCCCCGAAAAAGGAAGAGACGGCTTCGAGCTCTTCAGGCTGGATGTTGAGCACGAAACGGTTGGGCGCATCCTTGGGCAGGCTCTGTTTCCAGATCTCGAAAAGATCCCCCCTCACCAGGGTCAGCACGAGTATGGTCATGATGCCGAGGCCGAATGCAAGGATCTGGACCACGCTCGACGCGCGGCGCCGCCTGAGGCTGGCAAGGCCGTATCTCCAGCCCGCCCCGCCGACATTGAGTCTGCCCAGC
>JAIELG010000024.1 GCA_019753155.1 Burkholderiales bacterium
ACCGAAAATTCGCTGAAAAATTTACCCGCCAGAGCGGGTAAGGGAAAATACATCAGCGTTTTTCAGCAGCCTGTTAAACAACCTGGGTACCATGCTAGAAAAAGCAAATCGTCTGCCTGAAGCCGAAGCTGTTTGCCGCAGCGCCCTGGAACTGAAACCGGATTCAGCAGTAATTCTGTACAACCTTGGCATCATACTCAAGAAAATGAATCGCCTGCTTGAAGCCGAAAAGGTTTACCGCCACACGATTGAACTGAAACCGGAGTACGCCGATGGACACTGTAATTTAGCGTTTACTTTGTTAAAACTTGGGAACATGAAAGCGGGTTGGGAAGAATATGAATGGCGATGGGCAACTCCTCAAATGTTCGGCGCACGCCGGGACTTTACTCAACCTCAGTGGCGCGGAGAAGCGGCAAAGGGGAAAACATTGTTGATTCATTTGGAGGGCGGGTTCGGTGACACCCTGCAATTCTGCCGGTATGCGCAACTGGCTGCCGCCCGTGGATTGCATATCATTCTGTTGGTACCGTCCCCATTGGTCAGATTGCTTCAAAGCCTGCCTGGCGTTGATAGGATAATAGAGTCAGGGGAATTACTGCCAGCCTTTGATTTTCATTGTCCAATGCTCAGTTTGCCACTTGCGTTTGGAACCGATCTTGCAACTATTCCCAGCACCGCATCATATCTGCAAGCTGATAAGGCACAAGTTGACGCTTGGCATACACGCCTCACCGCCTTGTCCAACAAGAGCTTTCGAATCGGCCTTGCCTGGGCTGGTGATCCCAGATCCAATTTTCCCCATTTGACGGCGGTTGATCGACGGCGTTCCATGTCTCCTGAACTGTTGGCCCCCTTGTTCAATTTGACTGGATTTCATTTCTTCAGCTTGCAGAAAGACGGAAGGAAGGCGCCCAACAACTTCCTTCTGACGGACTTCATGGATGAGATGGAAGACTTCGCCGATACCGCAGCATTGATTTCAAATCTCGATCTTGTCATCTCGGTTGATACCGCAGTTGCTCATTTGGCTGCGGCTCTGGGCAAGCCTGTCTGGGTGCTGGATCGTTTCGATTCATGTTGGCGCTGGCTTAATGATCGCGAGGACAGCCCCTGGTATCCCTCGCTACGGCTGTTCAGACAACCCCAACCTGGGGATTGGCAAAGCGTAATCGAAAGGGTCGTTGGAGAATTGCCTTCTCTACATCAATAGGCTTGCTTGCAGATAATTTACTTGGGCGGTTCACCCCTATCGGGGACTTTAAAACAAATTCTTCTCCAGCCACTCCAGGCGCAGGCCCTCGACCTTGGGAATGCCGAATCCCGGATCTTCCGGAAAAGGCTTGAATATTCCGGTTCGCCGGTATCCTCGCCGCTCGTAAAAGGCGATGAGTTCGGCCCTGTAGGTGAGAACGGTCATTTTCGTCTTCCCGCAGCCCCAAATTTTCGATGCGGCTTTCTCGGCTTCCGCCAGCATGCGCTTCCCCATGCCCCTGCCCTGCATCCTCGGCCTCACCGCGAGCATGCCCAGCAGAGCGCAATCTCCCGACTTTTCCAGATGAACCGACCCTGCAATACCCGCCCCGTCCGAACAGACCAGTATCATCGAATCCGGTTTTTCGATGAGGCTTTCCACCTCTTCGATATCGGTCCTTTGCCCGCCGAGCAGATCCGCCTCGGTCGTCCAACCCGCGCGGCTGGATTCCCCCCGGTAAGCCGAGTTCACGAGCGCGACGATTTGTTCGGCGTCCTCCTTGACTGCCCTGCGAAGCTTCAGTCCGGTTTCCCATCCATGTCCAATGCCCTGCCCTGGGAAAGCGAGGTCACATAGCTGACGAGATTTACAAACTGCTCGCCGTCGGGGGGATTGCCCTGGAGTCCGCCGCGGATGCACGAACGGATTTGATCCTCGAGCGTCACGACCCGTCCTGCCCGCTTGCTGAATCTCGGAAAAATCGCAGCAGCATTCCCGAGGCTGGGAATGGCCTTTCCATCAGGCGTTTTGCCGGGGCCGATGCCGCCGTTCACGTGACATGCATCGCATGTCCTGCCGTTTCCGCCGAATGTCTCATGGGCAAAAAGAGTTCTGCCGTTTTCGATGGCTTTCCCGGTTTGCATTCCGGGCGCGGCATGAGCCGGAGCCGCGAAAAACAGAAACGCCATGGCGAGAGTTGCTGGTTTCATGTCATATCCTTATCCACAATGACAAAGCCCCCGATATCGGGGGCTTTCACGGCACCTACAAAGATCACTCCTCGATCTTGGCGCCTGCGCGCAGATCGGCGATCAGCTTGCTGATATGCTCCTGTTGCAGGCGCTGCTCAAGCTGCCCCTTGACCTGATCGTAGGACGGCAATTTCAATGCTCTTTCGTCTTCAACCTGGATCACATGCCAGCCAAAAGGCGTCTGCACCGGCTCGGAGGTCATCTCACCCTTCTTCAGGCCGGCAACCGCATCGGCAAAAGGCTTGACGAAATTCGAAGGCGGCGCCCAGTCGAGGTCTCCGCCCTTGTCCTTGGAGCCCGGATCCTCGGACTTTTCCGCTGCGAGCTTCGCGAATTTTGCGCCCTTGTTGATCTGGGCAATGATTTTCTTGGCTTCAGCTTCGGTTTTGACCAGGATATGACGGACCTTGTATTCCTTGGTGCCCATATGACCCTTGATCTTGTCGAATTCCTGCTTCATTTCCGCATCGGTGACCGGATGAGCCGTGACATAATCGCGCAGATAGGCATTGACCAGGTTCTGACCGCGGCTCAAATCCATCATGGTCTGAAAGTCGGAGGACTTGTCCAGGCCCTTCTTGGCTGCCGCTTGCGCAACGACTTCCTGATTGATCAGCGTTTCGCGGATACTCTTGCGCATTTCCGGAGAATCCGGTTCGCCGCGCTGCGTCATGTTCTGCTTCACGACGAAATCGAAGCGGGCCTCGGGTATGGCGACACCGTTGACGGTAGCGACGGGCTTGGTGAGGACGGAAGTCTGCTGTGCATGGCACGATGTTACTGCAATGATGCCGGAAGCTGCGATGATCAGAATCTGCGAGGGTTTCAATAACTGCATTTCTATTCCTTTAGGTTGGTTGTTTCAAATGATATTCCGAAGGCGTATAGGCATTCACGGCAAGCGCGTGGATCTCGCTCTTCATCATGCCGGATAGCATCCCGTAAATCAACCTGTGGCGCGCCATCAGGGTCTGCCCCGAGAAACAATCCGATACGACGGTAAGACGATAATGGCCGCCGCCCCCGGCGCCGGCATGCCCGCTGTGGCGCTCGCTTTCGTCTGCGACTTCGAGAATCTGTGCATTCAGATCCGCCAGACTTTCGACAATTCTCGTTCTCGTCAAGGCAACACCTTCCTGAAAGGCTTCACTTCGACCTGCGCGTACACGCCGGCCTGCACATAGGGGTCTGCATCTGCCCACTGCACGGCATCCCCCATCGAATCGAACTCGGCAACGATCAGGCTTCCGCTGCAGCCCGCCTGAGTTGGGTCAGGACAATCCACGGACGGAAAAGGCCCGGCCAGGATCAACCTGCCATCCTCTTTCAAGGCCTCCAGCCTTTTCAAATGGGCAGGCCGGGCGTCCAGGCGCTTTTCGCCGCTGCCTTCGACATCTTCTCCGATGATGGCGTACAGCATGCTAGTCCTTGTATTCCACGTACTTGGAGAGCAGCATGCCCTGCGCCAGCACGAAAACCAGCATCAAGCCCATGGTCCCGAACATCTTGAAGTCGACCCATACGGACTCCGAAAAATTTTTTGCAACGTAAAGGTTGACAAACCCCATCATGGAGAAGAAGGCAACCCAACTCAGGTTGAGCCTGTACCATATGTGTTTCGGCGCGGTCAGTTGTTCCCCCATCATCATCCTGATCAGGTTCCTGTCGAAGTAAGTCGCGCTCACGAAGAGGACTACAGCGAAACACCAGTACAGGACGGAAGGCTTCCACATGATGAACGTCTTGTCATGCAGCAGCAGCGTCGCCCCGCCAAAAACAAGGACGATAACGAAGCTTATCCAGAGCATGTTGTCGACTTTCTTGTGCTTCAGATAAACCCATACGATCTGGGCGAAAGTCGCAGCAATGACGACCGCCGTTGCATAGAACATGGCTTCGTCTTTGGGCCCGAACAAGGGAAAGAGCTGGTAAGTGCCGAAAAACAGGATTACCGGGAATAAGTCAAAAAGAAATTTCATGAATTTGCGGCCTGTATATATTCAAATTATGAAGCTTAATTTCCGCGCCGTCCACCGGATGGGCTGAAAAAACCCTTAAATTAACATAAAATTCAAAATTGGATAAACTTCACGCATTATAGTTCAAAATCGCATGCTGAAATGGCTGGACAAAAACGACCCCTTCCCCGCCATCGAGACGGCAAGAACCTATCCCGACGGACTATTGGTCGCGGGGGGGGATCTCGCCCCGCACCGGCTGATCGATGCCTACAGGCACGGCATTTTCCCCTGGTTCAGCCCGGACGACCCCATCCTGTGGTGGAGTCCGGATCCCCGCCTCGTGCTCTTTCCGGACGAATTGAAGATATCCCGCTCGCTCGGAAAAGCATTGAGGAAGGATTACGAAATCAGGATAGACACCTGTTTCGAAACCGTCATGAGACAATGCGCCGCACCGAGGAAAGACGGGGGAGGCACATGGATTTCGGAAGAGATGATAGCAGCCTATTGCGCCTTGCACGAACTTGGGTTTGCCCATTGCGTCGAAACCTGGATGGATGGAAAGCTGGCGGGGGGCCTTTACGGAATCGCCATGGGGAAGGTGTTTTTCGGAGAATCCATGTTCTCTCGGGCAAGCGATGCCTCGAAAATGGCATTCGTTCATCTCGTCCTTCAACTCAAACGCTGGAATTTCGGAATGATCGACTGCCAGGTAAAAACAGCGCATCTTCTTTCGCTCGGTGCAGTTGAGATACCGAGAAGCGAATTTGCCCTAAAATTGAAATCATGGATGGACTGCAAAACCATAACGGGCAAATGGCATTTCGATCATGACCTCATTGAATGATCTCAGGTTGCTGCAGTATTATCTGACTGCGGAATACCCATGCAGCTATCTCGAGCGCGAAAGCGCGCGCTCCGAAGTTGCGGTTCCCTATCATCTTGTCGGTCCGGGAAACTTCGGGGATCTCGTTCATTGCGGATTCCGCCGCAGCGGCATTTTCGTTTACCGTCCAAATTGCAGACGCTGCCATGCCTGCATCGCTGTCCGGGTGGATGTCGCGGTCTTCACGCCCGTGCGCTCCCAGAGGAGAAGCTGGCAGCGGCATTGCCGCCTCGAGGCCATTGCCGGAAAACTTCAATTCGAACCCGAGCATTTCGAGCTTTACAGGCGCTATCAACACGCAAGGCATCCGCACGGCGGCATGGACAGCGACAGCGAGGAGCAATATGTCAAGTCCCTGCTGCAAAGCGAAGTCGATACCTCCCTGTACGAATTCAGGGAAAATGGGAAACTGTTGATGATCAGCATCATTGACGAGATCAGCGACGGGCTCTCTTCGGTCTATACTTTCTTCGACCCTGACCTGCAAGGCGCAAGCCTTGGCACTTACAACATCCTCTGGCAGATCGACTTGTGCAGAAAAATGGGGCTTCCCTATCTTTACCTGGGTTACTGGATCGAATCGAGCGAAAAAATGGCATATAAAACCAATTTCAGGCCGATCGAGGGCTTCCTCGACGGAAAGTGGCAGGTTCTGCCATGATCTATGCTCTCGCGCGCCCCCTCCTCTTCATGCTAGACGCCGAAAAGGCCCATCATCTGACGCTGGGCATGCTCGAATCCGCGCACGATTTAGGATTATTGCCCGACCCGCTTTCGAAACCGTCCAATCCGGTCGAAGCGATGGGCCTCTGTTTTCGTAATCCCGTCGGACTTGCAGCAGGCCTCGACAAGAATGGCGAATACATCGATGCGCTTGCCAGCCTCGGATTCGGCTCGATCGAAATCGGAACGGTAACGCCGCGCGCCCAACCGGGGAATCCCTTGCCCCGCCTCTTCAGGTTGCCCGAATCGCGCGCGATCATCAACAGGATGGGGTTCAACAACAAGGGCGTCGAAAATCTGATCCTTAATGTAAAGAAAGCACAATACAAGGGCATCCTTGGAATCAACATAGGGAAAAATTTCGACACCCCGATCGAAGCCGCGGCCGACGATTATCTTTTCTGCCTGGAAAAAGTCTATAGTTACGCGAGTTACGTCACCATCAACATTTCCTCGCCCAACACCAGGAATCTGCGCCGGCTTCAACAGGCCGAAGCGCTCGGGGATCTGCTCTTCGCGCTCAAATCGAAACAAGGCGAACTGGCGGCAAGATTTCGCAGGCATGTACCCCTTGCCGTAAAAATCTCGCCCGATCTCACCGACGATGAAATAGACGAGATCGCCAGGCTTTTACTGCATCATGAAATCGAAGCCGTAATTGCCACCAACACCACCCTTGCAAGAGAGGGCGTGACCGGGCAGGCGCATGCAGAAGAAGCGGGAGGATTGAGCGGAGCGCCCCTCAAGGATGCCTCTACCCGCGTGATCAGGCGGCTTCATTTGACGCTTGCAGGAAAAATCCCCATCATCGGGGTGGGCGGAATCATGAGTGCATCGGATGCGCGGGAAAAAATGGACGCTGGGGCAAGCCTCATACAGATCTATTCAGGACTCATCTACAGGGGCTCCGGCCTCGTCGGCGAGATAATCGATTCACTTTCTTCGATAGGGAAACAATGAAAATCGGCGTACCCAGGGAAATCAAGGATCACGAATTCAGGGTGAGCCTCACGCCTCACGGCGCGCGGGAACTCATCAGGGCAGGTCACGAAGTTTTCGTGCAGAAGGACGCGGGAAGCGCGATCGGTTTCCCCGATTCCATGTACTGGGATGCAGGCGCGATCCTGGTCGACACCGCCGAGGAAGCCTACTCGAACGAGCTGGTATTGAAGGTGAAAGAGCCGCAGCAGCAGGAATATCCCTTGATGAAACAGGGAAACATGTTCTTCAGCTACCTTCATCTTGCCTCATGCCCCACCCTTGCCGGTGCGCTCATCCAGGGCGGAGTGATCGCCATCGGCTACGAAACCGTAACCGACAGGCATGGCGGCCTGCCGCTGCTCGCGCCCATGTCCCAAATCGCGGGCAGGCTTGCCGTTCAAGCAGCCTCTGCGGGCCTCACCATGCCCAACGGGGGAAGCGGCCTGCTGCTTTCGGGGGCAATCGGCGTGCCCCCAGCCAGGATCATGGTGCTGGGTGCCGGAACAGTGGGCGGGAATGCAGCGCGGCTCGCCTCCAGAATGGGGGGCGATGTCACCGTTTTCGACATCAACCCGGATGCGCTGGCTCCGCTCGAAGATTCCGGAATCAAAACCTGCTATTCCAGTTCCTATACCATAGAGACTCATTTGAGGGAAACGGATGTCCTCATAGGCGCCACCCTGATCCCCGGCAAAAATGCGCCGAAACTGATCTTCAGGAACATGGTAAAAACCATGAAACCCGGTTCCGTCCTTGTCGATGTCTCCATAGACCAGGGGGGATGCTCGGAAACGTCGAGGCCAACCACCCACACTTCCCCCTTCTACATCGACGAAGGCGTGGTCCATTATTGCGTGACCAACATGCCCGCGCTCGTTTCGAGAACCGCAACTCTCGCCCTCACCCACGCCACCCTTCCCTATATTCTGAGAATTGCGAACCTGGGGCTGGATACCGCACTCGAACGCGATGCAGGTTTGATGGGCGGACTGCAGGTCAGGGGCGGACACATCACCCATTCCGCCGTTGCCGAAGCGCTTCGCCAGGAGCCGGAGAGTCCCTGATTCAATCCTGCGTGGAGCGCGTTGCCGGGAAGGAGGCGATTCGGCTCGCCAAAGCTGCGGCGCCGTAATAAAATCCCGGTTCCATCTGCAAGAAAGTCAAATCATGCGCATCGGAACGCCGCTCTCTGAAAATGCGACGAAAGTCATGCTGCTCGGTAGCGGAGAGCTAGGCAAGGAAGTCATCATCGCCCTGCAAAGGCTGGGGGTGGAAGTAATCGCGGTGGATCGCTACGAAAACGCGCCGGGACATCAGGTCGCGCACCGTTCCCATGTCATCGACATGACCGATCCGTCCGAACTTAAAAACCTGGTGTTGCAGGAACAGCCGGATATCATCGTCCCCGAAATCGAAGCCATCGCAACTGCCATGCTGATCGAGATCGAGGCGGAGGGCATCGCCAGAATCATTCCGAATGCGCGTGCGGTGAATCTCACCATGAATCGGGAAGGCATCAGGCGGCTTGCCGCGGAAAAGCTGGGGCTTCCGACCTCCCCTTATGCTTTCGCTTCGAGCCTCGAAGATCTGAAATTCGAAACAGAACGAATCGGCTATCCTGTGTTTGTGAAACCCGTCATGTCTTCATCGGGCAAGGGGCAGTCTTTTGTCGAAGGTCCGGATGAAATCGAAAACGCATGGCATTATGCCGCAGCGGGCGGGCGGGTCGATCAGGGGCGGGTGATCGTGGAGGGATTCGTCGATTTCGACTACGAGATTACCCTGCTTACGGTGAGGGCTAAAAATCAGGCGGGGGAAATTGAAACGCATTTTTGCGAACCTGTCGGGCATGTCCAGGTAAAGGGCGATTATGTGGAAAGCTGGCAGCCCATGAACATGTCTCCCATCGCATTGGCGCGCTCGCGGGACATTGCCAAATCAGTCACGGAAGAGTTGGGCGGCACAGGCATATTCGGGGTGGAGCTTTTCGTGAATGGAAATGAAGTCCGGTTCTCCGAAGTGAGTCCGAGGCCGCACGACACGGGACTCGTCACGCTCTGCACGCAGCGGCAGAGCGAATTCGAACTGCATGCGCGCGCCATACTGGGCTTGCCTGTCGATACGGAAATGCGCGAAACCGGAGCGAGCGCCGTGATTTACGGCGGGATGGATGCGCAAGGGATTGCCTTCGAAGCTCTGGATGCGGCGCTTGCCGTGCCGAAGAGCGATTTGAGGCTGTTCGGCAAGCCCGAAGCATTTTTAAAGCGCAGGATGGGGGTTGCCCTTGCTACGGGCGCCGATGTGGAGACTGCGAGAAGCCACGCAAGATTATGCGCATCCCTCGTCAAATGCGTGAAGGATTGACGTGATACTGGACCTCATCCTTTCGACCATCGCATTTTTCGTCGCGGTGCATTACCTCAGGCATTATCTCGATGACATGGGCATGAACAAGGGATGGACGCGCGGCATCCTAATTTTTTTGCTCGCCAGCATCCTTTCGATGGGAGTTTCCGCAGTAGTCGAGAAGCTCCAGGGAAACAGTGCGAATCCGGTGCAAAACGCAATTGAGATGCAGAAGATGCTGCAACCTCAGGGAACCGCTGAATAAGTCGCACACGAGCCGCGTTGCATGGCGGCCTTTCCCGCACGGCTCTCAGCGGCAAACGCTGGCCGATGTGGCGAGGAAGATATCAGGAACTTCTTACGCATAGCAGTCGAATGCGGGAGAATGGGACGCCACCCGTTATCTTCATTCCGGTCTCGTAGCCACTGATTTACTCCAATGTGGGGCGCGTTTAATGCATTGCAAATGCAATGCAAGGAGCGGACATGAAAAGCGCAACCATTCCATCCCTGCGCGTCGATCCAGAGCTCAGGCAGGCGGCTGAAAGCGTTCTGCAGGAAGGCGAAAGCTTTCCAGCTTCGTCGAGCAATTGCTGAAGGCCAATATCGAACGCAGAAAACTGCACAAGGAATTCGTTTCGCGGGGGCTGGCCTCGCAGGAAAAAGCACGCGCGACTGGAGAGTATTTTTCCGCCGAATCGGTCCTCGGCGAACTGGATAGGATGCTGGCAGGGCAATGAGCTTCAGAGTCCGCTATACGCCAGCGGCGAGAGAAGACCTGAAGCGGCTGTTCAGCTTTCTTCTGGAGCGGAACCGTCCAACCGCGCTTCGCGCGCGCGAAGCAATCGGCAAGAGCGTCGAATTTCTCGCGGAATTTTCTTTCTCCTGCCGCAAGGCGGGTCCGGAGACTCCCTTCCAGCGCGAACTGCTCATCCCCTTCGGCGCGTCAGGCATGTCGCCCTTTTCGAGATCGAGGATAAAGAGACCGTCACCGTCCTGGCGATCCGCCATCGACTCGAGGTACCACTGACGCCTGCCGGGTTCGGCTCATTGCAGCGACTCAAGCTCGGAATGGAGTTCCAGCCATTCGTTTTCCATTTCGGCAAGGCTGGATTCGATCCTGGCCTGCCTCAAAAGCGCTGACTTGACGGCATCCCTGTCCGAGTAGAATTCGGGATCGGCAATCCTGGCCTCGATTACGGACTTTTCCTCGGAGAGTTTCTCCATCTCGTCCTCGAGCTTGTCTATCCTCTTCTGCAGCGGCCTGCGCGCCGCCCTCGATTGCGCCTCGACCTGCTTCCTGTTGGGCGCATCGGGCTTTTTTTCGCCGGGTGCATCGCAAACCTTCTTCCCATAGTCTTCGATATCCCCTTCGAAAATCCCTGCCTTGCCGCTTTCGACCAGGACAAGCTGGTCGGTCGTGGTGCGGATGAGGTGCCTGTCATGGGAAACGAGGACGAGCGCCCCCTCGAAATCCTGCAGCGCCATGGTCAGGGCATGCCGCATTTCGAGATCGAGGTGGTTGGTCGGTTCGTCCAGGAGCAGCAGATTGGGTCGAGTCCGTATGATGAGCGCCAGCGACAGGCGCGCTTTTTCCCCACCCGAAAAATTTCCGACAGGCGAAAAAACGGCATCCCCGGCAAAGCCGAACCCGCCCAGGTAATTCCTCAATTCCTGCTCGCGTGCAGCTTCATCCAAACGCTGAAGATGCTGCAACGGACTCTCGTCCCCCTTCAGGCTCTCCAACTGGTGCTGGGCAAAATAGCCTATCCTGAGTCCGCGCCCTTCGATCCGTTCGCCTGAAAGCGGGGCAAGCTCCCCTGCGATCAGCTTGACCAGTGTGGACTTTCCCGCCCCGTTCGGACCGATGAGGCCTATCCTGTTGCCGGACTCTATGACAAGCGTGATGCCTTCGAATACTTTCCTCGCTCCATAGCCTGCTGCGGCTTTATCGAGCTTGAGGAGCGGATCGGAAGCGGGAACCGGCGCGTCGAACGAAAAATGAAACGGGGAGTCGATATGCGCCGCGGAAATCATTTCCATGCGCTCCAATGCCTTGATCCTGCTCTGCGCCTGCCTTGCCTTGGTGGCCTTGGCCCTGAAACGGTCGATATAGGATTGCAGATGGGCGACTTCGCGCTGCTGCTTTTCGAATGCCGCCTGCTGCTGTGCGAGATTGGCGGCGCGCTGGCGCTCGAAATCCCCGTAATTGCCCGAGTAAAGCCTGAGCATTTTGTTCTCCAGGTGGCAGATAAAGCGCACCGTGGCATCCAGGAATTCCCTGTCGTGAGAGATCAGAAGCAGCGTACCCTCGTAGCTTTTGAGCCAGGATTCCAGCCAGATGACGGCTTCGAGGTCGAGATGGTTGGTGGGTTCGTCAAGAAGAAGAATGTCGGAGCGGCACATGAGGGCGCGTGCAAGGTTGAGCCGCATTCTCCACCCCCCGGAGAATTCCGAGACCGGCTTTTCGATTTCATGATCCCTGAAACCCAGGCCATGCATCAGGCGGGCAGCCCTTGCCCGCGCTCCATAGCCATCGATCTCGTCAAGGCGGGAAACGGCATGGGCCAGCGCCTCCCCGCCGATATCCCCGGCGATTGCGCGCTCCAGGATGCGCAATTCGGCGTCGCCGTCGATCACGTACTCCACTGCGGGAGCGCCGGACGCCTCGACTTCCTGTTCGACATGGGCAATGACGGCTGACCGGGGGATTTCAAGCTCGCCGGAATCCTGGTGGAGTTCGCCCTTGAGCATGGCAAAAAAGCTCGATTTTCCGCCCCCGTTCGCGCCGGTGATGCCGATCTTCTGACCGTCGTGAATGACGAGATCCACATTCGCGAGCAGGGGATTGCTCCCCCGGTAAAGAGAAAGTTGTTTGAGCAGGATCATGACAAAAAACCCGGGTTTCCCCGGGCTTTTTCATTCGCCTACAGGTTCTGCAGGCTTGACTTCTTCCTTGACCGGTTCGGGCAGTATGGCCTTCATGGAAAGTCGCAACCTTCCCTTCTCGTCGGCTTCCAGCACCTTGACCTTGACTTGCTGGCCTTCCTTGAGATGATCCGATACAGCGTTCACCCGCTCATGCGCGATCTGCGAGATATGCAGCAGACCGTCCTTGCCCGGCAGGACCGCGACGATCGCGCCGAAATCCAGCAACTTCTGCACGACGCCATCGTAAATCCTGCCGACTTCGACTTCGGCCGTGATTTCCTCGATCCGCTTCTTGGCAAGCTCCCCGCCCTGGGCGGAAAGGCATGCGATCGTCACCGTGCCGTCCTCGGCGATATCGATCTGGGTGCCGGTTTCCTCGGTCAGCGCCCGGATCACGGAACCGCCCTTGCCGATCACGTCGCGAATTTTTTCAGGGTTGATCTTGATCCTGATCATGCGCGGCGCATGGATGGACATCTGTTCGCGCGTAGCGCCCAGAGCTTCCTTCATGAGTCCGAGAATATGAATGCGCCCTTCCCTCGCCTGGGAAAGCGCAGCCTTCATGATCTCGCGCGTGATGCCCGTGATCTTGATGTCCATCTGCAGGGCGGTGATGCCGTTTTCGGATCCTGCCACCTTGAAGTCCATGTCGCCGAGATGATCCTCGTCGCCCAGGATATCGGTCAGGACTGCGAAACGATTGCCTTCCTTGATGAGGCCCATCGCGATTCCCGCGACATGCGCCTTCACCGGCACGCCGGCATCCATGAGGGCGAGACATCCGCCGCACACCGAAGCCATTGAACTCGATCCGTTCGATTCGGTGATTTCGGAGACGATGCGGATCGAATAACCGAAATCCTCTGGAGCCGGCAGCACTGCGGCAAGCGCGCGCTTGGCAAGGCGTCCGTGCCCGATCTCGCGGCGCTTGGGCGTACCCACGCGCCCGGTTTCCCCGGTCGCATAGGGCGGCATGTTGTAATGCAGCATGAAACGCTCGGTGACTTCGCCCTGGAGCGCTTCGATGACCTGGGAATCGCGCTCGGTGCCAAGGGTCGCGACGACGAGCGCCTGGGTTTCGCCCCGGGTGAAGAGTGCCGAGCCGTGGGTGCGCGGCAGCACCGATGTCCTGATGCTGATGGGGCGAACCGTGCGGGTATCGCGCCCGTCTATCCTCGGCTCCCCGCTCAGGATCTGATCGCGCACGATCCTCGCCTCGATGTCGCTGAAAAGGGTCTTGATCGTCTGGCCGCGATCCGCATCCCCATCAATGTTGAGCGCATCCAGAACGGCGCTGCGGACGGATTCGATCTTTTCGCTTCTCGCCTGCTTCTGCTTGATCGCATAAGCGCCGCGCAACGCTTCTTCAGCCTGCTCCGTAATCGCCTGGACCAGCGCTTCGTCCTTCTCGGGCGGACTCCAGCTCCAGGGTTCCGCCCCGACCGCTTCCGACATTTCGTTGATCGCTTCGATCACGGCCTGCATCTGACTGTGCCCATACATCACTGCATCGAGCATCACTTCTTCGGAGAGTTGCAGCGCCTCGGATTCGACCATCAACACGGCGGATTCGGTGCCTGCCACGACAAGATTGAGTTCGGACTGGTTAAGTTCGGTAAGCGTCGGATTGAGCACATATTGTCCGTCGATATAGCCGACTCGCGCCGCACCGATCGGGCCATTGAAAGGAATGCCTGAAATGGCCAACGCCGCGGAAGTGCCGATCATCGCCAGGATGTCGGCATCCACCTCGGAATTGGAGGACAAAACAGTCGCGACCACCTGGACTTCGTTATAGAAGCCTTCCGGGAAAAGCGGGCGAATCGGCCTGTCGATCAGGCGGGAAGTCAACGTCTCCTTCTCGGTCGGTCTGCCTTCGCGCTTGAAATAGCCACCAGGAATCCTTCCTGCAGCGTAGGTCTTCTCCATGTAATCGACGGTAAGCGGCAGAAAATCCTGCCCAGGCTTGACCGACTTCGACCCCACGACGGTCGCCAGAACCACCGTATCGTCCATGGTAACCATCACCGCTCCGTGAGCCTGCCTTGCGATTTCACCGGTTTCGAGAGTCAGTTGATGGCGGCCATAAGCCACAGTTTTTTTGTAATGATTCAAGGTGCTATCCTTTTTATAAAGTTACTTGCGCAGTCCGAGGCGATCGATCAGGGTTCTGTAGCTTTCGACATTCACGCTCTTGAGGTAATCCAGAAGCTTCCTGCGGCGGCTGACGAGACGCAGCAGCCCCCTGCGGGAGTGGTGATCCTTGATGTGCGTCTTGAAATGCTCGGTCAGGTAATTGATCCTGGCCGTCAGGAGCGCCACCTGAACTTCGGGGGAACCGGTATCGCTCTCCGCCCGTTGGTAATCCTTCATGATCTGTGCTTTTTGCACGGTGCTGATAGACATCTCTGTTTCTCCAAAATAAAGTTTCGTATTTTACCTTTTAAAAGGCATTCCCCTCAAGCAAATGTCTCTAATTGCCTGAAAATTCCACCGACATCATGCGCTTTGGCCTGACTTTCCCGCATTCGTCCGCCTCCCCGAGTCCGAGAAAGCGCATTTTTGCATCGTACAGCCTGACGAGGCCCGGCCCGATTTCGATGCCCTCGACGCTTCTGCCGCTGGAAAGTGCCAGAGCATCGATTTCCTCGACGACGAGCTTGCCTAAATCGGCGAGCAGGGCATCGACCGGCAGCAGGACGGAATCGCGATCTTCCCGATTTTCGATGTCATGCATGGTGAAAGCCTCCGCTACGGAAAAAGGCCCGATCCCGGTCCTCTTCAGCGCTTTCAGATGAGCGCCGCAACCCAGCGCTTTCCCGATGTCCTCAGCGAGCACCCGGATATAGGTTCCCTTGCTGCACGTGACCGTCAGGGCGAGCTCGTCGTTCGAAAACGACTCCATAACGATCTCGTGTATCGTGACCGCGCGCGCCGGGCGCTCGATCTCGACTCCCGCCCTGATGTAGGCATAGAGCGGCTTACCCTTGTGCTTCAATGCGCTGTGCATCGGAGGGATCTGCCTGATTTCCCCCCTGAATTGCGCAAGCGCCGATTCGAGTTGCGCTTCATCCAGAGAAACTTCCCGCTTCTCCAGAATCTCGCCTTCGGCATCCCCGGTCGTCGTCGTTTGCCCCAGCTTCAGCACGGCACGGTAGATTTTGTCCGCCCCCAGCATCATTGCCGAATATTTCGTCGCCTCCCCGAAACAGACGGGCAGCAGCCCGGAAGCCAGCGGATCCAGGGTTCCGGTGTGCCCGGCCTTGGCAGCGCGGAATATCCGCTTCGCAATTTGCAGCGCCCCGTTCGAACTCACCTCCAAAGGCTTGTCGAGCAGGAGCACGCCGTCGATATTCCGCTTCAGGAATCGCCTCCAACCGCTTCGTCGATGAGGCGGGAAAGATAGGCGCCGCGCTCGACCGAAGTATCGTATTCGAAATGAAGCTGGGGCACGATGCGCAGTTTCAGCCTGTGAAAAAGCTGGCTGTGCAAAAAACCCGCCGCGCGCTGCAATCCTTCGGCGATCCCGCCGAGTTCCTTTTCGTCCCCGAGCGCCGTGTAATACACTTTCGCATGAGAGTGATCGCGGCTCACTTCGACCGAGGTGAGCGTCACCATGCCTATCCTCGGATCCTTGACTTCGGTCCTCAACAGATCGGCCAGATCCCGCTGGATCTGCTGCGCGATGCGCTCCGTCCTCGCCTTCGTCATTGCAGGGTGCGCGCAATCTCGACGATTTCGAACACTTCGAGCCTGTCGCCGACTTCGATGTCATTGAAGTTCCTGAGCGAAAGGCCGCACTCGAATCCGGCCTTCACTTCCTTGACATCGTCCTTGAAGCGCTTGAGCGAATCCAGTTCCCCCGTGTGAAGGACGACATCGTTCCTCAGCACGCGAACCATGGAGCCGCGCTTGACGACGCCTTCCAGCACGTAACAGCCCGCAACCGAACCGACTTTTGAAATCCGGAAGACCTGCCTGATTTCGACGAGCCCGATGACGCTCTCCTTGCGCTCCGGCGCAAGCATGCCGGAGAGGGCCGCCTTGATTTCGTCCACTGCCTCATAAATGATCGTGTAATAGCGCACATCCGCGCCGGCGGAGGCAATCAGCTTTCTCGCCGTCACGTCCGCCCTGACATTGAACCCCAGCACCACCGCATTCGATGCAAGCGCGAGATTGACATCGGATTCCGTGATCGCGCCCACGCCGCTGTGGATGATATTCACCTTGACTTCGTCGGTGGAGAGCTTCTCCAGCGAATAGGCGAGCGCCTCGGCAGACCCCTGCACGTCAGCCTTGATGATGATGCCCAGGGACTTGATCGCGTCTTCGGCCATCTGATCGAACATGTTTTCGAGTTTGGATGCCTGTTGCTTGGCAAGCTTCACGTCCCTGAATTTTCCCTGCCTGAACAGCGCAATCTCGCGCGCCTTGCGCTCATCCACCAGCACAAGCGCATCCGCGCCCGCCGCGGGGACATCCGACAGCCCCTGAATCTCGACCGGGATGGAAGGCCCGGCTTCCTGCACGGGTTTGCCGTTTTCGTCGAGCATGGCGCGCACGCGTCCATAGGCCGATCCCGAGAGCAGCACGTCTCCGCGCTTCAGGGTGCCCGACTGGACGAGAATCGTCGCGACAGGCCCCTTGCCCTTGTCCATCCTCGCTTCGATCACGATGCCTTTCGCCGGGACGTTCCTCGCCGCCTTGAGTTCGAGCACTTCGGACTGGAGCAGGACGCTGTCGAGCAGATCGTCGATACCCTGTCCGGTTTTGGCTGAAACCTCGACGAACATGGTATCCCCGCCCCAGTCATCCGGCACCACGCCCTGGGTGACCAGTTCCTGCCTGACGCGCTCGGGATTCGCCTCGGGCTTGTCGATCTTGTTGACCGCAACGACTATGGGCACGTTGCCCGCCTTGGCATGATGTATCGCTTCGATCGTCTGCGGCATCACGCCGTCGTCGGCGCCGACCACCAGAATCACGACATCGGTGACTTTGGAGCCGCGCGCGCGCATCGCGGTGAACGCTTCGTGGCCGGGGGTGTCGAGGAAGGTGATCACCCCTTTCTGGGTTTCCACGTGATAGGCGCCGATATGCTGCGTAATGCCGCCGGCTTCCCCGCTCGCAACGCGGCTTCTCCTGATATAGTCCAGAAGAGAAGTCTTGCCGTGATCGACGTGGCCCATTACGGTGACGACCGGCGCGCGCGGTTCCTGCTTGTCTTCATGCAATTGCAGCGATTCGGTGAGATAGGCGTCGGGCTCGTCGAGCTTGGCGGGTTTCGCGACATGCCCGAGTTCCTCGACTGCGACCATGGCGGTATCCTGATCGAGCACCTGATTGATGGTGACCATGCTGCCGAGCTTCATCAAAGCCTTGATGACTTCCGCTGCCTTCACATTCATTTTCTGGGCAAGCGCAGCGACGCTGATGGTCTCGGGCACCAGGACTTCACGCACAATCGGCTCGGTAGGCATGGAGAAGGCATGCTGACCTTCGTCCTTGCGGTGATTCTTGTGTTCCTTCTTCCCGCCGCGCCAGCCCTGGTTTGCGCCGAGATCCCCTTTCACCTTGAGGCCGCCCTTCTTGACGCCCTCATCCTTCCATACAGGCTTGGCGGCTTTCTTCGCCCCCTTCTTCTCGCCCTTTTCCTCTGCGGCAGCCGGCTTGTGGAGAGTTCCTTCCACCTTGGCCTCCTCGACAGGCTTGACCTCGGCTTGCTCCCGCTTTTGCAGCCTTTTTTCCTCCTTCTCGCGAAATTCAGCCACCTGGCGCGCAGCAAGCTCGGCATTTTTCGCCGCCTCTTCCTCGCGCCGCTTCACCTGCTCATCATCGAGCACAGGGGCAGGGGCGACTTCGGGTTCCGGAACAGGCTCAGGAGCCGGGACCGGAATTTCGAGCTTCGCGGGTTCTTCGGCGACAGGCAATTCCTCGCGTTTCACGAAAACGCGCTTTTTCCTGACTTCGACCTGTATGGTACGGGATTTTCCGCTGCTGTCCGCCTTCTTGATCTCGGAAGTCTGGCGGCGGGTCAATGTAATCTTGTTCTGCCCCTCTCCCGTGCCATGAGCCCGGCGCAAATAATCGAGCAGTCTGGTTTTATCCTGCTCACTCACGACATCTGAGAGCTTCTGCTTGTCAACCCCGGCCGCCCGCAACTGCTCAAGCAGCTGCATACCAGGCACACCCAGTTCGGCGGCGAATTGTTCTACATTCATCTGTCCCATTAATATCCTTTACACACCTCATTCAAACCATGGCGCACGTGCAGCCATGATCAATTTGGCGGCCCGCTCATCTTCCATTCCCGTCAACTCGATCAAATCATCTACAGCAAGATCCGCAAGATCATCCCAGGTCGAAATGCCTTTGGCCGCGAGCTGCTTGGCGGTCTGGGCATCCATTCCATCGAGCGTCAGCAGATCGTCCGTCGCATGCTCGACCTTTTCCTCGCTCGCTATCGCTTCGGTCAGCAGCGCATTCCTGGCCCGGCTCCTGAGCGCATTGACCGTTTCCTCATCCAGGGATTCGATTTCCAGCATCTCGTTGAGGGGCACATAAGCCACTTCTTCGAGGGTGCTGAATCCTTCCTGGACCAGGATATCGGCGATCTCTTCATCGACATCCAGTCTTTCCATGAACACCTTCCGGATTTCCTGGAATTCCTGCTGGTTCTTCTGATCGGATTCCTCGACGGTCATGAGGTTAAGCTGCCACCCCGTCAGTTCGGTGGCGAGCCGCACATTCTGCCCGTTGCGCCCGATCGCCTGCGCAAGCTGATCTTCTTCGACGACGATGTCCATGCTGTGCGCCTCTTCGTCGACCACGACGCCGCTGATTTCGGCAGGAGCCAGCGCATTGATCACGAAAGTCGCAGGATCGGGCGACCACAGGATGATGTCGACCCGCTCCCCTGCAAGCTCGCCCGTCACCGCCTGGACGCGCGAGCCGCGCATCCCGACGCAGGTTCCGATCGGGTCGATGCGCTGATCGTTGGATTTCACGGCGATCTTCGCACGCGATCCGGGGTCTCTGGCCGCCGACATGATCTCCAGCATGCCTTCCTCGATCTCGGGCACTTCGAGCTCGAAAAGCCTGACGAGAAACTCCGGGGCGATCCTGGACAGGATCAACTGGGGGCCGCGCCCACCCCTGTCTATCTTCAGGAGAAAGGCCCGCACCCTGTCGCCTATTCTCAGATTTTCCTTCGGAATCATCTGCTCGCGCGGCAGGACGGCCTCGATCTTGCCGGCCTCGATCATCGCATTGCCGCGCTCCATCCTTTTGATGGTGCCGTTGACCAGGAATTCCTTGCGCTCCAGGAAGTCGCTGATGAGCTGCTCCCTTTCGGCATCCCTGATCTTCTGGAAGATCACCTGCTTTGCGCTCTGCGCGCCGATGCGTCCGAACTCTATTGCCTCGACCGGCTCTTCGATCACATCGCCGATCTGAATTTCAGCGTTTTTCTCCAGCGCCTCGGACAGCCTGATCTGGCTGGGCGTAACTTCAGGCTCGTCGTCAGGCACGACCTCCCAGCACCTGAAGGAAGCATAGCCGCCGGATGTACGGTCGATCTCGACCCGGATATCGACCTCATCGTGCAATTTCTTTTTCGTGGCAGCAGCCAATGCCGACTCAAGGGCTCCGAAAACGATCTCCTTGTCGACATTTTTTTCACGCGCCAGCGCATCGACCAGCAACAAAACTTCGCGACTCATTCAGCCTCCAGCATAATATTCATCATCGCCATCAATCAAACTCGGGGATCAGTCTTGCCTTGTCCACATCAGCAAGATTCAACAGAACCTGCTTTTCGTCGACAAGCAACTGAAAAACGCCTTCATGCATTGCTCCCAGGACACCGGAAAAAATCTTCCGCCCATCGATGGGCGACCTCATCTTGATTCTAGCCCTGTGTCCGACAAATCTGACAAAATCACTTTCCTTGTTCAAAGGCCTGTCCATCCCGGGAGAGGACACTTCGAGCCTGTCGTACTCGACATTCTCGACAGCGAAAACCCGCGAGAGGTGATTGCTGACCGCCGTGCAATCCTCTATGCTGATCCCCTCCGGCTTGTCGATGAACACTCTCACCAGGCTGCCGCGGTTGCTGATCTCGAGATCGACCAACTCGTAACCCAGGCCGGGCAGCGTCGTTTCCAACAATGCGCGCAGATCCATAACGCTCCACAAACAAAAAATGGGCTCACAGCCCATCGAATCTTTTAAATTTTAACAAAAAATGGAGATAATTGAAAGGCTCGGGTAACGAGGGGTTCGACGCGGAGGTACATCACAATGTGATATGATGCGGCAATATGCTGCAAAAACTCCGCAAGCTTTCCGGGATGGATGCGCGTCCCGTCAGCCACACCGAGCGCTTCCTGTCGCTCGCGGGTGCGTTTGCGGGCATTCTCGTGGTCATGCTTGCAGCGCGCCATCATGCCGGAGAACACGGCAACCCGCTGATCATCGCCTCGATGGGCGCATCCGCAGTGCTGCTTTTCGCCGTTCCACACAGCACATTCTCCCAACCCTGGCCATTGATCGGGGGGCAAATCCTATCCGCGCTGATCGGCATCACCTGCTCGAAGCTGATCCATGCCCCCATCCTCTCCCCTGCGCTTGCCGTTGCGCTTGCCGTAGGGGCAATGCACTATCTGCGCTGCATCCATCCTCCGGGAGGAGCGACCGCATTTGCCGCCGCATTCGGCTCATCGAAGCTTCACACCCTCGATTACACCTTCATACTCAATCCCGTTCTCTTCAATGTGCTCGTAATCTTCCTGGTGGCGGTCATCTTCAACTGGTTCTTCCCCTGGCGCCGTTATCCTGCCGCATTCGCAAAGCAAGACTCCCGTGAACACGTTCCCATCGCGCATGAAGATTTTGTTTTCGCCATGAGTCAGATCGACTCCCTTCTCGATATCAGCGAACAGGATCTGATGCGAATTTACGAACTCGTCACAAAGCTGCACTCGACGGCGCAATCGAATGCCGACCATGAAGACGAGCCGGAATCCGACCCCAAGGCGACCGAAAAAACGGAAAAACGCTGACCTATTCGGACAGGTTAGAGGACGCTTCCGCGGGAAGCTCGATGCGGCGCGCCAGGGTGAAGCGTCTGGCCCAATAGCCTTCGGTGATATCCGAAATCATGACGCTTCCGGTGCTGTTGCTGGTGGCATGAATGAAACGGTTGTTTCCGAGATAGATGCCCACGTGCGATATGCCCTGGCGCACGATGCGAAAGAAGACGAGATCCCCCGGTTGCAGTTCCGCGAACTTGATTCGGCTTCCGATGAGGCTCATGGCTTTCGAACTGTGTGGCAGGCTCAATCCCTCTACATGATCGAATACATAGCGCACAAAACCGCTGCAATCGAATCCACTTCGAGGATTCGTCCCGCCGCTGCGGTAGGAAATACCGTTCTGACTGACGGCATAGTCGAGGAGGTTCTTCACGGGATCGGACAATGTTTTCAGGAACGACGATTGCGCCTGCCCGGCGTCCACATCGTCAGCCTGAACCGCGCTGCTGAAACACAGGGCGAAAACGATCAACAGGTTTCTTGGAGTCATGAGGAGCGAGTTTAAAAAGGTTTTTCTCGTCTGTAAAGACCCATCTTCGAAACCGGGGTGGCGGGAGAGCCGCTTTGCACGTAAAATACGTGACCTCTTAAATGAGAGGACAGGCCATGAAGCAGAACATCACCCTTGCGCTCGACCGGGAACTCCTCGTCGCGGCACGCGGTCTGGCCGCCAGACAGGGAACCAGCGTCAGCGCCCTGCTTGCGGAAGAGTTGCGCGAAAAAATCGGAGATGCCCGCCGCTATGAGCATTCGAAACAGATCGCGCTTTCCATGCTCGAACAATCCTGGTCTCTCGGTGGACAGGGCATGAAAAACCGGGATGAGATCCATGACCGCACTTCGCTTCGTTGACACCAATGTTCTGATCTACGCTCACGACCGCGATGCCGGGATCAAACATGATATCGCGAAACGCATATTGACGGATCTCTGGAATCAGGAACGCGGTTGTTTAAGCATCCAGGTTTTGCAGGAGTTTTTCATCAACGTTACCAGGAAAATCCCTCAACCATTGCCGACCGCCCTGGCTCGCGAAGTCATGCGAACCTACCTGCCATGGGTCAAAACCGGGGTCGACGGCGAAATGCTCATTCGAGCCACGGAGATAGCCGATGCGTGGCGGACTTCATTCTGGGACGGGATGATCATCGCCGCAGCCGAATGCTCCGGGGCATCGGAACTCCTGACCGAAGATCTGCAGAGCGGACAGAACATCGCAGGCCTCACCATCGTCAATCCATTCGCCTGATTGCCTTGGGGCACGCCCCGCTTTTCCGCTGATGTCAGTCTTTCCGCATCAGCGGTGAAAGGCAATGGTGGCGATCGCAGGGGGACTCGATGCGAGGATGGGCTTTTTGATTTTGCCCACGACATGCATCTCGCAAGCCTTGCAGTCGAATTTCAAGGTAAGCTTTTCGCTGCCGTTCACGAGCGTCATGGGTTCGGCGCGCACCTGGCCCTGCACCCCCGTCACGCCCTTGGCCTGCTTGGGACAAAGATTGAACGAAAAGCGCAGGCAGTGCCTCGTGATCATGAGGGAGGCGACCCCGGTTTCCTCGTGCGCTTCGTATGCCGCATCGATGAGCTTCACCCCGTGTCTCTCGTAAAACGCACGCGCCTTCCCGTTGTAGACGTTGGCGAGATAACTGAGCGAGGCTTCGGGATAGGGAACGGGCGGATCGACCGGCGCGCGGCGTGCAGGACGCACCCTGTTCGCAAGGCGTTCTTCCATCAGCTTCAGGACAGCTTCCCGCCTCATGGCATTGATTACGGAAGGGGGAGCGAACCAGGGTTGGGACAGGTCGAGCGTAATCTCCTTCGCGGAAAAACAGGTGTTGCCCAGCTTGGCAAGGTTCTCCTTCAAACCCGCTTCCACCCCGGAAGGATGTTTCGCGGCTTCGAACAGAAGCTTCGCCTCGGAAATCGCCATGCAGCCGTCCTCGTCGTTCAGGGTCAGCTTCAGCCCTTCCGGCGTTTCCTCCAGACGCATCCGGATTTCGATCCTGCGCTGCGCCGAAGGCTTGAGCAGCGCCTGTTCCCATTCATGATCGCGGTTCCTGAAAATCAGGGAACCCATGCTCAAGCCTTCAATGCGATCGTTCGGGAAAATCCGCCAGAATTGCCCGCGTTGCTCGGCCCTGTTAACCCTTGCCCCGACCGATTCGCGCTTTTTCATGAAGCACAGACCGTCTCCGTTGTGGAGCGGCTCGACTGCATCCATCTCGAACCAGTCCGGCCCGATATCCGTGACCGTCCCTATGGGCTGCCCGAGAAACTTGGGAGAATCGAAAGCGCCGATATCCTCCATCCTTCCGTTCACGAAATAGTCGGTGGAACCCCGATGAAAAGTCTTTTCGGGATCGGGCGTGAAGGCGAATGCGCATCTGCCGCTCGAAGCGCGGGCAAGTCCAGGGGAAGTTTCCATGATTTCATCGAGAAGCAGCCGGTAATGCGCCGTGATGTTCTTCACGTAAGGCGCATCCTTGTAGCGCCCCTCGATCTTGAAGGAACGGATTCCCGCATCGATCAGGGCCTTCAGATTGGCGCTCTGGTCGTTGTCCTTCATCGAAAGCAGATGCTTCTCGAATGCCACCACCCTGCCCTCCCCGTCTTTCAGGGTGTAAGGCAGGCGGCAGGCCTGGGAGCAGTCCCCGCGGTTCGCGCTGCGCCCGGTATGGGCATGACTGATGTAGCATTGTCCCGAATAGGCGACGCAAATTGCGCCGTGGACGAAAAATTCCAGGGTGGCATCGTTCGTGGCGGCGATGGCGCGGATTTCGGAAAGCGTGAGTTCCCGAGCGAGAACAATCTGGGAGAAGCCGACCTCCGAGAGGAATTTCGCTTTCTCCACGCTTCGGATGTCGGTCTGCGTGCTCGCATGCAACTCGATGGGCGGCAGGTCGAGTTCGAGCAGCCCCATGTCCTGGACGATGAGGGCATCGACCCCCGCGTCATACAGTTCCCAGACCAGAACCCTTGCAGGCTCGAGTTCGGAATCGTGGAGGATCGTGTTGAGCGTCGCAAAAATTCGCGCATGGAATCGGTGCGCAAAATCGCAAAGCGCGGCGATGTCGGCCACCGTATTCGAAGCGTTGACCCTCGCCCCGAACGACGGCCCGCCGATATACACCGCATCCGCCCCGTGCAGGATCGCTTCCCGCCCGATTTCGGCAGTCTTCGCAGGCGAAAGGAGTTCGATTTTTCCGGTCATGAGGCCGGAATCTTACTCGAAAACTGCCCCTCATGCCAGAACAGTCACTCTTCCAGCAGACTGCGCAGCATCCACGCATTTTTTTCGTGAATCTGCATGCGCTGGGTAAGGAGATCCAGGGTGGGCTGATCGCCCGCCTTCTCGACGCCGGGCAATATGGCGCGCGCCGTGCGCACGACTGTTTCCTGCCCTTCTATGAGCGCCCGGATCATTTCCCTGGCCTTGGGCACGCCTTCGCTTTCCTTGATCGACGAAAGCTCGGAAAATTCCCTGTAGCTTCCGGGAGCAGGAAACCCCAGGGCGCGGATTCGCTCGGCAATGAGATCCACCGCCATCCATGCCTCGTTGTACTGGTCCATGAACATGATGTGCAGCGTCTGGAACATCGGCCCCGTGACATTCCAGTGAAAATTATGGGTCTTGAGGTAGAGCGTATAGGTGTCGGCGAGAAATCGCGACAGCCCCTTGGCGATACTTTCACGGTCTTTTTCCGAGATGCCGATATCGATTTTCATGATTTTCTCCTTGGTGAACCATAATGCATTCTAGGCAAGCAAACGAATCCTTGGAAATGAATTTTATGTAAGCCGCCCATCGGCAATCTCAATCGAACGTTTTTCTGCTAGAATACCGTCTTGCGGCACTTGCTCCAGTCCCGGTGCCGCCGCTTTCCTTGAATACCCATCCGCCTCAGACTGGCGCCCTCCGGCGAGGGGCCGATTTTCCCGAGTCATAAAACTATGTCATTCGCTTCCCTCGGCTTGTCCGAAGAAATCGTGCGCGCCGTTACCGAGCGCGGTTACACCACCCCCACGCCTATCCAGTTGCAGGCGATTCCCGCCGTGCTCTCGGGGGGCGACCTGCTTGCAGGCGCCCAGACCGGGACCGGCAAAACAGCCGGCTTCACCCTGCCCATCCTGCACAGGCTATCGGATAAAACCGTCAAGGGGCCGTCCAGCGGGCGACCGCCCATCCGCGCGCTGATCCTCACCCCTACGCGGGAACTCGCGGCCCAGGTGGAGGAAAGCGTGCGCGAATATGGTAAATACCTGAGCCTGAGTTCGATGGCGATGTTCGGCGGGGTCAGCATCAACCCGCAAATCAAGCAGTTGAAAAGCCGCGTGGACATTCTCGTCGCGACGCCGGGGCGACTGCTCGATCATGTACAGCAAAATACCCTTGATTTATCCAAAGTTGAAATCCTGGTGCTGGACGAAGCCGACCGCATGCTGGACATGGGATTCATCCGCGACATCAGGCGCATCCTGGCATTGTTGCCGAAACAGAGGCAGAATCTCCTCTTTTCCGCGACATTCTCGGACGAAATCAAGACGCTTGCGGACAACCTGCTCGACAAGCCCGCGATGATCGAAGTCGCCCGCCGCAACACCACGACCGAACTCGTGTCGCAAAAAGTGTACCGCGTGGACCGCGAAAGAAAGGGGGCGCTGCTCGCCCACCTCATCAGGGAACACAACTGGCATCAGGTCCTGGTGTTCACCCGCACCAAGCATGGCGCAAACAGGCTGTCGGAGCAACTCGCAAAGGGCGGCATCCCTTCCCTTGCCATACACGGGAACAAGAGCCAGTCGGCGCGCACCCGGGCCCTTTCCGAATTCAAGGACGGCAGCCTTCAGGTGCTGGTTGCAACCGACATTGCGGCGCGCGGCATCGACATCAGCGAACTGCCGCATGTGGTCAATTTCGAACTGCCCAATGTTGCGGAAGATTACGTTCACCGCATCGGCAGAACCGGACGCGCCGGCTGCGAAGGCGAAGCCCTGTCGCTGGTGTGCGTCGACGAACTGAGGCTCCTCTCCGATATCGAAAAGCTGATCAAGCAGAAACTTCAGTCGGAAGTTGTCAAAGGGTTCGAACCCGACCCGAACATCAAGGCCGAACCGATCCCGAACGGAAGTGGTCAGCGCCGGCCTTCCGGACCCAGAACTACGGGCAGAGTCGCGCCTGCGGGAAACAGCCACGCGCGTCCTGTCGCGCCGCACCGTTCGGAAGGTGATCACCCCTTTCTGGGTTTCCACGTGATAGGCGCCGATATGCTGCGTAATGCCGCCGGCTTCCCCGCTC
>JAIELG010000030.1 GCA_019753155.1 Burkholderiales bacterium
TAGGAGGGCAAGCCTGCCGGATACACGTACTGCTGAGATGCGTCGACAACGTTCGTCCCCGTGCCGACGGAATTGAGAATGCCGGTATTGCCGAATATCCCCGTGTCATATGCATAGACATATCCGCCGGATGTACCGTTGCCAAGGTTCAGGGTGCCACTGTTGCTCAGATTGCCGCCCTTTCCGATATACAGATACGTCCAGCCCGCGCCTTGACTCAAGGTGCCCGCATTGGCGAAAGGACGGTTCAGATACAGACTGCCATACGAATACAGCAGCGTGCCGGTTGCGCCTGAGGACAGCGTGAATGTCCCGCTCCCGGCCAGCGTCCCGCCGGTCCAGTTGAATGCGCCGCCTGTCGGAACGGTGATATTGCCCGAGCCCTGCAAGGTGCCGCCGCTCAGGCTCAGGTTGGCGATGGTGGTGGAAGCGGCATTGATGCTGTTCGTGCCACCGCTGAATGTCAGCGCGCCTGCGCCGTTGTAGGCGCCGGTGAAGCTGTTCGTCCCGCCGGTAAAACTGACCGCGCCGTTGTCCGTGATCGTCCCGCTGTACGTCGCAACAGCCGCGGCAGGCGCGCCGCTCCCCGCCCCGAAATTCAATACCCCGGCCGCAACAGCCGGAACCGCGGGAGGCCCGGCTACCGCCGCAACGCCGGCGGCAGTGGTAAAGCTCCCGGTGTTGACAGCGCTCTGCCCATTGTTCCAGTTCAAGGTGCTGCCGGCGGCAACATTCACCGTGCCCGAATTGCCGATCGTCCCCGCCGCCCCAAGATAGGAGGGCAAGCCTGCCGGATACACGTACTGCTGAGATGCGTCGACAACGTTCGTCCCCGTGCCGACGGAATTGAGAATGCCGGTATTGCCGAATATCCCCGTGTCATATGCATAGACATATCCGCCGGATGCGCCTTTGCCCAGATTCTGGGTACCCGTGTTGTTGAAGTTGCCACCCTTTCCGATATACAGATACGTCCAGCCCGCGCCTTGACTCAAGGTGCCCGCATTGGCGAAGGGGCGGTTCAGATTCAGGGAATACAGCAGCGTGCCGGTCGAGCCTGATGACAGCGTGAATGTCCCGGCCCCATTCAGCGTCCCGCCGCTCCAGTTGAATGCGCCCCCTGCAGGAACGGTGACATTGCCACTGTTGGTGAAGCTGCCCCCGCTTTGCGTCCAGCTCGGCGTGGTAACCGGAGTCGCTCCCAGATTGAGCGAACCGCCCGTAACATTCACCGTCGCTGGACTCCATGCCAGTGCGGCAGGCAGGGTGACGGTGCTGGTTCCGCCGGTGACGCTCAATGCGGACGGACTCAACGTGGAGGTCGCAGCCGCAGTGAGGGTGTTCGTCCCGCCGCTGAATGTCAGCGCGCCCGTGCCGTTCACGATGCCGCTCACGGTACTCGTTGTATTTGCGCCTCCCCACAGGGTCAATCCGGCTCCCAGATTGATTGCGCCGCTGCTGTTGAATGAGGCGCCAATCGTGCCGCCCGCACCCGATACGCTCACTGCACCCGTGTTGTTGAAGGTGTTGACCTGCCACGGCAGGCCACCATTATCCAGCACCGAGAAGCCGTCCATCGTCCAGGCGCCGGTATTGTTCAAAGTCGAGCCATTGCCGAGCATCACCGCCACGGTACCGCCCCCGGTCTGCGTCACCGCACCCTGGGTATTCAGGGTGGCGCCGTTCAGGTACAGGGAACTCGAACCGTTCAGGCCCGGCTGAAAGGTCAGCGCGCCGGTAACGGTCTTTACCCCGGCTCCCGTCAGGTATGAGACATAGGCGCCGCTTGTGAACGTGCCGATATTGACCGCTCCCGTCCCGCCCAATGTCCCGCCGTTCGCGGAAAAATTCGTGACGGAACTTGCAGTTGCGCCGTTGATATTCAGCGTGCCGCCGGAAGCCACGGACAGGTTCGAAACGGCAGTCGCGCCATTCAGATTCAGCGCGGTCGCCGTACCGCTCACATTGAGCGCGCCCGCAGTCAGCGCGCCGGTAAGCGTGGTGGCGCCTGCCGTCACATTGAGCGTGCCGGTGCCGGTGACGCCCGCGCGCTGCACGTCCACATTGCCCCCGGCAAGGAAGAGCGAGTTGGAGAGGCTGGCGCTGCCTGCCGCGCCATGGTTGAGCACGAGGCCAAGCGCATTTGCCGTGGAAACGATGGGTTGATTGAGGGCGATATTATTGCCCGCATTGAGTGTCAAGGTGGCCGCAACACCTGCGGTCTTGGAGATCGCGGCGTTGACGGTGATGTCGCCCGCTTCCGTCAATGCGCCGGTGGTGTTGATGGTGACGCTGGTTCCCGCATTCAGTGCGTTCTGGATGGTCGTGTTGGTGATCGTCGAACCTGTTGCATTCGGTGTCCAGTTGCCGCCCGCAAGCGCGCCACCCAGATCCGCGGCCGGAATCGCTGCAATCGTCACGTTGATCGGGTCGAGCAGCCAGCCTCCTGCCATGCCTTTGGGCGCCTGCGCATTTACCGAGATACCCGTCACGTCCAGATAATGCGCCGAGGTTTCGATAAAACCGCCGTTGCCGCCATTTGCGCCGCCGCGTGCATCGATGCTGCCGAAAGCGCGCGTGGCATTGTCCGCCCAGACGACGACTTTGCCGCCATTGCCGTTCAGTACGGCATCTGCCTTGATGGTCGAGGAGGCGCTCATAAAAGCATTCCGCGCATTCGTCACGTCCGGGTTGGCGCCATGCGCATCACCGCCCACCAGCACCGTGCCGCCGCCATCTCTTCCCGATGCATCAATTTGCGCGCCATCGAGTCCGACCTGCCTGCCCAGCATGGTCACCTTACCGCCCGAACCCTGGCTTGCCGTCGCCAAAATCGTTCCAGAAACGGAGGTCGCGCCTTGCGATTCAACGCTGATACTCCCGCCCTGAAGCCCGGAAGCCTTGAGCGAACTTCCCGCATCGAGCGTGATGTCGCGGGTGGACTTGAGCATGATGGCGCCGTTCTCCCCCGCCACGGCGCTGTCCGCATTGATGCTCCCGCCGTTGTGGATCCCGGCTGCAAGTATCCCCACCTTGCCGCTCTTCGCGATCAGACTCCCCAGGTTCAACGCCTGATTTCCGCTCGCCGTCACTTCCACCTGGACCGAGGGATTCGCCGAATCCACCAGATTCACGCTCTTGCCTGCAGCGAGGAGAATCGCCCCCTGCGGCGTGGTGATGATGCCGTCGTTTTTGATGTCGCTCGCCACCAGATACACCATACCGCCCGCAGGGGTGGTGATGCTGCCGAGGTTCCGGATCGCCCCTGCTCCGGGGGTCGCCGTGAAATTATGTCGCCCGGCCAGAAAATCGGCATTGGAGAGATTCAGGGTCGATGCGACAAGTCCGGCCACATCGATCACCGAACCCGCACCGAAAGTGATGCCGTTCGGGTTGATCAGAAAAACACGCCCATTGGATTGGAGCAGACCCAATATCCGGGAGGGATCCCCCCCGGTCACCCGGTTGAGCACGCTGCTCAAGGATGATTGCTGGATGAAGCGCGTGGCTTCGCCGGCTCCTATGGAAAACGATTGCCAGTTGATGATCGCGCCGGGGGAATTGGTGATTGAAAACGCATTGCCCTGCGTAGAAAAAGAAGCCTGCCCGTTCACCACGGCCGGTCCTACCGGGTTCGCCTGCACGCCCGAACACGCCAGCAGGCCGGTGACGGCAACTCCCCACTTTATTCCCACATCGCGTTTCATCATCACATGCCCCAGTACCTAAGTTTTGCAAGCCGTGTCAGAATTCCGCTATCGATATCCGCCTCTAAGCCACATCCATTCTTGCACAAGCGCTTTACGCCGGAAAGGAAATGCATCACACAATCAAAAAACGTAAACCATCCCGAAATGCAGAACATGGTCTCCCGGCCTGTGTCCATTTCCCGTCAGGGTGCTGTCCACAACCCAAGCCCAATCGAGGCGCACATTCAGCTTGTCATACGCGGTCCCTCTCAGCCCCAGCCCGATGTTGCCGATAATTTGCTTCGGGGGTTCTCCGGGCAGCGGAACATTGCGCCAGACCTTGGCGGATTCGGTAAAGAGCAAGGGGCGAAGATGCACCCTCGCCAGCTTTCCGCCCTGATCCGGCATATAAAGTTCGATGCTCGTCGAATAGCCATTGTCGTCGGCAACTTCGCGTTCGTTGAACCCCCGGACGGAATAGGCGCCGCCGGCCCCGAACTGCTCGGAAGAAACCAGGGAATCGTTCGACCATTGCCCGTGCCAATCCAGATGCAACTGCCAGTCGCTTTGCCATGCATGCCAGTAATTCGCCCCGTAACGGTATATCCGGTATGCGGCCTTGCCGTTCGACCTGGAGACCTTGATGCTCGTATCCGACGAATTGATATTCTGCGATACCGCAAAATGGACATTTGCCTCACCACGCGCAAGCTTCCGTGTGCCGTCGTAACTCAATTCGACAGGATGGATCGTAATGCCGGGAATCAGCGAAGGCCCGCCGTTGACGGTTGTGACATTGTTGGTGAGCGCACGGTAATCCAGGCCAAACCCAAGCTTCTGTTCGAAACTGTCGGAAAGACCGGGGAGCAGATAGGCATAATGCGCCCCAAGCATGGTGCCGCTTCCGCTGACATTGAACAGATTCTGCACAACGCCCGAATTGACGCTGGAATAGCCGGCAGTCAGGTCGATATAGGACGACCTTCCATAAAGCGGAATCTGGTAGCCCGCGCCCAATATCGTGACACTGCCGGCGCGCTGGGGGGATGTCATATAGGAAAGGTTCAGGACCTGATCGCGGTCGAACAGATTATAGTTTCTGTAACTGATCCCGGCCCGGTAAACGCCGGTTTCCCTGGTGCCCGTGTTGTCGAGGCTCAAAGCCACCTGCTGGACTTTATTCTCGCGGACCTTCATCAGCACGTCGACATCCCCTTCGCCTTCGCCCTCCTTCAGCACCACTTCGGTATGTTTCCCCGGATTCTGGTTGGCGAGGCGCAAATCCGCAGCAATATCCCGCGCCCTAGGCGTAATGCCTGTACGAACGGAAGGCACGCTCCGGCGCACGTTTTCCGCGCTGTAACGCTTGTTGCCCTGGACCTTGACGGACAGAATCCTGGCTTCGACCACCTTCAGATGCACCACGCCGTTCTGAAGCTCCTGCTCGGGCAGCAGCACTTCCACGGCGCCATATCCGCGATCCATATACAGCTTCTGCACGGCATCCAGGGCGCGCTGCACGTCTGCGAAGGATTTTCCCCCGCCCTGGAACGGCAGGATGCTGCGATCTATCTCCGCTTGCGGGAGAAGGGTGTTGCCATCCACGACAATCCGGGCGATGTCGAAACGCAATTGCAAGGCCTTGTCGTCTGCGGAGAAAGCGCAGGTGCAAAACAGGCTGGCGACCAGAAACAGTATGCATTTTCGCGGATTATTCATTGGTTTTCATCGCGCATCCGGACAGCCAAAAATCGCCTATAATCGAAGAAGATAGCATAGCAATTCCCTCTTGTCCAAGACAGTTTCATGAATCCCGTTTTAGAACGAGTCTTCGAAAATCGTGATCCTTCCTTTTTCCACGCTTATGTTGCCTCGGGCAACCATATCCCGAAAAATCCGGCTCACCATTTCACGCGAAATCCCCACCATGTTCGCTATTTCCTGGTGCGTCAGCTTCTCCTCCACGACATGCACTCCTTCCTGCTTCCTGCCGAGTTGCATCAGGACATTGGCCACCCGTCCGTATGCGTCCAGAAATGCAAGGTTGCCGATTTTCTTGTTCGCTTCGCGCAACCGCTTGACCAGCCCCAGAATGATCCTGGACGCAAGATCAGGATACTTGGCGAGGCAACTCATGAAATGCGCCCTGGATATCAATGTGAGCTGGGATTCTTCCATGGTCATGACGCCTGCCGAGCGAATATCGTCGTCGAGCAAGCCCATCTCGCCGAAATAATCGCCCTGCCCCAATATGCTGATGGTGATCTCCTTTCCCCTGTCGTCGGCCATGAATACCTTGAGCTTGCCCGAATTGATCACATAAAACGAAGCAGCGCGGTCACCTTCATTGATGACGCAAACGTTCTTGGGATAGCTTTTCTTTTGCCCCTCGAGCAGGAGCACATCGAATTCGCCGTCGCGAAAATCCCCGAAAAGCCGCGCAGAAAACATAGCCCCCCCATACAAATTCGTAATCGATTGTTATAGTTATGATTTCAGAACTGGACCAGATCCAGCCGCATATTACGCCTGAAAAGGGAAAATGCAAGGGTTCGACGCGCCCGGCCTTGGGCCGGGCCTTGCGGTATGTCTATTGCCCGGGATAGCGCGGCGGACTCTGATGCAGGCGATCTTTCAACTGTTTGAGTTGATCCGGCGTCAGAATATCTTCTATCCCGTTCTCGGTGTCGAGCGCCGACTTGATCATCTGCCGTTTCATGTCGAAAATTTTCTGGTAGGTCTTGTCGATGGCAACCGGATCCCGCCTGTCGGCATGATACAGATCGCGCAGCGTCCCGGAATCGTCCATGATCGCACCCATTGCCGCCCAGTTGTCATGCTGAAGCTTGTCGATCAGCTTCGTGATCCTGGCGCGCTGCTCTTCGGAAAGATCGAGAGACCAGACAATGACCGTGCGCTGTCCAAGCATCTTGATGCCGCCTTCGCCCATCATGCCGGCGCCATACCCACCATCCATCATGCCATGGCCTTCCCCCATCATGCCGTGAGCATCGCCCATTATGCCGCGCTCATATCCGGGATTGGCCATGTGCCTGGCCGGGACAGGCTTTTTGGGCGGCGGAGGGGCGTCCGCCGCGAGCGCATTGCCTGCGAACAGGCTCAAAACCGATGTAACGAGCAGAATGTCGATATATTTCATGGTAACCTCCTGTTGTCTGGAATAAGCATTCTACCCGATAACGCCGTCAACCATTACCTGGACTCATCGAAACCGTATTCGAGCAGCACATCCGTCATGACTGAATACGCACCCTGGATACGCCCGATCGACTCCCCCAGCACCAGTTGCCATGCAGGATCGATCTGCCAACCCACCTGGGGCGTCAAAGTCGCGGAAGAGGCCGTATGCCCAAGCGCATCCACACTCGTGCGGTTGAGATCGATCTCGATCTGAACCACCCAATCTTCCGACATGCGATAACCCAGGGCGCTGTCGGCAAACCAGCCGCTCCTTGCATCCGCCTTCACGCGCCGGCTCGCGCCATATTCCCCCTGTATCCAGTAGCGTCCGCGCCTTATCCCGACAAGAATCTGCCCGGCAATGTTCGAACCCACACCCGGAAAATTGACCGGCTGCGGACTTGCCCACCAGCTTCCCTCCACTTCAGCACCCAGCACGCCGGCGCTTTCCCCATCATCCCATTGCAGCGGAACATATTTCAGGCCGATGGTTATCGGCGCCAGAGCTGACGGCGCCCTGCCCAGGGGTTGCTGCGCAAGCAGGCCGGGCGCATCGACTTCGCTGCCCCAATGCTCGCTCAGAGCCGCGTCCCACTGGACACCGAAATTCCAGGCGCGCCCCGGATTGGCATCGTTATCCCGGCTGCTCGAAAAATAAACTGCATTTTCGACCCATGCCTCTTCAATGCCAAGCACCCGTTTCATGCCATGGTCCGGATCATCTGCTGCATGGGCACAGAACGCATGGAAAAACAACAGGATCGACAAAGTGCGCACAGGATAATGAGAATAGTTATCACTATCTGAATAGTAGCATGCAATTTCCGAAATTCAAAAGCCGGGTCTGTCCAGCTTTCTCGTAATGTGCAGGATGCCTATGACGAAAGCCGATGTTTCCCACAGGGACAACAGGAAAAAGAAGGGGCCGGGCAGCCTGGGCAACATGCCGCCCAATATCGCCATGGCGTCTGTGCCGATCGAGAGACAGAAGAACAGGGCAATCAGGTAATATCTCGCCTTGCTGAAAATGATGGAAATCGCAGCTATCACGACCAGAAAACGGAAAACCGAGGGAAGGGCGGGAAGCGTGCCGAAAACCACATGTCTTGCGATGGCAAGGAGCAGCGCCACCATCATCAATATGAAAAAAGGGGGCGTCGGTTTTCCGGGCAAGCCTGTTCCGTCATGCTTGAACAGCAGCGCAAGTCCGATATGCCGGAGCATGCCGACGAAAAAGCCGCCATTCATGTCGCTAAAATCGCCATTGCCCGCGCAACAGGGCATACAGGCTCATATCGTGAAAAGCGCCCTTCCAATAACCGAATTCCCGCATGACGCCCTCCTTCTCGAAGCCGAGTCCTTCCAGCACCCTGATCGAAGCCAGATTGTCGGGGTAAACCAGGGCATTGAGACGATTCATTCCCAACGTCGAGAAACCGAAACCGAAGAGCGCCTTGAGCGCTTCGGTCATGATGCCCCTGCCCCAATATTCGGGAGACAGGTCGTACCCCAGAGAGGCGGAACGGTATGGCATATTGAAACCGAACAATCCGCAGCTGCCGATGAGCCTGGAATCTCCCTTCAATCTGATTCCAAGCCGCCCGATGGAGATAAAGTGATCGAGGAGGATATCGGCCTGAGCTGCATCGGTCATGGTGTCGATTTCATAATATCTCGTCACTTCGGGATGGGAAAAGACGGCATAAATATCGCCCGCATCTTCCCGTGCCAGGGGACGCAGCAGCAGGCGTTCTGTGGTTAACATACATGGCGCCATCATGACACGGGGATTCCCGATAGACTCCGATTTATGGATTATACAACATGCAAATATTTGCGGAGAACATGCCTCATCTGTATGTTAGCGCACAGAGCGTATCATGCGATTCCCGTTATAATTTCATCGAATGGCACCCATTCCAAGCATAACTCTGCCATCACTTTAAGAATGATTCCCGCCGAACAGGAGAATCGCTTAATATAAAGCTTTCGGCTTTCAACCCATCCATGAGCGGATCATTTCCTATCGGCGGCTCTAAGGCTTCTGAACGACTTTTCACATGACATTATGATGATCCGACTTGAGCCGAGGCTGAACCATCTTCTCGCCGCACTGCCGAAGGAAGAGTACGACAGCCTGCATCCCGGACTGGAGCTGGTCCGACTCAAAACCGGCGAGATCATCGCCGAACCCAACAAGCGTTCGAATTACGTCTATTTTCCGGTCGATTGCGTCATATCCCTGTATTACACCATGGAAAGCGGCGCCTCGGCGGAAATCGCCATGATAGGCAACGAAGGCATGTTCAGCATCGTCAATGTCATGGGCGGAGCAAGCATGCCCTATCTTGCTGTAGTGCAAACCATGGGGCACGCATTCCGCCTCGACGAGGGAATATTGAAGCAGGCATTCGACAGGGCGGAAACGCTCAGACGTACACTCCTGCTCTATACCCAGGCACTCCTGACGCAAATGGCGCAGGGGGCGGTATGCAATCGCCACCATTCCCTGACCCAGCAGCTCTGCCTGCTATTGCTCCTCGTACACGACAAAACCTTGTCGAACGAGCTTGTCCTGACCCAGGAAACGATCGCAAACATGCTGGGCGTGCGCCGGGAAGGCGTGACCGAAGCCGCAGGAAAATTGCGTATCGAAGGCATCATCGACTACAAGCGCGGGCATATCTCCGTAATCGACCGATCCTCTCTGGAGACGCTATGCTGCGAATGCTACGGCGTGGTGAAAAAGGAATTCCAGCGCCTGCTCGGGTATTGAGCGTCCTGCTACCCCTTCAAATCCGCCCGTCGCTGCAGATAGTCCTCCCGCTGAATTTCGCCCCTGGCATAGGCTTCGTCCAGTATTTCGAGAGCCCTTTCGCTTCTACCCGGTCTCGGCCAACTGAAGAGGTACTTGAATACGGCGAAGAGCAGCAGAACCGGGGCCAGCATGATGAGCGCCATCCACAACCAGCCCAGAACCATCCACCAGCCCCCGCTTCCGTCGTACATCCAGCCATGATTGAATCCGTACATAAGCTGCTCCCGTTCAAATGAATACTCCGATTATGGCTACAATATCACCGGAATCCAGAAAATTTCTTAAGATGCAGAAAAGCTTGAACAGGTACGCTTCGAGCCGATTTCAACAAATCGGCTTACTCGGCTAAAATACCTCAAATTCAACAATGGAGCAGACCGACATGAATTTCTCACACCTCATTTGGGACACCCATTGCCTCAAAAAAAACCAAGTCGTGCGCAATGAAAGCTTCGGGATCCCACCCAGAGTAAAAAAAATTCACTATCCGATCCGCCTCGTTCGTTACTGGTTCATGTATCACTTCCTGCGGGAGGAATCCGGCAAGCGTGGAAAACCACTCTCGGTATGCGAAATCGGCGTCGACACCGGGCAGATGAAACAGTTCGTGGATTCGACAACGGACGCCCCGCTCTATTCCAGGTGGCAGGCCGTCGATTGCCGCATCCAGAAAGAAGTGCTGCTGCAAAACGGCTACAGCGAATTCGTCGAGACCGACATCGAGTCTCCCGACTTCGAACTCAACGAAACATTCGACGCGATGATCCTGCTGCACGTGCTCGAACACTTGAAGCGCCCCGAGGAAGTGGTCAGAAAGCTCGCGCCTGCCTTGAAGCCGGGCGGAATCATGATAGGCGGCTTTCCCGTTACGCCGAACTGCCTTGCCGCGAGGCACGAGCGGAAAATCCGCATCAGGGCCCGCAAATACGGCCATGTCAGCGTATTTTCGCCCAGGCGTGTCAAGGAGATGGCAAGCTATGCCGGGCTGACGGTCGAGTACATGAGCGGCGCTTTTTTCATGCGAAAACAGGGGTTCTTTCTCGAAAATTTCAACTGGTGGCTGCGCTTCAATCTGTTTTTCGGTGCAGTATTTCGCGGATGGCCGGGAGAAGTTTACTGGGTGCTGCGCAAAAAGTGATCGTTCACGAAATTTCAAAAGGCCGGGTTTTTTGATATATTGGAGGCCGCGCCGATCAGGGTGTCTGATTCGAACGAATAACAAGAAAGGGCAACATGTCGGAACCGCGCAGGATCACGAAACATATCGACCTGGTAAAAGGCAAAGATGCGGTTTTGCTGATCCACGGACTGTCCGGCTCCCCTCTCGAAATGCAGTTCGTTGCCAGAGCGCTCCACAAGGCAGGCTTTTCCGTCAGGGTTCCGAGGTTTTCGAAGCACGGAATCGGCGCGCAGGCAGCCCCCACGGAAAAATGGCAGGACTGGCTGGATGAAGTCGTCATGCATTTTGACGAGATGAAGGAACAATACGAGACCGTATCGGTATGCGGGCTGTGTATCGGCGCAGTGCTGGCCCTGAAACTCGCAGCCGAGCGAGGGCAGGAAATCGCCTCCCTTGCCCTGTTTTCGACCACGCTGTATTTCGACGGCTGGAACATACCCTGGTACCGTTTCCTGCTCACCATCGGTTATTACACGCCTTTCCGCCATATTTACGCCTACCAGGAAAGCGAGCCTTACGGCATCAAGAACGAGCAGCTCCAGGCATGGATATCGAGGGAGATGGGAGAAAAATCCACTTTCGCTTCGCTCTGCGCCAAAATTCCCATGACCAGACTTCACCAGGCGGAAAAATTGATCGGGGAGGCAAAACGCATGCTTGCGGAAATCGAAGCCCCCACCCTGATCATCCATTCACTGGAAGACGACACCTCGACAATACGCAGCGCGAATTACGTCGAAAGCCATATCGGCAGCAAGAAAGTGCGCAAGATCTTCCTCGACGACAGCTACCACAACATCACGATGGACAACCAGAAAGACATCGTCGCGGAAGAAACCATCCGTTTCATCGGGGAAACCGTTGCCGCCCTCTCGCCGGAATTCGATACGATCCGCGTCGCACAGGGATGAGCCTTTCAGGTAACGTCCTGGCTCTGCTTTTGCTGCATGCAGGCTGCGCGCTCGCAGGATCGGAAATCGCAATCACCGTCGGCAAGATCCACGTAGTCGCGGAAACCGCAGTCACGCCGCAGGCGCGCGAAAAGGGACTCATGGGCAGGAAAAGCCTGGCGAAAAACCACGGCATGCTTTTCGTTTTCCAGAAACCGGACTACTACCGCATGTGGATGCGCGACACGTCAATCCCGCTTTCCGTCGCTTTCCTGGACGACAAGGGGCGGGTCGTCAATATCGAGGACATGGCCCCCCTGAGTCTGGAACTCCATTCATCCGCAGGACAAGCCCTGTATGCACTGGAAATGGACAGAGGATGGTTCTCCGCCCATCATGTCGGGACCGGGAGCCTCGTGATCATGCCGTCGCTTCGAGCCGTCGAGGAACCTGCGAGCGATTCAATCCGCTCAGTATCGCCTTGAATGACGCGGTGACGATATTGGGGTCCATGCCCACGCCGTAAAGCGTGCCGGCTTTTCCGACCCGCATTTCCAGGTAGGCCACGGCCATCGCGTTCGCACCCGCGCCGATCGAATGTTCATGATAGTCCAGCACGTGAATATCCCCTCCCAGCGCCCTGACGAATGCATCTATCGGCCCGTTTCCGCATCCCCTGATTTGCCGCATCACGCCCGAATCGGAAATGTCGGCGATGACATCGACTTCGCCCTCCCCCTCGTCGACAATTCGATGATCGCAGTATCGGTAAGTTCCGCTTTTCAGGTACTCCTTCTCGAACAGGGCATGGAGGTCTTCCGCGCTCACTTCCAATCCCTTCGCATCCATTTCGCGCTGAACCACCTGGGAAAATTCGATCTGGAGGCGGCGCGGCATCGCAAGGCCGTATTCCTGTTCCAGCAGATAGGCGATTCCGCCCTTGCCGGACTGGCTGTTGACCCGGATGATCGCGCCGTAATTTCTCCCCAGATCCGCAGGGTCGATCGGCAGATAGGGGATGTCCCACCCGGAGTTCGTCGCGGCGAAGCCCTTTCTGATGGCATCCTGGTGGGAGCCGGAAAACGCGGTGAACACGAGGTCGCCGACATAAGGATGTCTAAGATGCACGGGCAACCGGGTGCAGTATTCGTAACATTGCCTGACGAGATCGATATCGGAAAAATCGAGTCCGGGATGAATGCCCTGGGTGTAAAGATTGAGCGCCAAGGTGACGATATCGACGTTTCCCGTGCGCTCCCCGTTGCCGAAAAGGCACCCTTCGACGCGGTCCGCGCCTGCCATGAGGGCGAGTTCCGCCGCGGCAACCGCACACCCCCTGTCGTTGTGGGGATGCACGCTCAGGATGAGCGCATCTCGCCGCGCAAGATTGCGGTGCATCCATTCCACCTGGTCCGCGTAGCCATTTGGCGAACTCATCTCCACTGTAGCCGGGAGATTCAGGATCATCGTCGCCCCCCAGGCTTCCGATACGGCATCGCAGATTTCCTTCGCAAAATCGAGCTCCGTTGCGGTAAAGGTTTCAGGGGAATACTGGAATATCCACTGCGTCTCCGGGTGCGCCTCGGCATGAGCCTTGATCTGTCTCACCCCGCGCAGGGCAAGATCGATCGTCCCGGCCCGGTCCAGGCCGAAAACCGTTCTCCTGAAGAGCGGGGAAGTCGCGTTGTACAGATGCACGATTGCGCGCTTTGCGCCCCGCAATGATTCCAGGGTGCGCGAAATCAGATTTTCCCTCGACGGGGTAAGCACTTCCATGGCGACATCTTGGGGGATGCGCTCTTCCTCTATCAGCATTCTCACGAAATCGAAATCGGCTTTCGATGCCGAGGGGAAGGCGACCTCGATTTCCTTGAAACCTATCCTGATCAGGGTCTCGAACATCCTGAGCTTCTTTTCCACGCTCATGGGTTCGATCAGCGCCTGGTTTCCGTCGCGCAAATCCGTGCTCATCCATATCGGAGGGGATGCAATCACCCTGTCCGGCCAGGTCCTGTCCTTCAATCCGACCGGCGCGAAAGGCCGGTATTTTTCCGACGGGTTCGTCAACATGCTGTGCTCCTGTAAATGCAGATGAATGATCGGGCCGCTTTTGCGACCGACTGAAAACTGATGGGGAAAGAGTGGGGTATTTAGCGCGCGAAGCGCAGCAGCCCTGCCAGGAGCAGGGAAATGGAAAGGATGTATGCGACGAAGAATTGTGCCATGGATCAAGATTAAACGCTTTACAGGAAAAGTCAAGCGCTTTCGAATTCGGCGCAAACGGCGCGATTGCGCCCGGAGACCTTGGCCTTGTACATGGACATATCCGCCCTGTGCAGCAAATCGGGCATGGTTTCAGCCGCATCGGACAACAGGGTGATGCCTATGCTTGCCGTAACCCGAACCACTTTTCCTTCGATAACAACCGCTTCCTGTGAAATGGCTTCCCTGATCCGCTCCGCAAAAACAAGCGCCTGTTCGTGCGGAGTTTCAGGAAGGATGATGCCAAACTCGTCCCCACCCAGGCGTCCGATGACATCCTCGGAACGCATCATCGCCTTGCAGATCACGACAACTGCCTGAATGACGCGGTCTGCGGGCATGTGTCCGTAAGTATCGTTGATGTTCTTGAAGCGGTCGATGTCGAAGATAAGGAGCGACATGGGATGACCGAAGCGGCGGGAGCGCTGTATTTCGGACTCCCCGATTTCGATGAACGTGCGGCGATTTTTTGCTCCGGTGAGCGAGTCGACCGAAGCCAGCTCCTTGAGGACGAGTATGAGCGATTCGTTTTCGATCTTGAGGCTAACCATGTTCAGGATATTGCGGTAATTACGCACGCCGATCAGAAGCATCAGGATGGCATAGAGGAATGCCCCCAGCGTCAGGCCGTAATGGATGATGCCGCTGCTCATGACGGCGGGAACGAGCACGGCGACGGTCGGGGGGAGCATATCGCTGTAAAAGAGACCTTCGTGGGGATTGCTTCTGGCTGTCGCCGCCGAGATCATCCCGACATAGACGAGCATGACGAACAGGTGATTGTCCAGATTCCCTGGCTTCCATGCCCACCACAGAATGGAATACCAGACCAGCATGTGCGCTCCATGAACGAAACCGATGCGCACGGCCCAGCGCGGCTCGTCTTCGGGATGCTTGAGGAAACGGGAACAGAGTTCGCAGTATGCCGCCACGAGCGCGATATCCGCGGCAACCCAGGTGATCGCCCAGCCGGCGGGAACCCATACGGAAAGAATGGCTCCGACAATTCCCGCGATAAGGGGGATGAGGCATCTGTCGCCGACGTGGTTGTCGGCGTAAAGCTTCAGTTGTTCCAGACGGATTCTGGCTTCCGTATCGTTTTTCGTATCCTGATGAGATGCTTCCGGATATGCCATATCGCCCCCTTTGGAACTGGCTTGTCCGACCCCATGGATACTGCGGATTCAGCCAGGAAGAAAAGGGCGGGGATCCCCCGCCGCCGTCAGCCCAGCCGAGATATGATGCTGTACTGTGCGGCCAGATTCGGCCCTGTGCCTGGGGTGCTTTCCACCTTCTGCGCGGGCTGCGGACTTTGGGGAACGTTGGAAGACTGGGATGCGAAAGAGACTTGCCCGGAATTTCCGCTCGCCTGAACCTGGGGCGATGGAGGATTCTGACCGGATTGGACCTGCGATTGTACTGCGGAAACCTGCTGCGAAGCGGAAAGCGCGATTCCCGCAAACGCCTGCGCGACCTGCCCGGGCTGGGATGAAAGCGCGCCCTGCAAAGCCTGGGTATTGAGCGACAACGTGCCATTCTGATTGGCCGTGATGCCGATCGAGGAAAGCGCGGCGGAAGGCGCGGAATTCACGGCGAAGGCAAGCGGACTCTGGCTCGATGCGTTCTGCGCCGAATTGTAGGCATTCACGAAAGACTGGACGGACTGCGTGATCTGCGAGATGGCCGAAGACGCCGCGCCCGTGTCGGAACCCGCCTGGAACAGGCGGTTCTCCTGATTTGCATAGGCTGCCGGAGTCCTGCTCGCGGCGTCGGGCGCTGCCGACTGCTGGATGGACGATTGCAGGCTCGACAGCGCGTTCTGTATCTGCCCGTAATCTGAAATCCGGGACTGATAGCTCGTCTGGGCGAGCGCATCCTTCGCCTGCTGCGCTGCCGGCGGGAAAGGCGCATCGCCTGCCAAATTCGGTGAGTATAAACCAAGACTTGAAATGCTCATGACATCCTCCAGGTAATCCCGCCATCCGAAACGATCGGACCGGTGACTTTGCGTCCTGCCATTGCTGACAGTTTGCCCTTAACAAGGTTCTCCAATTGGATTTATAGCACAGTTCTTCCCTGAAATCCACCTTCCCCGCCCGCATGCCGCCGGAAAAACCGGGACTTCACTGATTCGCAGCGCCGCGTCCCATCAGTCCGGCGTTCGCCAGCAGCCGCAGCCGGGCCGAGCGCCAGTCGGCCAGACTACGAATCCGTTCCTGTTGTGCGTCCGAGAGCGCCGTCTGTGTGCTGAGGATTTCCAGAATGTCGGCAGCGCCCTTTTCATACTTCCGCTTCGAAACATCCAGGGCATCCTGTGCTGCCGTGAGCAAAACTTCCGATGCCTGGAGATTTTGCAGGGCGGCAACGGCATCCGCATGGGACTTGACCACCTCCATCGATATCTGATGCTCGATGTCCTGCAACTCTGCATCTTTCTGTTCAACCTGAGCTTCCGCCCCCCGAATCTTGTAGGTTCTGGCGAATCCATCGAATATGGGAATGGTCAGCGCAATCCCCAGGGTGCGCTCCTGCGTTCGAGCCAGGGTCAGGCCCTGTCCGGGGCGGCCGTTCTCGAAATAGTTGGCCGAGAAATCGAGCGTTGGCAGAGCATCGGAGCGTGCAGATGCCACCCGATATCGAGCTGCTTCCAATTGCGCACGCGCCGCCACGATAGCCGGGTGCCGCTTCTGGGCGGCTTCCAGCCAGTCATTCAAGTCCTTGATGGTCAGCCCGTCGCCTTCATCCAGGCGGCCGGTCAAGACGACCTGCATATCGGAGGGCGCGCCTATGGCATAGATCAGCACCGAGAGCGCTTTCCGGTAAGCTCCCAAAGCGCGGTTCCTGTCCAGCGTGGCCCGGGCCAGCGTCGTAATCGCCTGCAGGGTGTCGCTATGGGCTCCCGCCCCTTTAACTTCCCGCCGCTTTGCCGTGTCCAGTATGCTTCTGGCGATAGCCTCGTTTTGTTCCTTGGCCTGCCATGCAGCCTTGGTGGTCATGGCATCGAAATAGGACTGAATCACCTCGGACAATGTTTTCTGCATCACGGCATCGTGGCTGGACAGGGCTGCCGACAGGGCCTGGCTGGCTGCTCCCAAATTAGCCTCGCGTCCGCCGAAATCAAAAATCCGCCAGTTCAGTGCTCCATACACAGTATGGCTATTGATTGTGCTCGAACCGATGCCGGAGTGCGTCTGGTCGTTGATGCGGCTTGCCGTTCCCGACAGCGTCGGCCAATAGGCTGCCCTTGCCTCGCCTGTGGCTGCCGCCTGAATTTTGATATTGGCCCAGGCGGCCCTGATCTGGGCATTGTTGCACAGCGCAAGATCCACCGCCTCGCCCAAGTTGAGCGGCATTGCAAAGTTTTTCTGTGCCGGGCACGGAACCGGGACTCCATCCCCAGGCAATGTCACCCCAGTCAGGATAACGTCGGGTACCGTCTGCAAGGGATCCTTGGATGGCGATATCAAGTCCTCCAGCAAAGTCCCGGCAGTGGCCGGAATGGACAGTGACAGCAACCAGGCCGTCGCCAGGGCTGAAACCCATGGCACATGCTTTCTCCTACCGCTCATGCAGGCTTTCCCGCTGGTGCTGTAGTAGAGGGGAAAGGACATACTCTATGATCCGGCGCTCGCCGGTCTTGATTTCCACGCTGACCGACATGCCTGCGGTCATGGGCATCTCCTTGTCATCGACCGCCAGCGAAGACTTCGCGAGCAGCACTTTGACCGAGTAGACGAGGCCTCTCTTTTCATCCTGAATCGCATCGCGCGATACTTGAGTGACCTTTCCTGGAATCGTTCCGTATCTGGTGTAATCGAAAGCATCGATCTTGACTTCAGCATCCTGCCCACCATGCACGAAGCCGATATCCTTATTCTCCAGAAAGGCTTCCACTTCGACTCGATGTTCCCTGGGAACGACCAACATCAGGGGCTGAGCGGACGGCACCACGCCGCCCACGGTATGTACTGCCAGTTGCTGGACCGTGCCATCGACCGGGGCGGTCAATTTCAGCAATCTGCTGTGGGATGCCGCCCGCAGGGCATCCTGCCGGGATGCGCCGGCGATCTTGCCGCCTTCGGTCAGGGCATCGTAGGCTTCTTTTCTGGTTTGCGCAATCAGTGCGGCCCGCTGATTACGGGCATCCAGAAGTTGCCCTTCGAGGTCGATGCGCGCCTGCTCCTTTTCCAGGTAGGCGTGAGTGGAGACATCGTGGTCTTTGGCCAGATCCCGGTAATCCTGGGCGCGTTGGACGGCAAGAGGCAGCCCCTCTTCATACCGCCGGATTTCGCCATCGATGCGCGCGAGCCTGGCCCTGAAATCCCGGTACTGGCCTTCCAGCTGCCGCTGGGCCGCCAGCCGCTGACTCTCCGGCACGCCAGCCGGCGCGGACAGTCGAGGCGGCTTCAGACTATCCACGGCCTCGATCAACGCCCGCGACCTGGCCATCTGTAAAATGGCTACGGTTGCATCGCCCGCTGCCTTGTCGCGCTCGGAGTCCGACGCACTGGTGTCGAGTTCGATCAGGACATCGCCTGCCTTGACAGCTTGCCCTTCTTCTACATGAAGCGCCCGGACGCTGGCGACATCGACCGAGGCAAGAGCCTTGGTGCGCTCGCTCGGAATGATTTTCCCGGTGGCGTTGACGATGATGTCGATCTTCCCCAGGAAAGACCACAGGAAAAGAACGCCTACAGACGCCATCAGGAGCCGCCCGGTCAGACGGACGGTGGACGAGACCGGCTTTTTCTGCAAGGACAAAGCGGCAGGCAGAAATTCGGCCTCCTGTGCGTTGAACAGCCCGCCGCTCAGGGCTTTGCGCGCTTTCCAGCAATGATCGAACACGGCACGGTAGTGCCGGAGCAGGTCCAGATATGCCGTCAGGCGATACCGGGATTTCATGCCAGCCGCACGGTGGGTATGGTAAAGTGATGGGCCTGCAAATGATGGCCTGATTGCAACTGATACAGGTGAGTGTAGATGCCCTGTGGGTTCTGCAACAACTCATCGTGGCTGCCTATTTCGGCGATCTGACCCCGCTCCATGACAATGATGCGGTTTGCTTCCCGAACTGCGGAAAGTCGATGGGCGATGATCAGCACCGTGCGACCAGCGCAGATGCTGCGCATATTGTCCTGGATGATGCTTTCGGACTCATAATCCAGGGCGCTGGTCGCCTCATCGAAGATCAGGATGCGCGGGTTGGTGATCAGCGCGCGGGCAATGGCAATGCGCTGGCGCTGTCCTCCCGAGAGTCCCGTACCATGCTCGCCCACCAGGGTGTCATAGCCTTCCGGGAGTTCGCAAATGAATTCGTGCGCACCTGCCAGCCTTGCCGTTTCGATGATGGTCTCGATGGGCAGGGCAGGATTCGATAAGGCAATGTTGTCCCGTATCGATCGGGAGAACAGGGTGTTCTCCTGCAGAACGACGCCGATCTGCTGACGCAACGAAGCGATGTCGACGATGGCGATATCCTGCCCATCGACCAGTACTCTACCGCGATCGGGAACGTAGAGACGCTGCGCCAGTTTGGCCAGGGTGCTCTTGCCGGAACCCGAGCGACCGACTATGCCGATCACTTCGCCCGGACTTATCCGAAGGTCGACACCCCGAATCACGTCCGGCGTGTCGGGGCGATAACGGAAGGATACCTGATCGAATTCTATGGCCCCGTCAATCCTGGGAATTCGGGTTTTCTGCCCGGCGATTTCGGTACGGGCATTCAGAATATCCCCCAGGCGGCTCATGGAAATGCCCACCTGCTGGAAATCGTTCCAGAGTTGCGCGAGGCGCAAAATGGGGGATGCCACCTGGCCGGAAAGCATGTTGAATGCCACCAGTTCGCCCACCGTCATTTTCCCATCCACGACGAGCGTGGCGCCGAACCACATGATGGCGGCGGTCACGAGCTTGCTCACCAGGGTGACGCCGCCGTTGGCAAGCATGGCGACGTTCGAGGTCGACAATCCTGCACAGACGTAAGCGGCCAACTGTTTCTCCCATTTTTGCTGCCAGCGGGGCTCCACAGCCATGGCCTTGACGGTATCGATGCCGCTGATCGTCTCCACCAGAAAGGACTGGTTTTCCGCGCCGCGGTTGAATTTTTCGTTCAGGCGGGCTCTCAGGATAGGCGTGAACGCCATCGACAGCCCCGCATACAGGGGAATCGACACCACCACGACAAGAGTGAGCCAGGCGCTGTACCAGAGCATCACCCCGATGAACACAAAGGAGAACAGCAGGTCCAGCACCAGGGTAATGGCATTGCCGGTAAGAAAAGAACGGATATTTTCCAGTTCGCGGATGCGCGCTACGGAATCCCCCACCCGCCGCGCCTGAAAATAGCTGATGGGCAGGTTCAGAAGGTGCTTGAACAACTGCGCGCCCAGCTCCACATCGAGCTTGCTGCTGGTTTGCGAGAACACGTAGGTGCGGATGATGGAGAGCGTTTCTTCGAACAGCGTGGCAATGATGAGGCCGATGGCGATCACGTTCAGGGTTTTCATGGCATGGTTGACCAGAACCTTGTCCATGACGACCTGGAAAAACATCGGCGTGGCAAGCCCGATAAGTTGCAGCACCAGCGAAATCAGCAACACTTCGCCAAGAAGCTTCCTGTACTTCACGATCGCCGGGATGAACCAGGTAAAGTCGAATCTGGCGATCTCCCCGGCAAAACCGGCCCTGGAGGTGAAAAAGATCAGTTGCCCCGTCCATGCAGCTAGAAACTCCGCCAGCGGCAATATCTCCGGGGGGTTGCCTGGACGCTGGATGAGGAGTCTGGGAGTCTGCCCTTCCGACCCCGTGCCGGGATCGTATTTAGCGACGATAAAATAGCGTCCCTCCTTATCCTGTGCCACAGCGGGCAATGGGGCGCGATCAAGACGCTCGGTTGGTTGCGTAACAAGTTGCGCCTTCATCTCCAGCAATTGGGCCGCCAGCAGCACCTTCTCAACAGAAAATGGTTCATCGCCAAGCTCATGTTTGAGTTTAGCCTTGTCTGCCGCAATCCCATGTAACCCTGCAATCATCAGGAGTGAACTTAGCCCGGAATCCATAGCGCCTCCTGCTGCCGAGTGATGCACTGCCCATCATCGATGGACTGCATCGTATGTGGCGTGTAAATGGGTTTCAAATTATTTTCACTCCCCGCAGATTCTGTTCCGGGCGCTGCCAGAAATTCAATTCGCCATATTTGGCAAACAGATCAGGAGGAATGCAAGGCTGTCTTTCCCGATACTCGACCTTCCTATCTACCTTATGCAGCCCCGGCATCCCGATTTTCTCGTCAAAATCTGGTTCATCGTATTCAACGTTTAAGAAATCATGCTCGAAAGGCACTTCACCCAGCGCCTCATACAGGCGATTCACTGTTCGCTGCGGTTCACGCACCAGATTCTCGTATGGCACGACAATCAGTCGTCCAGCATGCTCGCTAAACCAGGCCTCTCTAAAGCCGGCAAGACAACGCCCGATGAATCCATTTTTCGATTCCATCAAGTGATCAGATCGATCATAGACAGACTCTCCCGTCGCAAATCCAAGCAATCGTGAGAGCTGTAACGGATTTTTGTTCAGCATCTGCTCGACGCTATCCACGATCCAGCTTATCTCCCGCACACAACAAATGATTTTTGACTCGGGGTAAAGGCTTGCCACCAAAGCTGTTTGTTTCTGCCATGCGCGGTTGGTATCAAATATCAGCTCTGCCTTAATGTTTGAGTAATAGGCATTGAAAATACCCCGGAACATGGTGCGCCGTAAATCATCGTCGAACATCGTTGAAAATTCGCCGGCACCGCACATCTGCGGTTGAATCGATTGACACATCAGTGCGACCGGACCGGACATGGCTGCGTGAGTCCTGGGATTCTGCCTCAATATGCCGCTTAGCAAGGTTGAACCGGAACGAGGAAGACCTGAAATAAAGTGAATTTTCGAAACGTTATTGATCATATCAGCGCAGCTTTAACAAGGTTTGTAGAAAAAATAATGCCGGGCAGAGCAGTTTGGTCCGGAAAGTTGCTCCCAGGACCGAGAAACTGCTAAGACGCGCGATTTCGTCGATTCGTCGGATGTTTTCCGCTCGATTTGTTCTGGTAGATATAGGCACTTTATTTAATCTTAGAGAATTAAAACGCCGCGCACATTCAGCTCGGGGTTCTCCCAAAATTGAGTCGCGGCGTATTTGCCAAAGATATCCGGCGGAATACACGATTTGCGTTCGCGATACTCAACTTTCTTTCGTACAGAATGCAACCCTGGCATACCAATATGGCTATCGTAATCCGGCTCGTCGTAAACGACATTGTCGAAATCATGAGTAAATGCAGGTTCGTCTAATTCAACGTACAGTCGATCCAAAGTACGTTTCGGGTGTTTAACCAAATGATCGTAGGGCACAATTATCAACCTCTTGGCATTGTCGCCAAACCAGGCTTCGCGTAGCGCACTCCAGGGAAAACCGATCAAGCCGTTGTCAGAATTCATCAGAATTTCCACTCTGGAATATACCGATGATGTTGATTGGAAATTGAATATGCGTGAAAGCTGTAACGGGTTTTTGGCGAGCATACGTTCGATGCTGTCGATGATCCAGGCAATTTCGCGCACGCAACAAATGATTCGGGTCTGCGGGTACAATTCGCTCAGCAGGGAAATGCGAGCCGTCCAGGAGCGATTGGTGTCGAATACCACTTGGTTTTCTGCCAGCTCAGGATAATAGGTTTCGAAGATGCCACGCAAAATTGCCGCCCGTTTGGCATCATCAAAGAAGCCGTTAAATTCTCCCCCGCACATTTGGACATGCGCAGCGGCAATCAGCGAGGCGACAGGGCTGGTCATCGCTGCGCTAAACACGGGATTTTGCCGTAATATGCCGCTTAACAAGGTTGAACCCGAACGAGGGAGGCCTGAAATAAAATGAATTTTTGGGACATTATTTATCATATAAATACTGCTTCATTTAAAAAATATGGAAATCGATGCAGGAAAGAGCAGCGCGGCCCGGGAAGTTGCCCCGGGCCGAATTGAGCTACTTAATGAGCCGCTGCCAGCAACGGCACTCCGAACGAAGGACCATTGGCCGCAGCGAGGCTGGTTTGCGAACTGGATGGGGGAGCGAAAGCGCCCATTGCTGCGATCAGGCTGTTTAGCGATGCGCTCACTGAGCTTTGACTCGTCATTGGATCCGTGCCCGCAAAAGGGTACACGGGTGATGTTGATGCTGGTGTGGGCCCATAGAGCAAGTTGATCCCCGCCAAATCGGTGCCATCCAGCGATCGATTGTTCGAGGTGAGCGCATAGTTCATGATTGAATTAGGATCAGCGTTGACTCCCAATCCCAATGCATGGCCTATTTCATGTATCAGAACTTGTGTAATGGTTGCATCGGTTCCCGCATAGATCTGCTGTCCATTTGCTCCTGCAATCAATGAAACTTGCGTCGGATCTTCAACGCGAACGATAGCGTCTGGCAATAACTGTCCATTGCGTTGTTTGTAGCTGGTTAACCCAACGATCCCAGTATTTGTGGTATCGAATTTTCCAAAGCCAATCCGAATGTCGGACTGGGATGAAGCCGCGACTTCTTTAAACTTGACGCCCGGATCGGCTGCCGCCCATGCGGCAAAAGCACTCTGAACAGAGGATTCATAACTGCTGTCCATGTAATGGCTGAACGGTGCGTCGCTTGTTCCAGGACTGTTGGCAAGACTCCATGTAATAACCTGTTGATCCCATTTGGCAGCTTCCAACACTACAGATGCCGCGCCTGCCTTCGTGGGCGTTGCAATCGACACTTCATAAGCCTGTCGCTGTGCCATATCGGCTGCATTGGCTGCTGCTGGATCTCCCTGACTTAAGTCATATTGAGCGATCGAACCGATGTTCTGTCCTAACGATGCATCGATTGTCGATTGCTTCCCGGCAAAACCATAACCAATAACAGTCACATCAATAATAATAGGAATAGGGTTATATGGAGGTATTATATGAGGAAGACTCGGGCCGGGAAGAGGGATGACGGGTATGTTGGTAAAAGGAATAACTGAGGTGGGAGGAGGTGCATACCCATTAGGGATATACCCCGTATTCCATTTGGGAGAGTAATTCCAATAAGGATTGAGAGGATTCCAAATTCCGCCAATATTTCCCCAACCCGTGGTTCGACCTGTGCCGTTGGCCCCCGAGAAATATTGAGCATATGGGTTAGCGATACCCATATGCTCAACTACGGAATTGCCCGTAGCAGCAAAATTATAGATGACCGTGTCATTCGTACCTGCTGCAGCAAATACGTCAGTTTGTTTGCCGGCGCCGCCATTAACAGTGACCGTAGTGCCATTGCCATACAGGGTAATGTAATCGCCTGTTCCTACTATAAGACTACCGGATCCTGTGACGTTGATATTTTGATTTGATGCCGCAGTAAAGATTGTGTCACCGCCGGTAGCATTGATTGTGTTCCCGTTGCCGATGATCCTGGCTGAGGAGGCGCCTAACGTGACAACATCACCGGAAGCATGGATGGTTTCGCCTGTACCGCTGATATTGAGGTTCTCGCCCGCTGCTCCCAGGAAGACATTGTTGTTGGAACCGTTCAGGTTGGCGCTGGTTATACCGTTACCCATGTTAACCGTATCGCCTGAACAGGTGGCATTGGCATAATTGCCATACAGGTCGACTATGTTGCCGATGCCTTTGATCGTGGCACTTGCACTGGTCGCGAGATTGATCACGTCGCCCCCCAAGGTGCCATCCACTGTGTTGCCTGTTCCATGGCTCAGGATGTTGACCGTCTCGCCGCTGGACGCCAAGTTCAGCGTGTCGTTACTACCGGCATCAAGCGTGGTGTTGTTTCCGACCCCGTTGAAAACATCGCCACCATAGAGGTTGGTCGCGATGAAGTTCCCAGTGCCGTTGAGTGTCGTAGTAAGATTATTGCTCAACGCTGTAATCAAGGCGCCTGAGGCGGTGACGCTGTCACCATTGCCCAGCAGTCCGATTTTGTTGCTGCCACCTATGATGGTGGCGCCGGAATTGCTCGTCAGATAGACGTTGTCATTCGAGCCGTAGATGGTTTCACCGGCAGCAATTATGCCGACCGTCGAGCCTGCGCTGCCCAAGGTGAGCGTTTCGTTGGCGCTGGACAGCCCGACATAGCCTCCGCCGTAGACCGTGGCGCTGGTGCCAATGCCACCCATATAGACGGAATTGCTGCCGGTATCCCCATTGACGATCTGTCCAGAACCATAAATGCTGACAATGGAGTTGGCGTTAGCATTCATGTTCACGACATCGTTTTTGCCGGAGATGCCTCCAGTGAATCCGCTGCCAAGGTTGATCTGGGCATTGCCGCCATTGTCAACGATGGTTTCAACGGTGGCATTGCTGACTGTGCCGACCGTCGAGCCTGCGCTGCCCAGGGTGAGTGTTTCGTTGGCGCCGTTCAGCCCGACATAGCCTCCGCCGTAGACCGTGGCACTGGTACCAGCGCCGCCCAGATTGACGATATTGTTGCCGGCATCCCCATTGACGACCTGGCCAGAACCATAGATGCTGACATTGGAGTTCGCATTGGCACTCAGGTTCACGGCATCGTTGCTGCCTGTGAAGGTGGCGCTGGTATTGGCGCCCAGGTTGATGACAGCACTGTTGCCCGCGACTATTTCTCCGGTACCTGTGCAGGTGAGGTTGTCGCCTGCCGCCAATGCGAAGTTATTGCTGTTGCCGGTCACGGTGGCCGTGTCTCCCGTTCCAAAATTGACCGAATCGCTGTTGCCGGTAATATTGGCTGAACTGTTGTTGCCCAGGGTGATGTTGTCGTAGGCGGCACTGGCGGCAATACTCTCCCCGCTGCCCGTGCAGGTGAGGTTGGCGCCGGAAGCCAA
>JAIELG010000046.1 GCA_019753155.1 Burkholderiales bacterium
ATGATCCCGCGAGAATTACCCACTTTTCTCAATGTTGTTCGCATCGTGAGCCCCAAAAAATGATAACTATGTTATAACAGTCTGCGGCGCGGAAGCAAGCTCACGCACATCGATTTTCCCTCTCACGGCAAATGCCTGTGCCTGCAGTGGTGTGATTTCAGTACATTTCAGCAAAATCTCCTGATAGGGGCCGGACCGGTTCTTTCTGTGGCGCAAGTCCCTGATCAGGGAATCTGCGCTGAATTCATGCGGCCCAGGATGATCTCCGTCTTGCGCGCAAGACCGCCCGAATTGCGGTGCTTGTCGTAATAGCGGGGATTGGGGACCATGGATGCGAGGCGCGCTGCCTGAGATGCGGAGAGGTGCGCTGCGTCCGTCCCGTAATAATGGCGGGCGGCGGCCTCCGCGCCGAATACCCCGTCTCCCCACTCGATGCTGTTGAGGTAGAGTTCGAAAATCCGCTGCTTGCTCATCATGTGTTCGATCATGAGGGTGATGATGCTTTCCTGGGCTTTGCGCCAGGGCGAGCGGCTTCCGGACAGAAAGAGGTTTTTCGAGAGCTGCTGGCTGATGGTCGAGCCGCCCGCGACGATTTTCCCTTTTCTCACATCCTTCTCGTAAGCTTTCTGTATGCCCTCCCAGTCGAATCCCTCGTGGTCGAGGAATTTGGCATCCTCCGCCGCGATCAGCGCGCGCTTCAGGTTGCTCGAAATGCGCCTGTAGGGCACCCATTCATGAGCGATCTTTGCATCCGGGTCGGTTTTCTGCATTTCTTCCAAGCGGGCCTGCATGAAAGCGCTGGAAGATGGATCGTGATCGACCCGATACCAGACTTGCGCGAAAAGCCACAACTGGTAGCAAAGGATGGCCATGACGGCCAGGGCGAATATGCGCCCGCTCCATTTATAGAGTCGTCTCAGCATGATTTGAGTTTTTCGATCACGGCCTTTGTTTCGGGGCGCACGCCGCGCCAGATGAAGAAGGATTCCGCAGCCTGTTCGACGAGCATGCCGAGTCCGTCTGCAATTTCTGAAGCACCCTGTTCACGGGCGAATTCCATGAATGGCGTCTGTTTTCCGTACATCATGTCGTAGGCTAGGGCGTTGTCGGCAAAAATTCCTGACGGCAATGGCGGGAGTTCTCCCTTGAGACTGCTCGATGTGGCGTTGATGACGATATCGAACCGATCTCCGGCAAGATCAGAATAAGTTTTTGCAGTTATCGAGAATTTTTCGGCGAGCTGGAGCGCTTTCTCCATGGTCCTGTTGGCGATCACGATCTGCCCTGGACGCTGCTCGGCGAGCGGCATGATTACTCCTCGGGCTGCCCCTCCCGCGCCCATCAGGAGGATGCGCGTGTTCCTGATATCGAATCTCAGGTTCCCGACGATATCGTTGACGAGTCCGGCGCCGTCCGTATTGTCGCCAAGAATTTTTTCATTTTCGAAGCTGAGCGTGTTGACTGATTCGGCATCCAGGGCTCTTGCCGCGAGATCGCTTGCGATCCGCCATGCTTCCCGCTTGAACGGTACGGTCACGTTGGCGCCCCTGTACCCTTCGCGGCGCAATTTCTCCACGGTTGCCGGAAAATCTTCGAGCGGCGCGAGGATGGCTCCGTAAGCCATATCCTGCTTCGTCTGCTTTGCGAATTCCGCATGGATCTGCGGAGATTTGCTGTGGGCAACCGGGTTTCCTATAACGGCATAAAGGTCGGTCATTCGCTCACCATTTCGTTGGCTCGTGTAAACATCCAGGTCCGGTAAATGCAGAGAACGTCAGTATCTTTTCTGATGTCTCCGGGAAGCGGCGCATAGGGCGCGGCCAGCTTGGCGATGCGGATCGCTGCCTCGTCCAGTATTTTGTATCCCGAGGAGCGGACGATTTCTATCCGGGCGAGTTCCCCATCAGCCTTGATACAGACATCGAGCAGGAGGTTTCCGAAAATCTGCATCTTTTTTGCTTTCTCCGGAAAATTCATGCTGCCGACTCTTTCGACCTTGATGCGCCAGTCTTCGACATAGCGGGCAAAACGGTATTCCCTCGTGCTGGGCGATATGTCGGTTTCCTTCGGTATTCTCTGGTAGGCATCCATGCTGCTGTCGATTTGTGCTTCGAGCCTGGCAATTTCCAGGCTTTTCTGAACGAGCGTATGCGTATCAGCGATTTTTCTTTCGCTTTGAACCTGGGGTGCCTCGTTGCTCTTTATCGTGGAAAGCAGGTGCCTGGATTCGCGTTCGAGTTCGGCAAGCTTTTCCTGTTTAGATGCGATTTCGTCCGACTTCGATTCCCGTGTATTTTGCGGAGGCAGGGGCGACTTTGCCCTCCTCTTTTCGGAAGTATTTCCGCCGCCGGCAAGGTTCGCCTGCGCCAAGGAGTCGGCTTCCACGGGCTTTGCCGCCGATTTGCTGTTGACCAGGATGATTTCGAGCGGGGGGGCGGCATTCTTCAGCTTGATCGCATCGGGCAGATTGAACGCGATGCCGAAAAGGAGGAAAGCATGGAGAAGAACGGATGCGAGCGCAGAGATTCCCACCCTCATCTCGACCCTCATGATTCAGATTTTCTCCACGAACCTGGCATGGAAGCTGAGTTCGAAGAGGTCGACCTGGCTGATCTCGATCGCAACGCGCGTCCCCGGCGGCATTTCGGGCAGGGAAGGAACGCGGCTCGCCAGAGGGAGTCCATCGAGCTTCACCCAGTTCTCGCGCTGAACCGTCCCGTTTATTGAAGCGACGTTTTCCTGCAAAAGCCATCTCAGGCTCCAGTAACGCTCCATCGTGCGCTGAAAGTCGTTGTAGGTATCGTAGGTCTGATCGAAATCGCGCATGGCGATGAGCAATTCCTCGTTTCCCTGCTCGTAAGCCGGAGAAGCGCCCTGGATCATGGCGATGAGCTGTCTCTGGTTGATGAGGTCGATATAACGGCGAAGCGGGGAGGTCGTCCATGCATACTGGGAAACGCCCAGACCCTGATGCGGCGCCGGAGTGGTATCCTGCCGCACCCCACCGTTATTCTTCGACCGGTAAATCGCAACGAAGCCTTTTTCCGAAAGCTGTTTGGCCCATTCGGTGTTGGCATGAATCATGAGCTCGGACACGATCTTGTCCAGGGGGGAGCCGCGCTTGCGCTCGCTTATGGCAACGCGATCGTTCTCGACATTGAAATTGTAATCGATCTGGTTCGCGTTGTTTGTTTTGCCCCTGATGGATTCCAGCTTGTCGGCGAGATTCAAAAGCACGTTGAGTTCGGGCGCGAACGGGCAGTCGGTTGCCTTTCCCTCGTCGAAATGCGGCTCGATGGCATCATGTCTGAGATTGGCCGCGATGGCTATCGACTCGATCCCGCTTTTCGACGAAACGACTTCGTTGTTCGGATCGACTTCGAGGTAGAGCGAGGCGACGGGACAGGTTTCGCCCTCGGCGAGGGTGAAACCATCGATCCCATCCTGGGGCAGCATCGTGAACTTCTGCCCCGGGATGTAGATGGTCGAGAGCATCTTGAGCGCATACAGATCGATCTCGGAACCTCTGGGTATGCCCAGGGCGGGCGCTGCGATGTGGATGCCGATTTGCAGGTTGCCGCAAGGCAGGCGCGCTACGGAAAATGCGTCGTCGATCTCGGTCGTGCTGGAGTCGTCTATGCTGAACGCAATTGCGTCCGCTTTTGGAAGTTCAGGCAAATCCGGCAACTGCGCTTCCATTCCCTTGGGTATGCCATGCGGGAAATGTTCGAAAAGAAAACGGTTCAAATGGTAATCGTGGCTGGAGGGCAGGGCGCCGCATTTTTCGAGCAAATGGGGGATCGTCAGCCCGGTTTCCTCGCATGCCGAGGCGAGCGCCTTGAATGCCACGCTGTTCTTGTCAGGATCGTAAAGCAGATTGTTCATGATCGGCGCGAACTCGTCCGGAAGCTCGTGACGCTTGAGCTGTTCCACGAATTTTGCCTGCAATTCCGCAAGCTTGCGCTTTTTTTCGACGCTTGCCAGTGCCGCTTTCAACGCTTCCGGCGGCGCGGCCTTGTATTTCCCCCTGCCTTTTTTGTAGAAATGCATGGGGGAATGGTGCAGCCTGATGAGGACGCCGGCGTTCTCCAGGGCGGATGGCGCATGCCCGAAATATTCCGCGCTCAATGCATCGAATGCGAATTCTTCGCCAGCGGCGCATTCCCACAGAAAATCAGGATCGATTTCATCTGCAACAGTCTGCGCAGCTTCCATGAACCCGGAAAGCTGGGGTTCCCTGAACCTGATCAGTATGGACGAAGCCTTGATTTTGCTGCGCTTGCCATGAGTGGACTCGACTTGCAACGAGGTGGTATTGTCGGCGAGGACGGAGCCTGTCTTGAATGCGCCATCTTCCTCGTAAAAAACGTTCATGCGATTATCTAAATGAATGGGGAAGGACTGATGTGGAATCCGGAATTATACCCTAAATTGTATTTGTGCAATGTTGCGCAGCATGAACTCCTGCGCCGCCATATGGTCATACGTATTGACCAGGGCCAGACCGAATCGCATAATTGATGAATCCCACCCGGAGAGATGATGATGAATGCCATGACCGAGACACCTTTGATTTTCACAGACAGTGCTGCAAGCAAAGTGCGGCAACTGATCGAGGAGGAGGGCAATGAGGGGTTGAAATTGAGGGTCTTCGTGACGGGGGGCGGCTGTTCCGGCTTTCAATACGGCTTCACTTTCGATGAAACAGTCAATGAAGACGATACGATGATGTCGAAGAACGGCGTCCACCTGTTGATCGACCCGATGAGTTTCCAGTATCTGGTCGGCGCTGAAATCGATTATCAGGAAGGATTGGAAGGCGCCCAGTTCATCATCAAGAATCCGAACGCCCAATCGACCTGCGGCTGCGGCTCTTCCTTCTCGGTCTGATTGTGGGCATTAGGCCGGGTGAATCGCCCCGAGGATTCTGCCGCCCTTCGCTCCGGTAACTTCGGGCAAATTGCCGGTAAGCCTTTGCATGGCCTGCCTTGCAAGCCATGCAAAGGCGGCGGCCTCCACCTGTTCGGCGGGCATGCCCAGTCGATCGGTCGTGTAGATGGGGAGCGATCCTTCCAGGGTTTTTCTGAGCGCAGGATTGCGTGCCCCGCCGCCGCACAGGTAGACTTCCTGGGCGCCCGAGCAGTGAGTCTCGATGGCGATCGCTATGGAGGCTGCCGTCAGGTTCAGGAGCGTGGCCTGAATGTCTGCGGGATCTTCGTCCCCTTCAAGGTGTTTTTTCAGCCATTCGAGATTGAATCTGTCCCTGCCTGTGCTTTTCGGGGGGGGGAGTCTGAAATAATCGTCGTTTAGTAGGGATTCGAGCAATTCGGGGATGATGCGGCCCTGGGAAGCCCATTCTCCGTTTTCGTCGTAAGGTTTGCCCCGGTGCTGCCGTATCCAGGCATCCATCAGCATATTGCCGGGACCGCAGTCGAATCCCGTAACTTGCTCGCCTATGGGAAGGTCGGTCAGGTTGGCGATCCCGCCGATGTTGAGGATTGCCCTGTGCACCGACGGGTCGCGAAACATGGCGGCATGGAAAGCGGGAACGAGCGGGGCGCCCTGGCCGCCTGCCGCGATGTCCCGGCTCCTGAAGTCGGATGCGACGGTTATTTCGGTGAGTTCGGCAAGCAGCGGGGCATTGCCGAGTTGTATCGAATAGCCCAATTCCGGCCTGTGGCGAACGGTTTGCCCATGACAGCCGATGGCATTGATGGCTTTCCGGGAGATTTTCGCCTGCATCAGAAGCCCGGCAACGGATTCTGCGTAAAGAACGGCAAGCTCCGATGAAATCAGCGCGGCGCGGTTGATTTCATCATGTCCCGGGGCATGGAGTTCGATGAGCTTCGCGCGCAGGCTTTCCGGGTAAGGCAGATGAAAATGCCCGGCGATGTCCATGCGGCCGAAATCGACCAGCACTGCGTCGATCCCGTCCAGGCTGGTGCCGGACATCAGCCCGATATAATATTCCGGGTCGATAGTTCAGTCCAGGTTGGCGAGGTCGACGCTGCGCATCAGGTTCAGCCGCTCGGCCAAAGCCCTGGTTTCGACGCGGAAAGCGCTTGCATATTGTGGGTTGATCGGCCTTGCGCCCGGCAACACGGCTTTCATGGGATCGACCGCCGTATCGTTGATGCGGAATTCATAATGCAGATGAGGTCCCGTTGCCCAGCCGGTCATGCCGACATAGCCGATGACTTCCCCCTGGCTGATTTTCTCCCCCCGGTGCAGTCCGCCCGCGAAGCGGGAAAGATGTCCGTAAGCCGTGGAGAATTTGCCCTGATGCTGGAGAACGATCAGGTTGCCGTAACCGTGTTGACTGCCCTTGAATTCGACGGTGCCGTCCGCGGTTGCCCTGACGGGGGTTCCGATGGGCGCACCGAAATCGACACCCTTGTGGGCGCGCCATTTCTGCAGGAAAGGATGGAAGCGTGCCAGGGTGAAGCCCGATGTGATCCGCGAAAAGGGGAGCGGGCAGCGCAGGAAAGCCTTCCTGAGGTTCTTGCCTTCGGGCGTGTAATAACCGCTCTCCCCACCGGGCGCGTCGAAATAAACGGCGCGGTAGCTTTTCCCCTGGTTGATGAATTCCGCAGCCAGGATGCGCCCTGTTTTGACAGGTTCTCCGTTGCTGTAAGACATCTCGTAAACGACCGTGAAATGGTCGCCTTTGCGAAGATCCCTGTGAAAGTCGATATCGGAGGCGAACATGTCCGCGATTTGGGTTGCGACGGAGTCCGGAAGCCCGATGCTGTCTGTTGCGGCGAACAGGGAGCTGTCTATGGAAGCGGACTTCATCTGGATGCGCGTTTCGAGATTGGCGGTCTGCTCTTTCGATTGAAGCCCGTTTTCGGTGCGCGCCACCACGAGTTCATCGCCTTTCCCGTTCAGATAATGCAGGGAAAGCAGTTTCCCGTTCTGGTCGGTTTTCGCCTGAACGAGCCTGCCCGGAGTCAGTTGATACAGCGAATGGGCATTTTTAGGGTTGCGCAGGAAATCGACGGCCTCGATGTCCGTCACTTTCAGGCGGGCGAGCAGGGTGCCGATCGTATCGCCCCGCTGAATCTTCTCTTCGCGCCACAATGCAATATTTCCATCCTGACTGGGTATGTTCGGAAGCTGGATGGCTTCGATGACGGTCTGGAGCGGGACTTTGTCGGCAGAGTCGGGGGCAAAACCGAAAGCTGCAATGATGCCGAAAAGCGGAACGGAGGAGAGGCCTACCAGCCAGCGCAGTTTGATTTTTCGTTCAAGGATCAGCGGTTTTTGCGTTAGAATGAGGTCTCTTAAGCGCTGCATGACAATCCCGTTTCTTCTGGCCAAGGCGGATGATAACAGAAATATGACTATTTGGTGAATCGAATTTTGACACGAACGACAGAAATCATGGCGGACGCCATGGCAATCATCAGGAGAGGGTGCGATGAGCTTCTCGTCGAGGAAGAGTTCGCGCAGAAGCTCGCCCGAAATAAGCCGCTCAGGGTCAAGGCGGGATTCGATCCCACTGCGCCCGACCTGCATCTGGGTCATACCGTATTGCTGAACAAATTGAGGCAGTTGCAGGATCTTGGGCATCACGCCCTGTTTCTGATCGGGGACTTCACCGGCATGATAGGCGACCCTACCGGCAAGAATACGACGCGCCCGCCGTTATCCAAAGAACAGGTGGCGGAGAACGCGAAATCCTACAGCGATCAGGTATTCAAGATCCTGCGGCCGGAACGCACCGAAGTGGTGTTCAATTCAAGCTGGATGGGCAAACTGGATTCCGCCGACATGATCCGGCTGGCTTCGACTTCGACCGTGGCAAGGATGCTCGAGCGGGACGATTTTGGCAAGCGCTACAAAAACAATCAGCCGATCGCCATCCACGAATTCCTCTACCCGCTGGTTCAGGGGTATGACTCGGTTGCGCTGAAAGCGGATCTCGAAATTGGTGGGACGGATCAGAAATTCAATCTGCTGATGGGCAGGGAGCTGCAGAAGCATTTTGGACAGCCCCCCCAGTGTATTCTGACCATGCCGTTGCTCGAAGGACTGGACGGCGTGAACAAGATGTCCAAATCCCTGGGTAATTATGTCGGCATTACGGATGCGCCCGATCAGATTTTCGGCAAGCTGATGTCCGTTTCTGATGAATTGATGTGGCGCTACCTGGACCTGCTTTCCTTCGAGTCTTCGGCGACCATCGCCGCTTGGCGCAAGGAAGTCGAGGAAGGGCGGAATCCGCGGGACATCAAGGTGATGTTCGCGCAGGAAATCGTTACTCGTTTTCATGACGGGCGCGCAGCCGAAGCCGCACTCGAGGACTTCGAGGCGAGGTTCAGGCAGGGCGCGATCCCCAACGACATAGAGGAATTCAGGATAGAAGTCATGGAGGATGATGCGCCCCTGATCCAGGTTCTCAAGCAGTCGGGATTGACTTCGAGCACATCGGAAGCGATCAGGATGATCGGACAGGGCGGAGTGAAGATCGATGGCGAGAAAGTCAGCGACAAAGCGCTCAAGCTGGAAAAGGGCGAGACGGTCGTTCTCCAGATCGGGAAGCGGAAATTTGCAAAAGTGACGATCGCCTGATGAAACTCAAGTTTACGAAAATGCATGGACTTGGCAATGATTTTGTGGTGATCGATGCTTTTTCCCGGAAGATCGAATTGGATTCGCTGCAATTGAGGTTTCTTGCCGATCGCCATTTCGGGATAGGCTGCGACCAGATCCTGGTTGTCGAGAAGCCTTCCCGTGATGATGCGGACTTCAGGTATAGGATTTTCAATGCGGATGGCGGAGAAGTCGAGCAATGCGGCAACGGTGCAAGGTGTTTCGTGCGATTCGTGCATGACAAGAAGCTGACTTCGCAGCGCGAAATCAGGGTGGAAACGCTGGGAGGCGTGATTTTACCCAGGCTTGAGGAAGACGGGCAGGTTACGGTGAACATGGGTGAACCCGCATTCGAGCCCGAGGATATTCCGTTTTTGGCGGAAAATCGCAGTCCCACCTATATGCTGGATGTGAACGGATCGGAGATCGAAATCAGCGCGCTTTCCATGGGAAACCCCCATGTCGTGCGGCTTGTGGCGGACATCGATTCCGCCCCTGTCGAAACATTAGGCGCATTGATCGAATTCCATCCCAGGTTTCCGAAACGGGTGAATGCGGGGTTCATGCAGGTAACGAGCAGATCATCCATCAGGCTGAGGGTTTACGAGAGGGGGGCTGGCGAGACGCTCGCCTGTGGGACAGGCGCCTGCGCTGCGGTTGTTGCCGGAATCACGCGAGGCCTGCTCGATGGAGAAGTCAGGGTGAGCACGAGGGGCGGGGATCTGGTCGTGCGTTGGGAAGGGGCGGGCCATCCGGTATGGATGACCGGCCCTGCTGTCAGTGTTTATGAAGGCGAAATCGAACTGAGGAAGACATGATGAAAGCAGAAGAAGTAGCGCGCTTTTTGCAGGAAAATCCAGAATTTGCAGAGGAATATGCCGAACTTCTGGCAAGCATCTATGTGCCCCATCCTTACGATGGACGGGCCGTTCCCATTGGCGAGCGCCAGTTGATTTCGCTGCGTGAGAAGAACAGGCTGATCGAGATGAAGCTGCGGGAATTGATCAAGTTCGGCGAGGAAAACGATGCGATCGGTGAAAAAATGCACAGGCTTGCGCTTGCCCTGCTCAAAACCCGTTCGCTGGAAGCGCTCGTTTATGTTCTGGACAGCAGCCTGAGGGAGGACTTCGATGTGCCGCATGCTGCGTTGCGGGTATGGGGGATGGGTGCATGCAATGCGGATCTTCCCGAATTTTCGGCGGTCGGCGAGAATGTGCTCGAAATCGCCGAGTCCCTGGTGCAGCCCTATTGCGGACACCATGTCGCATCCGAACTGCTTGCCCTGTTCGGAGACGGGGAACATCTCCGTTCGTTCGCGCTCGTGCCGCTTCGAGGCGATCGGACGATCGGGATGCTGGTGCTGGCATCCGAAGATCCCCAACGTTTCGCCCCGGACATAGGCACGCTGCATTTGAAGCGGCTGGGCGAATGGGCGGCGGCGGCATTTTCCCGCTTCTGAATTAAAGATGTCCTTCTACCCGGAAGGCTATCTGTCCCACCTGCGCGATGAGCGGCGCCTGAGCCCGCTGACTTGCGAGAGTTACCTGCGGGATGTGCGGGTGTTGATCGAACTTTCGGGAGAGGTTCCGCTTGCCGACCTGAATATCCATCATTTAAGGCATTTCATATCCAGGCTGCATGCGCGGGGTCTGGGTGGGAGAAGCCTTGCCAGAATGCTTTCCGCCTGGCGCAATTTTTTCAACTATCTTGTGCGCGACCATGGTTATGTCCATAATCCTGCAACAGGCCTGCGACCCCCGAAATCCCCCAGAACCCTCCCTGATGCGCTCTCCCCGGACGAAGTCGGACATTTCCTTGCAATTGCCGAGGATGATCCTCTGGCAATTCGCGACAAGGCGATGTTCGAACTGTTTTATTCTTCCGGATTGAGGTTGTCCGAGTTGAGGAATCTTGCCCGGAGCGACATCGATTTCACCGAGGAAACGGTGCGCGTGACGGGAAAGGGGAACAAGACCAGGATCGTCCCCGTTGGGCGCATGGCGATCTCGGCAATCGTGCAATGGCTGGAAGTGCGCAAGGGCCTTGCCGGGAACGGCGAAAGAAATCTTTTCCTGAACCGCAATGGCCGCCCCATCAGCCAGCGCGCCATTCAGTACAGGATCGAGGCATGGGGGGTGAAACAGGGGATGCCGGGCCATGTTCACCCCCACATGCTGCGTCATTCCTTTGCATCCCATGTGCTGCAATCGAGCGGAGATTTGCGCGCCGTCCAGGAAATGCTGGGCCATGTCAGCATTTCAACGACACAGGTTTACACTCACCTGGATTTTCAGCACCTTGCAAAAGTGTACGATGCGGCCCATCCGCGCTCGAAGAAAAAATAATTCAGATGGCGATCAGGTTGGCGTATTCGAGCGCAAGCCATTTCATCCCGGCCCTTCTGAAATTGACCTGAATCTGGTCGCTTCCTTCGCAGGCAAGGACGACCCCTTCGCCGAACTTGGGATGAAAGACATTCGCTCCGATTTTCCATGGGGAGCGTTTTTCCTCGATACGGAATTTCGTTTCGCTGAATGAGTGGGCGCCGACGGGCTGAATCAATTCCGGAGGGATTTCATTCAAAAAGCGCGAAGGGATGTTGTAATTTGTCTGACCGTGCAGCATCCTGCTTTGCGCGCAACTGAGATAAAGCCTGCGCCTTGCCCGCGTGATGGCGACATACATCAGGCGCCGCTCTTCCTCGATGCCGCCTGCCTCGTTCCTGCTGTTGCTGTGAGGAAAAAGCCCTTCTTCCAGCCCGCTGAGGAAAACCGCATGAAACTCCAGGCCTTTCGCGGAATGCACCGTCATGAGCTGGATTGCATCGGAACCTTCCCCGCTTTGCCGCTCCCCCGCTTCCAGGGCGGCATGGGAGAGGAAATCGACCAGGGGATTTTCCTCGCTTTCGAAAATTGCGGCGGCATTGACGAGTTCGCCGAGATTTTCGAGCCTGTCTTCCCCGTCTTTTTCGAGCAGGTAATGCGATTTGAGTCCGCTACGCTCGATCACGGTTTCGACCATTGCCGCGAGCGGCGCGCCGCCGCATTCGGTCTGCATGGTTTCGATCAGGCGGATGAATTCTTCCACCTTTTTGCCCTTTCCTTTCGCCACAGCCCACAAGCTTTTTCCTTCAGATTCGAGTTGCAGCGATTCGACTGTTTTCGCGCCGATTCCGCGCGCGGGAAAATTGATCACCCGCAGCAGCGCCCCGTCGTCATCGGGGTTATGGACCAGCCTCAGGTAGGCGAGCGCATGCTTGATTTCCTGGCGCTCGAAAAAGCGCAAGCCGCCGTAGACCCTGTAAGGCAGGGCGGCATTGAAAAGCGCATGTTCGAGCACCCTGGACTGGGCGTTGGAGCGGTATAGCAGGGCGATATCGTTGAGGTTCACGCCTTGCTCGTGCAGCGACCTGATTTCGTCGATGATGTATTCCGCTTCCAGCAGATCGGTCGGAGCCTGGTAAAAGCGCAATTTTTCACCACCGGCATCGCTCGTCCAGAGGTTTTTTCCAAGGCGGGAAGTATTGTGTTGGATCAATGCATTGGCCGCGTCGAGTATGTTGCCGTGAGAGCGGTAATTCTGTTCGAGCTTGATGATGTTCCGGATATGGAAATCCCGTTCGAGTTCCCTCATGTTCCCCGTATCTGCGCCGCGAAATGCGTAAATCGACTGGTCGTCGTCCCCGACGGCAAACACGGCGCAGTCCTCCCCGGCCAGAAGCTTGAGCCAACGGTACTGGAGGCGGTTCGTGTCCTGAAATTCGTCTACGAGAATATGCCGAAAGCGCTTCCGGTAATGCGTTCTCAGGATTTCATTGCGACTCAGGAGTTCATACGAGCGCAGCAGGAGTTCAGCGAAATCGACCACGCCTTCACGGTTGCACTGGTTTTCGTAGGCGGAAAAAATTTCGTACTGGGCGCGCGTGAACATGTCGTATGCCGGAACATCGTGGGGACGCAGGCCCTGCTCTTTCTGGTTGTTGATGAAATGCTGCATCTGTTTCGGGGGATATTTCTCGTCGTCCAGGCCGAGACTTTTGATCACGCGCTTGACCATCGCAAGCTGGTCCGCGCTGTCCATGATCTGGAAGGTTTCCGGCAGGCCCGCATCCTTGTGATGGGCGCGCAGCATCCTGTTGCAAAGGCCGTGAAATGTCCCTATCCACATCCCCCTGAGATTGATCGGGATCATCGCCAGGATGCGGGCCATCATTTCCCTTGCGGCCTTGTTGGTGAAGGTGACGGCAAGGATTTCGTGGGGAGACACCCCCTGTTTCTGGATCAGGCAGGCGATGCGGGAGGTCAGTACACGGGTCTTGCCGCTTCCCGCCCCGGCGAGGACCAGCGCTGATTGGTGGGGAAGCGTGACCGCCTCGATTTGTTGGGGGTTCAGCCCGGCAAGGATATCCATAACATGGGTCAGGCTATAATCAAGGTGTCCGTGCGCATGATCGGAAACGGTGCAAGCCACGGTCTCTGTTCATGCGATCTCTTATTGTATCCGATTTCTCCTGCTTTCGAGGATAACGCTTTTGCTGCTGCCGGCGGCTTCATCCGCTTTTGCGGACACCACGGCGCTCGCTTACGACCCTGCCGGCAACATTGTCAGCCGCGCTGCGAGCACCCTATATACCTACTTCGCCCTGAACCGGCTCACTGTAAATCATCGTGCAAAAATGACCAGATTTTCGGGGAATCCGCGTCCAGATTTGATCCCCCCAGAATGTGTCATCATCCGGTCTTTCTGGTTGGGGAAACCTGGAGTGATTTGCATGAGAACCGCTCGTTGGAAGACGAAAAACCGGGGGAAGCTCACATGAGACCTTTTATTGGCGCATGACGACAGGCCTGACATCCAGGCTTTGCGCGATCTTGTCGGCAGTCAGTTCGGCCTCCTCACGTGAAGCGAAAGGGCCGACATGCACCTTGAACAGCCTGCCTGAGCCGATGACCTCGGGATCGTACCCCGCAAGCTCCAGGCGATGCTTTTCCAGGAAATGCTCTGCATTGATTTTCTCCGAAAACGCGCCGAGCTGGAGGTAAACGCCACCTGCCTGATGAGCCGCCGAAGTTTGTGAATACGCTTCCGGCAGTATGCTCTCGACCGCCACTTTCGCGCTTCCCCCCTTGAGTATGCCGAGCCTGTATGCGGCAGTATAGGAAAGATCAATCAGCCGGTCCGATCGGAATGGGCCGCGGTCGTTGATTCTGACGACCACCGATTTCCCGCTGGCCAGGTTCTCGACGCGGGCATAGCTCGGTATGGGCAAAGTCGGATGCGCCGCAGTCATGGCGTACATGTCGTAGACTTCTCCCGAGGAGGTCTTTGCGCCGTTGTATCGTCTGCCATACCATGAGGCGACGCCTTCAGCCCTGTAGGGCGCAAGTCTGGTTTCGGGATAGTAGGTTTTCCCCAATGCCGTATAGGGTTTGTTGCAGGATGCGATAAGCGGTTCCTGCCTGGGAATTGCATCCGGTATGGAAGCGATGTTCGAAGGCGGATTGTCGCCGGGTCCGTCGTCGAGATAATAGCCTCCCCCTTTCGAATAATGTGTCTCCGGCGCCTTGGCGGGCGGAGCTGCCTGCTCGGGTATCCGGTGCGCGGGTTCTCCGGCGCATCCTGCAAGTATCGATGCGCCTGCGGCAATGTAAAGGATGGTTTTCATGTCTTCACCAGTTTCTTGTGCGTATGGATGCTCATTAATATACCGAAACCGAGCAGCATGGTCACCATCGACGTGCCGCCATAACTGATGAGCGGCAGTGGAACCCCTACTACTGGAAGGATGCCGCTCACCATGCCCATGTTCACGAAGCAATAGGTGAAGAAGGTCAGGGTGATCGAACCTGCCATGAGCCGGGAGAACAGGGTGGGCGCCTCCGCAGCGATGGAGATGCCGCGCCCGATGACGAGAGAATACATGATGAGGAGGAAAAAATTGCCGATCAGGCCGAATTCCTCGGAAAAGACCGCGAAGATGAAGTCTGTCGTGTGCTCGGGCAGGAAATCGAGGTGGGCCTGGGTGCCGTGCAGCCATCCCTTTCCCGCAATGCCGCCGGAACCCACCGCGATCATGGATTGGATCGTATGGTAGCCCGCCCCGAGCGGATCCTGTGAAGGGTCGATCAGGGTGAGGAGGCGCTGTTTCTGGTAATCGTGCAGCACCGACCAGAGCACGGGCAGGCTCGCAAGTCCTGAAACGAAGAGTCCGAGCAGGATTTTCCAGTCGAGTCCCGCGAGCAGGATCACGAAAAAACCGCTGGATGCGATCAGTATGGCTGTCCCCAGGTCGGGCTGCCTTGCGATCAACAGGACGGGCACCAGGAGGAACAGGGCGGCGAAGGCGTAATTTTTGAGGCTCAACATGGCCTCATGCCGGTCGAAATACCATGCGAGCATCAGCGGAACAGCAATTTTCATCAGTTCGGAAGGCTGGATGCGCGTGATGCCGATATTGAGCCAGCGTCGTGCCCCATTGCTGATTTCCCCGAAAAGCGCGACGCCTATCAGGAGCAGGAGGCCCGCGACGTAAAGCGGCAGGGCAAATCGCAGCAACTGGTGCGGAGGAATGTTGGCGATGGTCCACATGACGATGCAGGCTATGGTGATATTGATGATCTGGCTCACGACCTTTGCCGCGTTCTGGTCGGCGGCGCTGTAAAGCACGGCGAGTCCGACAAGGATCAGGATCGTGGCGCAGGCAAGGAGAAAGCCGTCGATATGTAGGGATAGCATGCGAAAAAGACGCCTAGTCAGCGGGGGCATCGGTTTTCTCCTGAGTGACCATGTTTTTGGGCAATTTCTTCAATAAATAATAGTCCATGACCTGTCGCGCGATGGGACCCGCAGTCGATCCGCCATGCCCGCCGTTTTCAACCAGCACGGCGAGCGCGATTTTGGGATGGTCGGCAGGCGCGTAGGCGATGAACAGCGCATGGTCCCGGTAGCGTTCCTGGATGCGGCTTGCCACGTATTTCTCTCCCTGCTTGATGGCGATGACCTGAGCCGTTCCGGTTTTCCCGGCAATTTCGTAAGGGGCGCCGGTTCCGACCGTGGCAGCCGTTCCGCCGGGCTTGGTGACATCGATCATCGCGCTTCTCACATCAGCCATATATTCCGGGTCGATGTCGAGTTTGTAAAGGAATGGGGAAGGGCTTTTTTCGATTTTTCCGGTTTTGCTGTCCCGGATGGTTCCGATCAGATGGGGCCGGTAAGCAGTGCCGTTGCTGGCAAGGATGGCTGTCGCGAATGCGAGTTGCAGTGGAGTCGTGAGATCATATCCCTGCCCGATCCCGACGGGTATCGTATCCCCCGCATACCATGGCTGCTTGTAGCGCTTTTGCTTCCACTGTGCGGAAGGGAGATTGCCTGATAGTTCTCCTCCGATATCTATGCCCGTTTTTTTTCCGAAACCGAACTGGCCCAGGAAATCGTGAATTTTATCTATTCCGAGCAGGTTTGCGAGGCCGTAGTAATAGGTGTCGCAGGATACGACGATGGACTTGTGCAGGTCCACCGTGCCGTGTCCTCCGGGTTTCCAGTCGCGATAATGGTGGGTTTTGCCGGGCAGCGCGAAATATCCCGGGTCGGAGATGGTGTCCTGGGGCGATCTTGCCTTGAGTTGCAGTCCGGCCAGGGCCATGAAAGGCTTGAAAGTCGAACCCGGTGGATATTCCCCCCGCAGCGCCCGGTTGACGAGAGGCTTGTCCGGAGAGTTGTTGAGATCCTGCCAGCTCTGGCTGTCGATGCCCTCGACGAAAAGGTTGGGATCGAAGCCCGGCTTGCTGACGAATGCGAGGATCTCACCGTTGTTCGGGTCGATCGCAATCAGCGCGCCCCGGTAGTCGCCGAAAGCGCTTTTCGCAATTTCCTGAAGCTTGCTGTCTATGGTCAGCGTGATGGTGTCCCCGGATGTAGGCGAAGCCCGGCTCAATGTTCTCACCGCGCGACCGCTGGAATCGACCTCGACCTGATCGAAGCCGGTCGTGCCGTGCAGCTTTTTCTCGAAGCTCTGCTCGATCCCCATTTTTCCGATGTAATCCGTGCCTTTGTAGTTCGATGTATCCCCCGCGCTGTCTATTTTTTCGAGATCATTGTCGTTGATTCTCCCGATATAGCCGATGAAGGGGGAGATCAGCTCGCCTTCGGTGTATTGTCTGAACAGTCTGGCATTGATTTCAATGCCGGGAAAACGGAAGCTGTTGACTGCGAAGCGCGCGACCTCCTCATCGCTCAATCGGGTGCGTATGGGCAGGCTCTCGAAATCATGGCTCTCCTCCAGCAGTCTTTTGAAACGCTTCCTGTCGGCCGGCGCGATTTCGATGTATTTCGATAATGCATCTATTGTCCTGTTCAGGTTTTTGACCTTGCTGGGCGTGATTTCAAGGGTGTAAGCCGAATAATTCCTGGCAAGCACCACGCCGTTCCGGTCGAGTATGAGTCCCCGGTTTGGCGCTATGGGTATGATGGAGATGCGGTTGTTCTCCGCCAGGGTCTGGAAGTGTTCGTGCTGGATGATTTGGAGATAAATGAACCGGGCGACCAGCAGGAAAAAAAAGAACAGGATGAAACCCGCGCTTGCGCTGAGTCTTAACCGGAAAGAATACATCTCCCGCCGATGGTCCCGGATCTCCACTTTGCGCATCATATTCGATCCGGATCTGACCTGGGTCTTTGCGGCAGCTTGAGCAGGTAAGTGAGGGCGGGCCATAGGAGGCCGGCCGTGAGGCTGCCCAGAAAATAGGCCCATCCGATGAAAATGTCCCTGGAGACGAGTCCGATCAGCACGACGATGATTTGCATGACGAGGACGATCAGGGTGATATGAGTGAACTGATGATCGAGTTTCAACATGGTGACCCTGCGCCGGAAGGCGAGCGCAATAAAAGCCATCATGGAATAGGCGAGCGCATGTTCTCCGAAGAGCGTGGCATCGGCGACATCCATTAATATGCCGAAAATCCAGGCTGCGCCTATTCCGATTTTGAGCGGCTGGTGTATGCACCAGTAGAGCAATATCATGGCGACGAAATCAGGAAGAATCCAGTGCAGGAAACCTCCTGTGGGCAGGAGGTTCAGCAGGAAGCCTGTGACCAGGGAAAAAGTGATGAAACCGGGTTTGACCGGCAACAGGATTTCCTGTCTCGGGCCGAATTCCATTATTTCTTCCCCGATTCAGGTGGAGGGGAAGCCAGAATGAGCACCTGACTGTGTCGGTCCACGCCTGCAAGAGGTTCGCAGGTGATGCGGGCAAATGCGTAAGCGGGGTTCCTGTCGACCTTGAGGACGGCGGCAACCGGGAGTCCCGCCGGGAAAGTGCCGTCGATGCCGGATGTGACGAGAATGTCCCCGGGACGGATATCGATGTTCGACGATATGTATCTCAGATCGAGCAGATTGCCCGACCCTGACCCGAACACGATGGCGCGAAGGCCGTTGCGCAGCACCTGTACCGGGGTGGGATGATCCTTGTCGGTGATCAGGGAAACTTCGCTCGCCCATGGATAGACTTCGAGAACCTGTCCGATTACTCCCGCATTGTCGATGACGGCGCTGCCTTCCGCGACATGCGCCAGGGCGCCCTTGTCCACGATGACCTTGCGCGAAAACGGATCGCGCTCTCCATAAAGGATTTCGGCCATGAGGGCGGGCACGGGGATGCGCGCTTTGGCTTCGAAGAGCCGTCTCAACTGGTTGTTCTCCTGCTGCAGCGCCTGATAGCGCAACAGGGCGGCCTGGTTTTCCAGGTTCTGCCGCTTCAACAATGCATTTTCCCTGACGAGAGATGATTGCATCTGCATAAAATCGCCGATTGATTTTGCAAGTTCTGCAGGCGCGAGCGCAATCCGCTGCAGGGGATAAATCGCTGTCGCTATGCCCTGCCTCAAGGTTCCGAGGTATTTGTAATGGGCGTCGCTAACGAGGAGCAGCAGGGAAAGCAGCGTGAAGAAAGTCAGCCGGGCAGCCGGGCTGGGGCCATGACGGAATAATTCGTGTTCCATCAGTCATTCGTGAATATGCCGCCCAATTCATCCATTTTCTCGAGCGCTATGCCCGAGCCGCGAACCACGCAGGTCAGGGGATCGTCGGCGATGATCACGGGAAGCGCCGTTTCCTCCATCAGGAGCCTGTCGATGTCCCGCAACAGCGCGCCGCCTCCCGTGAGCACCATTCCCTTGTCCGCGATGTCGGCGGCAAGCTCGGGCGGGGTCTGTTCGAGAGCGGACTTGACCGCGCTTACGATGCTGTTGAGGGGCTCGGTGAGCGCTTCCAGGATTTCGTTGCTGGAAATGGTAAAGCTTCGCGGGATGCCTTCCGAAAGGTTTCTTCCCTTGACTTCCTTTTCCCTGACTTCGCTTCCGGGAAAAGCGGAACCGATTTCCTTCTTGATCATTTCCGCGGTGGTTTCCCCGATCAGCATGCCGTAATTGCGGCGAATGTAATTGATGATCGCTTCGTCGAATTTGTCTCCGCCCACCCTGACCGATCCGGCATAAACCAGGCCGCCCAGCGAAATCACGCCGACTTCGGTTGTTCCGCCGCCGATGTCGACCACCATGGAGCCGGAAGCTTCTTCGACGGGCAGGCCGGCCCCGATCGCGGCGGCCATGGGTTCTTCGATCAATTCCACTTTTTTCGCTCCGGCGCCCATGGCCGATTCGCGGATGGCGCGCCGCTCCACCTGGGTCGATCCGCATGGCACGCAAATCACGATCCTGGGGCTGGATGCGAACGGACCCGAGTGACGCACTTTCTTGATGAAATGCTTGAGCATCTGTTCGGTTACGGTGAAATCGGCGATGACGCCGTCCTTCATGGGGCGGATGGCGGTGATGTTGCCGGGCGTTCTGCCGAGCATTTGTTTTGCGGCAAGTCCGACCTGCTGGATGACCTTCTTGCCGTTCGGTCCGCCGTTTTGCCTGATCGCCACGACCGAGGGTTCATTCAGGACGATACCCTGACCGGACATGTAGATCAGGGTGTTGGCGGTGCCCAGATCGATGGCGAGATCGTTGGGACGCAGGAAGCCGTTCAGGAAGTTAAACATATCGCGCGGTACTCAAGTGAAAGGTGCAAGAAATAAATATTTTATGATACCCTATAAATCCGACTTTGTTAAAGAACTATAAGGTGTTTTATGTCCATTTCCCTGAATGAAGTGAAGCGGATCGCGAGTCTTGCCAGGATCGCCGTGAGCGATGTCGAGGCTGAGGCTGCGCGCGCCCAGCTGGACGGGATTTTCGGCCTGATCGAAGAGATGCAGGCGGTGGATGCCGGGGACATCGAGCCGATGTCCCATGCCCAGGAAATCGTCCTGAGATTGCGTAATGACGCCGTGACCGAAGTCGATCAGCACGAAGCGTTTCAGAAGGGGGCGCCCGAGGTCGAAGCCGGCCTCTACCTCGTGCCCCAGGTCATCGAATAAGTTTCCCCTTCCCGGATAATCTATGTTCAATTCAAGTTTAAAAGAACTTTCTGCCCTGCTTTCGGGAAGAAAAACATCCAGTGTCGAACTGACGCAGGAATTTCTCAAGAGGATCGATGCGAAGAATCCGGAACTCAACGCATTCATCACCGTCGATCACGACAAGAGCCTTGCGCAGGCGAGAGCAGCCGACACCCTGATATCGGCGGGCAAGGCGCAGCCTCTGACCGGGATTCCCTTCGCGCAGAAGGATATTTTTTGCGCGAAGGACTGGATCACGACATGCGGATCGAGAATGCTTTCGAATTTCGTGTCGCCCTATGATGCCCATGTGATCGAGCGCTTCAATGCCGCAGGGGCGGTGAATCTGGGCAAGACGAACATGGACGAATTCGCCATGGGTTCGTCCAATGAAACTTCCCATTATGGCCCGGTGAGGAATCCCTGGGACAAGAAAGCCGTCCCCGGAGGCAGTTCGGGAGGTTCCGCCGCTGCCGTTGCCGCCCGCATGGCGCCTGCCGCAACCGGGACGGACACGGGGGGGTCGATCAGGCAGCCTGCCGCCCTGTGCGGCATTTCCGGGATCAAACCGACCTACGGCCTCGTCTCCCGTTACGGCATGATCGCCTTCGCTTCCAGCCTGGACCAGGGCGGACCGATGGCCAAATCCGCAGAGGATCTGGCATGGATGCTCAACCTCATGGTCGGCTTCGATGCGCGCGATTCGACCAGCCTCGATCGGCCTTTCGAAGATTATTCCAGGGATCTCGATCTTCCGCTTGCCGGCCTCAGGATAGGCATTCCCAGCGAATATTTCGCGCAAGGCCTGAGTTCCGATGTCGAAAGGGTGGTGCTGGAGGCCATCAGGTTCTATGAAAAATTGGGCGCGACCGTCGTTGACGTTTCGCTTCCCAATACGAAGCTCTCCATTCCGGTCTATTATGTGCTTGCGCCGGCCGAGGCATCCAGCAACCTGTCCAGATACGACGGCGTGCGCTATGGCTATCGCTCTCCCGAATACTCGGACCTGACGGAAATGTACGAGAACTCCCGCGCCGAAGGGTTCGGGGCGGAAGTGAAGCGGCGCATCATGGTCGGCACCTATGTTCTTTCCCACGGCTATTACGATGCCTATTACATTCAGGCGCAGAAACTGCGCCGCCTGATTGCGCGGGATTTTTCGGAAAGTTTCGAAAAGTGCGATGTCATCATGGGGCCGACTTCTCCGTCCACGGCATTCGACATAGGGGAAAAAGGCGACGACCCGGTGCAGATGTATCTTTCCGACATTTACACGATCGCGGTCAATCTGGCCGGGCTTCCGGGCATGTCCATCCCCGCTGGATTCGGGGCGAACGGGCGTCCCATCGGCCTTCAGATTATCGGAAACTATTTTTCGGAAGCGAAAATGCTGAACGTCGCCCATCAGTACCAGAAGTCGACGGATTGGCACAGGCAAATGCCGTCAATTTGAACAAGGACAAATAAAATGCAATGGGAAGTCGTCATCGGTCTCGAAGTTCACGCTCAGCTTTCGACCGAATCGAAAATATTTTCGGGGGCGTCCACCGCATTCGGCGCGGCCCCGAATGCGCAGGCTTGCGCTGTCGATATTGCTCTTCCGGGCGTTCTGCCTGTGTTGAACAGGGGTGCAGTGGAGTGTGCAATCAAGTTCGGGCTTGCCGTGGGCGCGAAGGTCAACCGTCGCTCGGTTTTTTCGCGCAAGAATTATTTCTATCCGGATTTGCCCAAAGGCTACCAGATCAGCCAGTTCGACCTGCCGGTGGTGTCGGGAGGGGAACTCGTCATTTTTGTCGACGGGGCAGAGAAAATGGTCAGGTTGACCAGGGCGCATCTGGAGGAGGACGCGGGAAAATCGCTGCACGAGGACTTCCACGGCAAGACCGGGATCGATCTCAACCGTGCCGGAACCCCGCTGCTCGAGATCGTTTCCGAACCGGACATGAGAAGCTCTCTCGAAGCTGTGGCCTACGCCAAGGAATTGCATTCCCTGGTGCGCTACCTCGACATTTGCGACGGCAACATGCAGGAAGGTTCTTTCCGCTGTGATGCGAATGTGTCGGTGCGGCGTCCCGGCGCGCCGCTCGGCACCCGCCGCGAAATCAAGAATCTCAATTCTTTTCGTTTCCTGCAGCAGGCCATCGAATACGAAATCCAGTGGCAGATCGACACACTGGAAAGCGGCGGCAAAATCCACCAGGCGACCGTCCTGTTCGACTCGGACAAGGGTGAGACGCGCGCCATGCGCTCCAAGGAAGAAGCGCACGATTACCGTTATTTCCCCGACCCGGATCTTCTTCCGCTCGAAATTTCGGGAGAATGGATGGCTGAAGTGAGATCCCGCCTTCCAGAATTGCCTCAGGCCAAGCGCGCCCGCTATATCTCCGCTTTCGGCCTCTCGGCCTATGATGCAGGGGTGCTGACTTCATCGAAGGAGCTTGCCGCTTATTTCGAAGAGGTGGCGGAGATTTATCCTGAACCCAAGGCATGCGCAAACTGGGTCATGGGCGAAATCAGCGGCTGGCTCAACAAGGCGGGAATCGATATCCATGATTGCCCGATTTCGAGCCGGGCGCTTGCCGGACTGCTTATTCGGATTGGGGACGGCACGATCTCCGGAAAAATCGCGAAAGAAGTTTTCGAAGCGATGTGGAACGGGGAAGGGGGCGCGGATGACGTCATCGAATCCAGGGGATTCAAGCAGATTTCGGATACGGGCGCGCTGGAGAAAATAGTCGACGAAATCATCGAGGGCAATCCGTCCCAGGTCGCGGACTACCGGGCGGGGCGCGACAAGCTCTTCGCTTTCTTCGTGGGCCAGGCGATGAAGGCCACAAAAGGCCAGGCCAATCCTGCGCAGCTCTCCGAAATCCTGAAGAAAAAACTCGCAGGCTGATCGCTGCGGTCTGGTTGTCATTCCGGGAGTGCGCCGCGCAGGCGGAACCCGCTCTTGACTTTATTTGTTGCATTGAGTAGCTTGTTACATTGAGTTACTTGTTCGTTACAATTTGTGACGCAAATTAAAGCCAGAACGGGAGATATGAAAATGGAGCTTGCAACATTCAAGAAACTGGTGCTCGCTAGCGCAATCGCCGGCATGGTCACAATTTATGGCTGTGGAGGCGGTGGGGGCGGCGCAGCAACGCCGGCAACACCTGCCGGCAGCGCCACCATTTCGGGTGTAGCTGCGACAGGCGCGCCCTTCGCCAATGCCGCCGTGACTTTGACGGATGCCGCAGGCGTCGTGAAAACGGCAACGACCGGAGCGGATGGCTCGTACACGATCGATGTGACAGGGTTGACGGCTCCTTTTGTCATCAAGGTCTCGGGAGATGTCGGGGATGCGAATCAGACCTTGGTGTCTGTCTAGGATACCGCACCTGCGGCCGGACAAACTGCGACAGTCAACGTGACGCCGCTGACCCATGCTCTCGCGGCTGCGCTGTCCAGCACTGGCGACCCCCTTGCGCTCGATCCGTCGAAAGACAAGGCAACGATTGTCGCCAATATCGCGAACGTGAAGACCTATTTGACGCAAGCCCTGAGCAGCACGCTGACCACGTCCGGCGTGGACCCTGCCACATTCGACCCGATAAATTCCAAATTTTCCGCCGATCATACCAAGGCGGACAAGGTGATCGACAACCTGCAGGTGAATGTTGCGACAGATGGCGCCGTATCCCTGGTCCACAAAGGGGCTGCGAGTGCGATGGTCGACGACATGGGGCAGACTGCTGCGCAGACATCGGCTCAGGGGCAGCAGACCATCGCTACGGCCAACAACGCCATTACCCTCAAGAAGGGAGTTACCGACTTTACGAAAGCGCCCGTCAAGATGGACGGCAATCTTGTGGACGCAAGCATCGCAGACAAGGCGCGTGACAACCTCAATCAATGTTTTGCCGTTGCATCGACCCTGCGGGGCACCGTCGCCAGTCCCGGCGCAGGGTGCAAACCCCTGGCCGCCATGGTCGATCCGAACTACATGAACGACGGCAACAACGCAAGCAGGGAATTCGACCAGGCTTTGGCCGACCCCAAGATGGACAAGGCCGTGTTCAAGGCGCCCACGATCATCCGTTTCTTTTCCGCGGACAGGGCTATGGTGAAGTTCGGTTTCAAGCGGGCAGATGGCGTCAGCAATGCCTTTTCTACCGTGGTCAAGAACTTTGGAACGATCGCTGCGCCCAACTGGAAACTCTCCGGCAATCAACGCAGCTATAATGTGTTCATGAATGCAGTTGCCGAAAAACGCGACGAACTCAATCCGGGTGCGAGCCTGCCCAGCGCCTATAATTCCGGGCTCAATCTGTTCGTGGATGCCAATGCGGGCAATGGCGCCGGCATCAGATACGTCAAGGTCACGGGTCCAGGCCTTCCTGCCGCAGGGGTCGTGCTTAAGCCCAGTCTCGGCAATTGCAAGTCCCTTACCATCGTGGACAATAACGGCAATATTGCGACCGCCCAGAAAAACACCTGTTCGAGCATTTTCCGCTTGACCGGCGTTGCGCAGAGCGGC
>JAIELG010000049.1 GCA_019753155.1 Burkholderiales bacterium
TGTGCCAGAGAAAACGGTATCCCATGTTTTTCCTGATTTTCATTGTCCTTGTTTGCATCCCACTCAAACCGTGATTTTTTCATGGCGTGAGTTTAGCATAACGTATTGCAGAATTCCATATAAAAGTATGGCAACTAGCGTGTGCAGGCAAACCTCTAACGTTGAGTATGCAGAACTTTTCAAATGTATGCAGGAGCCTGTTCTGTATAAGCTGGCCTGCTATACTGTAACCTAATGATTCTACATGATCATGAGGATTTTATATGTCAAGCCCTCCTGCATACTCAGCACCTCATGCTGCTGGAAGTCGTGCGGGAACGCATCCGTGCAAAACATTATAGCAAGCGAACGGAGCAATCATACACGAGCTGGATCAAGCACGGCATTCGGGGTCACGGCATTCGGGGTCACGGCATTCGGGGTCAGGTCTAGAAAGGTAGCATGTCATTTCGCTTTTCTCACGATTCTGCCCACCGTAGTGAAGTGGATGCCGAAATGGTCGGCGATTTCTGGATAAGAATACCCGCCCGTTGCATGGGCGGCAACAACCGCAGCGTTCCGGTCCGGCATGCGCGCGAGATTTTCTGACCCCGTTATTGCATATGCTACTTTTATAGACCTGACCCCAAATGCTTCAAGCAACGGTTCGGCTTCATAATGATGGACCTTTTTCGCGGCTGGAATGCCAGAAAGCAACAACTTCGAGAAAATTTCCGCGGACTCGGTAGTACATAAAGTACCGAATGCGTGCGAGGTACAATCGGCGAACCATGACGGAGTGGGGCGTTTCCACCTTGGTGCCTATGCCTGGTTCTTCAATGAGCAAAGCAAGGGCAGCTTCTACGTCCTTGCGAATGGCGCCAATGGCGGCGGGTCGATTCTCGGCCCACCATTCCGCAGCACGTTCGATTTCTCGTTGTGCGCGTGGTTTGATCCGGATGATGAGTGCCAAGATCAGCCGAAGCGGCGTAGACGGTCGAAGAGTTCTTCTCCGGAAATGCCTTCTTCGCGGTCAGCTTCGTCCAGGGCTTCGATAAGCTCGGCTTCCTGCTGGGGCAGGAGTCTCACAGCGGCCTCGTCGCCGCGCGCAAGAACGGTCACGACCGTTCCCTCCGGGAGGGAAAGCCCTTCAACGACGACCTTGCCGCCAATTATGGTTCCAGAAGCGATTTGCATGCAGAAATCTTACTCCTCTGCCTGTTGAAAGTACAATCTGATGCCGAATCGGGGTAGGAAGAAGCCTCGCGGCCCCTCCCTCCCACACCACCGGAGAATCCTGGGGACACAATACTAAATTCCTGAGAATCCTGGAGACACAATACTAAATTCCTGGGCCTCTGCTTCGGTCGAGTTGCTGTTCTTCTATGACTGCGCCGGATGACTGCTCCGCTCCGATTCCCGCCGTTTAACCTCTGAAGGCTCGACGGGCAGCTTTGGGTCGGCCCCTGCCATTTGCGAGCGTCCGGCGCCGAATTGCAGCCTTGATCGTGCCGTTGTTTGTCGTAACGGTTACGACAAGTACAGACAAAACAAGATGTTGCCGGGGATGAAAACCCATGCAATCGTTTGATTGTCATGGGTTTTGTGTGGTGGTGATAGGTGGACTTGAACCACCGACCCCAGCGTTATGAGTGCTGTGCTCTAACCAACTGAGCTATATCACCGATGATCAAACAAAAAAGCTGCAAAGCAGCTTTTCGTGTAAATTCGTCAAGTGTGGTATGTTAATGGTTTTCGTCGCCTCTTTCAAGATCAAATGGACTTCGATGTCGTCATCGTCGGCGCCGGCCTGGTCGGCGCGAGTCTCGCCCTTTCACTCAAGGACAGCGGCTTGAAGCTGGCGCTCGTCGAAGCGCGGCATTACATTCACGAAACGGAAGGCTGGGACAGCCGGATCTATGCGATAAGCCCCGGCTCTGCGGCTTTTCTCGAGCGCTGCGGCAGCTGGAAAAGGATGGAGCGAAAGCGGGTCAGCCCGGTTCTCGGGATGCGGATATTCGGGGATGACGCTTCTTCCGAGCTTCGTTTCGATTCCGAAGATGCGGGGCTTTCCGAACTCGCCTTCATCGCAGAGAGCAGGAATCTCCTTCACGGCCTCATGCTGGAAATCGAAAATCAGGAAAACCTGGAGGTGATCTCTCCCGCTTCCTGCCAGGGCATACTCTGGGAGGAAAACTGCATCGAACTGGATCTGGGCGGAAGAACGCTCCATTCCAGGCTGATCGTGGGAGCGGACGGGGCGAAATCATGGCTGCGCGCCCAGACGGGATTCGAGGCGAGTCCCAGGCCCTATCATCAAAACGCCATAGTCGCAAATTTCGAGAGCGAAAAACCGCACCAGGGCATTGCATGGCAATGGTTCAAAAAAGACGGCATACTGGCCTTTCTGCCCATGCCGGGAAACCGGGTTTCGCTCGTCTGGTCGGTCTGGACGGAAAAGGCTGAAAGGCTGCTTTCGGAGCCGCATGACAGATTCTGCGAACTCGTGGAGGAGGAATCCGGTCATACCCTGGGCGCGCTGAAGATAATCACCCCGCCCGCCGGCTTCCCTTTGCGCCTGTTGCGGCTGGATACCATGGTCAAACCCAGGGTGGCGCTCGTAGGGGATGCCGCCCACAATACGCACCCGCTTGCCGGGCAGGGGGTCAATCTCGGCTTCAGGGATGCCCAGGAATTGTCCAGGGTGCTGCTCGGACGGGGGGCTCAGAACGATTGCGGCGATTATCATCTCCTGCGCCGCTTCGACCGGGCAAGACGGGAGGATATCCTTTCGATGCAGAGCACCACCGATATGCTGCAAAAGCTCTTCAACAACGAAGTCCCGGGGATTTCCCTGCTCAGGAACATGGGACTCAGGATGGTCGACGGGCAGGGCTGGGTCAAGAACGCCCTGATCCAGCACGCCCTTGCTTGATTTTTATTTCAGGAAAACCGATGAAATTATTTGCATGCTCGATGTTGGCCCTTCTTTCTTTTGCGAATGCCGCCCATGCCGACATGGCGGGGATCAGGGCGCAGTTGGAGAAGAAATTCCCCAAGGAAAAGATACTGGAAGTCACCAAAACGCCTTATTCCGGGTTGTACGAGGTGGATTTCGAAGACAGCATCGTTTACACGGACGAAAAGCTGACCTACCTGATTTCAGGCAACATTTTCGACATGAAGACCATGCAGAACCTGACCGAGGCGAGGGCAAAAAAGATTTACGCGGTCAAGTTCGACAGCCTGCCCTTCCAGTATGCCCTCAAGGAAGTGAAGGGGAACGGCAAGCGCAGGATCGCCTTCTTCACCGACCCCAACTGCCCTTACTGCAAACGCCTCGAAAAGGAAGTGCAGAATGTCGACAACGTCACGGTCTATCGTTTCGTCCTGGCGATACTGCCGGGTTCCGAGGAAAAGACGAAAAACATTTGGTGCTCCCCGAACAGGGAAAAAGCCTGGCGCGACGCATTGCTGAACGGCGTAACCCCGCCGAAGGCGGCGCCATGCGACACCAAGGCGCTGCAGGAAGTGGCGAAGCTTGCGCAGAAGCTCAGGATCAACGGCACTCCGGCCATCCTTTTCGAGGACGGGACGATGAATCCCGGCCTCATGCCCAGCGACGAAATCGAGAAACAACTTTCCGCAAAGAAATAATCGGCGCATGAATGAGTTCGTCGAATACCTCCATGAAGTTTTCGAACTGTTCGGCCCGATCAGCGTCCGAAAGATGTTCGGCGGGTACGGCATTTATCGCGATGGATTGATGTTCGGCCTGGTGACGGACGATACGCTCTACCTGAAGGCGGATGCCGAAAACGCCAGCCACTTCGAGCAGGCGGGGCTGGGCAGGTTCGAATACGCAAGGGGCGGCAAGATCATGAAGATATCCTACTACCAGGCGCCGGAGGGGATCCTGGAAGACCGGGAAGATGCCGCGATATGGGCCCGCCGCTCATTCGAAGCCGCGCTCCGTTCGAAAAGGATGCGCGCCCTTCCAGTTTCGCGCCCCCGCGTGTAATATATCATGCATTGATACAACCACATTCTTCATCAGGCATCCGGGAAACATCATGATCGAAACCATCGTCACGATCTGCTTTTTGAGCGCAATCCTTTTCGTTGCATTTTCCGGGAAGAAATCCGGCAAGGAAAAAAGCGAGCTGGATATCGCACGCGAAAAAAGCCGGGAGAACAAATCCTGACTTATTTCGTCGGGAGCAGCACCCATAGCTTGCCGCGCTGGCGCATTTTTCCGGCGAGTTCTCCCGCAGGCTTGCCCGAACCCCAGTAGACATCAGCCCGAACGCCCCCCTTGATTGCCCCGCCCGTGTCCTGCGCGAGCATCAGGCGATCCAGTGATTCGGACGTGGCGGGCCATGTGGTCGAAAGATAGACCGGAGCGCCCAGCGGGATGGTCCTGGGGTCGACCGCAAGGCTCAAGCCGGGCGTCAGGGGAACGCCGAGCGCGCCCGGCGGATTGGGCAGGGTGTCGGAGATGAATTTGAAAAAAACGTAGCTCGGGTTGGCGCCGAGCAGTTCGGCCACTTTTTCGGGATGATTTTTTGCCCAGTTTCTGATGCCGTCCATCGAAGCGTTTTCCAGCGAAATTTCTCCACGCTCGACAAGCAGCCTGCCTATCGACTGGTAAGGATAGCCGTTCTGGTCGGCGTAGCCGATGCGCACCATATTTCCCGTATCCAGCGCGACTTTCCCCGATCCCTGTATCTGCAGGAAAAACAGATCGATCGCATCGTCCACCCAGAGTATCTCGCTGCCTCGAAGCGGCATCGCTTCACTATCGATCTGGGCGCGGCTGTAATAGGGGACAAGCTTCCTGCCCTCCAGCCTGCCCCTGAGCCGCATGGGCTTGAGCTCGGGATAAACTTCCCCGAGATCAACCGAAACCAGATCCCTGGGCACGCCGTAAACAGGATAGCGATAGCGGGAGGAGGATTTCAGGCTTCCCCCGACCATGGGCTCATAGTAGCCCGTGATCAGCCCTTCGCGAGAGCCGTCGGGAGCGGAAAGCCGGTAGGGTGTGAAATGCGTTTCGAAAAAGGCGCGGGCCGCTGCATCGTCGGGCTTTTGAATTTTTTCCGCTTCCAGGCATACCGAAACCCAGGAAGGCTGCTTTTTCAGGACGGGACAGCTTTTGAGGAAGGATTGCAATGCGGGCAGAACGGCTTCATCCTTCCATCCAGGCAATTCGCCCCAAGCTGCGGCAACGGGAACCGGCTTCGCGGGCTTCGGCACGGTGCAGCAGCCGCCGAGCGCCAGGAGGAAAAGGATGATGAATTGTTTGGGCATGGTTTCATTTTACATGAGGCTGGCGTCCGATTAAAATCAGACAGGTTTGACTCGCCGGCTTTTGTTAATCTATAGTCTCGGGATGGATACAGAACTCAAAGCACTGGAAGAAAAAATAGCCCAATTTATCCAATTGAACCAGCGCTTGCGCGCCGGCAATTTGGCCTTGAGGCAGGATCTGGCATCGGCCCGGAGTGACAACATGCGCCTTTCCGAGAAAATCGATATTGCGAAAAGCCGCCTCGAGGCGCTGCTCTCGAAAATCCCCGGAGACGAAGAATGAGCAAGAGCATGGATGTCATCATCATGGGCCGCCCTTTCAGGGTCGCCTGCGAGGAAGGCGAGGAAGGCGCGCTTCTGGATGCTGTGGCCTATCTCGACAGGAAGATGAGCGAGATCCGCGATTCCGGGAAACTGGCAGGCACAGACCGCATCGCCGTGATGGCCGCGCTCAATGTTGCGCATGAATTGCTGACGGTGAAAACGGGCGGGGTTGAAATCGGCGAATACAAGCGTAGAATGAATGCCATGAAGTCTTCGCTCGAAAAAGCGATGATAGAGCAGGATGAACTCTTTTAAAGTTTTTCCCCTGCTGTGTTCGACAAGACCATTTATTCCTTGAACCAATATTTTGGCATTGAGGTTGCTGAGCGTAGCGTCGCTGTTGTGCCTGTTCCAAGACGAACAAGCCTGATGCGGCCGGGAGGCGACCGACTTGAACCTCAGGTTCAGGATGCCGGTCTTGACGGCATTTGCGGGGGTCCCGTTTAAACTGCTTTCTTCGCGGAAAGCAGTTCGGCTTGGGCGCAGCAGATATTGCTGCGTCCGCGCTTGCGGTGATAATGCCCCTCGGTATCCATCTCCCATGCCTGGCAGTTGTCCTTGAGGTAGGGTTTCAGCCCTTCCGCGATCACGCGTCTTTTCAGTTTCGAATCCAGGATGGGGAAACAGATCTCGATTCTTCTGAAGAAATTCCTGTCCATCCAGTCCGCACTCGAAAGATAGACATTCTGGGCGCCATTGCTTCTGAAATAAAATATCCTGCTGTGTTCCAGGAAACGCCCGATGATGGAGCGCACCCTGATGTTTTCCGAAAGTCCGGGAATGCCGGGCCTTAACGCGCAAACTCCACGGACGATCAGGTCGATCTTGACTCCGGCTTTGGATGCATTGTAAAGCGCCTGTATGACTTCCGGCTCCAGGAGCGCATTCATTTTCGCGATAATGCCGGAAGGAAGCCCAGCCGCGGCATTCCTCGCTTCCTGCTGGATTGCCAGCAGAACCTGGGCATGCAGGGAAAATGGGGATTGCCACAAATGCTTGAGTTTTCCTGCGCGCCCCAGCCCCGTGAGCTGCATGAACACATCGTTCACGTCCGAACAGATTTCCTCGTTGCAGGTGAAGAGGCCGAAATCGGTGTAAAGCTTCGCCGTCCTGGGGTGATAATTTCCCGTCCCGAGATGCACGTAACGGCGCAGGCGGTCCCCTTCCCGCCGCACCACCATCGCCATCTTGGCATGAGTCTTGTGGCCCACGACCCCGTACACGACATGCGCGCCGGCTTCCTCCAGGCGTCCTGCCCAGTTGATATTGGCTTCCTCGTCGAAGCGCGCCAGAAGTTCGACCACCACGGTGACTTCCTTCCCCTGCTGCGCTGCATTGATCAGCGCTTCCATGATGATCGAATCGGTTCCGGTGCGGTAAACAGTCTGCTTGATGGCGATGACAAGCGGATCGCTCGCCGCCTGCTGGATGAACTGGATGACAGGCTGGAAGGATTCGAAAGGATGGTGCAGCAGGACATCCCCTTTCCTGATCACCTGAAAAATATTGGCCGCTTTTTTCTGGAGTATGGCCGGCACTCCAGGAATGAAGCGGGAAAATTTAAGATCCGCTCTTTCCACCCGGTCCGGGATTTGCATGAGGCGGGAAAGATTGACCGGCCCGTTGACCCGGTAAAGATCGTCCTGCGTGAGACCGAACTGCTGCAGCAGAAATTCGGCCATGGATGGGGAGCAGTTCTCCGCGACCTCGAGCCTCACTGCATTGCCGAAATGCCTTTGCGGCAGTTCGCCCTGAAGGGCGATTCTCAGGTTCTTGACTTCCTCCTCGTCCACGAAAAGGTCGCTGTTCCTCGTGACCCTGAACTGGGAGCACTGCAAAACGGACATCCCGACAAAAAGTTCCTCGACATGGGCATGCAGCATGGAAGAAAGAAAGACGAAGTCGTATTCGCTTTCGCATAGCTCTTTCGGAAGCTGGACGACCCTCGGCAATATCCTGGGAGCCTGAACGATGGCGGTGCCCGAATTTCTGCCGAAGGCGTCCCGCCCCTCGAGTTCGATCGCGAAATTAAGGCTCTTGTTCAATACCCGCGGGAAAGGATGGGACGGATCGAGGCCTATAGGCGTCAGAACCGGCATCAATTCCCTGAAGAAGAAGGATCTGATCCACTCGCGCTGGGCTTCCGTCCAGTCGCCGCGACGCAGAAAGCGGACTCCCCGTTCGGCGAGCGCCGGCAGAATGCCATCGTTGAGCATCTGGTACTGCTTTGCGACGAGTTCGTGGGATTTTTCGGAGACGAGCCTGAACACATGCGAGGGATTCATCCCGTCAGGTCCGCTCGAAGGGGAGTCGAGATTGATCTGTTCCTTGAGGCCGGCAACGCGAATTTCGAAAAACTCGTCGAGATTGCTGCTGACGATACACAGATATCTCAAGCGTTCGAGCAGGGGATGGGACGGGTCTTCGGCCTGGGCCAGAACCCGCCTGTTGAATTCCAGCAGACCGAGTTCGCGGTTCAGGTAATCAGTATTTGGGGTCTTCGTCATGCCTGCGCGCAACGATCATTTCGGTGCGACATAGCCCGATGCGATGTCCGCCCCTCCCCCGAAAAAGTGCTGTTCCATCTGTTCGGCGAGATATTTCCTTGCCTTGGGGTCGGCAAGATTCAGGCGGTTTTCGTTGATCAGCATGGTCTGTTGCTTGAGCCACGCGCCCCAGGCTTCCTTCGAGACGTTTTCGAAGATGCACCTACCCAGGTCTCCTGGGTAGGGCGGAAAATCCAGCCCATCGGCAGGTTTCCCCAGTTTTATGCAGTTCACGATTCTCGACATGACTACAATATTACCCGAAATTCGGTCAGATTTCAGAAGAATTCGACAAACCCAGGCGATTCCATATGGTCTGCACCGTGGCTGCCTGATTAAGCGTATAAAAATGCAGTCCCGGCACGCCCTCAGCCAGAAGATTTTCGCAGAGATTCACGACGACTTCCAGGCCGAACGCACGTATCGAATCGATATCGTCGTGGTAGCTCTCGAGTTTCTTCCTGATCCAGCGCGGGATTTCCGCGCCGCATGCGTCGGAAAACCGGGCAAGCTGCGAATAATTGTAAATCGGCATGATTCCCGGCACGATGGGAATGAACACACCGCCCTTTACGCATTCCTCGACGAAATTGTAATACGCGTCAGGATTGTAGAAATACTGGGTGATCGCCGAATTCGCCCCGGCCTCGACTTTCCTTTTGAAATTCGCGATATCCTCCCCTGGAGAAGCCGATTGGGGATGAAATTCGGGATAGGCTGCGACCTCGATATGAAAATGATCCCCGGTCTCCTCGCGTATGAATGCCACGAGCTCGTTGGCATACCTGAACTCCCCCGTCGATGCGGTTCCGGAAGGCAGATCGCCGCGCAGCGCAACGAGGTGCTTCACGCCTTGCGCCATGTATTGATCGAGTATGGATGCGATGTTTTCCTTCGTCGAACCTATGCACGACAGGTGGGGCGCTGCGCAATGGCCCTCGGCCTGGATTTCCAGCACCGTGTCGAGGGTTCTGTCCCTCGTCGAGCCACCGGCGCCGAAAGTCACAGAGAAGAATCTTGGATTGAGCGGCGCGAGCTGTTTGCGCGCGGCTCTGAGCTTCTCCACCCCTTCCGGAGTCTGTGGAGGGAAAAACTCGAAACTGAAAGTGCGGTCTGAATAGCGTGACATGATATGAGCAGCCGGGGGAGACCCCCGGCGTGATTTCAATGGTGCATCAATAACGGTAATGCGCCGGCTTGTAAGGGCCGTTTTTGTCTATTCCGAGGTATTCGGCCTGCTTTTCGGAAAGTTCGGTCAGATTCACCCCGATCTTCTTGAGATGCAGCCTCGCGACTTTTTCGTCCAGGTGTTTCGGCAGGACGTAAACGTCGACGGGATATTTCCCCGGATTGTTCCAGAGTTCGATCTGCGCCATCACCTGGTTCGTGAAGGAGGCAGACATCACGAAGCTGGGGTGTCCTGTTGCACAGCCGAGGTTGACGAGGCGGCCTTCGGCCAGGATGGTGATTTTCCTGCCGTCGGGGAAGATCACATGGTCAACCTGGGGCTTGATGTTTTCCCATGTGTACTGCCTCAGGGAGGCGATGTCGATTTCCGAATCGAAGTGACCGATATTGCAGACAATCGCTTCGTCCTTCATGTTCAGCATGTGTTCGTGGGTGATGACGTTGACGTTTCCGGTCGCGGTCACAAAGATGTTGCCCTGATCAGCCACATCATCCATCGTGACGACGCGATAGCCTTCCATCGCAGCCTGAAGCGCGCAGATCGGATCGATTTCCGTGACCCATACCGTCGCACCCAGCCCGCGGAAAGCCTGGGCGCATCCCTTGCCCACATCGCCGTATCCGAGCACGACGCAGATCTTGCCTGCGATCATCACGTCCGTTGCGCGCTTGATGCCGTCGACCAGGGATTCCCTGCAACCGTAAAGGTTGTCGAACTTGGATTTGGTGACGGAATCGTTGACGTTGAAGGCCGGGCATTTCAGCTCGCCCTTGTTCATCATCTCGTAGAGGCGATGCACGCCGGTCGTCGTTTCTTCGGAAATGCCGCGCACATGCTCAAGCAGATTCGGATACTTGTCATGCATGATCTGGGTAACGTCTCCGCCGTCGTCGAGGATCATGTTGGGAAGCCAGTTGTTGGGGCCGAAGATCGATTGCTCGATGCACCACCAGAATTCTTCCTCGGTCTCGCCCTTCCAGGCGAAAACGGGGATTCCCGCCGCCGCGATGGCCGATGCAGCCTGATCCTGGGTCGAGAAGATGTTGCATGAGCTCCAGCGCACTTCGGCCCCGAGATCGACCAGGGTCTCGATCAGGACTGCGGTCTGGATGGTCATGTGCAGACAACCGACGATGCGCGCGCCTGCCAGCGGCTTTTTCCCGGCATATTCTTCGCGCAATGCCATCAATCCCGGCATTTCGGTTTCTGCGATTTGGATTTCCTTGCGGCCCCATGCTGCGAGGGAAATGTCTGCGACCTTGTAATCGGCGAAGGTTGAAGTTTGGACTGCGGCGTTCATTGTAAATCTCCATTCAAATTAATGAATGGGCGCCGTTCTTACGATTGAAACGCCCTTCCCAAGCCTGGCCCGTCACCTTGCGGGATGACGGGTCGCAGCGCCCCTCGGGAAGGGGTGTGGACTTAAATGCCTGCTTCGGCTTTGAGCGCTTCCGCCTTGTCAGTGAGTTCCCATGTGAATTCCGGCTCTTCCCTGCCGAAATGCCCGTATGCGGCGGTCCGGGTATAGATCGGACGCATCAGGTCGAGCGACTGGATGATGCCCTTGGGGCGAAGATCGAAGTGTGCTTCGACCAGCTTCGCGATGTTCGCATCCGGAATCCTGCCCGTGCCGAAGGTATTCACCATCAGGCTGACCGGACGGGCGATGCCGATCGCATAGGCGACCTGCACTTCGCAACGGGAAGCGAGGCCCGCAGCAACGATGTTCTTGGCGACATAGCGGCCGGCGTAGGCTGCGGAACGGTCGACCTTGGAGGGATCCTTGCCGGAGAACGCCCCGCCGCCGTGGCGCGCCGCGCCACCGTAGGTGTCGACAATGATCTTGCGCCCGGTGAGTCCGCAGTCCCCCATCGGTCCGCCGATGACGAAACGCCCAGTGGGGTTAATCAAAAAGCGCGTGTCGGCATTGAGCATATGCTTGGGGATGACGGGCTTGACGATTTCTTCGATCACGGCTTCTTCGAGGGCCGCCTGGGAAATGTCAGGGTGATGCTGGGTGGACAGCACCACGGTTTCGACATGCTGCGGCTTGCCGTCGACATAGCGGATGCTGACCTGCGATTTCGCGTCCGGGCGCAGCCAGGAAAGCCTGCCGTCCTTGCGAAGCTCGGCCTGTCTTTCCACGAGGCGGTGCGCATAATAGATCGGCATGGGCATGAGTCCGGGCGTCTCGTCGCAGGCATAGCCGAACATGAGCCCCTGGTCTCCCGCGCCCATCTCGAGATCGAGTCCCTGGCCTTCGTTCACGCCCTGGGCGATGTCGGGGGACTGTTTGTCATAGGCGGTCAGGACTGCGCAGGTCTTGTAATCGAAGCCGATATCGGAGCTGTCGTAGCCGATGCGCTTGATGGTGTCGCGGGCGATCTGGATGTAATCGACTACCGCATTGGTGGTGATTTCTCCTGCGAGGACAACGAGCCCCGTATTGACCAGCGTTTCGGCAGCTACCCGCGAATACTTGTCTTGGGTTAATATAGCATCGAGAATCGCATCGGAAATCTGGTCGGCTACCTTATCGGGATGTCCTTCCGAGACGGATTCGGAAGTGAACAGAAACTCATTCATGATTTATATCGTCCTTCGAATTTTGGATGTCCGCGAAGCATATCAAATATCGGACGGTTTCAAAAGACATTTATGTTACAACGCATATTGCGCTTATTTTCCCGCTTGCCGCTCCCATGGATACATGGGCTGGGCAAAATTCTGGGCTGGGCGGCTTATTTGCTCTCTCCCACCTATGCTTCCAGACTCAGGGAAAACCTGAAGCAGAGCGGTTGCCGTGCCGACGAATACGAAGCGCTGCTCAAGGCTTCGATTTCCGAAGCGGGAAAGACATTTCTCGAAATTATTCCGGTCTGGTTCAATCGAGAAATGGTGAAGCTCGTGAAATGCGACGACTGGGGCGTGGTCGATATGGCAACGGCAACCGGGAAGGGCGTTATTTTTCTCACCCCGCATCTCGGCTGTTTCGAAGCATCGGCGCTTTACGGTGCGCAAATCCTGCCGCTCACAGCGCTTTACAAAAAGCCCAAATTCGAATGGCTGGAATCGGTCATGAAAGCGGGAAGGCGCCATTTATCCCTCGCCCCGGCGGATGTCTCGGGCGTGCGAAAACTCCTCATGGCGCTAAAGCGTGGGGAGGCGGTGGGACTCCTTCCCGATCAGGCGCCCGGCGCGGGGGAAGGGGAATGGGCCGACTTTTTCGGCCGCCCGGCCTATACCATGACCCTCGTCGGACGACTCCAGCAATCGACTGGCGCTGCCATTATCATGGCTTTTGCCGAACGCCTGCCGAAAGGACTCGGATACTGCCTGCACCTGTACGCCTTGCCGGATGAACCCGTCACGCCCGAGTCGCTCAATCGCGCCATCGAGCGCCTGGTGCGGACTTGCCCGTCCCAATACATGTGGAGCTACAATCGCTACAAGGCTCCCGCAGGGGCCAAGCCCAGGAACCCCTGACATGCTGACAAGAGCCGGACTTGCCCTGATGTGGCTGCTGCATTTTCTGCCGCTCCCCATGCTCGCCGTTTTTGGGGAAATGCTAGGCATGCTGCTTTATTTTTTGGGGAAAGAGCGCAGAAGGGTCGCCAGGATCAATCTCCGGCTTTGTTTCCCCTCCATGAACGACAGGGAAAGGGAGTCCCTCGTGAGGGGACATTTCCGCGCCCTAGGAAGGAGTTTTCTCGAACACGGCCTGCTCTGGTGGTCTTCCATGAGCCGGATCAGGCGGCTCATACGCATCGAAGGCATCGAAAACTGGGAAGCGGTTTCAAACAGGCCCGTGATATGGCTTGCCCCGCATTTCGTCGGGCTGGATATGGGCGGGGTGCGATTGAGCTGCGATTATCCCGCCGTTTCGGTTTACAGCCATCAGAAAAATCCGAAATTCGACGAAATGCTCCTTCATGGGAGGAAACGCTTCGGCACGTCCACCCTGCTTTCCAGGCAGCAGGGCCTGAGACCCGTGATCAGGGCGATGAAACAGGGCCTTCCATTTTATTATCTTCCGGACATGGATTTCGGCATCCGGGACGGCAGCTTCGTGCCATTTTTCGGCGTGAAGGCGGCCACAGTAAACGGACTTTCCAGGCTCGCTTCGATGACGGGGGCCGCCGTCGTTCCCAGCGTGACGCGGCAATTGCCGTGGGGGCAAGGCTATGAAATCAGGTTCTATCCCGCATGGCAGGATTTTCCGACGGAGGATGTGGAAGCCGACACGCGCAGGATGAACGCCTTCATCGAGGAGAGAATACTCGACATGCCGGAACAGTACTACTGGCTGCACAAGCGCTTCAAGACCCGCCCCGAGGGGGAGACGAGTTTTTACGCCTGAAATATGTTAGAATGGCACCCCTCGGGCGATTAACTCAGCGGTAGAGTGCCACCTTCACACGGTGGAAGCCAGTGGTTCGAACCCACTATCGCCCACCATCAGAGCTTATCGCGAACTTCCAGTGCGTCAGCGGGGAAGTTCTGAATACCGCCCGCTTCGTCGCATTGTCGTATTCGTAGGCCACCTCCCCCGAATCCTTCGAAAGCATCTCGTTCGCAGCTTTTTTGAGCGACTCGCCGCCCAGTTCCCTTGGATCGAGAAAATGGCGAGCGGCCTTGCTGTGCAGCGCTGTCAGGCCGTCCGGGGCAAGAGCGAAAAAAGTTTTGCCCTTTTCCAGGGAAAGGATAGAGCCTATCCGGCTGGATAATCCGTCCAGAAAAAGCGAAGCGCCGACTGCGCCCACGACTTTGCCATCTTTCACGACTGGAACCGCGATCACGGCCGAGCGTCTGCCCGTACTCTTGCTGACCACGAGAGAACCGACGACATTCCTGCCCGCCAGAAGATCCGGGAAGTAGCTTCTGTCGTTCAGCTTCACATCCATGAGCCCCCTGTCCACGGTGTAATAGCCCCCATCGGAAAGGGCATACCAGAGGATGAGTCCGTCCTCCGATTTCTGGTAGCCTTGCAGCAAATCCTTCACGTCCTCCCATTTGCCCGATTTCGCCTCATGTGTGGAGGCCGCGATTTCCAGGCTGCGCTCGATGGAGCCCATACGCAAATCCGTGTAGGCGACGAAAGCCGAAAGCGCACCTTGTTCTTCCCCGGCAAAAGCCGTTCCCATGCAGAGCATCAGCAGGATGCCGATAAATTTCATGATCATGATTTTCCTCGTCCGCCCGACAATTCGGGCCGCCAAAGACCATTATAGGAAACGATTGTCCATGATGGCTACGCACCCCTAATTGGCAGACGCGCCCCGATTGCATCCACTCTGGCCTGTGCGACTTTTTCGCTGATTTCCTTCGGACTCGATGCGGTTTTCGCGATCGCTCCGGCGTCGACATCGAGGGCGGCGCTGAGGGCCGACCTCAGCATTTCCGCCTGGGGATAAGGGGCTTCCCCGTAACCCGGACGGCCCCTGAAATCCGCCATGCAGGCGCAAAGGAAAAATTCGAAGCGCTCGGATTTGCGAAAAGCATCCACCCCCTGCAGGAGGCCGAGAATTCCCGCCGCATCGAGTTCCAGGGCGCGGTGCGCGGTGCCGTGAAAATGCGTCGTGACGAGGGCGAGATCGCGGCAATCGTTCGGAACCCTGATCCTCGAGCAGAGATCTTTCACGAGCGCCACGCCCCTCGCCTCGTGTTCGGAATGGTGGGGCCATTCTTCGGGATGCGTCGTGCCTTTTCCCAGGTCGTGCATCAGGGCGGAGAAGCGCACTTCCAGAGGATAATCGCGGGACGCGGCATGATCGAGCACAAGCATGACATGCACCCCGGTATCGATTTCGGGATGATGCTGCGGGGATTGAGGCACACCGAAAAGCGCGTCCAGTTCCGGCATGATGCGCTGCAATGCGCCGCATTCCTTCAGCGCATGAAACATCCTCGAAGGCTTTTTTTCCATGAGCCCCCTTTCGAGTTCCTGCCAGATGCGCTCGGGAACCAGCGCCTCGACTTCCCCGTTGTGGACCATCTCGTTCATGAGAGCCAGCGTTTCCGGGGCGATCCTGAAGCCAAAGCGCGCGGAGAAGCGCGCAACGCGCAGAACCCTGACGGGATCCTCGGAAAATGCGGGGCCGATATGGCGCAGGATGCCGGCTTCGAGGTCGGCGATCCCGCCGAAAGGGTCGATGATGTTGCCCGCTTCGTCTTTGGCCATGGCGTTGATCGTGAGGTCGCGCCTGGCGAGATCCTCGCCCAGGGTGACTTCGGGAGAAGCGTAGATTTCGAAGCCCTTGTAGCCTCTCGCGGTTTTCCGCTCGGTTCTGGCAAGCGCGTACTCCTCGTGCGTTTGCGGGTGGAGGAATACCGGGAAATCCTTGCCCACAGGGCGAAATCCGAGGCTCGCCATGTTCTCGGGCGAACTGCCGACCACCACGTAGTCGCGATCCTTGACGGGGAGGCCGAGAAGCTCGTCCCTGACCGCACCGCCCACCGAGTAGATTTTCATGGCCCGTCCTGAACGCTGTCCGTTCTGTGGATGATGCCGAGACGCTTTCTGAGGGAAAGCATTTCCTGCCCGAACGAGCTTGCATAATATTCGGTGTTGCTCATCACTTTCTTGACATAGTTCCTCGTTTCGCCAAAGGGAATGGTTTCGATGTAAATCGCCCCCTCCATGGGTTCAGCCGCCGCCCATTGCCGCGCGCGGGAAGGGCCTGCGTTATAGGCGGCAGATGCGAGGACAGGCTGGTTGTCCAGAAGAACGAGGATATGCTTCAGATAATAGGTGCCAAGGCTGATATTGGTTTCGAGTTGATTCACGAGGGTGTCGTGAAACCCCCTCAGACCGAGTTTGGCTGCGACCCATTTCGCAGTTGCAGGCATCAACTGCATCAGCCCCGATGCGCCGACCCCGGACCTTGCGCCCATGACGAAACGGCTTTCCTGGCGGACAAGACCGTAAACCCACGCTTCGTCGAGATCGAGCTGCCGCGTCTGCTCGTGCATGATGTCGCGGTAGGGGGCGAGGAAACGCAGGCCGAAGTCATCCAGTTGTACCGTCTTCTCGGCAGTATTGATGGCGCGATCGTAAAGCCCGCGGCGTCTTGCGAGTTCGGCTGCCGCAAGCAATGTCCTGTCGTCGAATCCACGGATCGCCCATATCCATTCCCGCGTGGCATCCACCCTCAATCCCATCGAATATAAAAGCAGTGCCCGCTGTATCCCCGGCTCTTTCCCGACTGCCACGATTTCCTCCTCGCCCGGCTTGTAGGGGTAGGCTGGCAGGGTGACCACCGTTCCCAGCTCCTCCAGGGCAAGCTGGCCGTAGAAATCATGTTCGTGGCTCAGAACGGCAAAAATGGCATTGGCCTCGGCGGTTTTCCCCATGGATTTGAGCGCGCGAGCCTTCCAGTAACGCCAGGCGTCCTCGTTTTGCGCCTCGGGCGACATGGCTCCGATGCCGGACAGGACGCGGGGCCAGTTCTTCTCGCGCAAAGCCGCGCGGGCTTCCCATGCAAGTTCCTGATCGTCCAGGGAATCCCCGGCCTCGTCGAACCATTGCAGCGCTTGCGGCATATGCTTGAGCGCGGCCTGGAAAGCGATTTTTCCGAGAACGTATTTACGATCGGATTCACTGAAACGTCCGCCCATTTTCGACCAGTATGCTTTTGCCTGCTCGGGGTCCGACCTTGCAATGCGCAGTACGGCGAAGATTGCGATTTCCCTTTCGGCGCGGGAGCGGGGCTTTCCGTCGAGGCGGCGATCCGGGTGCTCGTAAGCCGATATCAGGCTCCTGTCATTCATCGCCTCCTTTTTCGGCAGATCGCCGTTGATTTGTCTGGCGAGGGTGATGTTGCCCGATTCGAGGGTCAGCCTGAGCCGTGCCCATATGTCCTTCTGGGTGATTTCGTTCGTTGCGATCAAGGTCTTGAACATCAGCTCGCAACTATCCGGCTGCGCACTGTCGCTGAACCATAATGGGCGGACCTCCGCCAGAGCTTTCCCGTCGCCGAGATTTTCCCGCGCCTGTCGCCAGATGCAGTCGAGTTCGGTGTCGCTGTTTATGACAGAGGGGTATTGTTCATAGAAAAGCCGCCATTTCTGCGACTTCGCGAGGGATTTCAGCCAGGCCTTGCGAAGGCGTTCCGCAAGCAGGCTGCCCTGGTATCGATCGAGGAACGCCCTGACGGACGCCTCGTCGTCCAGATTCATGCTGAGCCGCCAGTACTCCGCATAAGGCTGAAGAGGGCTTCCCTGCAATCGCCGCGAATAGGTTTCCAGATTCCCGGCATCGCCTTGCGCGTAGGCTTTACGCGCAGCCATGAAATCCTCGTTCAGATCGGCGGAGAAGCCGGTCGAGGACAGGAAAGCAAGCAGGGACAGGCAGCTGATGGCCATCGCCTTAACGTGAAATTTGCGCAGCAAGTCCTGCCGCCCCGCTCCCGCTTGCGGGGGAGGGAGGGAGAAACGGGCATGACGGATTTTGTTATCGGAGGGGCTGTCATGTCCATTAGTTGAAAGGGTTTTTTGCGCCCGCATTCTTCAGGATATCGATCATTTTGGCATCAGCCCTGACTTTAGCATAAATCATGGCCGCATTGCCCTGGTTGTCGGTCAGGTTGACGTCGGCTCCGTGAGCGATGAGCAGGCGGACCATGGCGATATCGCCGTTTTTGACTGCGATGATCAGGGGCACCTGATTGTTCTTTACCAGGTTCACATCCTCCCCTTCCTTGAGCATTTTCTCGACGGCAGCCCTGTCCCCGGAAGAAACCGCCGTGGCAAGATCAAGATACTTCTGAGCCTCGATTGCCGGCCGCCTTGTCGGCTCGATCATGGCGACGGCAGGCGGCGGCGCCTCTCTGGCGCTGACGGCAGGTTTCGGTTTCTCCTGGCGTTTCTCGACCGGCCTCGGCACAGGCTTTGCCGCAGGCGCCGGAATGGGTTCGGGATTCAGCTCCAGCTTGGGCTTGGGTTCCGGCTTGGGTTCCGGCTTGGGTTCCGGCGCCTCGGCTTCGGGAAACTCGGGTGCATTTGCAATCGGCGTCGGCCTGGACTCGATCCTGCGCGTCGGCACGGCCGACTGCACCTTCGCCGGCTGGTGGGGCGAGGAAAGCCAAACTGAAGCCACGAAGGCGACGACAGCCAGAATCGCAAAGATGAAGGGGGCGAGCGCGTTGACCCCGCCGGCGAGGTGAACTTTCCTGAAAATTTCGGCGCTATCCCCATCCAGCCTGGATATTTCGCTGATTTTCCTGGATGTGCGACGGAAGTAAAGGGCATTTGCCGACAGCGCAAGCCAGGCTGACATTCCAAAGAAAGGGACCAGCGCGAGCAGCTTCAGCGGGCTGGTCAGGAATTGCGTGAGCGCGATTCCTGCGGCGAGCAGGACGAAATGAAACAGGGCGACGCCATAAAGCTTGCGATAGGCAGCCCACCCGCCGCCTGCAAGGAGCGCCATCCAGTTGATGGCTCCCGCAGTTTTTCCGGTGACATGGAACCGCCTGAAGATGGGGCGGTAATAATTCGGATTCTTGCCGATAAATGCCTGGTACAGATCCCATTTCTCGGCAAAGGCCTGATCTGTTTCGGGTTCGGCCGTGGCCATGGGTTCTTCCGAACCCCGCGCCTCTTCGGGAGGCGCTTGCGGGGAAGCCAGATCCTCGAGAGCGAGCATGACATCGTAGGCCGCCCTTTTCGACGCGTCGGAAAGCGTGTCATAAGCGCTGTTGATGAGCTTGAGCAGGTCTTCCGCGTTCGGGTTGTCAGGGTTTTTGTCCGGGTGGAAGCGCTGGACAAGGCTCTTGTATGCGGCCCGGATCACTTCCGGACTGGCAGTCCGGCTGACTTCCAGAATATCGTACAGCGTTTCTCTCATGCCATTTTCAACCTGTTCCCTCATAAGCCGCTGATTCGTCTTGAGCAGATGCAATTCTATAAGTATTTGCCCGACGAAAACAGCATAATTTATCAAATTAACTCACCGCCCCGGATACGACGGAGAAACCTATCGCTAACCCAGGAACAGCCTGTACGCCGGATTGTCCGTTTCGGCCCAGAAGCGGTATCCCAACTGGTCGAGAAATCGGCTGAATTCTTCCATCTCGTTTTCGGGAACCTGCATCCCGACCAGGACGCGCCCATAATCCGTTCCGTGATTGCGGTAATGAAACAGGCTGATATTCCAGTTGTGGCTCATGTTGTTCAGGAACTGCATGAGCGCACCGGGACGCTCCGGGAATTCGAAGCGGTAGAGGATTTCGTTTTCGACAAGCGGCGCATGCCCCCCCACCATATGGCGGATATGCAGCTTTCCCATCTCGTTGTCGGTGAAGTCCAGCGCCTTGAGTCCATGTTTAATCAGTGCATCGAGCAGATTTTCGGTTTCGATGCGATTTTGCACCTGGACCCCGACGAATACATGCGCTTCGGTTGGATCGGAAAAGCGGTAATTGAATTCGGTGATGTTGCGCGCGGCCAGCGTGGCGCAGAATTTCTTGAAGCTGCCGGGTTTTTCCGGGATGGTCACGGCCAGTATGGCTTCCCTTTGCTCTCCGAGTTCGGCGCGTTCAGCGATATAGCGCAGCCTGTCGAAATTCATGTTGGCGCCCGATGCAATGGCGACCAGGGTTCTGTCCTCGATTTTCTCGCGTTCCACGTAGCTTTTGGCGCCCGCAATTGCAAGCGCTCCGGCAGGCTCCAGGATCGAGCGCGTATCCTCGAACACATCCTTGATCGCCGCGCAGATTTCATCGGTATTCACCAGGATGATTTCATCGACGAATTCCCTGCACAGGCGGAAAGTCTCTTCCCCCACCAGCTTGACTGCCACGCCGTCTGCGAAGAGGCCGACCTGATCCAGCTTGACCCTGCTGCCGGCTTGCAGCGAGCGGTACATCGCATCCGCATCGGCCGGTTCGACGCCTATGATTTTGACCGATGGATGGAGACGCTTGATATAGACCGCTATTCCAGCGATCAGCCCGCCCCCGCCTACAGGCACGAAAATGGCATGGACAGGCTGCGCCTGCTGCCTCAGGATTTCCATCGCAATGGTGCCCTGCCCTGCGATCACGTCGGGGTCGTCATAGGGATGAACGAATGTCAGGCCCTGCTCCTGGGCGAGCACCTGGGAATGCGCGTAGGCTTCGTCATAGGTGTCCCCGAACAGCACGACATGCGCATCGCGCATCATCACGGCCTGAACCTTGATTCTGGGCGTAGTGACCGGCATGACGATCGTCGCAGGCACCTTGAGCCGTTGCGCCGCAAGCGCGACCCCCTGCGCATGATTGCCTGCGGATGCGGCGATGACCCCCTTTTCCAAGGCCTCTCTCGGCAGATTCGCCATTTTGTTGTAGGCACCGCGCAGCTTGAAAGAGAATACCGGCTGCATATCTTCCCGTTTGATCAGGAGGCGGTTTTTCAGGCGCGAGGAAAGATTCGGCGCCAGTTCGAGGGCGCTTTCGATGGCGACATCGTAAACCTGGGCCGTCAGAATTTTTTCCAGATAATCGGATTTCATAAAATGTTAATCAAGTATGCGTTACAGTGTAAGGTCGGATTGTCGGTTCCGCGAATCATGGGCAAAGTTTAACCGATTTCCTTTTTCAGAATTGTACAAATCGATCCCAGGCGCTATTCTAACGGTTGAGTCAAGGGGGGCGGGAAATTATGACGCAGGATGAAATGAAGCAGGCGGTAGCTAAAGCCGCGATAGAGCATGTGCCTTCTGGATGCATTATCGGCGTAGGGACGGGATCGACTGCGAATTACTTCATAGAAGAGCTCGGCAAGGTCAAACACAGGCTGGAAGGCGCGGTGGCGAGTTCGGAGGCGACGGCCGCCAGACTCAAAAGCCATGGTATCGAAGTGCTGGACCTGAACGGCGTCAACGAACTGGACGTCTATGTTGACGGAGCTGACGAAATCACCCATAACATGCATATGATCAAGGGCGGCGGCGGGGCATTGACCCGGGAAAAAATCGTCGCTGCGGTGAGCCGCAGATTCATCTGCGTTGCGGATGAATCGAAGCTGGTGGATGTGCTCGGAAAATTCCCTTTGCCGGTGGAAGTCATTCCCATGGCGAGGAGTTATGTTTCGCGGGAGCTCGTCAAGCTCGGCGGACAACCCAGGCTCAGGGCGGGTTTTACGACAGACAACGGCAATGCCATCCTCGACGTGCATGGGCTTGCCATCATGAATCCGGTCGAGCTGGAGGGCGTGATAAACCAGATCACGGGCGTCGTGACCAACGGACTTTTCGCGCGCCGCCCGGCGGATCTGCTCCTTCTGGGAACTTCAAGCGGAGTCAAGTCGCTCAAAGCGTCATAGGCGGCGATTCAATATCAACCCGGAGTGGAAGTCATGGTAAGCAACGAGCATATGTCCAAGCAGTTTGATGTCGAACTCGAGGTGTTGCGTTCGCTGGTTCTGAAAATGGGCGGACTGGTCGAAGACCAGATTTCGAGAGCCATAGACGGACTCCACACCTGCGATCTGGATTCGATCGAGGAAACCATCAATGCCGATCACCGCGTCAACGGACTGGAAGTCGAGATCGACGAGATGTGCGCGCAGATTATCGCGCGCCGCCAGCCCGCAGCCGGAGATTTGCGCCTCATCATGACCGTGATCAAGACGATCACCGATCTCGAACGCATCGGGGACGAAGCCGAGAAAATCGCGCGCATGGCGAAACTGATTTGCGCCTCCGACCGTATCTCCCACCCCAGATTCAACGAGATCAAGCGAGCGGGGGAAATCGCGCTCGGCATGCTCAGGGATTCGCTCGATGCATTCGCAAGACTAGACACCTCCGCCGCAGGGAAAGTCGTGCGCCAGGATCAACTCGTCGACGAGCAGTTCCAGAGCATCCTGAGGCAACTCATCACGTTCATGATGGAAGACCCTCGCACCATTTCGACTTCCCTCGAAATCCTGTTTGTCGCCAAGGCGGTAGAGCGGATAGGAGATCATGCGAAAAACATGGCGGAATACGTGGTTTACCTTGTCAAGGGCAAGGATGTGCGCCATGTCACGGTCGAAGAGATCGAGCGGGAAAGTCAGGCATAAGCTTGTCTCCGGAATACTCAACCCTGGCCGCAGTTGATCTCGGCTCCAACAGCTTCAGGCTGCAGATCGCGCGCGTGGTGGAAGACCAGGTTTATCCACTGGATTCGCTGCGCAGCATGGTTCGGCTTGCAGCCGGCCTCACCCCGGACAATTATCTCGAAGACGCCGCTGAAAAAAGGGCGATCGAATGCCTGAACCGTTTCGGGGAGCGTCTGAGGGGGCTTCCCGCCCATGCCGTGAGGGCGGTGGGCACCAATACCCTCAGGGTTGCAAAGAATGCCCCGGAATTTCTCGAAAAAGCCGAACTTGCCCTGGGTTTCCCCATAGAAGTGATCGCTGGCCAGGAAGAGGCCAGGCTGATCTATCTCGGCGTCGCCCACGGCTTGCCGGCGTCCGAGGAAAAGCGTCTGGTCATCGACATTGGGGGCGGGTCGACCGAATTCATCATCGGGACTCGCCTGACCCCCTTGAGACTGGCGAGCCTTTACATGGGCTGCGTGAGTTTCAGCCTGCGGTATTTTCCGGAGGGCAGAATCAACAAGGCGAACCTGAAACAGGCCGAGCTTGCCGCAAGAGTCGAATTGCAAACCATAACGGGAGAGTTTTCGAAGGGTCAGTGGCAGCAGGCCATCGGCTCTTCCGGAACGGCGAGATCGCTCTGCGATGTGCTGGAGCAGAACGGTTTCAGCGAGTCTGGCATCACCCTGGAAGGACTCGAGAAATTGCGCGCCTATCTGCTCAAGGCAGGCGACATCAGGCGTTTGCAGCTTCCCGGATTGCGCCCGGACAGGGGCCAGATCCTGCCGGGAGGACTTTCGATCATGTATGCCGCATTTTGCGAACTCGGCATAGACAAGATGATTCCCGCAACGGGCGCGCTCAGGCAGGGTGTTTTGTATGACATGCTGGGCAGATTCCACCACAAGGACATGCGCGATGTGACGACCCATCAATTCATGAGGCGTTACCATGTCGACGCTGCCCAGGCCGGGCGCGTCAAGACGCTGGCTTTTTTCCTGGGCGAGAAACTCATCAAGCCCATCGATGCCGCAAGCGAACTTCAGTATCTCGCCTGGTCGGCAAAACTTCACGAAATCGGCATTTCCGTTGCGCACAACGGTTATCATAAACATTCGGCTTATATTCTTGCCAACGCGGACATGCCGGGCTTTTCCAAGAAGGAACAGACGAGGCTGAGCCTGCTGGTTCTTGCCCACAAGGGTTCCCTGTCCAAGATGCAGGGCTTGCTGCACCATCCTTCGGATCTCGCCCTGATTTTCGCGCTGAGAATGGCGTCCCTTTTCTACCGCAGCCGCACCGATGTCGCATTGCCGGAGATGGATGCGCAAGCTACGCCTTCCGGGTTCAACCTGTATTTGCAGGCCGGCTGGCGAAACAAAAACCCGCTGACTTCCACGGCGCTGAAGGAAGAAATCAAGGAGTGGAAGACCCTGAGCGTGGAATTGAAATTGATCGAGCTGAAACCCTAAGGAACCGCTGATTTAATCCTGCGTGGAGCACGTTGCTGGGAAAGATGATCGCCGGACGCGCGACGCAGGTCGT
>JAIELG010000026.1 GCA_019753155.1 Burkholderiales bacterium
CGCTCAGCATGGACTGGCGCGAAGGCACGGACGAAGGCGTATTCGACACGCCCTGGACCGATGAAAAGAAGTTCTGCAGGGCAGGGGACAAACCCACTGTGGCGTTCCCAAGCAGATTGTCGATCTGGTTGATCTGGGTCGAATAAGTGCTCAACTGGCTGCCCTGGGCTTGCGCCTGGTTGACCTGAGTCGTCAGGAAATCGCTGTAGAGCCTTTGCACAGTCGTAACCTGCACGCCCTGTCCGAAAAACCCGCTCCCGGAAGGCAGGGAAGTATTGGTCGTCTGAACGGTTTGCTGACGGTTGTAACTTGGTGTAGTAACATTGGAAATGTTATGCCCGGTCACAAGAATTCCCGCTTGCGCAGCACTGAGCCCGCTGACTCCGATTCCGAGTATCCCGCTTCCCATAATACGCTCCTAACGCATTCGATTACGGCAAAAAGCCGCAAAACTTGATATCATGCAACCGCATTCAGCGGATTTTGCGCGAACATGCGCATCAATTTGCCCGCATAGTCCGGGTCGGTCGCATAACCCGCCGACTGCAGCCCCTGCGCGAATCCCGCCGCATCCTGGGCGGATGTAACCACCGATGCGTAACGGCTGCTCAACAGCCTGGCATAATCCTGAAACGATTCGGCATATGAATCGTAAGCACGGAAGTTCTGGTAGACTTTCTTCGGCACCCCGTTCACATATTCCGTGGTCAGCGCCGTCACGACCGGTCCCGTCCAGCTTTTGCCGGCCTTGATCCCGAAAAGGTTATGACTGCTGCGTCCGTTCGCGCTTTTGATCATATGCTTTCCCCATCCGGTTTCCAGCGCCGCCTGACCCAGCATGAATTTGGCCGGAATCCCCGTCGCTTTTGCAGCCTCCAGCGCATGGGGCAGCAATCCGGATATGAAATCGCTGCCGATCGGCGCGGACTGAGCCGTTTTCAAAGCAGCCGGGGCCTGCACCGGCTGACCGGCCTGTCCGGGACTCAATTGCCTGGTCATGATTTCAGCGAGTCCCATTCCCTTCCTGGACAGGGTCTGGGAAAGCTGCTGATCGAGCATGGACATGTACAGTTTCGTTTGTTCGCTGTCGAAAAGTCCCTCCTGAGGCGTCGCATCCCGCATGCTTTTGAGCATCATGCTCATAAGCACGCTCTCGAACTGCCTGGATACCGCCGACAACGCCTGCTTGGGATCCTTTGCAGCCTGCAAACGCAAGGCATCCAGGCTATGGACATCCAGGTAGAACTTGCCGGTGGAATCGACAGGATTGCTCATCAGATGATCTCGAGCTCAGCTTTCAAAGTGCCGGCTGCCTTCATCGCCTGCAAAATCGCGAGCAAATCCTGCGGCGTTGCGCCGACCGCATTGAGCGCCTTGACGACTTCCCCGAGGGAGGCTCCCTTCAAGGTGATAAGCGCGCCTTTTTCCGCATTGATGTCGATGTTCGACTTCTGCGTCACGGTCGTGGTGCCGCCGGAGAAGGCCGCAGGCTGGCTCACCGAAGGTTCGGACGAAATGACGACGGAAAGGCTGCCATGGGCCACGGCGCAGTTTTCTATGGTGACGGACTGATTCATCACGATCGATCCCGTCCTCGCATTCAGGATCACCTTTGCAGCCGTTCTCGCGGCATCGACTTCGATATCCTGGATCTGCCCGAGGAAAGACACCCGCTCGTCGACATTGACGGGGGCCTTGACCTGTATCATTCTTCCGTCCAGGGCGGATGCCGTGCCGGGCAGAAAGTTCTTGTTGATCGCATCGACAACGCGGCTCGCCGTCGTGAAATCGGTGGCATTGAGTTCCAGGGCGATATACTGGCCCTGCCCCAGAGGCGAGGGTATGGCCCGCTCTATCGTTGCGCCTGCGGAAATGCGGCCTACGCTCAAATGGTTGACCTGAACCGAAGCGCCTCCTGCGGAAGCGCCCACTCCGCCGACCAGAAGATTGCCCTGCGCCATCGCGTAAACCTGTCCATCCCCGCCCTTGAGCGGCGTCAGGAGCAGGGTTCCGCCGCGCAGGCTCTTGGCGTTTCCGAGCGAGGAAACGGTGACATCCAGCGTCTGGCCGGGCCTCACGAAAGCAGGCATCGATGCCGTCACCATGACGGCCGCGACGTTTTTCAACTGGAGGCTGGCTGCGATGGCCGGGGACAAGGTCACCCCAAGCTGCTGCAGCATGCTGACGATGCTCTGGGTCGTGAATGGCGTCTGCGCCGTAAGATCGCCGGTCCCGTCGAGGCCGACCACGATGCCGTATCCGATCAACTGGTTCTCGCGCACGCCCTGTATGGACGCCATATCCCTGATCCGCTCGGCATGGGCGAAATCGGCCATGAAGCAAAGCGCCAGGATCAAATATTTTGCATAGTTGAACACCATCTCAGCCCCCTAGAACGGCATGAAGGTGAGGAAGAATCTCTGCAACCAGCCCATGACCTGCGCTTCGTTGAGATATCCGCTCGCCTTGTATTCTATCCGCGCATCCGCAACCTGGGTCGAAGAGACCGCATTGCCGACCACCGTTGCAGGATTGACCACGCCCGAGAAACGGATGTACTCGTGCCCCTGGTTGATTGCAATCTGCTTTTCCCCGCTGACCATCAGGTTTCCATTGGGCATCACCTCGATCACGGTTACCGCTATGGTCCCGGTAAACACATTAGTTCCGCTGCTCGCCCCATCCCCCGCGAACTTGTTGGAAGAGCTCCCGGAAAGCGAAGCGCCCTGATTGAGCCTGACGCCGAAACCGACCGGGATCGCGGCATTCTCGGACAGGCTTCCGGCATGGTTCGCGCTGCTGGAAGATTTTGTGGAAGCGGACGTGTTTTCCACGATATTGATGATCATGGTATCCCCCACATTTCTCGCCCTGACATCCTCGAACAAGGGATGCTCTGCAATGCCCACATGGTAGATCGCACCGTCCGCCGGGGGCGAAGGGGGGGAAACGGGCCTTGCCGTCAAAGGCTGATGCATGTCGGTGGGAGGCACCGCCGCGCATCCCGAAAGAATCAACATGCCCAGCAACAATAATTTACCCATCATGACTCCGCTATCACATTTGCGACAACTTCTGAAGCATCTGGTCCGACGTGGTGATCGCCTTCGAATTGATTTCATAGGCGCGCTGGGTCTGGATCATGCTCACCAGTTCCTCGACCACGTTGACGTTCGAGGTTTCGACATATCCCTGGTTCAGCGTTCCCGCGCCATTCGTCCCCGGCGCATTGATCGTGGGGGAACCGGACGAAGCCGTCTGGAGGTACAGATTTTCTCCATGCGCCTGAAGCCCTGCGGGATTGATGAAGGTTGCAAGCTGGATCGTCCCGACCTGAACAGGCGTATTGGAGCCCGACTGAAGCACCGAAACCGTTCCGTCCTGACCCACCGTGATGCTCAGAGTACCGGCCGGGATCGTGATCGCAGGCTGAACCGTAAAACCGCTGGATGTCACGAGCTGCCCCTGATTGTCGCTCTGAAAAGCGCCGTCACGCGTATAGGCTGTCGTCCCGTCAGGCATCAATACCTGGAAAAAACCGCTCCCGTTGATCGCCACATCCCGCGAGTTTCCGGTCTGCTGCAGGTTGCCCTGGGTGAATATGCGCTCGGACGCAACCGAACGCACCCCCGTTCCGATCTGCAAACCGGATGGAAGCTGGGTCTGCTGCGAGGACTGGGCGCCGGGCTGCCTCAGCGTCTGGTACAGAAGATCCTCGAATACGGCGCGAGAGCGCTTGAATCCGTTGGTGTTGATGTTCGCCAGGTTGTTGGATATGGTATCCATTTCGATCTGCTGCGCATCCAGTCCAGTCTTTGATATCCACAGGGAACGAATCATTTTACCTCCTGAAAACCGTTAGGCATTGATATTGAGCAAGGCGCTCGCCTTGCTGGCATTGCTGTCCGCGCTTTGCAGCAATTTCATCTGCATGTCGAATGCACGACCGAGATTGATCATGTTGATCATCGACTCGACCATGTTGACATTGCTGCTCTCGAGGGAACCCGCCATGACGCGCACGCTCGAATCGGATGCCGCAGGCTTTCCGCTTTTGAGCCTGAAAAGGCTGTCCGCTCCCTTCGCGATATCCGATTCCGGCGGGTTGACCAACTTGATCCGCCCCACTACCGAAACGGAACCCGGGTTCGCTCCGGAAGGGACGGTCGACACCGTGCCGTCCTTGCCGATGCTCACTTCAGTATTCGGAGGAATCGAGATCGTCCCGCTCTCCCCCAGGACCGGAAGACCATTCGAGCTTTGCAGCAGCCCGGAAGGATCGATCCTGAAACCGCCGTTTCGTGTATAAGCCTCTGATCCGTCAGGTAGTTTCAGCGTAAACCAGCCCTGCCCCACTATTGCGAGATCGGTGGGATTCCCGGTTTGCGTGATGACGCCCGGACTCATGTCCGACCCGACAACGGAATTCACGACGAATTCCCGAGTGGGGTTCCCCGGACCATAAACGGGAATTGCGCTGAACATGTTGATATCCGCCTTGAATCCCGTCGTCTGCGCATTGGCAAGATTCTGGGATGTCGCATCGAGCTGCGCCATCGTATGCTTGGCCGCGGTCATGCCGACATAGATCAGGCGGTCCATTTATATTACCTCAAGCTGACGATAGTCTGCATCATCTGATCCTGGGTCTTGATCGTTTGCGCGTTCGCCTGATAGGCGCGCTGCGCCGTGATCATGCTGACGAGCTCCGCAGTCAGGTCGACGTTGGACGCCTCGACCGCGGCAGACTGTATCGTTCCGAAACTGGAAGACCCAGGTGCCGCGATGAGCGGCGATCCTGATGCCGACGATTCGGCAAACTGGTTGTTCCCCAATGGCTGCAATCCCTGTGAATTGATGAAATTGGCGAGGATGACCTGCCCCAATGCCTGGGTCTGTCCATTCGAATATTTTCCGGTAAGCGTGCCGTCCGCCCCGATGCTGTAGCCGTTCAACTGCCCGGAAGTATAGCCGTTCTGCGACAGGACGTTGGGTGCGGAATTGACGCCATATTGGGTCATCTGGGAAAAATCCACGGCGAAAGCCAGCGGCGCGGCTCCGTTGGTGAGCGTTATGGTTTTGTTCAGGTTCGTCGCGGGCGGAACCAATGCGCCTCCCGTGCTGAAGCTGAGCGTGGACGGGACGCCCACCCCGACGGCAGGCAAGGCGGAAACTGCTGCGGAAATGGCGGCAGCCTGTGCTGCCGTCAATACTGGAACGGTCACGGCAGTCGAAGCGGCAAGCGCGATCGAAGCCGGGGTCGCGCCGAGAAGGGCGCCCGCAGTTGCAGCGGCAGTCGAAACGGCAGTGGCCTGGGCTGCGGTTGCGCCGGCAGCCAGTGCGGAAGCCTGCGCAGTGGTCTGAGCGCTGGTTGCCAGGGTTGCCGCAGTCTGAGCCGGATCGGCGAATGCGCCATCGACATAGGTATAGGAATTCCAGACATTCGGCGTTGCCGACTTGACGAAATAGAACATGGCGGAATGCGACTGTCCGAGGCTATCGTAAATCGTCTGCGGCGTCGAAAAATTGTAGGTATTCGGATCTACGGCATTGAATGGCGCCACAGTCGGCAGCGTCGATGCAGAGGAAAGATTCGCGCCTATCACTGCGCTGGATGTGGCCTTCGGCGCAAAGTTCGTTGTGGGGATTTTCAGATTGGCTACCGTGCCGGCCACGACAGCGCCGTTCACCGCGCTGTATCCGGTGAGATTCTGCCCATTGTTGTTGACGATGAATCCGTTCTTGTCGAGTTTAAACTGGCCGTTCCGGCTGTAGGAAATCGTGCCGTTATTGCTCACCCTGAAAAAGCCTTGCCCGTTTATCGCAAGGTCGAGCGCATTATTCGTGGTCGTGACGTTGCCCTGTGAAAGATTTTCCGCGACCGAGGCAACATTGGTGCCGATGCCGATCTGGCTACCCACACCGCCTGAAAGCGAACTGGCGAAAACGTCGGAAAACAATGCGGTCGAGGACTTGAATCCCACCGTATTGCTGTTGGATACATTATTGCCGATGACCTGCAAATTCTTGTCGGCCGCATTGAGTCCGCTTAATGCCTGTTGAAAACCCATGATTTTCTCCTTATAGAATCTGTTTGACGCCGGACAGACCGATCTGCCCGTTATTACCGAGATTGAGCAATACGCCCTGGGCATTCTGGGATACGCTGGAGACGACATCCTGCATAAGCGCCGTCGCAGTAACCGCATTCCCGCCCTGGGACGCTTTCACCGAAAAATGGTAGACGCCGTTGGGTGCCTGGGTTCCCGCATCGGTCTTTCCATCCCATTGCAGGGGCAGGGTTCCGGCTGTCTGCGCCCCGAGTTTCAGGGTGCGGACGGCATTCCCCGCCGCATCCATGATCGAGACTGACAGGCTGTCCACGGCTTGCGGCAAGTCGACCCCGAATGCGGCAGTTCCGTTCAACGCCATGCCGTTTCCTGCGGAGAGCACGTTCTTTCCGATCAGGCTTGCCGATTGCAGCATCTGGCTGGAAAGGAAGGTCGAGGAAAGCAAATTCATCGTCGTATTGAGGTTGTCTATCCCGTTCACGGTGCTGAGTTGGGCCATCTGGGACGTGATCTGGGCGTTATCCATTGGACTCAGGGGATCCTGGTTCTGCAGCTGCGTCACGAGCAGCGTCAGGAACCTGTTCTGCAGGGCCTGGGACGAATTCGTCGCGCCTGTCGCCGCCTGGGTTGCAGTGGAATTCTGTACCGAACTTATACTCATTTCATTCTCCTTTATTGACCCAGGGTCAGGGTTTTCATCAGCATGGATTTGGCCGTATTCATCATGTCGACATTGTTCTGGTAGGAACGCGAAGCCGAAATCATGTTGACCATTTCCTCTATGACATTGACGTTCGGCATGGTTACGAACCCTTTTGCATCAGCCAGCGGATTTCCCGGTTCGTAGACCGATTTCATCGGCGATGGATCATCCACGACGCCGTTGACCTTTACTCCGACTGCGCCCGAAGCCATGGGCGCAGCGCTGAAAACAACCTGCTTCGCCCTGTAGGGCTGCCCCGTGGGACTCGTCGCACTGTCGGCATTGGCAAGATTGCTGGCGACCACATTGAGGCGCTGCGATTGCGCCAGCATGCCTGAACCTGCAATGTCGAAAATATTGAACAAGGACATCTCTTACCCCTGTATGGCTGCAAGCATGGTTTTGATCCGGCCCGTCATGATGGTCAGATCGCCCTCGTAGCGGATCGCATTGTCCATGTATTTGTTGCGCTCCACGTCCATCTCCACGGTATTGCCGTCGAGACTGGACTGGTAAGGCATTCTGTACTGCAAATTGAAGCCCGATGCGCCCGCCCCTGACAGATGGCGCGGGTCGGTTCTTTCCAGAACCGGATATGCCGGATTTCTGGAAAGCGCATTTTTCAGGACGGACGAGAAGTCGAAATCCCTTGCCTTGTAATTGGGCGTATCCGCGTTGGCGATATTCGATGCCAGAACCTGCTGGCGCGCACTCCTGAGTTCCAGCGCCTTCTGGAAAAACGAAAAATCCCTGTCCAGTCTGCTGACCATCTTTCCTCCGATACCGTTCACCGTGTCAAATGCATGAACCGTGCCACGCCCTCGAACAAGGTTTTGCGAAGTTTTTCCCGTCAAAGCGGCAATTTTTGCCATGAGCATGGTGTAATTCTTGCCGCAAAGTTTAAGCAAACCCATCACGATTGATATAGACTGTAATTTTCAGGATGAACCGGATCGTGCATCGCTTCTTCACATTCGTCTGCCTCGCGCTGATTGCGGCAAGCGTCCATGCCGCCACTCAGGATATCCCCTCGATCAGGCAGGCAGTGAAGGCCTTCGTCACGAATCAGACGGCGGGTTTGCCTGGCGATGTGGGCGTGGAGGTGGGCGAAGTCGACCCCAGGCTCACGTTGCCCGCCTGCCCCATGCTCGAGCCGTTCCTGGCGGAAAATGGCAGGCTGTGGGGAAACAGCACTGTAGGCGTGAAATGCCGGGATAAATGGACGATCTATGTCCCCGTCAAGATCAGGGTCATGTCCAATATCGTCATGTCGGCACGGCCTCTTGCGCAGGGCACATCGATCGGGCCGCAGGATGTCATGCTGCGCAAGGGCGATCTCGCCGAATCCCCTCCCGGAATCCTGACGGATGCCGGGGAAGCTGTCGGGAAAACGATGGCATCGAGTATTCCTTCGGGATACCCGATCAGCAGGGGCATGCTGCACTCGCCCCTGATCGTGTTGCAGGGGCAATCCGTCAGGCTGATATCGAGCGGGAAAGGCTTCCAGGTCACATCCGACGGCATCGCCCTGGGCGCCGCAGCCGACGGGCAAACCGTTCAGGTGAGAACGCCTTCCGGACAGATCGTGAGCGGAATAGTCCGCCCCGGCCCGGTCGTCGAAGTGGGATTTTGAATTTAACCCTAAAGTTAATCCGTTCGAAGCCGATATATCGACCATATTCCCATTTAAGGATGGACCATGAAGATTGATAACTCTCTGAAGCCTGTCATTACCGGAGCGAGTACCGGCAAAACCGCGGCGCCCAAAGCGGAGGCCGACCCCAGGATTCAGCAGACCGACAGCGTGCAGATCAGCGCGCTTTCCACCCAGATCAAGGCCATGGAAACCGGCATGGCCAGCACGCCCGTGGTCAACCTGGACAGAGTCAACCAGATCAAGCAGGCCATCAGCGAAGGGCGCTTCAAGATCAACCCCGATGCGATCAGCAACAAGCTCATCAGCACCGTGAAAGACCTGATCCAGTCGAACGGATCGAATGCCTGACGCGCATTCCGTCATGAGCGCGGAACTGGCTGCCGCGAAGGATTTTCTCTCCCTTTTGAAAGAAGAAGAATCCGCCCTTGTGGCGGGCGACACCGAACGCCTGCCCGGCATCGTTCAGTCAAAATCGGAAAAAATACGGAACATCGCGCGCCTTGCCCAGGAGCGCAACCAGTTGGTCCCCCTGCCCGAAATGGACGCCTGGCTGAAAAATCGACCGGAATCATCGAAAATCTGGCAGAGCCTGATGCGCCTGTCGGAAGAAATAAAGGAACACAACAGGGTAAACGGCGCGATGATCGACATGAGGCTGCGCAGCACCCAGCAGGCGCTCAACATGCTCCAGTCGCTGGCCAGTACGACGACGAGCCTCTACGGACCCGACGGACAGTCAAGCATTCCGACCGGCGGCTCCCGCATCGACAACGCCTGATCCCAGCCGCGTCTTCGGGAACTATTGCTCGCTGACGGGGATGTCGGTCACATGCTCTGGAGCCGCAGCCAGGATCATGATGGTCACCCGCCGGTTTCTCGACCTGCCATCCGCAGTATCGTTCGAATCCACAGGCTGGTTTTCGGCATAACCTTCCACCACCATGCGCGCGGGATCGACCCCGTTTTGCGCGAAAAGCCGGACCACGCTGCTTGCGCGCGCCGAAGACAATTCCCAGTTCGATGGGAAATACGACGTGCCTATAGGCGTATTGTCGGTATATCCCTTGACCTGGATATCATGGGTGTCGTTTTTCAACACTTCCGCAACAGCCTGCAATGCCTTGACCGATTCGGGTTCGAGCACGGCCTGGCCCGACTTGAAGAGGAGACTCGCATTGATTTCCACGGTCACGCCGACATTGCTTTGCATGACCTTGACCTTGCCGACTTTCACCAGTGGCGACATGACCGAAAGAATGTCCTGGGCGATGGACTGCATCCTCTCCCGCCTTTGCTGTTCGAGTATCTTCCTCTCGGATTCGGAAACGACAGGCCGTTTGTCCACTACAAGCGGAATCTTTTCGGTCCTGGGCGGCTCTGCCGGTTTATTGAGAAAGGCGTTCGAAAGCGAATCCCCGAAAACGCGGTATTTGCCTTCGTTGACCGAGGACGTGGCATACATCACCACGAAAAACGCGAACAGCAGGGTAATGAAATCGGAATACGAAATCATCCACCTTTCATGGTTGTCCCTGTCCTCTTCCCTTTTTTTGCGCGCCATGCTTTCTCCTGGACCTGACTGGTACCCTATCGGCGGGCAGTGCGACGGCCCGCGAAAATCTCGAATTGGGAGCGCTATAGGTCATGCGTAATTTTACTCAATGAATTGAGCGGATTTGAGCACAAGCACAGGGCAAAGTAAAGCAGCGAAACCCGTATTTCAGGAAATCCGAACCTTGCGACGTCTGGCTCCCATCAGGGCAAGACCGGAGAACAGCAAGGCGACACTCCCAGGCTCGGGCACTGCGGAAGCACCTGTGCTGGAAAATGCAACCCATGAATTGAATTGGTTGCCTTTTAGTGTCACGAACTGTCCGCCAAAGGTGCTGGTTAAACTCCACGCGTTGTCGGGATTGGCAGCATCTCCCGTGCTGGAAAAGTACGTGGTGTTCTGGATGTTTGTGAACAGGCTGTAAGCAGCATTGTGGATGGTGACAATGGAAGAAAATGCAACGCCGCCGAGACCGGTATAGAACAGCTCTCCCAGCATGCTGTTGGTACAACCGGAACCCACGCCATAAACAACAGGCAAACCGGCTCCATAGCCGGCACAAGTCTGATTGTAAGTCGTCGGCAGAAGCCAGGTATTGTGACCCAGGTAATTGATACCATTTAGATACTTAGCCCAGGCCATGGCGCCGTACCAGGTCATTGTGCCGGTGCCGAAATCTGCGGCGTTCAATGTGTAAACACCGGTAGGAGCAACGGTATTGGGTGTAACCGTTATGGTGGGCACAGCAGCCCGGATCTTGCTCACCAAAGCGGGGTCAGCCGCCAGCATGGTGCCGAACAGATTCGCGTCCGAACTCCAGGTGACGTTCGCCACGTTGTCGTACACCAGTCCCGTACCAGCTGCCACCAAGGATGCCTGCGCCAGATTCGAGCTCAGCAGACCTGCTGCGATCAATGCCTTTAATTTGTAGTTCATGTTTTTTTCCTAACCGATTGATGATGTTTATTGCTGTAGGGAAAGCCAGTTATTTCATTCACTTTGCAGCCCGGGAAACAATATATATGCGCCCGGAACCACATGAACTCGCGATGACCTCAGTCGGCCATCTGCTTCCTTCTATAAAATCCAAAGCCTGCCATGATCGCAATTCCCGCAGCGAAGAGGGGCAGGGTCGAAGGCGCCGGGACTGCTGTTCCTGCCTGCAGGTGCAGATAGAAGTCGTTTACGCCGTTCGGGGAAAGCGTGCGAAACGTACCGACTTTATCCGCCGTTCCCGCCGCCCATCCGAGTTGAAGTAAAGGACTCCCGCCAACCAGAGACCAGACCGATTCGGTGCCGGCGGCCCCGCTGATGTTGAAAATCCCGTTGAGCGTACCCAATTCGACGGTGTATACGACGAGATTAACCGTCGTGCCCAGTGAGGTCGGGTCGGCATAGAGCCAATAATTCCGGCCAAACGGAACAGACAACGTGGTTCCTGAAGCGCCCTGATTGACCAGCGCGCCGTTGGCCGTGGCGCTCACGCCCAGAACGTACAGTCCTGGATTGTTGACGCTCCATATCTGTCCATTCGAAACCCAGGCCGCGCCGCCACTGCCCCCGTTAAGATCCATCCCGGTGATGGTGACTGCTTCGGCGGGAGCTGCGAACAGGACAAGCGCCATCGACACGCCACACGCGAGGCTATTTATCCGTGCCGTCAGGCCTGAAAAGATAAAACCCATATATCGTTGCATTGCTGCAGCGACATCCAAAAGCACCGATGCAGTTGAATTGAACTCATGATTCATTATATTTTATTCCCCATTACGATTGATATATGCAATATGCAAGCACGGAACATGCCAGCGATAATTACATATTAAATATCAGCTATTTGTGGCCACACCCCCCAGAACGCGGGGGGCGTGAAGTGTAAACTTTTCTGACACAATGTCCTTACATTCCGCAATCGTCGCCCGCCCGTTGCGCGCAACCCCATCCGCTCCATGCATTGAAATGAAGCGCGCGCAAAGACGATTCCACTATCGGCAATCATTTTCCGCTATTGGCTTCGAGATCGAACTTTGCCGCATCTTCGAATCCGGCCTGATTGAGCATCCTTGCGCGTTTATTACGCAAGCTCCGACCATCCGGTCTGGAATCGATCTCGTCCGAAATACTGCTCAATTGGTCGTACCACATGCCGCGATCAGCATATGCAGACGATTTTCTATCCGCCCCAGCAAGTTTTTCCAATAGCGCAACCGATGGGGGTACAAACTGGATCAAAGCACTCTCGACAATGTCACTGGAGTTATTTTTCCACGCGCTTCGTCACGCGATCGAGCAGCCTGCGCATATTGCCTAGCGAAGCCATGTGCAGATATGCGAGCGCCAGCGCTCCGCTGAGGAACAATTCCGGTAGCCTGACCTGTGCGATCTGAGCAAACCTGGCTTCGTCGATCACATAAAAATCCTTGATCTGAAAAGATTCGCCGCCGGGGGTATCGAAATGCGCACCCTGCGGAACAAATAATCCGAGTTCATCGAGTTGCTTCACCAGAAGCTCGGTGCGGGCAAATTCCTGCTGAACATTTTGCATGAATTGCATTATTTCATTCATGCGCGGCTCAAGCCTGCCCTTGGCATCAACCAGCGATTCACCGCAATCGTTGTTCAGGGCGGGACAAACTTCGTCGATGCAGACAATCAACTGGCCGGGCACATCTCCCTCGGCCAGAACGAACGGATAGCGCCGCACAATGGCCGGGATGTAGGCTGCGTCCCACTTGCCCTGTTCGTCCACAAGCAGGTTTTCTCCATTGCGCACGCCAAGCAACACGGACGGGCGCATCACCTGGTCTTCTCCACGTATGAAAACGATGGGATATTCACGAGAGGCTTCGGCGAACTCCACTCCGGCGAGCAATACTGCGATCGTATCGCGCGCGAAAGAAAAGCTCACCTGCGCGGAATCGAATTTCAGGTTCCGGTGTATATCGGAGTTGAGCGGAACGACCGTTTTATAAAATGAAAATATGTTCATGCATTCCTTTGCCAACGGTTATTTTGACGCAGCCTGTTCGAAGCGCAGCAACAGCAAACGCGTTGTGGCGTTGATCTCGCGCGCAGCAGCTTCGGCAAACAGTTTCGGATCGGCTTCGATGGTGTATTCGTGATGATCCTGGTTTCCAGTGACTTCCGCGGCTTGCGCCACATTCCCCACCGCCGCAATCGAGCCACCGAATGGTACAAACCCGCCCAGGGCACCCAGAAATCCGCCAACCTTTGCTGCCTTGTTCACCGTGGTGGCAGCATTCAAGGCCTGCGACCCAACCCCGGTGGTATCCTCCATCTTCTTGAGAGAAATCTGATCGGCAATGAGCAGAGGCTTTTTCAGGTAAATGGCGCTGTCGCCCTCCTCGCTGAAATCGCGCACTTTTTGCCCAAAAAACCGTTGCCCCCCGAAGAGCTTCGAGTCGCTCGCCGAATGATCCTGGCTGCGAAAAACGATGCGCGACTCTTCCAGCATGGTAAGCGCAGGCAACACATCCGAAGTTCCGGTTGCCAATGTCACGGCATCGCCTATGAGTCCCACACCATTCCAGGCCGATACGCTCGCCTGTCCCGGCGCAATGGTCAGCAACACCTTCATGCATGGCGCCTGATATTTTTTGGCAAGGGCCAGTTCAGCATTGGGCAATTCCTTGGTCAAATCGGCAAAGCCCGTCGCAAGAGCGCTGCCAAAACCCTGCCTGTCCTGATCGCTTCTACGCAGCAGCATGTACACCTTGCCCCCGGTAGGCGCAAAAAAATGCGAGATGCCATCCTTTGTTTCCAGCGCCACGGGGGAAGCTTTTGCCTTGGTGCTCACTGCGGAAAATTCGGGCTCACTCGCCACCTTGTCAGGGCCAATCACCTCGATTCCGGCGGCATTCATCTGTTTGACGAAATCCTGATAAGCCGCATCCGTAATCCCTTGCATAGCCGCATCATCAATTCCTTTCAAATGCAGGTAAACCGAAGCCGAGCGATTGCTGTTCCTGCCGCCAGCTTCGGTGCGCAACTGAAACTCCACGCGAAATTGCGGCACGACAACTTTTTTCACCCCCTTGAGCTTGTCCACGCCTTCCATGTCGATATAATTTTCCGCCTGCGACTCGGCAGTCGCCCTCTGATCGAGAAATTTCGATTCGTCTTCGGCAAAAACATGCGTCGAAAACACGGTCAGTAACAGTAAGGCCAGAAGACGGTTCATGATTTTATTTCCCTTGTTCAAGTATGTTGGCGATGGCGTTTCCAATCCGTTCCAGGTGTGAGCGACCTAGCCGATTTTCGCCCTGGCTCGCAGCGCCTCGACAGCCTTCCCGATCGCCTGCTGTTGCAGGTGCTGCAGCAATTGCGGTTTGAGCGATTCATACGGCGGCATCTTGAAATCGCGGATATCATCGAGTTTGATGACATGCCAACCGAAGCTGGAATGGATCGCTTCCCTGGTAATCTCGCCTTTCTTCATGCCGGTCAGTGCTTGCGCAATCGCAGGAGCAAGGTTGTTCGGCAACAGCCAGCCCAGGTCGCCGCCATGTTCTGCAGATGCCTTGTCCTGGGATTTTTCGCTTGCCAGCGTTTCGAATTTTGCCTTCTTGTCCAGTCTGGCCACGATCGCCAAGGCTTCGCTCTCGCTCGCCACCAGAATTTGCCTGGCATGGTATTCCTTGCTGCCCAGCCGCGCTTTCAGTTGCTCATACTCCCCGCTGATTTGCGACTCGCTGATCGGGTGCTTTTTGATGTAGTCCTGCGCGAAAGCCTCGACCAGTACGGATTGTTTCGAGAACTCGATTTGCTGAACGATTTCCGGATCCCGGTTCAAACCATCGAGTACGGCCTGCCTGGCCATCAGCTCACGATTGACCAGATCATCCTGTACTGCCTTGCGCAGTTCCGCAGTGTCCGGCTGCCCCTGCATGACCAGCGTTCTGACCCGCATATCCACCCGCAACTGTGGAATCGATACAGAGCCGGCCGCAGCAGTCGATTCATCCGCGGCAAAAGCGGGAGCGGCAGCGAGCAACCCGGCGCATATCCACAACAAGCTTGGTTTGCTTTTCGACATGATCATTCCAGGTACCTTTTAAAAAGTTGCCGTGATGCTTACGTGCGCACGCCAGTCGCCGACACGCTGTTTGGGATCAGTGCCCGCGTTGATGATGCGCGCCATGTCCAGACGGCAACTGAGGTTATTTGAATAGGCCACCCGCAGCCCGAGCCCTGCTCCACTGATCGAGGATCTGGCTGAACCAATCGATGACGACACCTGGCCCTCATCGAAGAATGCCAGCACCCGCGCCTTGAGTTTTCCGGCGCCGAATTTCGGAGAGTAGCCTTCCACGCTCATACGCAGACCACGGTCGCCGCTTTCGCTACCCTCGGCAAAACCACGCACGGCGTCAGCCCCGCCAAGGCGCATCTGTTCGCCGAAAATCAGCGTGTCCCGGCTATACTGGCCGCTTGCCAGTGCGCGAAACTGCCAGTCTTCCCCCAGCAACGCGTTGTATCGGGCTTCATAGCGCGCCACCGTATAATTGACATTGGGCTTGAGATTGCCGCTCGGATCATAGGCCGCAAAATCAGCCGCTCCACCATTGCCGGCCACCGGAATATTTTTGGACAAGGACGCCTGCACGTTCAAATCGCTTCTGGCATATTTACCCTGGGCAAGATAAGACACGCTGACCGGCAATACCGCGACTTCGCGGTACAGAATAACGGGCGCGGGGTTGGTTTGCTCGACCCTGAAGAAATCCCTCCAATCCACGCCGAAGGCAATGCGCTGATCGAATTTACCCAGCTTTTCCAGGAAATGGTTGTAACGTGCGCTGAACAGTGCGCCGCCACCCTGAAAGTTGGCAAGGCCCCCCACCACGGAATTCACGTTCGAATAGCCGGCGAAGAATTCCGCGCTGTCCCCCAAACGGTACAAGGGCAGTTTGTAGCCGGCGCCGAGCACATTCACCCGGTTTGGAAACTGCGGCGAAGTCAGGTATTGGACGGTTAGGACTTGATCCGCATCGAACAAATTGGCGTTACTATAGGTCAGCCCCAGACGGGTATTGCCCGTTTCGGGAGAGCCGGTATTATCGAGGGTAATGCCGAACATCGATGGATTGCTGTCGGTAACATAAAGCTCGGCATCCACTTCGTCAGGCTTCGAGCCCTGTTTGAGCACCACCGCTGTCTGCTTGGACGGGTTTTCGTTTGCCAGCCTCAGATCCCTGGTGATTTGCCTTTGTCTGGGAATGCCTGCGCTGCGCACGGATGGAATGGATTTGAGCACATTCGCTTCGCTATAGAAACGATTGCCATGCACGGCAACCCTCCCGAAGTGACTCTCGATCACATGCAAATGAATCACCCCGTCCTGCACCTTCTGCTCGGGCAATATCACGCTCACCGCGGAGAGTCCATGCGCGGCATATGCCGTTTCAATAGCCTTCTGGGCACGCTGTACGTCCGTAAAATCCTTTCCCTTCCCGATGAACGGTGCCAGCACCTTGTCGATTTCAACCTCGGAAAACAAGGTCGCGCCCTCAAGCACAAAATCCTTGATCTCGAACTTCGCACTCGCGGCGCGCTTTGTCCCCCCGCCGGCTTCGTCCAGCGTCACGATCCCCTCAGCCTGCGCGCAGGGGGCAAAAAGTCCGGCCACAAGCAAGGCACAGCATGTTTTCTGATAATTTTTCACGATTTTCCCAATGTATCCAAAATTGATGTTTGTCGGACGCTACCGTTAAAAACACGCTGGAAGTGACTGAAGCGCCTTGCCTGACATGGCAGTTGCCCGGCACAAACGCGCCTCCGGAATCGGCTGTACAGTGCCGCTGCCCACATTATTGGCGCTTGCAACGTTAATCACCGGAACATTGGAAGCGCTGCCGTGTTCCACGACAATGGTGCTATGGGAAGAGCCGACCGCGCTATTTCCGGGAATCAGGATGGTGTTGACCAGATTCGGCGGCATCCCGCTCGCAACGACCGGGGCAGCCGTGATATCGAAATTCGCGGGAACGAAGTTCAAGGCATAATTGGCATTGGCCAGCAAAGTTCCCTGATTGATCGCATAAGTGCCCGCCGCTTCGCCTGTTACTCGAACCAATCCCCCAGTCAGCACGAGTGCCGGCGTATCGGCAAACTTGAGTCCCGTCGCCGTATAGGACAGCAGCGGATCGACCGCGCCTGCCACCTTGGTTGCGGCATTGGCGGCAACCGTCAGCGCAGCCGGGGTGATGCCCAGATTATTGATGGTGTATGCGATGGTGTAATTGGCATTGGAGGCCAGCGAGCCCTGATTGATCGCGTAAACCCCGACGTTTTCACCCGCTGCGCGCACCTGCACTCCCGTCAATACGGTTGCTGCGGTATCGGCAAGCTGTAAGCCGGTTGCGGTGTAGGAGAACACCGGATCAGCCGAACCGTAAACCTTCGTTGCAGCATTGGCGGTGACCGTCAGCGGCGCGGGAGCCACGGTTAGCGCGCCGCTTGCGTAAGTGATGGCGTAATTGGCTGAAGTGAGTCCACCTGGGGAGATGATGTAGCTGCCTGCGTTGATCGCGCCTTGCGAAGTTCCGCCGTAAGTCAGAACGCCACCAAGCACAGCGGATGTTTCAGCGTTGACCAGGCCTGCATAAGCCACGCCATTGCCGCCGTTATAGGCAAGACCATTATAGGTTTTGAGCGCATTGTTCGCAGTAACCGTGAGCGGCGCAGCATTGACTGTCAGCGCGCCATTGGCGTAAGTCACTGCGTAATTGCTCGCCACGAATGTCCCGCCAGTTGCCGCGCTTGGCACGATCGCGTAAGGTCCTCCCGCGACCGTTGCCGTCGGCGCCGCGCCCGGGCTGACGAGCGTCACCGTTCCTATGGTCTCGCCATTGAGCAATCCAGTGGAAGTGAACGCGGTTCCCAGGAAGGTTTGGGTTGCGCCGTAGGTCTTGGTCGCATTGTTCGCAGTGACCGTGAGCGGCGCGGCATTGACTGTCAGCGCGCCATTGACGTAAGTCACTGCATAATTGCTCGCCACGAATGTGCCGCCCGTTGCCGCGGAGGGCGTAATCGCGTAGGGGCCGCCCGCGACTGTTGCCGTCGGCGCTGCGCCGCTGCTTGCGAGCGTCACCGAGCCTATGGTCTCGCCGCCAACCAGTCCGGTTTGAGTGAATGCAGTGCCCACGAAAGTCTGCGACACACCGTAAGTCTTGGCCGCGTTGTTGGCAGTCACGGTGAGCGGCGCGGCAGTGATGTTCGCTGCCAGCGGCGCAGGCTGGGTCAGCGTGTAATTACCCGCTGCAGCGCCGCCAACAATGTCGGCTGCCGTGACTGCGATACCCGTGCCGACATTCTTCGAGGCAAAAGTGCCCGCCTGCGTCAAGCTCAGCACGTCGCCGTTGACCGCACCGACCAGCGCGCCGCCACTCAATGTGGCGGTCGTTGTGCCGTCATACACCTTGTTGGCGACCGTGGTGCCGGTCACGGTTAGCGCTGCCGGGTTGACGGTGAGCGAACCGTTGGCGTAAGTCACTGCGTAATTGCTTGCCAGGAATGTCCCACCCGTTGCCGCGGAGGGCGTAATCGCGTAAGGGCCGCCCGCGACCGTTGCCGTCGGCGCTGCGCCCGCGCTCGCTAGCGTCACCGAGCCTATGGTCTCGCCGCCAACCAGTCCGGTTTGAGTAAATTCCGTTCCGGCAAAGACTTGCGTCGCGCCATAAGTCTTGGCCGCGTTATTGGCGGTCACGGTGAGCGGCGCTACAGTGATATTCGCTGCCAGCGGCGTGGGTTGGGTCAGCGTGTAATTGCCCGCCGCCGCGCCGCCCAGGGTATCCGCTGCGCTCACCACGATTGCTGCGCCGACATTTTTCGTCGCGAAAGTGCCCACTTGCGTCAGCGTCACAACGTCCCCTGCAAGCGCGCCGACCAGCACACCGCCTGTAAGCGTGGCCGCCGTCGTGCCGTCATAAACCTTGTTGTTCGCAATGGTGCCGGTCACGGTCAGATTGGCGGCGGTGATGTTGGCGCTAGTATTCGCTGTTGTGTTGAAAGTGTAGTTGGCTGCATCCGTTCCGGTGACGCTGATTCCGGTTACCGAAACCGCTTTACCCACCCCGACATTCTTGTCGGCGAAATTCGCCGCAGCATTGGTCAGCGCCAGCACGTCTCCGGCAACCCGGTTATCCGCCAGGGTCACGGTATCGGAAGTCAGTCCGTTGTAGACCCGGTTCGTCCCTGTCGCAGTCACCGTCAATGCGGCAGGCGTGATGTTGGCGCTTGTATTCGCTGTTGTGTTGAAAGTGTAGTTGGCAGCGTCAGTTCCTGTTACGGTGATTCCGGTTACCGAAACCGCTTTGCCTACCCCGACGTTCTTGTCGGCAAAATTCGCAGCGGCATTGGCCAACGTCAGCGCGTCTCCGGCAATCCTGTTGTCGCTCAAGGTCACCGCATCCGCAGTCAAACCGTTATAGACCCGGTTCGTTCCGGTGGCCGAAACCGTGAGCGCTGCAGGCGTGATGGCCGCTGTCTGTGTGCCGCCGGTGAATGTATAGTTCGAAGCCAGTCCGCTGCCGTTGCCCAATGCCAAAGTACCGGGCGTCACCGCAGTGCCTGCCGTCACACCCTTGGCAGCGATGCTCCCCGCCCCGCTCAGGGTCAGCGTCTCCCCTGCAACCAGATTGCTCGCGGTGAATATGGAAGACAACACGGTGGTCGTTCCATCATAAACACGGCTTCCAGTGAGGTTGACGGGCCTTGCCGTGATGCTTGCAGTCAGCCCGGTTGGCTGGGTCAGTGTGTAATTTGGCGCGTTCAATCCGCCGAGAGTGTCTGTTGCGGTCACCGGAATATTCACGCCGACATTTTGCGTGGCGAATATGCCTGACTGATTCAGCGTCACCACGTCGCCGGGAGCAACGCCGACCAGCGTTCCGCCAGTCAAGGTGGCCGTGGTGGTGCCGTCATATACCTTATTATTGGCAACCGTGTTGTTCACGGTAAGCACCGTCAGAACGAGCGGAGTCACCGACAGCGTACCGTTGGCATAGTTGACCGTATAGTTTGAGGCTGTCGCGCCTGCCGGGGTGATCGGATAGGTTCCGACTGGCGATGCGGTTACTGCCGTGGTGCTTGCCGTTGCCTGCGTCGTCAGCACTGCCGCCGTCTCGCCGTTCACGAAACCGGCATAGCTGACGCCGAGCACAGGGTTCGCCGTGTTATAGGTTTTGGAGGCATTGTTGGCGGTCACGGTTAACGTTGCCGGGGTGATATTCGCCGCCAGCGGCGCAGGTTGCGTCAGCGTGTAATTGCCCGCCGCCGCACCGCCCAATACATCCGCCGCCGTCACAACAATGTTCGTGCCGACATTCTTCGAGGCAAAACTGCCCGCCTGCGTCAGCGTCAGCACATCGCCCGCCACCGCCCCGACCAGACTGCCCCCTGTCAGACTCGCGGTCGTGGTGCCGTCATAAACCTTGGGGTTGGCCACCGTACCGGTCACCGTCAGCGCCGCAGGTGTGATGGTCAAATTGTTACCGTTGTAAGTAATGGCGTAATTGCTTGCGGCAAGCGTTCCCTGATTGATCGCATACGTGCCGACATTCGCCCCCGCAGCCCGTGCTTGCGCACCTGTCAATACCGCTGTTGTGTCGGTGAACTTGAAGCCGGTCGCCGTGTAAGTCAGTGCCGGATCTGCCGTGCCGTAAACTTTCGTTGCTGCATTCGCCGTAACCGTCAAAGGGGCGGCCGTGATGGTGAGGGGATTGCTCACATAGCCCAGGATGTAAGCGTTGGTCGCCAGCGTCCCCTGATTGATCGCATAAGCGCCGACATTCTCCCCGGCAACCCGGGTTACCGCGCCGGTCAGCACGCTGGCTGCGGTATCGCCGCCCACCAGCCCGACCACGGTATAAGCGAGCGTCGGATCAACTGCACCGTAGACCTTGCTCGCGGCAGTCGCCGTCACGGTGAGCGCCAGATTCGGGTTGGCGATCGAATAGAGATATACGGTATTCGTCGCCGGGATGGTTACGCCCACCCCGCAACCTGCCGCATAGGTGCATGAATAGAGCCGCGACTGCGCCGCCATCCCGGCGACATTGTTCAGCCTCGGGTCGGTGGAATAGATCCGCGTGTTGGCGGCGGTGATCGGCGTGGTGCTGCCGGAATTGTTGATGAAATTGCCGCCGGTGACCGCCAGGTTCACCGTGCCGGTTCCAGCAGTGATCGACGCCCCTGAACCCAGCGTCATGGTAGCCGGAGTGGCGGTGCCGTTGTTGTTCGTGCCACTGCTGTTGGCCACGGCGGTGAAAGAAGTGTTGTTGGTGGTGACGCTGCTGTTCAATGCTACAGAACGCTTGGCAGCAAAGGTCCACAGCCCGCTCCCCGCAGGCTTGGTGAGTGCGTTGTTAAAAGTGATGTCCTGATTCGCATTCAGGGTAAAACCACCCGCCGTCGCCGTGATGGTTCCCGCGCCGCTTTGCGTGTAGCTGCCCGTCAGATTCAGCGGCGTCGTGCTGACGGTGCTGGTGATGGTTCCGGTGTTGTTGATATCGCCAAAAGTGGGCGCAACCAAACCGCTGGCTGTGCCGAATGTCAGGGTTCCCTGATTATTCAGCACGCCGCTAATGGTCGCAGCACCAGACACGGTTATCGAGCCCTGATTGGTCAACGCGCCTGCCGTCGCATTTAACGTTACGGTTCCTATACCCTGGGCGGTCAGCGTCAACGGCCCGGTCACCGTGGTCGGCGCCGACGTTGTGATGTTAGTCGCGGAGGCGGCATTGCCGACCAGTTCCATCCCCGATCCTTGCAGGGTCAGGCTGCCGGTCAGCGTAGTCGCCGCCGCCACCCTGACTTGCGCCCCCACGCCATTCAACACCCCGCTCGCGGCTTCGTTGAAAGTAAGAATACCGGTCAGTACGTTAGGCGTAATCTGGCCACTGTAAATGCCGGTAAAATTCGCCGACACCTGGTTGATGGTGCCCGAGTTATTAATCGTGGCGGCGGTGTTCGCGTACATGACCGAACCGGCAAACGGCGAGTTGAGGTTGAGTGTCGCACCCGCCAGGTTGTTGAAGATTGTACCGCTACCCAATAAGACATTGGCCGAGGTCAATGCGGCATTGGCTGTCTGGTTGATGGTGCCGGAATTGTTCAAGGTGACGGCGCTCAGTATCGCGCTCTTGAAGTTCATCGTCGCGCCCAGCGGGTTGACGATAATTGTTGTACCGACAGATGCCGCGTTACCAATCAGGCTTATACCGGCAATATCACTGGCAGTATTGAACGTCCAGGTACCCCCGCCGTTGCCGCCCATATTGGCGGCAACAACGGTCTTTGCCCCCACGGCACCGGCCTGGCCCGGCGTGAAGTTCATGTTCAGCACGCCGTTGTTCGAACCGATGCCCGCGTTGACATTGATGTTGCCGTGCGCCTTGAAGTTGAGCGTTGAAGCGAGGGCGGTGGTGGGGACGATGGTTGCGTTGACGTTGATGTCGCCCACGCCGGCCCCGCCGCCGGTGGTGTCGATGGTGACCGTACCGCCCGCATTCAGGGCGGTAACGATGGTCGCGTTATTGAGCGTGGAGGTTCCGGCGGCAGCCGGGGTAAATGGAGAAGCTGCGGTGATATTGGCATTCGCGCCGGTCGTAATATTGATGGTTTCAGGGTCGAGCAGCCACGAGCCGGAAGTGCCCTTGGGCGCGAAAACATCCGGCGCATTCGTCACGTCCAGCACTTTCTTGCCGGAGGTTTCGACGAAGCCGCCGTTGCCGGAAAGCGCGCCGCCACGGGCGGAAATGGAACCATACGAACGGGTGGTGTTATCCGCCCAGACGATGACCTTGCCGCCGTTGCCGTTTTGCGTCGCATCGGCGCTGATGGTGGCGGTCGGATCGACATAGGTCACCTGCGCATTCTGCACCGCCGGATTGAGGCCTTGCTTGTCGCCACCCACCAGGATCGTGCCGCCGCCGGATGCGCCCGAGGCGTCGAGCTTCGCGCCGTCCATAATGCCGACCTGATTGCCCAATACCTCGATGGTGCCGCCGCTCGTCCCCCTGGCGCTGACGCTTCCAGAGACTTCAGCGCGACTGGCTGCCTTGAAGACAATGGTGCCGCCCTGAACCGTGGCGCTGTCGGCGTTGACGGTACCGCTGTTTTTAACCAGCGCGCCGAACAATCCAAGGTTGCCGGATTGGGCGACGAGTGTGCCGACGTTGGTTGCGTCTCCCGCCGGGGCGGTGATGTTGACGCGCAGGTTGGGGCTCGAACTGTTGACGAGTTCGACGCTGTTTCCGGCGGCCAGCATGATGTCGCCGTTCTTGGCGGTGATCACGCCGCTGTTTGTCACATTGGGCGCGATCAGATATACCTGCCCGCCATCCTGGGCGTTGATGGCACCGGAATTACTGATATTGCCCGC
>JAIELG010000031.1 GCA_019753155.1 Burkholderiales bacterium
CGTCTTCATGGATGAGGACGGCGCCGCCACGTGCTGGGAGTGTGAGGTGTCTCTCGGCCCGTCCGAGCGCCTGGCAGCGCTGGTGCTGGCTGTCACGGGCGAAGCACCAAAGCCCGCCACGTCGACCGTCGCGCCCGCGCCGAAAATCACCCCGTTGGGGTTGATCAGAAACACGCGCCCGTTCGATTGCAATGTGCCCAGAATGCTGGAGGGATCGACACCGGTGACGCGGTTGAGCACGGTGGAAGCCGCGCTTTGCTGTGCGAAGCGGGTGGTTTCGTTCGCTCCGATCGAGAAACTGTTCCAGTTGATGATGGTGCCGGGCGCATTGGTCACGGTCATCACGTTGCCCTGGCTGACGATGCTTGCCTGACCGCTCACCACCTGCGGATTCAATGGATTGGCCTGGGTGGTTTGCGCCGCCAGGGCCATGAGCACCGCTGCGCAGATGGGTTTCAGATGAAATCCTGCCCTGGTTTTGTGTGAATTTTTCATAATCATGAATTTCCCTGAAATAATCTATCGACTTGCCCCTGCCCACCCTGACAGCGCACCAGGATCAACTCTGGTTCGCTCATCCTCCTCTCCTGGATTTCCCCTATTGATTCCCGGCCTTTGCGCAGCTTTTGAAATGATTCCACAGACACAGGGGACAAACCATCCCGAGTTCACGGGGGTATTAAATATATTGAAACTCGTGTCATAATCCATGAAATTCATTGTAAGCATGACGTAAGTTTACGGTTTAACGGTCCATCGCCGTTTTTGGGTTCGATACATATACAGGCGCCTGTCTTGATACGACACGCCATTGCGGAATGACTCCAGAGAGATTGATCTGCTGGCCATTATCAAAATCAGGATTGACGGAACATCATGAGCAGGTATGCCTTGGCACCCAGTCGAATATTGCTGATCGTGCTCCTGCTAAGCCTGGCAGTGTGCGCGCTGGCGTCATGGTATGCCCTGCATGAGCCGTGGTTGGGATTGACCCTGATTCCGGACAAAAACGGGGTTCTGGTCGAGAAATCAAGCGGGCCGTCCAGAACGATACCCGCAGGCGCTCGCCTTCTGAAACTCGGCACTGCGCCTAGCCACATGGACTTGCGCAGCGATGACCTTATCGAGGAGCCTGACAGCTTCGACACTTATCCGCTCATGGATGAGTTCTTCCAGCGCCAATCCGTTTTGCATGTCCTGCTGCAATCCCCCGTGCGCCTCGCCTGGCAAAAAGCAGGTGGTCCCGAGCAGCAATTGACGCTCACTCCCGGAATACGGCCCTTGTCCGATTTGCCCGCCGTATTCTGGTTTCAGTTGTTCGCAGGCACCACGGGTTGCCTGATCGGGTGCTGGGTGTGGGTATTGCGCCCGCACGACTGGGGGACGCGCATGTTCGCGCTCACCGGACTGATGTTTCCGCTCTTCACCTTGCCTGCCGCGATTTACAGCACCCGTGAACTGGCTTTGCACGGCAAGACATTCCAGCTATTGAGTTCGCTCAATCACACCGGGGCACTGCTATTCGGCTGTGCATTGGCCGGCATTTTCCTCACTTACCCGCGAATGCTGGTCAAGCCGCGCCACCTGTTATGGCTGCCGCTGGTTTTTGGCGCGTTTTTGCTTGCGGATCTGTTTCGACTTGCGCCCAACCAGGATTGGGGCTACCGAATTCCCGTGATGGCTGAAATGACGCTGGCAATAGGCTTTGGCGTTGTGCAATGGATGAAGAGCCGCAGCCAGCCGATCGACCGCGCCGCACTGCGCTGGCTGATGCTGTCCGCGCTCATCGGCTGCGGATTGTTCGTTTTCACCACTGCGGGCTCCGGTCTGTTCGGATTGATGCACCCCTTGTCCCAGGGGTATTCATTTGGATTTTTTCTGATCATGTATGTCGGCATTGCGCTCGGATTGCGCCGCTACAGGCTGTTCGAACTCGACGAATGGGCTTATCGCATATTGTTGTGGGTGGGTGGTGCGATGATAGTGATTGCGCTCGATGCGGCTTTCATCCTGATATTGGGCCTCAACCCCACTTTTTCCATGGGCATCACACTGCTTGCCGGCGGACTGCTGTATTTTCCCCTGCGCCAATGGCTGTGGCAGCGTTATGTCGCACCGGCTCATTTCACCATGGAACAAGTCATGCCTGATCTGATTCGCATCGCTTTCCTGTCTGCTGCGAGGGAGCGAAATCAGCAATGGACTCAATTGCTGCAAACGTTGTACGATCCGCTCGAAGTATCCAGCCTCGAATCAGCACCAAGTACAGCCGAGCTGGCAGACGATGGTCTGTCGCTACGGGTTCCGTCTTGCGGCGGATTGCAGGCATGCCAATTGCGCTACCCCTATCTGGGACACAGGCTGTTTTCGTCCCACGATGCCGTACTCGTGAATTCCCTGTGCCAACTGATGAACCACGCAACTGCCGGACGCGAAGCCTATGAAACCGGCGCTGCCGAAGAGCGCCGCCGCATCGCAAGGGACATGCACGATGACGTCGGGGCGCGTCTCCTGATGCTGATTCACCGCACCCATGGCGGACCCGAAGCCGAGATCGCGCGCGCCGCCATGCGCGACTTGCGCACCGCAATCAGCACTATGGACGCCAGGCCCATGTTATTGGCCGATGCATTGGCCGATTGGCGCGCGGAAACGACAAGCCGCATTGAGGCTGCAGGTGCGCTCGTGCAGTGGCACGAACCTGAACAATTACCCCAAATTGATCTTTCATCATCGGAGCGTTCGGCGCTGGAGCGTGTATTGCGCGAAGCAGTGAGCAACGCCCTCAAGCATGCCTCGCCGTGCAATATCGAAATCGATGTCTCTCTGGATGAAGCTTTGCGCATCAGCGTGAGCAACGATGGCTTCGCCCCGCCGCCCCATACCTGGGCGCAAGGGCGCGGACTGCGCAACATGCGCGCGAGACTTGCCGAACTCGGCGGCAATTTGAGCATCGAGGCACAAAACAATCACCCCCGGCTGCTCCTGACCTTGCCTCTGGCAAGATGAAAGCGAGAAACATAAGGCATGATGAAACAGGCATTGATCGTTGACGACCTTCCGGACGCAGCAGGAATGTTATGCGAAGTGGTGATGTCCGCTTTTCAGGATATCGTTTGCATCTGCGCGAGCGATGTGGCCTCTGCATGCGCGCAACTGAAAGACGTTGCCCCCGATCTTGCTCTGGTAGATTTGGAACTCCCCGATGGCAACGGGACTCAGATCATAGCGGAACTGAATCGAAGGCATCCCCGTTGCGTGTCCGTGGTCGCAAGCATTTTCAATGACGACCTGCACTTGTTTCCCGCACTTGCAGCCGGTGCACAAGGTTACATCATGAAAGATCAGCCGCGTGACATGCTGGTGCGCCAATTGAGGGGCATTGTCGAGGGTCAGCCGCCATTGTCTCCCATTATCGCAAGGAGATTGCTGCAGCACTTCCGGAGCGAATCGGCAAACAGCGATCTCCAGCAACTGACCCCCAGGGAGCGGGAAATCCTGGCGCTGCTGGCTCGTGCGATGCGTACCGCAGAAGTCTCGGAGCGACTCGGCATTTCGAGTTTTACCGTGAGCGACCATGTGAAGAACATTTATCGCAAGCTCAATATTTCATCCCGAGCCGAAGCCGCACTCAAGGCGAAAAACATGGGGCTGATTTAAACCCGCGCATAAACCCATGACACTTGCCGATTTCAGCGGCCTGCCGTCGACTACCTCAGCGGCCCCTGCATCGAAAAAAACACCGGGGTTTTGCCTGCCAGAACGGCTGTCAGAAAAACACGGGATGAGCGTTTTTGCTGCGTGAAATTGCTTTCCCGCCCCTGAAGAATGGTTCCGTAATTCCCGACCACATAAACCTTGCCGTCCCGTGATTGCGTCAATGCGGCGAGCGACTCATGGGTATCTGCCGCCAGCCTCTCCCATACAATGCCGTCATCAAGGCTTCGATACAGGTTGCCCCGCATTCCGCAAATCAAGATTGTTCCATTTTTCAGCGCAATGCCGCTCCAGAGCGATGCATTTCCGCCGCTCGACAGGCTCTGCCAGGTTTTTCCGCCATCGGCCGAGCGGTAAATGGCCCCAGCTTCGCCCAATACCAGCAGCGTGCCCCTGGCAGTCGACAACACATGGTAGAAGTGTTTATCCGTCTCGCCTATCCTCAATGCCTTCCAGTGCCTGCCCCCATCGCGGGTTTCAATGGCCATGGAAAAGAGTCCGACCGCCATGCCGTGACGTTCGTTTTCGAACCAGATGGAAAGTATGGGGCGCTCTTTCCCGGCTTCATGCCGGAGCAATTCCCAGCGCTCACCGCCGTCTTCGGTATGCAGTACGATGCCGTCATGCCCCGCCGCCCACCCCACTTTCTCATTCAGGAAATAAACCGATGTCAGCAGCGTTCTGGTCGGCACATGCATGGCTTGACGGTATGTCCTGCCGGTGTCGTCAGAGAGCAAAACCACACCATGGTCGCCGACCGCCACGATTCGACCCCCGGCAAAAACCGCAGCCAGGATCGGCGCCCGCCTCGCATCGACCCATTTTTCTGCGGGCCTCAGCGTTGGCCATCCCTGCGCGCAAATGCTCGATGAACAAATCAGCATCGCCACAACGCATCCATTCAGGAAGAGCCGCATCAAAGCCTCCCTCTGTCCGGAACAATCTTCTCCAGCACGATGACCAGCGCGGGCAATAGCGTCATTGCGGCAATCATGTTGATCATGAACATGAAAGAGAGCAATTTCCCCATATCTGCCTGAAACCTGAGTTCGGAAAACGACCATGTCGCGACGCCAATGGAGAGCGTCAGCGCGGTGAACATTGTAGCGTTACCGGTTTCACGCATGGCGTCCTCGACCGAGCTTTCAATTCCCATGCCGCGCAGGCGATGGAACCTGATGCGGTTGTAAATGTAGAAGGCGTAATCCACTCCGATCCCGCAGGAGAGCACCATGACGGGAAGCGTGGCGAGGCTCAGTCCCATGTGGAATTCATTCATGAACCAGTATCCAGCACTGCTCGCAAAAATCAGCGGCATCGAGCAGGCAATGACGGCCTTCCAGTTTCGATAGGCCAGAAAAACCAGCAGGACGACGCACAGGTAGACATATGCCAGCATCGGCAACTCGCTCTTTTCCAGCACTTCGTTCACTGCCGCCAGGATGCCCGCATTGCCGCCGGCAAGACGGATGTTCACGCCTTCCTGGCGGTTTTGCCGGGCAAAGGCCTTGACCGCTTCGACAACCCGCCTGATCGTCACTGCCTTGTGATCGGCAAGATACAGATTCACCACCTGAACCTTGCAATCGGCTGAAGAGAGCCCGGCGATCCTGTCATTCATGCCATGCACCTGCGAGCCCAGCCCCCGCTCGTCTCGCGTAATTGTGGTCATTCCGGGATTGCCCTCATTCATACCGGCGTTGTACAGCTTGAGTTGATCGGCCAGAGAATCGGTCGACAACACGCCTTCGACCTGGGCCATCTGCCAGCCGAAATCCTCGATGTACAACATGCCTTGAGGATTCATGCACCCCGCCTGCATTTCAAAAACGACGCTCAACCAATCCTGTCCGATGTCGAATTTTTGCGCGATCGACGCCGTATCCCGGTTGAAGCGGGATGCTTCGTTCAATTCCGGAGAACCATTTTGCAGGCTGCCAATCTGCCTGCCCTGTCCCTGCCACAGCGCAACGAGCGCAATGAGTACGCCTGCTGCAATGACTGGAACCGGAAATTTTACCGCCCTGACCAGAAGACGCGCCGGAGCGCGTCCCCAGGCGCCCAAACCCGAAAGCGCACCCGGAAAAGTCATTGTGGATGCAATCAGGGGAAGCATCAACAAATTGGTGAACATCTTGTAGAACACGCCGATTGCAGCTACCAGGGCGAGTTCCCTGATCAATGGGACTGGAACCAGATAGAGCGTGGCGAAGCCCGAGAAAGCCGTCATGATGGAAAGCGCCCCCGGAACGAGGAGTGCAGAAAAGCTCTTTCTTGCGGCACGATCGGCATCGAGTCCGTCCGAGCGGGCGCGCATGATGAAATTGATCTGCTGCACGCCGTGCGAGACGCCTATGGCAAAAATCAGAAAAGGCACCAGAATTGCGAGCGGATCGAGATCGATACCGAGCAACTTCAGCGTACCGAACTGCCAGACGAGCGAGATCATGGAACAGGCCAGAACAAGAACAGTTGCCCTGACGGATTTGCAATAGCCGTAAAGCAACAGCGCTGTCAGCAATAACGCCAAGCAAAAAAATCGGAGAGCATGCTTTGCCCCTTCTGCGATTTCTCCGATTTCCTTTGCGAATCCGATGATCTGGATTTCGACTTGATCGTCCTCGTAGGGCTTTCTGATTTTTTCCTCGAGAAACCGGTTGAATTCGATATAATCGAGCACTTTCCCCGTTTTCTGGTCTTTCTCGTTCAGATCCGCCGTGATCATGGCCCCGCCGAAATCATTTGCGACCAGCGTGCCAATATGTCTGCCTTCGACCGTGCGCGCCCTTATCCTCTCGATCACGTCCGCAGTCAGTCCCTGCGGAACAATGTCCCCGCCTGTTACGGGCTCGGCCTTGAACCCATCTTCGGTGATTTCGGTGAAAAACACATTCGGGGTCCAGAGCGATCTGACTGTTGCGCGGTCGACTCCAGGAAGATAGGTCAAGGCATCGGTGACTTCCAGCAACCTGGTCAGACAGGGTTTCGTCCATACATTGGCGCTTTTGGCGCGCAATACCACCGTGATCCTGTTCGCACCGAACAGCAGGTCCTTATACTGAACGAAGGTGCGGATATATTCATGCTCTAGCGGAAGCCGCCTGTCGAAACCCGCCGACATGCGTAGCTGTCCGGCAAAGACAGCCATAACCAGGGTAAATATCAGAAATGCAGAAAGGCTGGCGTTACGATGCCCAAAGAAAAATTCCTCAAGCCGCCTGATCATACCTTAGAATGAGGTGCTTAAGCTCATCGTCATGAAATCCCGATCGCGCAGATTATTGGACAAGCCCCCGCCGTAATTCCGGGTGTAATCGACGCGCGCACGCGTCGAGGGTTTTGTCTTGAAATCGAAAGTAAACCCCAGCGTCATGGCCCCGGCTCCGCCAATGAAGCCGGGCAACGGGGTAGGCGATATCCCGCTAACTCCCTGGAAAAAGGTCAAGTCCGGCAACAGCGCAACCCTGGTACCCAAAATGGCAGGATAATTCAGGCTTGTCGAAAGCACGAAGCCCGAGGAAGTCTTCGTCGGCACGGCATAATCCACGGTAATCGCATAGGGTATTCCGGCGCCAAGTTTTAATTCCGGATAATGGGCGACTGCCGCCTCTGCCATGATCATCCCCTCCGAAGCGCCAAGGCTACGCATCAACCAGCCCAGTGAACCCGAAGGCGACATGATGTGAATTCCGGTAAGGTGAAACTGGTATTTTTTCGTCTCGACCATGCCCTTGCACACGTAGCCCGTAGGCCTGAAGTTGGCCGGGTTGCCATCTCCGTTGCAATAATAGGGATTGGCCGGGTTGATGACGATCGATGGGTCTATCGATACCGTGTCCCTTGGCCTGTAGGAGCCTTCGAGCCCCATGGCCCAATCCCCCGCCTTGAAGTTGTAGGAAATGCCGAACAGATCCCTGTCCTGGGCGTAGTCGAAAAAAAAGCTTCCCAATCCCACCGGATTGCTCGTCGTTGCCTGGTTGACCCTATAGTTGACGAAAGGAATCTTGTCGTGATAGCGCAAATAATACAGTCCCCACTCGTTTTCGCTCTCGCTATCCCTGCCTCTGAAAGCAAATCCAAATTGTCCACTGTTCCTCGCGGACAAATTACCTGAAGCCGGCAGAACCGTTCCGAATCCGAGCGGATTGATTGCCGGATTGGCAAGCTGCGCCATCGCCAACCTCGTTCCGGTCACGCTGTTGATCGTACCATTGTCGCCGACGCTGCCCGTCGCTGCGCCGAAAGCGGATGAAGGAAGATACAATGCATTGCCCCCGCGCCCCAGAAAGTCACTGGTGGAAAAGAAGGTTCCGGGCGCATCGAAATCGAAGGCATTCCATCGCCACTGGTAATAGGCCTCGAAGCCGATCCCATTGGCCAAACTCGAACTGAAGGAAATCATTGGAGCGGGTTTCATGATTTCCTTGAGCTGTATGCCGGGCTGATGCGCTTTTCTGAGATCGATGGCATTGGTCGAATTGACTCCGCCGGGAATGAAAATATCCTCGCCCCAGCTTAGAACCTGGTTCCCGAAGCGTACCCTCGCACTGCGCGAGGCGATTTCGAATTGCCTGTCCACGTAGGCATCAAGAAGCCTGACTTCGGATGTGGCGTAACTTTTTGCAGCGGGTTCGAGCGCAGTGCGCTTCGTCCTGTTCACCGCGAAATCCTGGAACCAGGAAAGACGCATGAATCCGCTCCATTGGCCCTGACTGGCATAGAGGTCATGCACGCCCTTCAATTGAGCCGAATAGACCTGGCCTTTGCCGGTATTCAGGTTTCCATTGTCGGCATTGAGTTGGCTGGCATCATAAGTCTGGGAGAAGTTTGCCGGATTGTTCATGGCAATCGGGACTTGGGAAGTGCTGGCGCAACCCCCGTTATCCCTGCCGATAAAAGCGCAATTCGAGCTTGAGGTGCGCATTGCCAACCCGAAGGAAACAATGGAATCGATGCCGCCTTCGAGTCCGTTTTCCAGTCTGAATGTTTCCGCCTGGGACGGTCCGCAAACCATCATTCCCGCAAGCATAATTAATTTTTTCATGCTTTCACCATTTTTTTGGCCGTTCAGTCACTGGAATTACCGGTTGGAGAATCGCCTCAACCCATCGGGATCGAAAAGGGATTCCTTGAGCCTCCCCTGCCTCGCAGCCAGGAAATCGGGCTCCTGTTGCTCGGCCGGAAACCTGTCCATAACGTAACGTCCGGCGGCAAGATCATAGCTTGCATAAGCCTCGTCGATGCAGGCGGGAACTTCCCACGCCATGTAAACACCCGCCTCCATCACCCTTTGCACCTTGCCTTGCGCATCGTAAAGATCGGCAAGAATGATATGCCAGGAGTCCTCATCGATATACAGTACCCGCTTCGGGAATACATGCCTCATTCCAGGCTTGACGGTCGCTTCGACCACCCATACGCGATGCAGCTCATATCGCGCCATATCCCTGTTCAAAAAATCGTGACCTGCAACATCTTCGATCCTGTTTCGGGTCGAATTCACCTTGTACCAGTTATAAGGAACATACATTTCCTTCTTTCCGCTCAGCCTGAAATCATAGCGATCGAGTTGACCGTTGAAGAGCAGATACTGGTCCATCACCATCAAATTCTCGTAATTCAGTATCGGCGCGTCATACTGGTAAGTGGGTGCCCTGCGCACGCGCCGCTGGCTCGCGAAATAAATCCACATATCGTTCGGCTTGGCTAGATTGTAATGCAGCAGGGTCGTGTCTCCTGCGATGGACGGCGGAGAGCGAAATGGAGACAGGTAATAGAACTCGATTCCTTTTGCATCGGCAACCCCCATATTTTTCGGCGACCACATCGGGGATGTCATGTATTCGTCCGAAATCAGGGGTTCTCCTATCCCAGGTGACCCCTTGGGCGGGACCACCGTAACCATGGGCCAGACAAACCCTTCGCCCTGCCATTTCAGCTTGTGGTTCCACATCGCCTCGTTGCCATTTTTCGGGATCGGAAATGGCGTTGCCGCGCCCAAAGCCTTGGCAAGATGGATGCCGTCTTGCGACAATTCCGCAGATGCAGCATTGATCCTGGTGCGCTGATAATAATAGTCGGGGTAGCCGCAACTTCTATGGGAGGGATAGATATCCATGCGGTAGGATTTGGTGCTTTTGACCAGTTCGACCTGCCCTGCGGAGAGCCTGTTTTTGTATTGGTCGACATTGCCGGCATCGATCGAAAATAGCGGCTTTTCATTGGCGTAAGGATCGGGACGCGGTTTTCCCGGGCTCCAGCCTGCAGGCGCATCGAGTTGCCCCCCCTTCCATTGCGGTATGCTGCCCTCCCGATTGCCCGCCTTCTCCGCCCCCACCGGAGTAAGTTCCGCGCCGAGTTTTGCCGCTTCGGTTTCCGTCACCGCTGCCTGTGCCAGTGCCGAAACGAGAAGCCCCCCAATGACCAACATGATTTTCATCATTTATCCTTATTTTAAACCGGGATATTTCATCACGACCAGCCTGTTGCAGGCAAGGAAATTCGAGCGCTAGACCACGTAGCCGAGCAATTTTTCCTCGATGATGCGGGGGTTTTCACCTTCGGAGATGGCAACCAGCCCGTCGATCAGCATTTCGCGCCAGACCACCTGCTGGTTGATCAGCGTCTTGAGCTTGCTTGCAATCGGAAGGAATATCAGGTTGGCGAGTCCCACCCCGTAGATGGTCGCAACGAATGCGACCGCTATCCCCCCACCCAGCTTGCCCGGATTGGACAGGTTCTCCATGACATGGATGAGGCCCAGAACGGCGCCGAGAATACCGATGGTAGGCGCATAACCGCCGGCCGCTTCCCATACCTTTGCACCCTGGCGTCCGAAATCCTCGAAGGCATTGATTTCCACCTCCAGCATGTCCCGCAATTTATCGGGAGGCACGCCATCCACGAGAAGCTGCACGCCCCTTCTGGCAAAAGGGTCTGAAATGGCTTCCATTCCATTATCGAGCACCAGGAGTCCGTCCTTGCGCACCGCGCTGCTCCATGCGGTGATCTGGCGAATCAGCGCTTCCGAAACGTAGCTGGGCGGAATGAAAATCCACTTGAGCATCTTGATTCCGCCCCAGAACACATTGATGGGCGTCTGCAGCATCACGGCCCCCATGGTTCCTCCTGCCACGATCACGAATGCCGTCACTTGAAGCAGGGAATCGAGGTGGCCGCCTTCGAGAAGGTGCCCGCCTACAATGCCGGCAAGCGCCAGCAGCAGTCCGATTGCACTGTTGAAATCAAATCTCATGGCAGGTTCTTCCCATATTGTTTCAGCGCTGGTTCTTCAGCTTGCCGCGCAGCCTCGCGATTGCCTGGCTATGAAGCTGGCATACCCGCGACTCCCCCACCCCGAGGACTTCCCCGATTTCCTTGAGGTTCAGTTCCTCATCGTAATAGAGCGCCATGACCAGCTTTTCCCGCTCGGGAAGATTGGATATCGCCCGCGCAAGCTCCCTGCGAAAATCCTCGTTTTCAAGCACTTCCAGAGGCTCCGAAGCGCTGTCCCCGCAATGGCGGTCGAGAAAATGCTCTTCGCCGTCAGCCTCGAAATCATCGTAATAGATCAACTGGTTTCCGCGCGCATCCAGAAGGAGCTTGTGGTATTCCTCCAGGGTCACGCCCAGTTCTTCCGCGACTTCCCGCTCGAGAGCCGCTCTGCCCATGCGCTGCTCGATCTGATGCATGGCATCCTCGATGCGCCTGGAATTCCTGCGCACTTCGCGCGGAAACCAGTCATTCGCGCGCAATCCGTCGAGTATCGCCCCCCTGATCCTTTGGGACGCATAGGTCTCGAACTGAGCGCCCTGGGATGCGTCGAAGCGCTGCATGGCATCGAGCAGCCCAAGCATGCCGGTCTGAATCAGATCTTCGACCTGCACATTCGCAGGCAGCCTTGCCATCATGTGGTGCGCAATCCGCTTGACAAGCGGCGCATACAGGGCAATTTGCCCATTCGTATCGGTCAGTCCCGAAGCAGTATACATAAGGAACCATCGGGCATTGCAAAAACCGTATTATGCCCTAGCCGCGCATAATCTGCTGCCTTGAATCAGGTGTTGAAAAAAATCCCCGAGGCTCATCTCGTCGTGCGCAGGACAGGGCCAGCGCACGATGGAATCTGCGATATGCCTGAAACTCGAACTGGACGCGGAAAGCGGAAATGCTTCGACCACCGGCAGCTTGAGTCGGGATGCCTGGCGCAATTGCGCATCGAGCGGGACATGCCCCATGAAATCGAGAGAAATGGCGAGGTAACGTCTTGCAACCCTGGACATGTTGTCGAACACCGCGCGCGCTTCCTCCGCGTTCTTCGCCCTGGTGACGAGAATCCTGAAATGGCGCTTCGCATAATGCATGTTCATCATCTTGATGAGCGCATAAGCATCGGTGATCGAACTTCCCTCTGGAGACAGGACGACGACGATTTCCTGGGCGGAGAGCGAAAGCAGGTGGCCCGGGCTTCCGGCTGCCGTATCGACCAGGACCACATCCGCAGGCCTTGCGACATGACTCATGCAGTCGACGAGCCGCTCCTCTTCATCCATGCTCAAGTCGGCCTGAGCCGCCTGCAAGATGGAAATGCCCTGCGGACCGGCAATCATGACTTCTTCCAGGCTTTTTCCCTGCCTTACCACATCGAGCAGGTCGTGGGCATGCCTGGCTCCGATCATGGAACCAAGGTTCCCCCTGCCGGAGTTCTCGTCGAGCACCATGACATTCTTTCCCGCCTTGGCCAATGCCGCGGCAAGGTTCAGGATTGCAGTCGTTTTCCCCAGCCCGGCCTTCGAGCTCGTCAGGGTCACGATCCTGACGAAATCGCGGCCGAAGAGCCTGCGCAGCCCTTCCGCCTGATCGGTCGCGAATTCAGCCATTCAGGCTCCGACCGTATGGCCGTACATGCCATGCGCCATCACCAGCGGGTACTCCACATCGCCGAGGGCGTGCGGAGAATCCTCCTTCGAAGCCCTGAATGCGCGATCCACGAGATAACTTGCATTCGCGGCATGGATGTCTTCGGGAACGCGCTGACCGTTCGCTATGAAATGCAGCGTAAGCCTGTTCCTCATGATGACATCGAGCGCGGCGCCAAGGCCGATCGCTTCGTCCACCTTGGTAAGGATGCAGCCGCCCAGCCCGCTGCCCCTGTAGGCGCGCACCACGTCATCCAGGGTATCCCCGCTGGAGGTGGCGTTCAGCAGCAAAAGACGCTCGACATCCGTTTCGCATCCGGAGAGCATTGCAACCTGGTCGATGACTTTCTGATCCTTCTGGCTCATGCCTATGGTATCGATCAGCACCAGATGCTTGTCCTTCAATTCGTGCAGGATCAGGCTCAAATCTGCCGCATCCTTGATGGCATGGACTGGAACGCCCAGTATCCTGCCGTAAATCCTGAGCTGCTCGTGCGCGCCGATCCGATAGCTGTCGGTGGTGACCAGAGCGAGCTTGTCGGCGCCGTGCCGCACCACGCAGCGCGCGGCAAGCTTGGCCGTAGTCGTGGTCTTTCCGACCCCGGTCGGACCGACCAGGGCGAACACGCCCCCCCTGTCGACGATATCGGTTTCCCGGTTAGCGATGTTGAGATTTCTTGTGAACGCAGTCCTGAGCCAATCCATGGCTGTTTTCTCCTCCTTGACATGCGGCATCTTGTCGATCATCTGCCTCGAAAATTTCGGACTGAATCCGGCGCCGAGCATTTTCTTCAGCGCAGCAACTTTCATGGGTTCGCGCCGCGACAAATCCCCCCATGCAAACCCTGCAAGCTGCTCTTCGAGCAGGCTGCGCATCATCCTGATTTCGTCGACGATATCGGCGACATCGATCCTGTCGACTTCCGCCTGCGCTTCCTGCTTCGCCGGGGGCGCATTCAACGCAAAGGCATCTTCGTGCGCAAGCGCCGTAATCTCCACCCCTCCTGCGACGGGGCGGTTCGACAGGATGAGCGCATCGGGTCCGAGCGCATCCTTGACCTTGCGCAGCGCTTCCCTTGCCGTGGCGCCGTTGAATTTTCTGACCTTCATGCCCTACCTCCCAACACCGCAGTAACTTTTATCGATCTCGTATCCGGCACTTCGCCATGCGAGAGCACCTTCAACTGTGGAATGGAGCGTCTCAAAAAACGGGAAAGCAACACCCTGATCTGCGCCGGAACCAGCAATACCGGGGGAAGACCGAGCTGCTCCTGATTCTGTGTTGCGACATAGGCTTCCTTGAGCAGCGTATCCGCAAGGCCCGGCTCTATGGCCGCCTCCATCCCGGAACCCGCCTGCATCGCCTGCATCAGAAGCCGCTCCAGCTTCGGGTCGATGGTGATGACCTGGAGTTCGCTCGAAGCGGGCGAAATCTGCTGGACGATGGACCGGCTCAATCCCGCCCTGACCAGGGAGGTCAGTTCGTCGGCATCCTGGGTGCGAACGGCATGCTCGATCATGACTTCGAGTATCGAACGCATGTCCCGGACCGCGATGTCCTCGTCGAGCAGGTTCTGCAGCACTTTCTGCACGGTCGAAAGCGTGACCAGCTTCGGCGTCAGGTCTTCCACGAGCTTGGGCAGTTCGCGGGAAATATGATCGAGCAGTTTCTGCAACTCCTCCCGCCCGAGCAATTCGGATGCATGCTTGTGGATCAGATGATTGAGGTGGGTCGCAACGACCGTGCTCGCATCGACCACCGTATAGCCCTGTATCTGCGCCTGTTCACGCATGGCAGCATCGATCCAGACCGCGGGAAGACCGAATGCGGGATCTTTCGTGACCGTTCCGGAAAGGGGCCCCGTCACCCGCCCCGGGTTGATCGCAAGATACATTCCGGTATAGGCATCCCCTCCCCCGATCTCGACCCCTTTCAGGCTGATCCGGTAGGCGTTGGGTTTGAGTTCGAGGTTGTCCCGTATATGCACGGAAGGGGGGAGAAAACCGATATCCTGGGCGAATTTCTTGCGCAGCCCCTTGATTCTTTTAAGAAGCTCCCCGTCCTGCGCCCTGTCCACCAGCGGGATCAGCCTGTATCCGACTTCCAGACCCAATACGTCGACCGGCACGACATCGTCCCAGCTCGCCTCGTGCGCTTCCATTGCCGGCGCCTGAACGGGAACGGGCGCCGCCTCGACCTGGGATTTCCGGCTCAGCATATAGGCGATGGCGCCCAAGAGTATTGCGAACAGTATGAAGGCAAGATGCGGCATGCCGGGAATGATGCCGAGCCCGCCTATGATGACGCCTGCAAGCAGGATGAGTTGCGGGTTGGAAAATATCTGGGTGACGATCTGCTGCCCGATGTTCTCTCCGGAACTCACCCGGCTCACGACGAGGCCGGCGGCCGTCGAAATCACGAGGGAAGGAATCTGCGCGACGAGACCGTCGCCGATGGTCAGCAGGGTATAGGTTTTGGCGGCAGTCGCCACATCCAGGTCATGCTGCAACACCCCGACCACGAGGCCGCCCACGATGTTGATCAGCATGATCATGATTCCGGCCACCGCATCCCCCCTCACGAACTTGCTCGCGCCGTCCATCGAGCCGAAAAAATCGGCTTCCTGGGCAATCGCGGCACGGCGGGATTTCGCCTCTTCCTCGCCGATCAGTCCGGCATTGAGATCGGCATCGATCGCCATCTGCTTGCCGGGCATCGCATCCAGCGTGAACCTCGCGCCGACTTCCGCAATCCTTCCGGCGCCCTTGGTGATCACCACGAAATTGATGACGACGAGGATGATGAACACCACGATCCCTACCGTGTAATTTCCGCCCACCAGAAAATGCCCGAAAGCGCCGATCACTTTCCCGGCGGCGTCGGGTCCGGTGTGCCCGTTGAGCAGAACGATACGGGTGGAAGCCACGTTGAGCGACAGGCGCAGAAGCGTCGTGATCAGAAGGACCGAAGGAAACGCGGAAAAATCGAGCGGCTTCATCGTGTTCATGCTGACGAGCAGCACGATAACGGAAAGCGATATGTTGAACGTGAAGAGGATGTCGAGCAGGAAAGGCGGCAGGGGCAGGACCATCATCGCCAGGATCATGACAATGAGAACAGGCCCCGCAAGACCGCGCAGCGCCGAGATATTCCTGAAAGACGCCAGCAGGCTCTTCATTCAGTCTCCCCCGGATCGAGTTCACTCGGCACCGGCAGATCCGATGGCGGCGCAGCCTCGATGCCCCGCTTCACTTGGTAGACATAGGCGAGCACTTCGGCGACGGCAGCATAAAGGGATTCGGGAATTTCGTCCCCGATCTCGGTGTTGAAATACAACGCACGGGCGAGCGGCGGCGCTTCGAGTATGGGCACAGAATGCTCCTGCGCGACCTCCCTGATGCGTGAAGCGAGCAGATGCGCGCCGCTTGCGACGACTTTCGGCGCTCCCATGTTTTCCTGGTAGCGCAATGCGACGGCATAATGGGTCGGGTTCGTGACGACCACATCGGCCTTGGGTATCTCGGCCATCATGCGGCGACGCGCCATTTCACGCTGCTGGCGCCTGATGCGGCCCTTGACCTCCGGACTGCCTTCGGTTTCCTTGGATTCCTTGCGCAATTCCTCTTTCGTCATCTTGAGCTTGTCGTTGTAGCTCCAGAGCTGGTACGGCACATCGACAGCAACGATCAGGGCCATACCCCCCATTATCGCAAAAAATGTGAACATCGCCATATGCCCGAGGTGGGCGAGCGCAGCATGCAGGGGTTCGTCGACGAATCCCATGAAACTGTCGCGGTTGTACCAGATCACCCACACGGCAATCCCGCCGATCAGCACGGTCTTGAGGATGGCCTTGCCCAGCTCGACGAGACTGTTGAGCGAAAAAATCCTGCCCATGCCTTCCATGGGATTGAGCTTTTCGAAATTCGGCTGGAGCGGTTTCAAGGAAAACACCCAGCCGTTGAGCAGCAGAGGCGAAGCCAGAACGGCGACGAGCATGAGCGCGAAAAACGGCAGGAAGGCGAGCAGTATGTCGGAAGCCAGCGCATAAAACCGCTTGATCATCCTCATGGGATCATCGAAAGCCAGCGCCCTCTCGACCGTCAAACCCTGCATCATCATGATGGAAAGATGCCCCATGAGTTGTGACCCCATCGCCCAGAGTCCGCCCCCCGCGGCAAGCAGGAGCGCAAAAGTCGACAATTCCCTAGAATGGGGAACCTGACCCTCTTCCCTGGCCTCCTGAATCCGCTTGGCCGAGGCGGGTTCCGTGCGTTCTAAATCGCTATCCTCTGCCATCTTTCCCCGAAATCAAGAGGAGACCCTCAAAACCTAATCCTGTTTATCACATCAGTATCATAATTGCATGTTTTTTTTGATAAGTAAAGGAAAAAATCCGTTTCAGCGCAAATGTTGCATCAATGCCCAATGCGCATGCTCCCTGACCAGGGCGGACGGGTGAGAAACCCTGGTTTTAAGCGCCGAAACAACGGGTTCCGAATGCGGGGCGTTCCCGAGCGCGATAGCGATATTTCTCAGCCATCTTTCGTGGCCTATCCTGCGGATGGCGTTTCCTTCGAGCTTCGCATTGAATTCCTCCTCGCTCCATAGAAAAAGCGGGACAAGACCGGTTTCATCCGGAGAAAATCTGGCCGAAAAATCGGGTTCGATGGAAATTTTCGCGAACCGGTTCCATGGGCAGACAAGCTGGCAATCGTCGCAACCGTAAATGCGGTTTCCGATGGGCTTGCGAAATTCCGTCGGGATGGAGCCATGATGCTCGATCGTGAGGTAGGAGATGCAGCGCCTTGCATCCAGCCTGTAAGGCGCCGGAATCGCCCCGGTCGGGCAGATGTCGATGCATTTTGTACATTTTCCGCAATGATTTTTTACAGGTTCGTCATGTGTCAGGGGAAGATTCGTGTAAATTTCCCCGAGAAAGAAAAAAGACCCGGCCTGCCTGTTCAGCAAAAGGGTATGCTTGCCGCGCCAGCCCAGCCCTGCATTTTTGGCGATCTCGACTTCCATGACGGGCGCGCTGTCGACGAAAACGCGTCCGTCGAATCCGCCGAACTCGGCCCTGATCCTGCCCTCAAGCATTTTCAGCCTGCCGCGCAATACCTTGTGGTAATCCCGGCCAAGCGCATAGCGCGAAATACAGGCTTTATCCGCATCTTCGAGAACATCCCGAAGCTCCCGATCGAGATAATTCATCGCAACCGAAATCACGCTCACGGTTCCGGGATGCAAAGCCTGCGGCTGCGAGCGCAGGACATTTGCCATATAATGCATTTCGCCGTGGAAGCCTTGCTCCAGCCAGGAGGCAAGGCGTGACCCGGCCTCCCCAAGGTCGGTTCCGCTGAAGCCCACGGCTGAAAACCCCAGTTCCAGCGCCCAGGACCTGATTTTTTCCTCGATCGATTTGGAAGGTTTGTAAAATTGCATGAAAATTTGAGCCTTCATCTGAAAGACGAGAACGAAACGGCTGCCCTCGGCGGAAAAATCGCGCCCATTTTGCGCCCCGGTCTCACCGTTTACCTCGAAGGACAACTCGGCGCAGGAAAAACGTCTCTCGTCAGAAGCATCCTCAAAGCAATGGGTTATGCGGGAAAAGTCAAAAGTCCGACCTATGCACTGGTTGAACTTTACACGATTTCCAGGCTAAACTTATATCATTTTGATTTGTATCGTTTCGATGACCCGAACGAATGGATGGATTCAGGGTTTCGCGAGTACTTCAACGCGGAGTCGATCTGTTTTGTCGAATGGCCCGAGAAGGCCGGAGCCTGTCTTCCCGCGCCCGACATCAGGATTGTGCTGGATATCGAGGGGGAAGGCAGGCATGTCGAAATCGACGCAATCTCGGAGGCAGGCAGGCAGTGCTTGATACGATTAAACAGTTGATGGCGTTTGCGGCGGCGCTGCTCTTTTCCTGCCATGCAGGAGCCGCGACGCATGTCGATTCTGCGCGCATATGGCCGGCGGAAGACTATACCCGGCTCACCCTGGAATCGAAAAAACCGCTCCAGCAAAAGCTGCTCTTCATCGAAAACCCCGACAGGCTGGTGCTCGACCTCGAAGGCGCCGAACTCGATGGCGAGCTGTCGCAGCTCCCGTCCAAGGTGGGGAAAGACGATCCCTATATCAAGGCCATACGCATAGGCAGGTTCAAGCCGGGCGTGATCCGCATCGTGCTCGATCTGAAAGCGAAGGTGTCTCCGCAAATCTTCTCATTGGCGCCGATCGCCGATTACGGCAACAGGCTGGTTCTGGACATTTATCCCAGCCAGGACGCGCTGATGGGGCTTCTTTCCAAGCCTGAAAAGGATGCGCCCAAACTCCAGGAAAAATCCCGCCCCATCACGATCGCAGTCGATGCCGGGCACGGCGGCGAGGATCCCGGAGCCCACGGACGGAATGGCACTTTTGAAAAAAACGTCACGCTCGCAATTGCGCGCAAGCTGAAAAATCTGATCGATGACGAACCCAACATGCACGCGATCCTGACCCGTGACGGCGACTATTTCATCCCGCTGCACGGGCGGGTGGTCAAGGCGAGAAAAGCAAAAGCCGACCTGTTCGTTTCCATCCATGCGGATGCTTCTCCGAGCCTGGACGCCCGAGGCTCTTCGGTCTTCGCATTATCGGAGCGGGGCGCCACTTCCGTTGCCGCAAGATGGCTTGCAAAACGCGAAAACGAATCGGACCTGATCGGGGGCGTGGATCTTGCGGTGAAAGACCCCTACCTCGCAAAAACGCTGCTGGATTTGTCGCAGACGGCATCCATCAGCGACAGCCTGAGGCTGGGAAAGGATATATTGCATGAACTCGGCGCATTCAGCCCATTGCACAGCAGTGCAGTGGAACAGGCCGGTTTCGCCGTCCTGAAGGCGCCCGACATTCCCTCCATCCTGGTGGAAACCGCCTTCATCAGCAACCCCATCGAGGAGAAGAATCTCGACGACGACGCTTACCGGGAAAAAGTGGCAGGCGCGATCTTCGACGGCATCAAGCACTATTTTTCACAGAATCCGGCCTTGGCCCGCCCCAATCTGGTCATCAACCAATGATACGCACCTTGCTCGTCGCCAACCCGAAGGGGGGAAGCGGAAAAACCACGATCGCAACCAATATCGCAGGCTATCTCGCAGGCAGGAATGAGCGGGTGGTGCTTTGGGATCTGGATCGCCAGCGCTCCGCGCTCAAATGGCTGGAACTTCGCCCCGAGGAATTGCCCAGGATAATGCCCTTCAGCGCCGAGGAAAGTCTGGCGGGCGCGAACTGGCTGGTTCTCGACTCTCCCGCAGGCCTGCACGGAAAAAGCCTGACGCGGTTGCTCAAGCTCGCCCACAAGGTGATCGTGCCCGTTCAGCCCTCGCTTTTCGACCTGGATGCCACACGGGATTTTATGCTGACCTTGAGCGAAGCAAAAGCTGTGAAGAAGCAGAACACCCTGGTCGCCATGGTGGGAATGCGCGTCGATGCGAGAACGCGCGCGGCAAGCCAACTGGACTCATTTCTCGAAGAATTCGACCTGCCCGTGCTCACCTGTCTGCGCAACACGCAGATTTACGTCAATGCCTCCTTCGAAGGCAGCAGTCTGTTCGATCTGCCCGGAAATCAGGCGAGGCGCGACATGGAACAGTGGGCGCCGCTGCTCGAATGGATAGAGGATTTCCCTTCCGAATAAAAACGGGGCAAAACCCCATTTCCCGGCGGTCAGGCCGCGACGCGTTTCCTGAATTCCCCGGTGCGGGTGTCGATTTCTATCCTGTCGCCGATTTCGCAGAATGCCGCGACCGGCAATTCCCAGCCGGTGCTGATCTTCGCGGGCTTCATCACCTTGCCCGAAGTATCGCCCCTGACCGCAGGTTCGGTGTAGACGATCTCGCGCACCACGCTGTTGGGCAGTTCGACCGAAATCGGCTTGTCGTTGTAGAAAACGACCCCGCAAGGCATGCCCTCTTCCATATAGTTGAGCGCATCCCCGAGATTGTCCTTCTCCACTTCGTGCTGGTTGTATTCCTCGTCCATGAATACGTACATCGGATCGGCAAAATAGGAGTAGGTGCATTCCTTGCGATCCAGCACCACGACATCGAATTTATCGTCCGCACGGTAGATCGCTTCGCTGGGCGAATCCGTGAGCAGATTCTTGAACTTCATCTTGACCACCGAGGCATTGCGCCCGGACTTGCTGAATTCCGCTTTCTGCACGACCAGCGGTTGGTCGCCGACCATGATTACGTTGCCTGCGCGAACTTCCTGTGCTGTTTTCATGTTTCCCTGCTCTGAATGTAATAAAATTGGGGGATTTTAGCCTTTTCCCCTGCAAAAATCCAGCAAATTGAAGGCCAGATTGTTTCCGGACAATTTCTCCGCCCATGCCCCTGCATGGACATCCAGAACGCTTCTGAAGTTCAGGAAGCCCCCCCATCCGTCTTCCATCCCGCCGTTCCAGCCGCGCCACAACCGATGCAAAGCCTCGGCAGCGGGACCCGGCAAATCCCGGCAATAAAGGGAAACGAAGGCTTCCAGTTTCTTCAGGTGCGCTTCTTCATCCTGTGGGTAAATTTGCCAGACGAAGGGCTTTCCGGCCCATTGGGCGCGAACGAAGGAATCCTCCCCGCGCACGAAGTTGATGTCGCAGGCCCAGAGCAGATAATCGTATTCTTCCTGCTCCACGAAGGGGATCACCCTGGCTTCGAGATTGCCCCGCGAAAATGAATCGCCATCGCTGCCGAAGAAGGCTTTCACCCCATGCACGGTTTTCCCTTCCGGGACCAGGCAGAGGACTTTTTCCACTCCCATGACCCAGGTTTGCAGGAGGCGCTCCAGGGCGGAATTTTCGTAACAGAACAGGGAAACGGCAAGCGCGCCTTCCGGATCGATGCCGAGCTTTCTCCAGAAATTCCGTTTATCGAAGGCGTCGCGCCTCTCGAAAAGCCCCTTCTCCAGGAGAAGCCCTCCGGTATCGGGGAAAAATCCGGGGAAAAAGAAATATTTCACGAGCGGGGGACGCGGGGAAGGCAGGAGATGGCAATCCTTCACCCAGCCTTCCGCACTCAGATATTCGAGGTTGATCCAGACCGGTTTTTCGGCCATTTGCGCCATTTTCCGAACATAGGCTTCGGGCAGCGCGCAGCCGAAGGACTCGATCACGACGCTCCCCGGCTCGACTTCCGGAAAGTCCTGCGTCCAGCGCCTCACTTCCACGCCTTTGCAATGCTGGATTTCGACCATTCTCCCTGCATGGCACAGGCGGCAGAAACTGGGGAGATCATCCACCCATAGCCGCACCTTTAAACCGTATTCGTTCGCAAGCTGGCGCGCGAGGCGCCAGGAGACGCCGATGTCGCCGTAATTGTCGATTACGTTGCAGAAGATGTCCCAGGTTTCAGGC
>JAIELG010000057.1 GCA_019753155.1 Burkholderiales bacterium
AAATCCTGTCTTTCGGGATGGGATCCCTCGAATTCCTCGGGATGACAACATCGCTCCGTTCGGGATGGCGGTGCGGGATTCTGCGAGTTGCCGATTTACCGTTTCGAGCCGGCTTCCTGATTCGGACCCTCCACAGAATCGAAGCGAATGCCTCAAAAGGGATGTTGTCAACGAAATTGCCGTCGATTCATTTCGACCGGAACTGAATAACGATACACAAGATTTTACGGATACCCATGAATTATGTATGGCCATGTAGGTTTGCGGCGGCGTTATTCACGCTGCCGGCTTTTTCTTGCCTGGGCCATTTCCGAGGTTTCCTCGATTTCCCCTGATTTCGGGCCGGTCGCGACCATGACGATCATCGCGATGAAGATGATGACGCCTATGAACAGATGATCGGCCACGGTGACGACTGTGCCGACAAGAATGAGCATCAGGAGGAAGGCAAGCCTTGCGAATTTTCTGATCATGAACGTTGAAGAAATTCTAGCGGATGCGCTCCAGGCGGTAAACGGGTTTGCCCAGGTTGCCCAGATGCAACTCGCTTTTCCCGGGCCCCACCATGATCTCCTGTACGGGGATATAAGGGCCAACCAGGGAATCCGCCCCGAGTAGGGCATAAAGCCCAGGCGGCAGGGACTGGGTGCGCAGCACGACTTCATTTCCTTCGGTTTTGACGCTGTAACCGCCGAACGGTTTGGCCAGAGGTTCGCCCACGAAAACGCCTTCCCCCGGCCAGGCGACGCTTTTCCAGTAAGCCTCGATCAGGGATTCCCCCTGAACGTACCAATATATTGCCTGCCCTGGATAGGGGAATTTCTGCAAATAGTTGCAGGGCTCGACCACCGAGCCATAACTGGCCGTAGCGCCTGCTTCGAGCCAGCGCAGGATGCTCATTTGCCCGCTGTCCGTGAGCATTCCGCCTGTCGAGGTCAAATGGTCGGCTATCGCGCCTGGCAGAAATCCCAGGGTGTCGAGATCCGGTACGCTTGCGAGTCCCGTGAAATAAAACAGCACATCCTTCTTGTCCTTGATCGAGTCCTTTTCGATGAGCTTCATGTTCACCCAATGTCCATTCACCTCGACGGCTTCGGGGAACATGGCTGCACGAACATTGCGCGCCTTGTCGCTGGTGCTGACGAGATAGCCGGTTCCCCGTGGATGGCTGCCATCGGACGCGATCCCCCGGTCTATCAATGCCTTGACTGCCTGGATGCCGGTTCCCGCAAGCATCATGGCGGGGCGCATTTTGAGATCGAAGTAGGGCGTTGTGCTGGTCGAATTGTAGTAGGGACTCATCCGGGTCGGACCGCACTGGGAGCAAAACGCCCGATCGAAGCCGAATGCGAAAGCCGAAGTGATCGACATGCAATCCACACGGTAGGGGGTGGTCCAGGCGAGAGCAAAAGCCTGAACGGATTTCGGTGTTTTTGCATCGACTTGCGCCTTGATGCTGCCGAATTCAGCCGGTGTCATATTCGGGCTATTGTGGGGGAAGCTGACATGTATCATGTTCGCTTCCGGAATACCCCGGCGCGACTGGTAATAAGCGGCGATCTCCCTGCTGAGCGGATCGCTGTCGTTGACGATCACCGCGATGTCTTCAGGCCCGAGGCTGGTTTTGGGAAGGAGAAAAAATGGAGGGGAGGCCTCTGCGTGCATGGCTGCGAGGACGAAAATGAGCTGAAGCAGAATGATTGTTCTCATTGAGGGCGCTTTATTCCGAACCAGCAGCAATACAGGGCGGGGAGAAATATGAGGGTGAGCAGGGTCGCAACCAGAAGGCCGCCCATGATGACGACTGCCATCGGACCCCAGAAGCTGCTTTGCGCAAGCGGGATCATCGCAAGTATCGCAGCGGAAGCGGTGAGCATAATGGGCCTCGCGCGCCTCACTGTGGATTCCACTACCGAATCCCATGCGGAAAGCCCTGCCGCCATGTCCTGTCCGATCTGGTCGACAAGAATCACGGAGTTTCTCATGATCATCCCGGCAAGCGATATCATGCCGAGCATGGCGACGAACCCGAATGGGACATGGAAAAGCAGGAGCGAAGAGGTGACGCCTATGATGCCCAGGGGCGCCGTCAGCAGGACGATGACGGCGAGCTGGAAGCGCCTCAGTTGAATCATGAGGAGCGTGACGACGATGATGACCGAAACCGGGAGGACCGCCATGATCGATTCCTGCGCTTTCCCGTTGTCTTCCGCCGCTCCGCCGACTTCAATCATGTAGCCTGCAGGGAGCTTGTCTTTTATGGCCGATAGTTTCTTCTCGATTTCTGCATTCACGTCCGGCGCCTTGACTTCGTCGGGCACATCCGCCCTGACCGTTACGACGGGAAGGCCGTTCTGGTGCCAGATGACGCCTTCTTCCACGTCGTCGTTGATCGTTGCGATCTGGTTCAACGGCACGAATGTCCCGTCTCTCGCATAAATTTTCATCCTGTTCGGAAAATCGATGTCGCTGCGCTCGCTCTTCTCGGCGCGCATGATGATGCCGATACCCTGATCGTCTTCCCTGTAATGGCTGATGGTGATTCCGCTGGTGAGCACCTGAAGCTGGCGCGAGATGTCCTGAGAAGAGATGCCGAGCCGGCGCGCCTTGTCCTGATCCACCTGGACATCGTAGATTTTGACGTCTTCACCCGAATCGAAGTTGACGTTCTTGGTGTTTCCATTACTCTTCACGATACGCTCTATTTCACCTGCGATTTGCCGCAGCTTGTAGATGTCTTCCCCGATCACCCGGTACTGGATGGGGAAGCCGACAGGAGGGCCGTTTTCCAGCCTGGATATTCTGATCCCGTATTCGGGGTATTCGGAGTCGAGCACCTTGCGGATGCGCTTCAATACCTTTTCGCGCATCGAGGTGTTTTCGGTCATGATCACGATCTGGGCGTAATTGGGGGAGGGAAGCCCGAGGTCTAGGGGGAGATAGAAGCGCGGCGTGTTCCCGCCTATGTAACTGGTGAAATCGACCACGCCTTGTTCCGCTTTCAGGTGTTTTTCGACTTCGCGCACGACTTTTTCAGTCGTCGCAATGGTCATGCCTTCGGGTAGCCACACGTCCATCAGGAGTTCCGGGCGCTCGGATGGGGGGAAGAACTCTTGCTCCACCTTCGAAAAACCCAGGACGGAAAGCAGAAATGCCGCTACGGTTGCGATGACGACCGCTTTGCGGTGATCGAGACACCAGATGACGAGCTTTCTGCAAAAGGCGTAGTATCCCTTTTTGTAGAAATCCTCCTGCGGCTCATGGACATGGTTTTCCTCCAGCAGCCTGTAGCCGAGGTAGGGCGTGAAAATTACGGCGACGAGCCATGAGACGAGCAGCGCTATGGTCACTACCGTGCAGATCGAAAACGTATATTCGCCTGCGGAGGATTTGGCAAGCCCTACGGGAAGGAATGCGGCTGCCGTGATCAATGTGCCCGTCAGCATGGGGAAGGCCGTGCTCTTGTAGGCGAAAGTGGCGGCCCTCGACCGGCTCCAGCCTTCCGCTATCTTCACTTTCATCATCTCCACCGCGATCATCGCATCGTCGACAAGCAGGCCGAGCGCGATGATGAGCGCTCCGAGGGAAACGCGCTGCAGATCGATGCCGAAAATGTTCATGAAGAGGAAGGTGCCGGCGAGCACGATGGGGATGGAGAATGCGACCACCATCCCGGCCCTTCGTTTCAGGCTGATAAAACCCACGGCGAGCACGATGACGATGGCAATGAGCAGCGACTTCATGAATTCGCCTATCGATTTTTTGACGACAGCCGGCTGATCGGCGATGATGTGAACTTCAATTCCAGGGGGGAGGTGCGATCTGATCCTCGCCATGGTGCGCTCGAAATTCTTGCCACCCTTGATCGCGTTGGCTTTTCTGGACATCGATATCGCAAGCCCCACCGCTTCCTGCCCGTTGAAGCGCATCATGAAAGTCGGCGGATCGGCATAAGCCCTGTAAATGTTGCTGATGTCGCCCAGCCTGTAAGTTTTGTCGCCCGAATGGAATTCGAAATCCTGGATGGATTTTATGGAATCGAAGTCGCCGCTCACGCGCATGCGCACGTTATTGAAGTTGGTTACGATTTCCCCCGAGGCCTCCATCGCGTTGCGCGCCTTCAGGCTGGATGCGAGCTTCAGCGGGTCGATCCCGAGTTCGGCGAGTTTTTCGTTGGAAAATTCGATATAGATTTTCTCGTATTGGATGCCGATCAGGCTGATCTTGCCGACCTGCTCTATCCCGAGAAGTTCCTGCCTTGCGCGCTTTGCCTGGCGCGCAAGCTCCGCGTTGCCCAGGGTTTTCGAAGTGAAGGCATAGATCGAGCCGAAGGTATCCCCGAACTCGTCGTTTATGATGGGGCCGACCATGTTTTCCGGCAGCATGGGCCGCAAATCGGAGAGCTTCTTCCTCACATCGATCCAGGCATGGTCAAGTTCGCTTCTGGGCATCGAATCCTTGAGCGTGACGAAAATCACGGCTTCCCCGGCTTTGGAATAGCTGCCCACATTGTCCAGCCAGGGCGTATCCTGCAGTTTGCGCTCGATCTTGTCGGTGACCTGCTTTGCCATTTCCTGGGCAGTCGCGCCGGGCCAGAGCACCTTGACGGTCATGATCTTGAAGGTGAAGTCCGGGTCTTCCTTCCGGGGGAGCAGGGAATAGGCGTAGAATCCGGATGCCAGAAGGGTGAGCAGGAAATAGAGCACAAGCGTCTTCTGCTTGAGCGCCCATTCCGAAAGGTTGAATTGGTTCATAGTCCGGCCCGGTGCATCGTGTATTATAAGCTATTCTGGCGAGGCATTATATTTCAATCCCGAAGCATCTCGCCCAAGTTTGCAATGAGCATGTTGCATTCTTCTTCTGTTCCGACCGTGATGCGCAGGAATGCTTCTATCCTGGGCAGTCTGAAATGGCGGACGATGATGCGATTTTCCCTTAATTTCGCTGCAAGAAGTGCGGCATCGTGCCCGGGGTGCCGGGCTAAGACGAAATTTGCTTTCGAGGGCAGGACGAAAAAGCCGAGCTTTTCCAGACTCCTTGCGAGCCGCTCCCGGCTCGAAATCACGGATGCGCGGATTGTCTCGAAATATTCACGGTCCTCGAATGCCGCAGCCCCGCCCGAAATGGCGAGGCGCCCCAACGGATAGGAATTGAAGCTGTTTTTGACGCGTTCGAGCGCTTCGATCAGGTCCGGGTTCCCGACAGCCAAGCCCACGCGCAGTCCCGCCAGGGCGCGCGATTTCGAAAGCGTCTGGATCACGAGCAGGTTGGGATATTTTTCGGTCAGGGAAACGGCTGAATCTCCCCCGAAATCGATATAGGCTTCATCCACCGCAAGAACGGAATCCGGATTTTTCTCAGCGAGCGTTTCGATGGCATCCAGATCGAGCAGGCAGCCGGTCGGTGCATTCGGATTGGGGAAGATGATCCCGCCGTTGGGCCTGAAATAGTCATTCACATTTATCCGGAAACTCTCGTCGAGGGCAACGGTTTCGAATGCTATGCCGTAGAGCTTCGCGTAGACGGGATAAAAACTGTAGGTCACGTCCGGGAAAAGGATGGGGTTCTCGTGCTTGAAGAGGGCGCAGAATACATGCGCGAGGACTTCGTCCGAGCCGTTTCCGACGAAAATGGAATCGGTGCGGATGCCATAGAAATCAGCGATCGCGCGCTTGAGGCGATCGGCATTGGGGTCGGGATAAAGCCTGAGGCTGGAATCGGATTCCGACTTCAATGCTTCGATCACCCTGGGGGAGGGCGGGTAAGGATTTTCGTTGGTGTTCAGCTTGATCAGTTTGTCGATTTTCGGTTGCTCCCCCGGAACATAAGGGGTGAGGGTATCGACGACATCGCTCCAGTAACGGCTCATTTTTCGAAATTCATGTAAAAAGCTATTTTAACCCAATCCGTTCGCATTGCCTGCCGCGCAGCGTGCAGGCCCATTCAGGCTTGCCGAGCCTGTCGCGCTCGGTGAAAATCCAGACGCCGCCGACCTTTTCCAGTGTCATGAAGCCGATTTTTTCCGAGGAAAAGAATGCTCCAACTTTTGCGCTGGGAGCGGGTTCCGCGCCTGCGGGAAGTTTTTCCGGAAGCGCCTGGTCCGTCGATGTGCCGGAATTGCCCGCCACGAAAGTGGCAGGGTAGCCGCTCTCGAAATCCAGTGATTCGAAAAGGTGGACATGCCCGTGGAATGCGGCCTCGATTTCGGGCGGGAATGATTCATGCATGGACGATTGCAGGCTTATGGGGTGAAGCCCGGCGGCAAATCCGAGAACCGGATGGTGGCTCAGGAAGAAACCGTGCGGAAGGGCTTTCGCAAGCTTTCCGACCGTGTCGAATTCGTCCTGGTAATGCTTGTCGGACGCATCCGAGCTTTTCGAGGAATCGAATACGATCAATTGGGTGTCGGGTGAAATCGGGACGGAATAGGGCGCGCTGTAATCGGCGGAAGCGTCGTTTGCCGGGTCGTCGCAGGAGCGTGCGGGGGAAAAGGGGTCCGGGGCCAGATAACGGAACCATCCCTGCCCTGCGCGGAAGCATGACTCGTGATTCCCGCGCACGAATATCCATGGCGCGGCTTTCAGAAGTTTCGCTGCGGGGGAGAAGAAATCCGCATTCCATGCGTCGAACCCATAGCCGTAGGGGCTTTTCGAGCAGCCTTTCATGCCTTTCGGGCAAGGGCTTTCGCGGTAATGGTAATCCCCGACATGGATCACGAGATCGGGCTTGAATGCCGCAGCAGCCAGGCTTACCTGTCTGAAGGGCCATTTTTCCGGATCGTTGCAGGCCTGAAATGAATTTCCCTTCATCCTGCATCCGGTATCCCCGATCAGGACGATGCGCCTGGGCCCGGGAACCGGGACGGGCAGCCAGACCTTTCCCGCGATGATGCTTTTGACGCCTTTTGGAACCTGGGTTTCACAGGTGAGGGTCTGGAATTTCGAGCCCCTTGCGTTTCCCGGTTTCGAGCGCACTGCCATTTTCTCGGGTTTGCCGTCGAAGAGGATATTCGGACAGGATTTGCGCGTGATGAAGCGGACATGACCGCTTCCGTCGGCCCCGATCAGGACATAGGCGATATCGCCCATTCCCCATGAGAGGGGCGGGAGCGATAAAAGGAGCGCGAGGAAAGCCTGTTTCATAATCCGAACCATCGAATGCGACGGCTCATTTTAGCCCGTTTCAAGCCGGCACGGAACAATCGGATTACTATATCGATATGCCGGCGAAGGCGAAGTTGAACCCCAGCCAGATCGCCGCTGCGATACCCCAGGTGATTTTTCTGTTTCTAGCCATGTTGAATGTATTCTGCAGCAGGGTAAAGGCATATCCGCATGCCACGCCGAACACCAGACCCCAGATAAGATGCTGCAGCTTCGAATTGTCGGAAGCGACGGGAGCGAAAAGGCCCGCGATGGCGCCGAAAACCACCCAGTTGAGCGTGTAACGGATCAAATCGCGGTCGATGACCATGCCGTTTCCCGGAACCGGCAAGCGATGGAGTTCGCATCGCCTGCCGGATCGGGTTTTTCGACTCAGCCGTGCGCCTGAGCTTCCAGCGCGCCGTGCCTTGTCATCGATACCGCCAGAATCACGACATATGCGAGTCCGAATATGATCATGCACCAGTCGACGAAGCCGGTAAACGTATAGGGATTGTAGGCAAGACTCCCGTTCCCGCCCCAGTCTCCGAAAGAACCGCGGCCCACCAGACACATCATTGCAGCGCCGAACACGCTTCCATTCCCCATCCCGGTCAGCATGCCGCCGACTATGGTTGTCCAAAAAGACCGGCTTGATAATGTTTTATTCGCCATCGTACCCTCCTCTGTATAAAATTATTTGATGAACCGATTCTCCCGTACCTTTATGCTTCTATTAATTTGAAACTGCGGCAGATTCCCTGACGCTATGGTCTTTATAGCATATAAACCATTTTTTTAATATTGAAATCTTGTGCGTTGCGATCGGGCCTCGGTCAGGCATGTAATCCTTATTAAAATCATGTGGTTTTCGAACGGTCCCGGCGAAATTTCCGGCGACGGTTGCGGCGGGGCTTGTTCAGGGTTTCCTTGATTTGACAGTGGCATTTCGGGTTGCTATGGTTGCTCATGCGCGAGCCAATGAAAAGGAGAGACATGCGCACTGACCATCACTCGGCTTATCTTTCCCCCATCCTGGAGAAATACGGGGAAAATGCTTCCAATCTGATGCAAATTCTGCGCGAAGCCCAGGAATGCCATGGCTATCTTCATCCCGATGCGATCGATTTTCTCTGCGAGAAACTCGGGCTGCCCCGCACGAAGATAGTCGGCGTGGCGAGTTTTTATTCCTTTTTTTACCTCGAACCCCGCGGACAATACCGCATCCTGTTTTCCGACAACATCACGGACAGGATGATGGGAAGCGAGCTGCTTCTGGCGCGCATGTGCAAAACACTGTGGCTCGAAAAGGGAAAGCTTTCGGAAGATGCCCTGGTGAGCGTGGACACCACTTCATGCACCGGCATGTGCGACCAGGGGCCTGCTTTGCTGGTGAATAATTTTGCCATCACGCATCTTACCGAAGCGCGTGTGGACAGTATCTGCGCTCTGGTGAGGGAGCAAGTTCCTCTCGAAGAATGGCCTTCCGAGCTTTTCGAGGTGAAAGACAACATTCGCCGCAGCGACATCCTGCTCCTGGAGGAGGACTTTTCCTTGCGCGCGGCTCTGCGGCAGGGGCCGGAGGCCATACTCTCCGAATTGAAATTATCGAATCTCAGGGGGCGCGGCGGCGCGGGTTTTGCGACGGCGCTCAAGTGGGAGGCCTGCCGCAATGCGGCAGGCTCGGAGCGTTATGTGATCTGCAATGCAGACGAGGGGGAGCCCGGTACTTTCAAGGATCGCGTGCTGCTCACTTTGCACGCGAAAAAGGTTTTCGAGGGCATGATCCTGTGCGGTTTTGTCATCGGATCGAAAAAGGGGATGCTCTACCTCAGGGGAGAATACCGCTATCTTCTGGGGCATCTCGAAAAAACCCTGCAAGACATGAGGCAGGCGCATCTTCTCGGTAATGCCATACTTGGAGATTTCGATTTCGACATCGAAATCCATATGGGCGCAGGCGCCTATATCTGCGGCGAGGAATCCGCGCTGATCGAATCCCTGGAAGGCAAGCGCGGAACGCCGCGCAATCGCCCGCCGTTTCCCGTCACCAACGGCTATCTCGATCGGCCCACCGTGGTGAACAATGTCGAAACCTTCTGTGCGGCAACCCTCGTCGCCGCGCATGGCGGGAAATGGTATTCGGAAATCGGCACGCAAAAATCCTCAGGCACGAAAATCCTTTCGGTATCCGGTGACTGCGAGCGCCCTGGAATTTACGAATATCCTTTCGGTGTCACGGTGCGGGAGGTTTTACAGGATTGCCGCGCAATTTCTCCGCAGGCTGTGCAGGTGAGCGGTCCTTCCGGGGTAATGGTCGCGCAGGCCGAATTCGACCGTAAAATCGCGTTCGAGGATATTCCCACGGCAGGGGCATTCATGGTGTTCGGCAAAGAGCGGGACATGTTCGAGGTGGCGAGAAATTTCGTGCATTTTTTTGCGCACGAGTCCTGCGGTTTCTGCACCCCCTGCCGGGTCGGCACTGCCCTGCTCAGGAACCTGATGGACAAGTTGCACAACGGGCATGGTTCCGCCTACGATTTCGAGGAAATCAGGAAATTGAACGGCATATTGCAGTCCATGAGCCATTGCGGACTGGGGCACAGCGCCTGCAACCCGGTGCTCGATTCAATCGCGAAATTTCGCCCGGCCTATGAAAAACGCATGCTACACCACGAATTCACCCCGGCCTTCGATCTGGACCAGGCCCTGCAGGCTGCGCGCCAGATGACCGGGCGGGACGACCGGGCCGCGCACCTTGCCAAAGGGGAGCAATAATGACTGAGACCTTCCGCCTGGATGGGACGGATGTCCCCTTCGAAGCAGGCGAAACCATACTCCAGGCCGCCCTCAAGGCAGGCAGGTTTATCCCCCACCTGTGTCATCATCCGGAATTCAGACCCCACGGCTCCTGCAAGCTTTGCACGGTGAAAGTGGACGGTCGGCAGGCGGCTTCATGCACGCGGCTCGCCACAAGCGGCATGAAGGTGGAGAGCGAAACGGAAGAACTCAATGCGGAAAGGCTGGCGCTCACGCAAATGCTTTTCGTCGAGGGCAACCATTTCTGCCCGTCCTGCGAGAAAAGCGGGGACTGCCAGCTTCAGGCCACCGCCTATCATCTCGGCATGACGAATGCGCATTACGACCATTTCTTCCCGAACCGTCCGCTGGATGCTTCCCACCCCGATTTCCTGCTCGATTTCAACCGCTGCATCCTGTGCTCGCTTTGCGTGCGGGCAAGCCGGGACATCGACAACAAGAATGTTTTCGGCCTTGCCGGGCGGGGCATGGCCAGCCACCTGATCGTGAATTCGAAATCGGGCAAGCTCGTCGACACCGATTTTTCCGTGTCCGACAAGGCGGCCCATGTCTGTCCGGTAGGAGTGATCCTTCGAAAGCGCCAGGGTTTTTTCATCCCTATAGGCAGCCGCACTTTCGACAAAAAAACCATAAAAGAGTATGTCGACACCCGCCTTGGCGAGGAGGACTGAATGGATAACAAACTGAAAGTGGCGACAGCGACGCTCGCGGGCTGCTTCGGTTGCCACATGTCCTTCCTGGATATCGACGAGCGGTTTTTCGAGCTCGTGAAGCATGTCGAATTCGATCGCACGCCGCTTACCGACATCAAGGTTCTGGGGGAATGCGATCTGGGGCTCATCGAAGGCGGGCTATGCAATTCGGAAAACGTGGAAGTGCTGAGGCAATTTCGCAGGCAGTGCAGGATCCTGGTTTCCGTCGGCGCATGCGCCATCAACGGCGGACTTCCGGCGCAGCGCAATCCCATTCCCCTTTCGGTGATCCTCGACGAAATCTATCTCGGGGAGGCCGGCATTGCGCATGGACTGATTCCGAATGATCCAGAACTTCCGCTTCCCCTCGACAAGGTTCATCCGCTGCATGAAGTCGTGAAAATCGATTATTTTTTGCCGGGATGCCCGCCTTCGGCGGATGCCATCTGGACATTTCTCACCGAGCTCCTCGCAGGACGCGAACCCGTTCTGGGCACCGAACTCCTTCATTACGACTGAAAAACCATGAACCTGGAACTCGAAACCGCATCACACCCGGAAAACCTGAAGCGCGTCGCAATCGATCCCGTTTCGCGCGTCGAAGGTCACGGCAAGGTGACGCTCCTGCTGGACGAAAACAACAGGGTGCATCAGGTGCGCCTGCATATCGTCGAATTCAGGGGCTTCGAGAAATTCATCCAGGGCAGGCCGTTCTGGGAAGTGCCCGTGATGGTGCAGCGCCTGTGCGGAATCTGCCCTGTTTCCCATCATATCGCCGCATCCAAGGCGATGGACATGATCGTCGGAGCCGTGAAGCTTACGAAAACCGCGGAAATGAACAGGCGGCTGATGCATTACGGGCAGATCCTCCAGTCCCACGCGCTGCACTTTTTCCATCTTTGTTCCCCTGATCTTCTTTTCGGCTTCGATTCGGATGTCGCCAGACGCAACATCGTGGGGGTGGCTCAGGCTTATCCCGACATCGCCAGAAAAGGGGTGCTGCTCAGGAAATATGGGCAGGAAATCATTCGCATGACTGCCGGGAAAAAAGTGCATGGAACAGGTTCCATTCCGGGGGGGGTGAACAAGTCCCTGAGTGCCGACGAGCGCAAGTCGCTTTTGCAGGAAATCTACCAGATGGTTTCGTGGTGCATCGAAGCGGTCGATATCGTGAAACGGCTTTTCGAGCAGAATGCGCAATTTTACAGCCAATTCGGGCGCTTCGATTCCCGCTCGCTTTCCATGGTTCGCGCCGACGGCGCGATGGATCTCTATCATGGCGGACTGCGCGCGCGCGACACCCTCGGGGAAAAGATTTTCGACCATTTCGATTACCGGCATTACTGGGAGGTGATCTCCGAGGATGTGAAATCCTGGTCCTATATGAAATTTCCCTTCCTGCAGAGCCTGGGGCCCGAAGCGGGCTGGTACAGGGTGGGGCCGCTTTCCCGCGTGACGAACTGCGATTTCATCCCCACGCCGCTTGCCGACAGGGAACGCAGGGAATTCCTGGCTTTCGACGACGGGCGCGCCTCGGGGGCCACGCTGGGCTATCACTGGGCGCGCATGATCGAGATGCTGCATGCGGCGGAAACCATCAAGGATCTGCTTCACGAAGACGACATCGAAGGCGGCGAACTGATGGCCGAGGGTGGCGAGCGCGCCGGAAGGGGCGTCGGGGTCATCGAGGCGCCGCGCGGCACGCTCATTCACCATTACCGCGTGAACGAGGACGATCTCGTGATCCGGGCCAACCTGATCGTTTCCACCACCCACAACAATCAGGCGATGAACGAGGCCATCCGCCAGGTGGCTTTGCAATATCTGGATGGAAACGAAATCACGGAAGGGCTGCTTAACCATATCGAAGTGGCGATCAGGGCGTTCGATCCCTGCCTGTCCTGCGCTACCCATGCCTTGGGACAAATGCCGCTCGAAGTGGTGGTGCAGGACTTCGCGGGCAATCCCGTCTCCATTGCATCCCGGTCTCCGGAAGGCGTCTTCTCGTCGAGATGAACGCCCCTTTTCTGATTTTCGGTATAGGCAACGAATCCCGCGGCGACGACGCATTGGGACCGCTGCTGTTGCGGCGCCTGGCAGACGAAGTCGATTCGAAGGACGTGGAACTGATTGAAACCTGTCAGTTGCAGATTGAACATGCGCTCGATATCGCGGGCAGGACATGGGTGCTGTTCGTCGACGCGGGTAAGGATACGCCGGACCCCCATCAGTTTTACCGCGCGCGGCCTGCGACGGACAGGACGCCCTTCAGCCATGCCTTGTCTCCGGAAGCGGTCCTTTGCGTGCATGAAAAAATAACAGGCGCTGCGCCTGCCGCCCATGTGCTTTGCATCAGGGGAGAGGATTTCGAGCTGGGCCATCCCTTGAGCGAAAAGGCGGCTTCCAGGCTCGAATCCGCGTTTCATTTTCTTCAGGGAATATTGTCGTTGAATATCGAGGCTGCCGGCGAGTTGGGAAAATTGCGCATTCCGGGTTAGAATTGAGAAATTTTGTCGTGGGCAGGGAGAATCCAAAATGCAGATAGGCGTCCCTCTTGAGATCAGGGCTGGGGAGAGGCGGGTCGCGGCGACCCCGGAGACGGTGAAGAAGCTTGCCGCATTGCATTCGGTTTTCGTGCAGGCAGGCGCCGGACTTTCCGCGAACATTCCCGATTCGGAATTCGAGGCGGCAGGGGCGAAGATCGTCGAGGATGCGAAGGCATTGTATGCCGCAGCTCAATTGATCCTGAAAGTCAGGGGGCTGGAAGCATCCGAATTCGGACTCGTCAGGGATGACGCCATCCTCGTGGGGCTGCTTTCCCCTCACGAGAAGGAAAAGATGCAAACCTATTCCGATCGTGGGCTGACGGCATTCGCGCTCGAATCGATTCCACGCATCAGCCGCGCGCAGAGCATGGACGTGCTCTCGTCGCAAGCCAACATCGGAGGATACAAGTCCGTGATCCTCGCCGCGAACGCTTACGGGCGTTTCTTTCCCATGCTGATGACCGCCGCCGGCACGGTCAAGGCCGCGCGGGTGCTTGTGCTCGGGGTGGGCGTCGCAGGACTTCAGGCGATAGCCACTGCAAAGCGCCTGGGGGCCGTGATCGAAGCGTTCGACGTGCGTCCCGCGGTCAAGGAGCAGGTGTTGAGCCTTGGGGCGAAATTCGTCGAAGTGCCGCTTTCCGAAGGGGAAGCCGCGGAGACTTCGGGCGGCTATGCGAAGGAGATGTCCGAGGACTACAAGCGCAAGCAGGCGGAACTCATCCATGCCAGGGCGATCCAGTCCGATATCGTCATCACCACGGCATTGATTCCCGGCAGGCCCGCCCCGGTTCTCCTGAAAGAAGAGACGGTTGCCGCGATGAAGCACGGATCGGTGGTCGTCGATATGGCGGTGGAATTCGGCGGGAATTGCCCTCTTTCCGAGAAGGACAGTGTAGTGGAAAAGCATGGCGTGACATTGATCGGCTACAGCAACCTGCCTGCCATGATGGCATCCGATGCGAGCGCGCTCTATGCAAGGAATATGCTGAATTTCATCAACCTGCTGTTCGAAGCGAAAACAGGCGAACTGAAAATTGACCGAGAGGACGAAATCATCGCAGGCACGCTGATTTCGATGAACGGCGAACTGGTTAAAAAGTAAGGAGAACATCATGGGCGGCGCAGTCGATCCAGTCATCATCAATCTCACGGTTTTCGTTCTGGCGATATTCGTCGGATATCACGTCGTGTGGAACGTCACGCCCGCGCTGCACACGCCGCTGATGGCGGTGACCAATGCGATCAGCGGGATCATCATCGTCGGCGCGATGCTTGCCGCCGGCCCTTCCAGGATGGACTTCGGCACCATCGTCGGGGCGGTTGCCGTCACGCTTGCGAGTGTCAACGTATTCGGGGGCTTCCTCGTGACGCGGCGAATGCTCGAAATGTTCAAGAAGAAAAAGAGGTAAACATGTCCGGGAATCAAGTCGCACTCGCCTATCTCGTGGCGGCGGTCCTTTTCATCCTCTCACTGAAAGGCCTGTCTTCTCCCGTTTCCGCAAGGCGCGGGAATGTTTTCGGCATGGTCGGCATGCTCATCGCCGTGCTCACCACGCTCTTTCTCACGCACAACTACGCACTGATACTGGGGGGCATCCTGGTTGGCGGATCGATCGGGGCGACGGTTGCGAGAAAGATAGAAATGACGGAGATGCCGGAACTCGTGGCCGCCATGCATTCGCTCGTGGGGCTCGCCGCGGTGTTCATTGCGATCTCCGCCCTGAACAATCCCGTTGCCTACGGAATTGCCCTGCCTGACGGCACGTTGCGCTCCGAAAGCCTGATCGAACTTTTCATCGGCACCTTCGTCGGCGCCATCACCTTCACGGGTTCGGTCATCGCTTTCGGCAAGCTTTCGGGGAAAATCAGGAGCGCCCCGGTTTCATTCGGCGGGCAGCACTGGGTCAATCTCGCGCTCGGCATCGCCATGGTCGGATTCGGCATGGCTTTCTACCTCACGCAAAGCTGGACGCCCTTCATCGTCATGACGGCGATTGCCCTGCTGCTCGGCGTATTGCTCATCATCCCGATCGGCGGGGCCGATATGCCTGTCGTGGTATCCATGCTCAATTCCTATTCCGGATGGGCGGCTGCCGGCATCGGCTTCACCCTCAACAACAACATGCTGATCATTGCAGGCTCCCTGGTGGGAAGCTCGGGCGCGATCCTTTCCTACATCATGTGCAAGGCGATGAACCGCTCCTTCATCAACGTGATGCTGGGCGGCTTCGGCGCCGCGCCTGTGGAGGAAGCGGCTTCAGGCGGCGCACAGAAGAGCGTGCGTAGCGGCAGTCCGGAGGATGCAGCCTACATCATGGGCAACGCCGAGAGCGTTGTTATCGTTCCAGGCTATGGCCTTGCGGTTGCGCGCGCCCAGCATGCATTACAGGAAATGACGCATATTCTGGCGGGAAAAGGAATCAATGTGCGTTATGCGATCCATCCTGTCGCTGGAAGGATGCCGGGACACATGAACGTGTTGCTGGCGGAGGCCGAAGTGCCTTATGAGCAGGTATTGGAAATGGACGAGATCAACAGCGAATTTTCCGATACCGATGTCGTGCTCGTGATCGGCGCGAACGACGTGGTGAATCCTGCCGCAAAAAACAATCCCGGCAGTCCGATCTATGGCATGCCGATTCTGGAAGCCTACAAGGCGAGGACCATCCTTGTCGTCAAGCGCAGCATGGCTGCGGGCTATTCCGGCCTCGACAACGACCTTTTTTACATGGACAAGACCATGATGGTTTTTGGCGACGCAAAGAAAGTCGTCGAGGAAATGACCAAGGCGCTTTGATTCTGTGCCGCATGGCGGCATGAGGAGCCCCCTGTACAGGGGGCGACTCGCTCCGGTTCTCCGAGAGCAGTCCTGAATGTATTGTTACCGACTCGCCATTGCTTCCCATTCAGCTACGCCATCGCGCAAGTGTACGGGGCTGAAGCCTTCCCTTCGCAGCAGCTCGACGGCATCCTTCGCCATCAGGCAATAAGGGCCGCGGCAGTAGGCGACGATCGGCCTGTCTTTCGGCAGTTCGGAGAGCCTCTGGCGCAGTTCGTCGAGCGGGATGGAACGGGCAAACGGCAGGTGTTTCACCAGATACTCTTCGGTCGGGCGCACATCCAGAACCACCACCTCCCCGCGTCGCGCCATTTTCATCAGTGTCTCACGGTCGTTGGGCACGAGATCGTTCGGTTGCATGGCGATATGCTGTAACGCCATTTGCAAGTCGACCAGTCGATCTTCCGCAAGCGAATGGAGCATTACCCAGAAATCGGCCACTCCTTTGTCGGCAAGTCGATAGAAAATGTTCTTGCCCTCTCGCCTGGTTTCGACCAGGTTTGCATTTCTCATCTCGCGCAGGTGCGCGCTGGCGAGCTTCATGCTGATCGACGATTCCTGGGCCAGCGTTTCCACGGCCTTTTCTCCCTGGCATAACAATTCGATCAACTCCAGCCGCTTGGGGCTGGAAACTGCCTTCCCGATGCGCGCCACCTGCTCGTAGAGCAGGTTCTTGATTTGCCGTGCGTTGTCCATGTCATTAAATCTAATATATTTTAGATAGATTGTAAAATATTATTTTGACTTTATTTATAAGCAGTGATATGTTTTATTTCATTCCAATGTTTATTAGATTATTGAGGATATTTCATGAAAGCGCTCTTTATCGTGAATGACGGGCCCTATGGCAGCGAGCGGCCCTACAATGCGCTCCGCCTTGCGGGAACGCTGACCAGCCGCGCCGGATGCGAGGTCAAGGTATTCCTGATCGGCGATGCGGCAAGCTGCGCCAGGTCAGGGCAGAAGGTGCCCGAAGGGTTTTACAACGTGCAGGTCATGCTGAACAAGGTGATCCGGTCAGGAGAAGTCGGCGTGTGCGGCACCTGCATGGCTGCACGGGGCATTGCCGATGAGGATCTGATCGAAGGTTTGCACAAAAGTACGATGGCTGAACTCGCCGATTGGACGGAATGGGCCGACAAGATCCTGGTTTTATGAAGGAAAAATTCACATGTTCTTCAAGCAACTGGCAACTCAGGAAGCATCGCTGTCCTATTTTTTCGGCTGTGGCGCCAAGGGTAAGTCCATGGCGGTGGATGTGGTCGCAGGCGACGAGGCGTGGTTCATCGAAGAGGCAAAGAAGGCCGGCGTCACCATCGACTACGTGATCGATACTCACGTTCACGCCGACCATTATTCCGGTGGAAGAAGACTTGCCCAGATGACCGGGGCGCCATACTGTTTGCATGGGTCGGACAGGGGGTTGGTCAAATTCGAATTCGAGCCTTTGAGTGACGGGCAGCTGCTCAATCTCGGCAATGTCGAGGTCGAAGTGTTGCATACGCCTGGTCATACGCCCGACAGCATTTGCCTGCTGGTGACGGACAGGCGTCGTGGAGAGTTGCCCTGGTTCGTCATCACGGGCGACACCTTGTTCGTCGGTTCCATCGGACGCCCCGACCTCTTGGGGCGAGAGCGGGAAATGGCCGGGCAGCTCTACGACAGCCTGCATGCAAAGCTGCTGCATCTGTCCAATGAAGTCGAGCTGTTCCCCGGTCATCAGGCCGGCAGCGTATGCGGCGTGGGATTGTCCGGAAAACCTTCTTCCACAATCGGCTTCGAGAAGCGCTGGAATCCGGGTCTTTCGATGAACAAGGCAGCTTTCATCGACTTTCTGCTCAAGGACATCCCGCCGCGACCCGCAGAAATGGACAGGATGGTTGCAGCCAATATTACAGGGCAAGGGAGAGAAAATCCGTGACCAGCCGTACTGATATGTTTGCGGCGGAGGCTGTTTACGTCCGCGGTATTCGCGCCAATCTGCACCAATTTGTCCAGCAGGCGATCCAGGTCTTTTTTGTGGGTCTCGTGATCGGCATGGAGCGCAATGTGCTGCCGGTGCTGAGCCAGGACTTCGGCGTACCCAAGGGATCATTCCTGTATCTCATGTCTTTCGTAGTCTCGTTCGGCTTCGTCAAGGGTATTCTGAATTTCGCGGCAGGACGCTTGTCCGAGCGCATCGGACGGAAGAAAGTATTGCTGCTGGGATGGCTTGCGGCGATTCCTATTCCTTTCATGATCCTGTATGCGACGAGTTGGTGGGGGATCGTTATTGCCAATGTTTTTCTTGGCATCAACCAGGGTTTTGCCTGGAGCATGACTGTCACCAGCAAGGTCGACATCACTCGCGCGGAACAACGAGGATTTGCCACGGGGGTGAACGAATTCGCAGGCTATGCCGCTGTAGGCATCGGCGGGTTGGCGACAGGTTATCTTGCGCCAATCCATGGTCCCCGCGAAGCGCTTTTCGGCTTCAGCCTTGTGGTGATCCTGACCGCAATGCTGATTGCATTTTTCCTTATCAAGGAAACCCTGCCCTGGGCTGAAGCCGAAAGCACCCAGCATGCCAACGACACCTATGCCGGACACCGACCGCGCTTCCCGAAAGAGGTATCGGCCTATCCTGGAACATGGGAAATCTTTACGCTGGTTTCCTTCAGGCACCCGACCTTCAGGGCGCTTTGCCAGGCGGGGATCGCCAACAAGGTTGCGGATGCGCTATTGTGGGTATTATTCCCGGTATTTTTGCATGATCATGGTTTGGATCTGGTGCAGATCGGCTGGATCACAGCCGTCTATGGCATGGTATGGGGCGCCTCCCAGCTTCTGACCGGCGTCTTCTCGGATATTGTCGGGCGCAAGAAACCCATCGTTGCAGGGCTGTGGCTGCTCGGCCTGGGCATTGCTTCGGTTCCCCTGGTTCATGGCATGACCGCCTGGACCATCATGGCCGCCATCATGGGAATAGGTATGGCGCTGCTTTATCCCAACCTCATCGCATCGATTGCGGATATTTCTCATCCAAAGTGGCGCAGCTCTGCTCTGGGAACCTACCGCTATTGGCGGGACACGGGATACGCCATCGGCGCGATCTCACTGGGCTTGGTCGCCCAATGGACCCACAGCGTTGAGAAGGCATTCTGGTTCACCGCCATTATTCTGGGTATATCGGGCTTTTACTTGGCCCTGCGGGCGGAAGAAACGCATCCCAGGCTCAATTCGGCGGTTTCTTAGTGGCTTCCCGGATGGCTGCCAAATGCGTGGGTTCCAGTTCGGACTTGACCTTTGCCTCGTGGTTCGCTTTTCGCCGGTCTGTCTCGAAAATGCCGAAGCCATGCTATAAGACCCGACCCGTGACCGCGACCCGGAACTCCAAAGGCGAAAGCCGCTTGACGATTCCTTCCCGCATGGGTATCTTCAATCATCGCCCACTCCAGGAGAAAACCGATGAAAACCTTTCTGATTCTTGTGCTCATGATGACTCCGACCCTTTCGTTCGCAGACAAGCACGAACTCGATTCCGCGAAGGCCCGCTATGCGCAGGACAGGAAGCTTTGCGCGGATGAATCCACTCCCGATGCCAGGATGCAGTGCCTGCGCGACGCCAAGGCTGAATATGAAAAAGCGCGCGCCGCGGAGAATGTGCGGGAAGGCCATGCTGCCGAATCGAAGTCGGTCTGTGCGGAATGCGGAAAAGTGGTTTCCGTGAAAGTCGAAGAAAAGGCGGGCAAGAGCAGTCCTCTCGGGGTCATCGGGGGCGGCGTCGTCGGGGCGTTGCTCGGCAACCAGGTCGGGCAGGGGACGGGCAGGGATGTGGCCACCATCGCGGGAGCTGCGGGAGGGGCCTATGCCGGCCACAAGATCGAACAGAACGTAAAATCCAGCAAGCTCTGGACGGTCACCGTGCATTTCGAGAACGGCGACAAGCAATCCTTCGAGTTCGATCATGATCCCGGATTTTCAGAGGGAGAACCCGTCAGGAAGGATGGGAGCAGCATAGTCCGACGCTAGCGGCCGGATTTTGTGCGGGGCGGGAATGGCAGCCCGCCTTGGTTCCATCCGACATAAGGGGTTAAATTGGACCGCAATATCGGCAATATCGTCGGAAAAATCAGGGCGCTGGAAGCCGAACTCGAGCAGGAACTTGCAAAACGTGGAGAAGATCTGAGATTTTCCATCGAGAACCGGAAAATCCGTTTCGAGAACGGTGTGCTCGCCGAGCACAAAAAACTCAAGGTCGCGCTCCTCTCCTATCTCGCCCATGCCAGGCTCAGGCATATCCTCGTTGCCCCCATAGTGTATTCGCTGATTCTTCCGTTTCTCCTGCTGGACAGCTTCGTATCACTCTATCAGGCGATCTGTTTTCCCGTTTACCGGATTCCGAAGGTGAGCCGGTGCGACCACATCGTTTTCGACAGGCACAATCTCGCCTATCTCAATATCATCGAAAAGGCCAACTGCGCCTACTGTTCCTACGGGAACGGACTCATATCCTATGTGCGCGAAATCGCGGCAAGGACGGAGCAGTACTGGTGCCCGATCAAGCATGCAAGGCGCATTTCCGGCGGGCATTCGCGCTATCGTCGCTTCGTGGATTTCGGTGATGCGAAAAGTTACCGCGATTCCCTCGAAAAACTGCGCGGCGATTACGGCGAGAAGGAATGATCGTATCTCGGTCTCGATACAGCGAGGCCATGTTCTG
>JAIELG010000047.1 GCA_019753155.1 Burkholderiales bacterium
ATAAATACGGTCGGGAAACCATATTTTATGCGGGTTTTACCCTTCCGCCGACCCTCTATCGTGAAATTTTCGGGCTATCATCGCTGGTATGCGATGGGCTGAACAGGCAAGGCAAGGCAAGGTAGTTCGTGTGTGCAAGTGCCTGAAGCTCGCGGGGGTGTTGGCAAGACGGTCAGACGCAAGCGGCAGCGGGATCTATGACGAATCAATCGGTGAGCGCGTCCTGCAGGATATCAGGAGGCTGATGGACTATGTTTGCGGAAAGCGTCCAGGGAACTCTCATGGTTGTTTAGCCGAGATCGACTCTCAGTCGGCATGAGCACTTTCAGGATTATTCTCGAGTACCTTCCCGGTATTGGCATCCACACCGACCTCTTGGGTCGTTTTGCCTTTTCTGATGTCGAAAGAATAGCGCAAGCCGCTGCCACCCTTTTCATGCTCCAACTCTTCATCAACGATTTTGCCCGGAAAAGCCTTCAGGGCAATGCTCCGAGTTTTCTGGATGCTGATCTTGGCATCCTTGGCGTACTTTTCGCGCCGTCATAGGCTTGAGCGCTAAATGCGAGAAGCGTCGCCGCCACAAAAGCTGCTGATAAGACGAGCTTGTTTCCATTCATGACTTCTTCCTCTCACCAATTGTACTATTTGGGTTGGCTAAATGGCCGAGTCAGGATTTGTCCTGCCAGACTACCCGAACGGTAGATTCGGAGTTCCCCCGCTTCGAATGGCGCCCAATCCTCGTCTCCCTGCAAGGGCTCGGTAGCAATCAGAACCTTGCTAGTCAAAGACTGGTTCATCGAATCCAGACGGTTCTGCTCCAAATAATGGAGCCGGTCATGGCCATAGGCCATCAAATATTCCCCATCCGACATAAGAAAATTGAATTTTCCATGAGATGCGATAAGTTCACTGATTGTTGCCAAGGTTGGAAATGAACCCACAGTGCCAGTAATTCCTGAACTGCAATGAGCATGGAAATACCGGGCAATGTGGCTCAAAAGGTGGCAAAAAGCATATTCGGAATCGGTCTCCCCATTGGGCCAACAGATTGGATTATCGTTCGCCTGCTCCATTTCCACGATGTCCGGCACCAACCCATTGTGGGCGAACACCCAATGTCTTCCACAACATATTTGCTGAAATGGGTGGGTATTGATCATGGCCCTGCTAGGCGGAAATTTAGCCTTGCGCACATGCGCGATGATTATGTTTGAGTACGTGGTTTCGCATAAACTTGCAAACTGTTTGCTCTCGTGAGCAGGCAACGGTTCCTTGACAACACGAAACGACTTGTCTGCCCACCACGCGATCCCCCATCCATCCGGGTTATCCGACACCAACCCACCATGCTGACGAAATTGGTCTAATGCGACGCCTGCCATGACAGGATTGCTGGCAGACATTCCAAAAAGTTCGCACATATTCCGTAAGATTTACCAGGTATTGGCAGTCTTATTCAAAATTTCATCCGATTGCCTGCTCAAGGTCGGCAATCAGATCTACGGCATCCTCCAAGCCGATGGAAAGCCTGATCATGGTATCGGAAATTCCGCGTCGCATTCTCTCTTCCGGTGTTAAGCCATGATGGGTCGTTGTCACCGGCATGGTGGCGAGGCTTTCCACTCCCCCAAGACTGGGCGCAATAGCAAATAGCCGAAGCTTATCCATTGCATGTACTGCATCCGCGTAGGTGCCATTCAGCTCCAGCGTCAGCATTCCACCGTATCCTTTCATTTGAGATTTCGCCACAGCATGACCACCAAAGGATGGCAACCCTGGATAAAATACTCTCGCCACCTTTGGGTGTCCTTCAAAGGTTTCCGCAATAACCTGGGCTGCAGCATTTTGCTGCCCCACCCGTACAACCAGAGTACGGATGCTTCGAGCAAGAAGTGACGCAACATCCGGAGCGATCATGGTGCCCATATTCTTGCGCCAGATCCACACCGGGGCAAGCAGGTGTTTGGACCCCATCAACGCACCAGCGGTGATGTCGCTATGCCCTCCCAGATATTTGGTGGCACTGTGAATGACGAAATCCGCACCTAGCGCAAGCGGATTCTGGTTTACAGGCGAAGCGAAAGTGTTATCCACCGCTACTAAGGCGCCGTATTCATGGGCAATGTCGCCGATCTTCCGCACATCCTGCACTTCCAGGGTAGGATTAGTCGGTGTCTCGAAGAATACCAGTCCTGCACCGATTTCCAGAAATCTACTCAATGCATCAAGCTCATCGCCAAGCAGGAAATAGGTGGGAATATTCAATTCCGGCAACAGGTCAGAAAGAAGCTCCATCGTGCCACCATAGGCATCTCCGATACAAACGATGCCCCTGCGCCCATGGGAAAGGAATAACGCTACCAAAGCTGCCATGCCAGAGCCAAAGGCCCAAGCCGCCTCAGCACCTTCCAATGCGGCAAGTTTTTCTTCCAGGCTGAGAATAGTAGGGTTGAGACCATAGCGGGTATACAAATTACCCAGTTTACGCCCTTCCACCACATCAAGCAGGTCGGCGGTGGAATTAAACTTGAACGTCGTCGTAGTGTAAATCGGGGTATGTGGCGAACCGTTCATATCTTTCATTTCCCCCGCATGGACGCAAATGGTGGGCAAGCTGGTATTCTTATTCATTTCAAGTATCCTCTGTCTTCAAAAGATGCCCAGTAAACACGCTTCACTCATTCCTATCCGGTATTTGAAATCCAGTGCCTTATGGCATTGCGTCGCTATACCATTGCAGAAACAGCGATGAAGGCCCCGCAACCCGGCAACCAGCGTCGCAATCGCGCTTCAATTTGCCGAACCCAGCGTTTGCTACTCGTCAGCACGATAATCGTGCGGCAGCTCACCTGTCCTTTTGTCAAACCATCAAACAAAAACGATGCCTCTTTCCGGGTGTGCCAATGTGCACCTCTATAGCCGCCAGTCCCACCGCCTAGCCCTTTCTGAAAGTACAGAATGCTATGTCGGTTGAGCAAACCGAGAACTACCTGGCGTTTGGTCACCCGCAGCATTTCTTGAAGCGCCGCTTTCTCTTCCCGTATGAAGCATAAAGCCGTAACGCTCACCACCAGATCAAAACTTTTATCTCGGAAAGGCAGCTTACACGCATCTGCCGCCATGAAATTGATACCTTGGTTTGACTGTTCCGAGGCAAAGCGAATCATGTTAAAGTCGGCATCGACCCCGATCACGCTCCTGACAATAGCATCATTTGCAAACTGGCGCGTAAAATAACCGGTACCGCAACCAACATCAAGCAAGGTCTCGCCTGGTAGAGGCGCAAGCATGGATACAATCAGGCGATACTCCTCTTCGCCAATCCACTTGCCACGTTGCGTGTTGTACCAAGCATCGTACTGTTTTGGTAGCATACGCCTTCCTCGTATAATCTTATCGCGCTATCAATCAACGCGAAAAATTTACCGTCCAGCCGCCCATTCGGCGACGCCTTCCATCAACTGGATGGCCCAATAGCCCTGATGTTTAAGTAGGTTAGCAGCATCCTTCGCCATTAGACAAAATGGGCCGCGGCAATACGCGACAATGGGGCGGTCCTTTGGAAGTTCTTTGATACGTTGTTGCAGCTCCTCCAATGGGATGGATCTCGCGAATGGCAGGTGCGCGGTCAGGTATTCGTCAACCGGCCTGACATCGAGCACCACCACTTCCCCCTTTCGGGCAGCCTTCATGAGACTTTCACGGTCATTGGGAACCAGCTCGTCAGGCGACGCAGCGATTTCTCGCAAAGCCATCTGCAGCTCCACCAGGCGCTCTTCTGCAAGGGAATGGAGCATCACCCAGAAATCGGCGACTTCTTTGTTGGCGAGCCTATAGTAGATGTTCTTGCCGTCCCGCCTGGTGTCGACCAGGCGGGCCTTTCTCAGTTCACGCAGGTGGGCGCTGGCGAGCTTCATGCTGATCGACGCCTCTCGCGACAGCATATCAACGGATTTCTCGCCCTGACACAGGAGCTCGATCAGCTCCAGCCGCTTCGGACTGGATACCGCCTTGCCCATCCGGGCCACCTGCTCATAGAGCATATCCTTGATTTGCCGCGCGTCGTCCATGCCGTTAAATCTAGCTATTTTTAGATCAAATGTCAAATATGAGCTTTACATCGTTTTAAAGTTGCGCTATCTTTTACATTAATCTAACGATTATTGGATTGTTAAAGGAGTTAACCATGAAAACGCTCTTCATTCTGAATGATGGACCTTACGGCAGCGAGCGGCCCTACAATGCGCTCCGCCTTGCGGGAACCCTGGCCAGCCGCGAGGGATGCGAGGTCAAGGTATTCCTGATCGGCGATGCGGCAAGCTGCGCCAAGTCGGGGCAGAAGGTGCCGGAAGGCTATTACAACGTGCAGGTCATGCTGGGCAAGGTGATTCGGGCCGGCGAAGTCGGCGTTTGCGGTACCTGCATGGCAGCGCGAGGGATTGCCGATGCTGACCTAGTCGAAGGATCGCATAAAAGCACGATGGCCGAGCTTGCCGATTGGACACAATGGGCCGACAAGGTCCTTATTTTCTGAAAGAGGAGGATTGCACATGTTTTTCAAGCAACTGGCAACGAAGGAAGCATCGCTGTCGTATTTTTTCGGCTGCGGCACCAAAGGCAAATCCATGGCGGTGGATGTGGTTGCAGGCGACGAAGAATGGTTCATCGATGAGGCGAAGAAGGCTGGCGTCACCATCAACTACGTCATCGACACTCACGTGCATGCCGATCATTATTCCGGCGGAAGAAAACTGGCGGAGATGGTCGGCGCACCCTATTGCCTGCATGAATCCGACAAGGGCCGCGTCAGGTTCGAGTTCGAACCCCTTGGCGACGGTCAGTCGCTCAATCTCGGCAACGTCGAGGTCGAAGTATTGCATACCCCCGGTCATACGCCCGACAGCATCTGCCTGCTGGTGACGGACAGGCGCCGCGGAGAACTGCCCTGGTTCGTGATCACCGGGGATACCTTATTCGTCGGATCGATAGGACGCCCCGATCTCCTGGGGCGTGAGCGGGAGATGGCCGGGCAGCTCTTTGACAGCCTGCATGCGAAGCTGCTGCATCTTTCCAATGAGGTCGAGCTATTCCCCGGTCATCAGGCGGGGAGCGTCTGCGGTGCCGGGCTATCGGGCAAGCCCTCTTCCACCATCGGCTTCGAAAAGCGCTGGAATCCGGGCTTGTCGATGAACAGGGAAGCTTTCATAGACTATCTGCTCAAGGGCATCCCACCGCGGCCGGCAGAGATGAACGAGATGGTCGCAGCCAACATCGGCGGATAAGGGAAAGCAATCAGTGCACAGCCAGACCGATGTGCTTGCAGCCGAGGCCCTCTACATTCGCGGCATCCGCGCCAATCTTCACCAGTTCATCCAGCAGGCGATCCAGGTGTTTTTCGTGGGGCTGGTGATCGGCATGGAGCGCAATGTGCTGCCGGTGCTGAGCCAGGACTTCGGCGTGCCGAAGGGGTCCTTCCTTTATCTCACCTCCTTCGTGGCATCGTTCGGATTCGTCAAGGGCATGCTGAATTTCTATGCGGGGCGCCTCTCGGAGCGTATCGGGCGCAAGAAGGTGCTGCTGCTGGGCTGGCTCGGAGCAGTCCCCATCCCCTTCATGATCCTTTATGCGCCCAACTGGGGATGGGTCGTCGCAGCGAATATCTTTTTGGGTGTCAACCAGGGTTTTGCCTGGAGCATGACCGTCACCAGCAAGGTCGATATCACCAAAGCCGAGCAGCGCGGCTTTGCCACGGGGGTGAATGAATTCGCAGGCTATGCCGCAGTGGGCATGGGCGGGTTGGCGACAGGTTATCTTGCGCAACTCTATGGCCCGCGCGAAGCGCTCTTCGGCTTCACCCTGGTCGTGATTATGCTCGCCGCATCGATTGCACTGCTCTTCGTAAAGGAGACCCTGCCCTGGGCCAAGGCGGAAAGCAGCCAGCACGCCAACGGCACCTACTCAGGACACCAGCCGCGCTTCCCGCAAGGCGTATCGGCCCATCCTGGAACATGGGAAATCTTCACGCTGGTATCCTTCAGGCATCCGACCTTCAGCGCGCTATGTCAGGCAGGGGTGACCAACAAGATTGCGGATGCCCTGTTGTGGGTACTGTTCCCTGTCTTTCTGCACGACAAAGGGCTGGGGCTGGTTCAGATCGGCTGGGTGACGGCAGTCTACGGCATGGTCTGGGGTGCCTCACAGCTTGCAACCGGGGCCTTGTCGGATGTCATCGGACGCAAGAAACCCATCGTTGCCGGACTGTGGCTGCTCGGCATGGGCATCGCATCCGTTCCATTGGTGCATGGCATAACTGCATGGACAATCGTTGCAGCCGTCATGGGAATAGGCATGGCGCTGCTCTATCCCAACATCATCGCCTCGGTGGCGGATATCTCGCATCCCAACTGGCGCAGTTCCGCCCTCGGAACTTACCGCTACTGGCGTGACACGGGTTACGCCATCGGTGCGATTGCGCTGGGGCTCGTTGCCCAATGGTCCGGCAATATTGAGAAGGCATTCTGGTTCACCGCCATCGTATTGGGCGTGTCCGGACTTTATTTGGCTATGCAGGCGGAAGAAACGCATCCAAAGCTAAGCCGATGATCTTGGGATTGGCTCCATAAACGGTGTAAAGTAGTGCAATCCTGATTTCTCGTATTCACCATGCGCATCCTGATCATCGAGGACGAAAAGAAAACCGCAGACTATCTGCAAAAAGGACTGGAAGAAAACGGTTTCACGGTCGACGTTGCGAATAATGGCGAAGATGGCCTATTCCTTGCGACATCCGAAGATGAAATCGACCTGATCATTCTGGATGTGATGCTCCCCAAACACGATGGATGGTCGATCATCGGCGCATTGCGCGGAGGCGGCTGGCAAATGCCGGTTCTGTTTCTGACAGCGCGAGATTCCGTGCAGGATCGGGTCAAGGGGCTGGAACTGGGTGCGGATGACTATCTCGTAAAACCATTCGCCTTCTCGGAATTGCTTGCCAGGGTACGCACCCTGCTTAGGCGCAGACCGGCAAAACAGCCGGAAACATTATGTATCGGCGATCTTGAGGTGGATCTGCTGCGTCATTGTGCAATTCGCAACGGGATTCGCCTGGATCTGACCCAGAAGGAATTTGCCTTACTGACGCTGCTGTTGCAAAAATCGGGCGAGGTTTTGTCGCGAACCCTGATCTCCGAACAAGTTTGGGGCATGGACTTCGACAGCGATGCCAATGTGATCGATGTAGCCATCCGCCGCCTTCGATCGAAAGTGGATACCCCTTTCGACAAGGAACTGATCCATACCGTGCGCGGCGTCGGGTATGTTCTCGAAGCACGCTGATCTCCTGAAATCGGGAAAACCATGGTCGATCACGCGTCGGCTGACAACCCTATATACCCTTTCGACTTTCAGCCTGCTGCTTCTGGGTTCCGGATTTCTCTACTGGGTGCTCCTCAACAATCTGAAGCGGGAAAACAACCAGTTTCTGACTGACAAGGTTCATGTGCTGAGATCCATCCTTCATGCCACGGAAGTCGATCCGGAAGCGCTGAACGAAGAAGTGCAATGGGAGGGCAGGACTTTCACGCTGGCCAGGTATTATGCGCGCGTATTGGATACGCATGGGAAAACCCTCATCGAAACCCCGGGAATGGACAAGGTTCTTTCGATTTCATCCTTTCCTGCGCAGGCGGGGCTCTCAGAATTGCCGGGAAAGGGATTTGAATGGAAATCTCCGGATGGAAAACCCTTTCTCCTGATGTCCGCATTGGCCCAAACCAGTTCACATGAACTGAAGATCGTTCAAGTGGCGCTCGATCTTTCCCAGGAAGGCGGGCTCATCGTGGATTATCGCCACAAGCTTTCCCTCGTGCTGCTTGCCGGGCTGGTGCTCTCAGCAGGTTTGAGCATGCTTGCAGTGCGCAAGGGGCTCGCCCCCCTGAAGGAGATTACCCGAAAAGCGCAGCGCATCACTTCGGCACAGCTTCACGAAAGAATTCTGGCAGAACGATGGCCTGCGGAACTGTCTGATCTGGCTACCGCATTCGACGACATGCTGGACCGGCTTGAAGAATCCTTCCAGCGCCTTTCCCAATTCTCTGCCGACTTGGCTCATGAGTTGCGCACGCCGATCAATAACCTGATGGGTGAGACGGAAGTGGCACTCTCCCGATCCAGAATACCTGAAGAATACAGGCATGTTCTTGAATCCGGCCTGGAAGAATATGGGCGGTTGTCGCGCATGATAGACAGCCTGCTCTTTCTGGCCAGAGCCGAACAGCCTGCACCGCACATCGAGCGGACTCAACTCGATGCCGGCAAGGAACTGGAAGCCGTTCGCGCATATTACGAAGTCATGGCCGAAGAAAAAGCGGTCTCGCTGAGCTGCAATGGAGACGCAGCTTTGTATGCCGATGTTGTGTTGTTCCGGAGGGCGCTCGGAAACCTGGTTTCCAATGCGCTTTATCACACCCATATTGGCGGGAGTATCACGCTTACCGTTGAAGAAAGCGCTAACAAGTGGACCGAGGTCCGGGTGAGCGATACGGGAACCGGCATAGAAACTGAACATCTTCCCAGGCTGTTCGACCGTTTCTACCGCGTCGACGGCTCGCGTTCCGCCCACCCCGACGGCAGCGGACTGGGGCTCGCAATCGTGAAGTCCGTCATGACGATGCATGGCGGGACCGTCGAAATTCACAGCCTATTCGGGCAAGGCACTACAGTGGTGCTTCGTTTTCCTTGCCTTTGAGATGCCGCAAGAAGATGACGGATTCCGTCATTTTGCCGTCAGTCATCCGTCAGGCGCGATTTCTTATAATGACTTGTATGAATTTCCTGAAAATTTTCGCCTCGATTCTTCTTTTCCCGATGGCGGCATTCGCAGATGCTTCGCCTGCGAAAGTGCTTACCCTGGAATCGGCCATCGCCTCGAGCCTCGCGCACCAGCCTGCAGTGGCCGCTGCCCGGGCGCTTTCCCGATCCGCCGGCAAGGAAAGCGATGCAGCCGCACACGCGCTGTTTCCGCAGGTTTCCCTGAATGCCGGGGATGTCTTTTCCCATACGCTGAGCGGCACTCCGGACTATTTCGCAAGCGAAAACGGGACCCGGGAAACTGTAGGGCAAGTGATCCTCGATCAGGCACTCTACGACCCGGGCAAGGCGGCAGCCTTGTCCGCAGCCCGGGCGCAAGCCGATTTTGCCCGCTTTGCCGCGCTGCAGACCCGGCTTGCCGTTGCCGAAGCCGCTGCCAAGGCTTTTTATGCCTTGCGTGACAAAGAAGCGGCAGTGCAAATCTGGCAAAACGCCCTCGAGCAAGCCAAACTTTCTTTAACTTACACGCAGTCCGGATATGAAGGTGGTATCCGTACGCGCCTCGATCTGGTACGCGCCCAAGTGCAAGTGAGTGACACTGGATCATTCCTTTCAATCGCTCAAGCTGAATTGAATACGGCAACACAGCTCATGTCCCTGATGACGGGACTGGATCCTCTGCCCCCGCTGGCTGTTCCTCGTCAGCTTGAACTTCTTCCCATAGCCAACGAGCCTAATCTGCAGCTTACAGCGTTGGAGAGCCGCCCGGAGTTGAGCATGGCGCGATCTGAAGTGGCCCGTCGGCGGGCATTGCTCGAGGAAGCGGAAGGGGCGCAAAAGCCCAAGATAACTCTGCAGGCAGCCTATGGCTGGGATACGCTGACCACCCCGATTTTGGCCAACAGGGGATGGGCAGCTGGCCTCAACCTCAGCATGCCACTTTTCAGTTGGGGAATGCTTCGAGAGCGTGAATCTGCTGCAAGGCTCAATCTGCAAGCCAGCGAAGAACAGCAAAAGGAAACCACTTTGCAGATCGATGCCGAATTGAAAGCAGCTTTGGGAAATGTCCAGGTTGCAAAAGCTGCATTTGAGGCCAGCGGCCAATTGGAAAAACAATACGCCGATATCTACAGCATGTCGCGAAAAGGATACCAGGCAGGACGGCTGACCAGTCTGGATCTGGCTCTGGCCAGAAAAGACTGGGTGCAGAGTCAAATCAGACAGGAGCAGGCCCATTTCAACCTGCGACTTGCCTTGGTGAAGCTGGACCTGATAATGGGGACGTTGCCTACGAGGAGTGAAGAAACGCCATGACTCGACTGATTCTCTGGATGACAGTATTGACGTTGGCCTATTCCACATCCGTACAGGCAGGCAACGAAGGTGCGATCACAATTCAATCAAAAGTATTTCACAATGCCCTGACCGCCTACGCACAGGTTCGGCCAATCCGGCTCTTGACAGTGCAAACCCTCGTCAGCGGCCAGGTGGAAGATTTGTCAGTATTGCCCGGGCAGCATGTCCAGGCAGATCAGGCTCTCGCCCGTTTGAAAGGGATCTCGCAGTCTGCGCAAATTATTGCAGCTGAGGCTGCGGTAAATCAGGCGCTTGCCGCATTCAATCTTGCTCAACAGAATTATGCCGGCATCGCAGCGACCTACCCCGATGTGAGCACTCGTCAGCAATTGTTCACAGCCAAGGCGGCAGTCAATGATGCTAGGGCAAAATTGATTTCTGCGCGCAGTCAACTGGCGCTGATTCAGGGTGGTGGGATGGTCAGGGCGCCAGGTGCCGGAACGGTAGTGAGCCTCTCTGCAACCAATGGGCAGAACGTCACCGCAGCAACTCCCTTGCTGGTTTTGCAGCTAGACCATAGTTTATGGTTAGAAGCCGAATTTTACGGCACTGCCAAGCAGGATGTGGCCATCGGGATGGGTGGCATGTTTCATCCGGCCGATGGCGGAAAGCCTGTAGCGGTGACGGTTCGCAGTGTGGCAAACCAGGTCGGAAGCGACGGCGGCTTAAGTGTGAATTGTATTCCAGTTGGCGGCTCAACCTGGTTTTCGGGTGAGACAGGCAACCTTGTTCTGAACAGCGGCAATCGATCATGGCCGTCATTGCCATCTCAGGCCCTGATTCTCGATGCAGGCAACTGGTGGGTCGTCATTAGTGAACATGGCCATTACCGTAACCAAATGGTCACCATCGGACCCGAAGAAGATGGCTGGACTGCCGTTACGTCAGGGCTTAAGGCCGGGGAACAAGTGCAGGTTACCCATGCCTACCGGATATACCATCGCAACTTTGCCATTGACTACCAGCAACCGGATTAAAACTTGAAGAGCATGGTAGACATACTGCGACGCCCCATCATCTGGTTGCTCATCTATGGCGGCCTGCTGGCCTATGGCTTATATGCGTTGTTGCACATTCCTGTGGAAGTGCTACCGCGTTTCAACTATCCGCAGATCAGCGTCATTGCTCATTTTTCTGGGGCTACGCCCGAAGAAATGGAGACGCTCATCGCTCGCCCCATCGAAGGACAATTGCTTGGGATTCCCAACCTGGATAGTCTTCGTGCTGTGATGGGGCAAGGTACAGTACAGCTGAATGCCCGATTCAGGGAAGGAAGCAATGCGCAGCCGGATCTGCAATCCGTTTATGGCGCCATCGACCGGGCGCGCTCCGGCCTTCCTCCGGGCGTGCAACCTTATGCGGAAATCATGGGCAATGCCGTCAACGAGGTCGCAGACTACATGCTGCAAATTCCCGACAATGTTTCGCCAATGCTGGTTCAGCGCGAAGTGGAGACAAGGATACTCCCGGCCATAAGGGCCTTGCCCGGTGTCCAGCGGGTACTCGTTTTCGGTTCCGGACATGAATCGTTCTGGGTGCAACCTGATCCTGTGGCCATGCGGCATTACGGCATCGATTTCCCCGAAATCGCGGCCATGCTGAAGAAATATGTCACCCTGGGACCAGCCGGATACATGGTTCTCGGTCATCAGGATATCTTCCTCGAAATGCACGCATTGCCGGATGCGGAGGTCCTTTCGAACATTCCCTTGCCGGTAAAAAGCGGCGTCATTCCGCTGCGAACCGTGGCGCGCGTCATTCACGGGCCGGAACCGGCCCATTACACAGTGGACCTGGATGGTCATTCCAGCATTGCCATGGTTGTATTCAAGCAGCCCGGGGCTTCGACCATGCCTGTAACCCGGACTGTGGCGAATACGCTTAAGACATTATCGGGGCAGCTTCCTTCCGGCGTTCATTGGGTGCGGATTTACGATCAGGGGCACCTGGTTCACCTGATCGGCAGCGATCTTGGTCGCAACCTGCTTGTTGGCGGAATACTTGCCATTGCGGTGTTGTTCTGGCTTCTCGGTACCCATCGGGGAGTATGGGTGCTGGCTCTCAGTATCCCCATGGCGCTGCTCATGGGAATAGCAGGATTGTATGCCTTCGGGCAATCGCTCAACCTCCTTACCCTAGGCGCCTTGTCGGTTGCAGTCGGACTGCTCGCCGACGACGGGATCATCGTCCTCGAAAGCATCTACCGGCGCTGGGAGGCGGGAGAAGGCGTAGTCGGCGTATGGTACGGCCTGCGCGACATTGCCAGCCCCGACATATCCGGTACGCTCACTACCGTATCGGTATTTTTGCCCCTGTTGTTTGTTGGTGGCATTGCTGGACTGTTCTTCATTCCGTTCGCCTTGGCCATGAGTCTTTCACTCCTCGCTTCGCTCTTCATCTCCTTGAGCCTGATTCCAGTGCTATTGGCTTTTATGAACCCCAACCATGATCCGTCACCTGCACCAGGCGCTCAATTCCTGGCATGGCTTGAGCATTGGAACGGCAAATTGCTGAACACCACCTTGCAGCACCCGCGCAAGACTTTAGGCGCAGCAGTGTTCACCTTCTTTCTGGGCATGGCAGCGATGGCCCTGGTATCGGTCAACTTTCTGCCGCTGCCGAACGAAGGCGTGCTGCTGGTCAGCTTTACACTCCCGCCAGGAAGTTCGCTTGAGGACTCAGAGGCGGCTGTGACTAAAATGACCGATGAACTGCATCATGATAAAGCTGTCGATCATATCTATACCCGCATCGGCTCGGCAGAAACGACTTCCTATTCTGAACGCAGTTTTGCTGGCGAAATGTCAATTACACTGCGCAGTGATATTCAGGTCAGCGCCCTGGATCAAATTGCAGATCGTATTCTTCGAGAAATCAGGCAGCCAGGCGTTCAAGTCAGCATAGACACACCCACCATCGAGCGCGTCGGGGAGAGCTTGTCCGGCCTGCCCCAACCCTTCGTTTTGACCGTGTTTGGGCCAAAACTCGATGAGTTGCGGCAGCTCGCCAGGGAAATCGTCACCCGCCTCAAACACAATGGGGCACTCACCGACATTTTCAACAACGACGCCTACCCCGTAACCCAGCTCAGCATCACACCAAACGCCTTGGCGTTGGCTTCATATGGGCTCACTCCCGTCGAGCTTTATGCACAAATAAAACCGGCGTTGAATGGTGAAACCATAGCCACCATTCCGAAAGACAACTACGGAATCGATGTATATATGAGATTGGCAGATGCGCCTCATATCAGTTTGAATGCCCTTCGTTCCATGTCAATCAAAACAAAAGGCGGCTGGACACCGCTTGGCGAACTTGCCTCACTGAGGCTGGTAGCAAGCCCCAACCAGATTCGTCATATTGACGGCGCTCGCGCTGTGGACATATTGGCAACGCCTACGGGGCCACTCGGCACGACGATCACCAAGGCTCATGAGGCGCTCACCGGCTTATCGGTTCCGCAGGGCTACCGCTTTTCTTTCGGAGGACTCTTCCCGCAACTGGAAGATGCTGCGCTTGCATTGGGACTTGCAGCCATCGGGGCACTTGTCCTCATCCTTGGCATACTCGTTCTTCAATTCGATGGCCTGCTCATTCCCTTGGTATTGTTGATAGAAATGCCGCTCGCACTTGGGGGAGGTGCTTTGGCACTCGGACTGAGCGGCATCGGTATGAATGCTACAGGTCTCGTCGGATTTCTGACTCTGGTAGGCGTAAGTCTGAATCATGGCATCGTGCTATTGCACAAGGCACGCAATGCGGAAAAAAATGGAAGAGACTGCGAAAGTGCTGTGCGGGAAGCAGTTTCATTGCGCTTCCGCCCTATCGTGCTGACTACCTTGACGGCTGTTCTTGGCATGTTGCCCACGGCCCTGGGTTGGGGGCTTGGCGCGCAACCAGAACAGGCTTTGGCCGTGGTAATACTAGGCGGCATCTTGTGGACCTCCCTGCTGAGCACAAATCTGATACCCGCACTCTATTTGCACTGGAACAGAAAACGCAGCGTATTGAATAAATTATGATAATACGAAAGCCAGCACGATTTTCGAAACCGGATTGAAGGGGGGACCTGAAACTGCGTTACGGGGGGCACAGGAAAGAGTTGCACCGATCCTGATGACGGCACTGGTTACCGCCCTGGGCCTGCTGCCGCTTGCTTTGGGATCGAATGCTCCCGTGCGAGAGATCGAGGGCCCCATGGCGATCGTCATTCTGGGGGGGCTTTTTACCTCCACGGCATTGAATCTGCTCCTGTTGCCAGGTCTTGCGCTGCGCTACGGCCGATTTACCGACGATTCCTGAAGGTTCTTCACAACGTCATTCCGATTTCATATCAGTTTTCCAGGTTCCGCTTCACCTGCGAACAGCCGCAAGTGCGAAACAATCTGCTCTGACGATTACATTCCTGGATCTGACCGGGAAGCCAAATACACCGTCGCGTGCTGAACAGCAGATTTGTGCGGACGGGAGAGTTCCTTGCGAGCATGGCTTATCACGGAAACGCCTGAGAACACTGCCAACCCGCCCATGAGCAGAGCAACGAGGAGATCGGGCCACCCGCTCCCGATGCCGAACACGCCAACTGCCGCCAACATCACCGCGACATTGCCAATGGCATCGTTGCGGCTGCACAGCCATACCGAACGCATGTTGGCATCGCCGTTGCGGAAGGCGTAGAGCATCAGGGCCACGCTGCCATTGGCCGCGAGCGCCAGCAGGGCAATCGCGCCCATCGTCAGCGGTTCGGGTGGGACGCCCCCGATGGCGGCCCAGACGGTCTTGCCGAGCACGAACAACCCGAGCGCCGCCATCGATCGGCCTTTCACCAGGGCGGCGCGAGAGCGCGAGGTGGCGCCCATCGAGAACACGGCCAGCGAAATGCCATAGTTGGCGGCATCTGCAGCAAAATCCACCGCATCGGCCAGCAGTGATACCGACCCCGATTTGAATCCGCCAACGATCTCGACCGCGAACATCACGGCATTGATGACAAGAGCCACCCATAGCGCCTTGCGAAAACGTGGGCTGATGGTGGTTTGAGATGTGCAGGCAGCGCCGCAGCAACCAACAGACATGATTTTTCTCCTTTGCATAGGTTCTGGCTGGCATTTCACACCCCGTAGTCACTCCAGAGTCAAGCATGTAGAATGGATCGGTGTTCACCATAAAGGAATTTCCATGGAAACGGTTATGCGTATCGGCGAATTGGGCGCGGCTGCCGGCGTCGACATCGAAACGATCCGTTACTACGAAAAGGCAGGACTGCTACCCGATCCTGCACGCAGCGCTAACGGTTATCGGGCTTACGGGCCGACACATCTCGAACGGCTGGCATTCATTCGCCATTGCCGCGCGTTGGACATCCCGCTTGCCGACGTGAAGCGTCTTCTGGAATTTGTCGCCTGTCCTGATGCCGATTGTGGCGATATTGACCGCCTGATCGATGCGCAACTGGCTCGGGTCCGGGCACGTTTGAAGAGCATGCAGGCGCTGGAGCGGCAACTCGCTTCCTTGCGTGGTCGATGTGGTGTCGCCCACGTCGCGGGCGACTGCGGCATCCTTCACGAATTGGTCGCCGCAGCACGCGGCGAAGCATGTGCCTGTCATATTGGTAGCAACTGAATTTGGCAAACATTCGCGCGTCCCAGAAAAAGTTTTTCAACGCAACAGGTCAGTCTCTGTCATTCACGAGAGTCTGCTGTCGGTCCGCGTAAAAAAATTTGGGGGAATACTACATGAAGATCGATCCACCAACCTTGCGGAACCCGACCTTGAACGGCAAACTTTAAATTTCAATCACGGATACCCACCAAATCATAGGCGATCTTCGCCTCACTGGTTGACTCTGCGAAGATACTGTAAATTGCGTTTGGATGCCCCGGCATGCCAATGTGGAATCCTTGAAAAATCTCGCATCCGATCCGCCAGAGCAATTCATGTTGCTGCTTGGTTTCGACTCCTTCCGCAGTCACGCCCAGGTTAAAAATTTTACTTATATTGATGATCGCCTCGACCATCGAGGCATGCCTGGGATGATCAAAGATATCATCGACAAAACTTTTGTCGATTTTGACATGATCGACCGGCAGAGTTTTCAGGTAGGACAACGAAGAAAAGCCCGTGCCGAAATCGTCGATTGCAAAACTGCAGCCCATCTCTTTGATGGCCCTTATTCTCTGGATGACCATCTGAGTATCTCCCATCATGACCGACTCCGTGATCTCCAGCGTGAGGAGACGGGGATCGATATCGGCAATTGCAAACTTCACCCTTTCGACGAAGCGCTTTTCCATCAGATGTATCAAGCTCACGTTCACCGCGATTTCAAGATGGCGTGTTAACGGGTCTCGCTGGAATTGTTTGATCTGATTGCATGCATCCTGCAACACCCATTCTCCGACTGGAATGATTAGTCCGGATGCCTCCGCAAGCGGAATGAATTGCGAGGGAACCATCAAACCGAGCGTGGGATGATTCCATCGCAATAGGGCTTCTGCGCCTGTACACTGCCCATCTCGGTTGATCTGCGGTTGGTAATCCAGAAAAAACTGCTTCTCACGAATCGCGCGACGAAGATCTTTCTCCAGCGTCCGATGAGTGAATTTTCCTGCGTCATCTTGGATCATTGAGGTCTACCACGAAAGCGTTAAAAATCCAGGCGCCCCTACACCACCATCGCCACCAAAGACCCAAGCATTGATGCCGCACCAAAAGTATGAATTCGCGCCGCCACCTCCACCAGCGCCTGGGTCGGAAGATGATGCGGGGGCGCCGCTCTGCCCACTTTGTTCATATCCTTGATGGGCGCCGCCAGCACCACCGCCAGCGCCGGTCCATAATGAGTTTGCCCCGGCCAGTCCATTCATAAGCACTGGTGAGCAAAAACTTCCCCCATAAGGCAACTCCCAACCGCCGCCAATCCCGCCAGGTATGGTATAAAGTGGACCACCCCCTCCTGCTGGCTGAATGTATGACGAGCCACCATCAAAGCCATTGCCGGACCCGTAACAACAGTAGAGGTCGTAGCCACCAGATCCTCCATTTCCTACTACTGCGTTATAGTTTCCCCCAACGACAGATACACTCGCGTTATTCACGCAGGAGCCCGCCCCACCACCAGCTCCAGCGGGCCCATTTTCCCCGTTGTAAGAGTCCGATCCAGCACTCCCGCCACCACCACCGCCGCAACCCGACACGAACAACTTTGTGCATCCGAATGGTATGGAAAACGTATAACTTCCCGGGACCGAATAACTTATTGATCCATGCGTACAAGGAATGCCGGGGCTTGTCCATATTCCTGACACGCAATCCAGCGGCGCCCCGGTTCCATCCTGCGCTATCGCACCATTTGGCGAGCACACCGTGCCGGCAGTTGCCGTCGCCCCCATGATCAAAGGCGTATTCATGGTGTTGAGGGCCGGGTTGCCTGGCACCGCATTTCGATACAGGTAATTGTTTGTCAATGCTCCATTGTTGAAATACAGCAGCGAACCCGCATATCCTGCTCCAGGGTCGGCGTAATTCGCCATCGACACTTGCCAGCCAGAGAACGCGCCCATCATGCACGGCGTCCCCACGATCGCGCAGGTGCCTGCCGCGCCATACTGGCTGGCATAAGGCACAAAACCGCCCTGCTGCCCCGCAAGCGATGCAAGCTGCGTCATTTTTGCAGCTGGGATCGCCATGCCGCCCTGCGGCAATACCACCACCTGGAGCTGCCCGGGTACGGGCTGCAGGGCCTGCGCCTGCCAGATCTGCCCGTAAGGGTTCGCGGCTGAGAACGAAGCGGGCAGATATCCGGTCGCCTGCAACATTGGCACCGTGATCGTCGCAGGAGCAGTTGCCGTCGCTACACCTTCGATCGCCGTAGCGTTCGCCTGTACGTACTGCTGCGTCGCGTCCGACACCTGCTTGAGCTGCTGCGCGGTCGCTGCGATCCTGGCGTTGTCGATTCCGACCTGCTCGTAATGAATAAACGTGGGGATACCGAAAAGGCCGATCGCCAGCGCAATCAAAACACCCATCACTTGAGACATGCCTCAGCTCCCTGTTTGAACCACGGATAAAATATCGCCGTCCGGCACAAATGCCGGAACGGTCAAAGCCTGAACGCCATAAATTGGCGAAATCCACTGCGTGCTTGCTACCAGCCCGATCGACGCATCGCCGCCCGTCAACTGTATTGCGGCATAGGGCCTCCCCGGAAACGCTGTCGACCAGGCATAAATGATTCGGCCATTGCCGGAAGCGGTCGCCGTAACCTGGTTGCCGGCGCCAATCGGCAACGATTCAAAACTCGATAGCTTCAAGCCCATCTCCTTCAATCAACGCTTGACTTCAAGCTGCTGGACACACCTTCTACTCTTTAATCCATCCTGTTTCAAGTGAAAACACCTACCGGTCCTCCTTCTTCCCCGGC
>JAIELG010000035.1 GCA_019753155.1 Burkholderiales bacterium
CCGGGACGATTGTCCGGCCGTTTCGACGCAGGCGCCAGACCCGCGCGAGGCGCAATACAGCCTGTCGATGATCGGCGCATGAACCACCCCGAGAATGGGAAAGCCCTCCTCTATCAGCGCGATATTGACCGTAAATTCTCCGGTTCGGTTGATGAATTCCCTGGTGCCGTCCAGGGGATCGACCAGCCAGTAGCGCTTCCAGTGTTTGCGCTCATCGTAAGAAACCCCATCGGATTCTTCCGAAAGAACGGGCAGACCGGGCGTCATGTTCGCAAGCCCTTCCAGAATGACATGGTGGGATGCGAGATCGGCTTCGGTCAGCGGAGAGGCATCCTGCTTGCGCCGCACGCCGGCATGCCCCGATTCATAGATTGCCATCACGCGAACACCCGCTTCGCGCGCAAGCCGGGACACTCCTGGCAGCAGACATTCAGGCTTCAATCCGCCCGCCCGTCGCCGACGACATCCAGAATGCTCCCAATGCAATCTTCCGGGCTTCCGGCGAGCGTATCGAGGCGGATTTCGGGGGATTCCGGCGGCTCGTAAGGGCTGTCGATGCCGGTGAAATGTTTGAGCTCCCCGCGCCGCGCCTTGGCGTAAAGCCCCTTGGTATCGCGTCTTTCGCACTCATCGAGCGGCGCATCCACGAAAATCTCGATGAATTCCCCCGGAGCGAACAGGGATCTCGCGAAATCCCGCTCAGACCGGAAAGGACTGAGGAAGGAGACGATCACGATCAGTCCTGCATCGACCATGAGCCGCGCGACTTCCGCAACCCTCCTGATGTTTTCCACGCGGTCGGCTTCCGTGAATCCGAGATCGCGGTTCAGGCCATGACGGACATTGTCCCCATCCAGGATATAGGTATGCCGCCCCAGGGCGAAAAAGCGCTTTTCCAGCAGATTGGCGATGGTCGACTTTCCAGAACCGGAAAGTCCCGTCAGCCAAAGACAACGAGGCTTCTGGTACTTGAGTCCGGCACGCGCAGCCTTGTCCACGTCGAGTCCCTGCCAGTGGATGTTGGATGCGCGCCGCAGCGCAAAATCGATCATCCCTGCGCCCACGGTCTCATTGCTCATCCTGTCGATCAGGATGAACGATCCGAGTATCCTGCTGCGCGCGTAAGGCTCGAATGGCACGGGCGTTGAAGTCGACAGGTTGACCACCCCCATGTCGTTCAATTCCAGCGTTTTCGCGGCAAGATGCGCGCCGCTGTTGACGTCTATCCTGTGCTTGATCCCGGTCACCGTGACCCCTGACTGGCAGGCATGCATCCTGAGAATGTAAGGCCTGCCCGGCACAAGGTGATGCCCGGAGAGGCAAATCACCTTGGCTTCGAACTGGTCGGAAAGCTCCACCGGGTCGAGCGCGGAAGCAATCACATCCCCGCGGCTCACGTCCACTTCATCGTCGAGGCAGAGTGTGACGGAGTCCCCCTGAACGGCTTCTTCAATTTCGCCCTGCCACACCACGATGGACCTGATGTGCGCATCGAGTCCGCCGGGAGCGATGCGCACCCTGTCCCCGCGCCTTACCCTTCCGCTTGCGATGCGGCCGCAATAACCGCGAAAATCCTGGTCGGGACGGTTGACCCACTGCACCGGCATGCGAAACGAAATCTCGTCCCGTGTATCCGTTACATCGATATTTTCCAGGTATTCGAGCAGGGCAGGTCCGTCATACCAGGGGGAATCGGCGCCCGGTTTCATCACATTGCTGCCTTCGATGGCCGATACGGGTATCGCGTGGACAGTTGCAAACCCGAGCTCGTCGGCAAGCAGGCGATATTCATCCCTGATCCTGGAAAAGATCCCTTCATCCCAGCCCACAAGATCCATCTTGTTGACAGCCAGCACCACATGGCGCACCCCGAGCATCGCGACGATCCTGCTGTGCCGGCGCGTCTGGGTCATCAATCCCTTCTTTGCATCCACCAGCAATACGGCGAGATCGGCAGTGGATGCGCCTGTGGCCATGTTGCGCGTGTACTCCTCGTGCCCAGGCGTATCCGCGACGACGAAGCGGCGTTGGGTCGTGGCGAAAAAGCGGTAAGCCACGTCGATCGTGATACCCTGCTCCCGTTCGGCCTGCAATCCGTCCACGAGGAGCGCAAGATCGACGGATGTCCCCTGGGTTCCGTAGCGCATGGAATCCTTCTCGAGCGCAGTCAACTGGTCGTCGAAAATCTGCTTCGATTCGAAAAGCAGCCTGCCGATCAGCGTCGATTTGCCGTCGTCGACGCTGCCGCAGGTGATGAAGCGCAAGGTGCCGGGCATCAGAAATAGCCTTCCTGTTTTTTTCTTTCCATCGACCCCGCCCCATCATGGTCTATCAGGCGCCCATGGCGTTCCGACGACCTTGCAGCGAGCGTCTCGTCTATGATGGCCTCCAGCGTCGCTGCGCCGCTCTCCAGCGCAGCAGTAAGCGGATAGCAGCCCAGCGTTCTGAAGCGCACCATGCGAAGCTCCGGAACTTCCCCTGGATTGAGCGGAATGCGCTCGTCGTCCACCATGATCCACATCCCCGAACGCTTCACCACGGGTCTTGCCGCGGCAAAATAAAGCGGAACGATGGGAATGTTCTCCTGACGGATATATTGCCATATATCCGCCTCGGTCCAGTTCGAAAGCGGGAATACTCTTATCGTTTCTCCAGCATGGATCCTGGTATTGTAAAGATTCCACAATTCAGGCCTTTGCGCCTTGGGATCCCACCTGTGGCCCTGGGCGCGAATGGAGAATATCCTTTCCTTCGCGCGCGATTTTTCTTCGTCCCGGCGCGCGCCGCCGAAAATCACATCGTATTTTCCGGAATCCAGAGCCTGTTTGAGCGCTTCGGTTTTCATCTGGTCCGTATAGCGCTCCGAGCCATGCTCGAAGGGATCGACGCGCTCGGGGTTGGTATGCACGATCAGTTTCATCCCGCTCGTCTTCGCCATCCTGTCGCGGAATTCGATCATCTCTCTGAATTTCCAGCCGGTATCCACGTGCAGCAGGGGAAAAGGCGGGGGGGCGGGCCAGAATGCCTTGCGTGCAAGGTGCAGCATCACCGATGAATCCTTGCCTATGGAATAGAGCATCACGGGATTGCCGGAAGCAGCCACGGCCTCCCGGATGATTTCGATCGATTCGGATTCGATATTGCTGATGTGATCTCTCATGGGTACGCCTGATTCATCCTGTTGACTGCATTAAGATGCGTCAGTTCTACCTCGAAAGGAAGTCGTTATAGGCCAGAGTTACGCCATCCCTCAGACCGGTTTTGGCGCTCCATCCGATCGCATTCAATCTCGAAACATCCAGAAGTTTGCGGGGCGTGCCGTCCGGCTTCGATGCATCCTGTATGATTTTTCCCTCGAATCCCACCACTTCCTTCACCAGTTGAGCAAGTTCGGCTATGGACAAATCCTCTCCATACCCGATGTTGATCAATGGGAAAGTCAGCGGAGCAGAAGGGGCGAGGAGCGATGAAAATTTTTCTTCCGGAAGATTCATCAGGTACACGCATGCGTCCGCCATGTCCTCGCTGTACAGAAACTCCCGCTTCGGCGTGCCCGTACCCCACACCACGACTTCCGAATCGCCACGCAGCTTCGCTTCGTGGAATTTCCTGATCAATGCCGGCAACACATGCGAGTTCTGAAGATCGTAATTGTCTCCCGGACCGTAGAGGTTGGTCGGCATCACGGAAAGATAACGCGTCCCGTACTGGCGGTTGTATGCGCTGCACATCTCCACCCCGGCGATCTTGGCAATCGCATAAGGCCGGTTGGTCATCTCGAGCGGCCCGCTCAGAAGGTATTCCTCCTTCATCGGCTGCATGCACTCGCGAGGATAAATGCATGAAGAACCAAGGAACAGCAGGCGCTTCACCCCGGTTTTCCAGGAGGCATGGATCACGCTGGTCTGTATCCCCAGATTGCTGAGTATGAACTCCGCAGGATAGCTGTTGTTGGCATAAATCCCGCCCACCCTCGCCGCAGCCAGGAATACATATTCCGGCTTCTCCGACTGGAAAAAAGCCTCTACAGCCTTCTGATCCATCAGATCGAGTTCCGCATGGGTGCGCAGCGCCAGATTCTCATATCCCTGTCCGCGCAAAGCCCGAACCAGAGCCGAACCCACAAGTCCCCTATGTCCAGCGACGTAAATGCGCGCATCCTTATTCATTGTAATCATACGCCGAAAAACCGTGGTGCTTGACAAGCTCGTCCCGCTTGGCCGATTTCAGGTCTTCCCTCACCATCTCGGACACCAGTTCCGCAAAGGTGGTTTTCGGCACCCAGCCCAGCTTCTCCTTCGCCTTCGAAGGATCGCCAAGGAGCGTCTCCACTTCTGCAGGCCTGAAATAACGCGGGTCCACCCGCACGATCACGTCCCCCGCCTTGACCCCGGGAACCTCGGTTTGCTCGACAACTCCGAACTCGCTCGCACCCTGGCCTTCCCACTTGAGGGAAATGCCCAATTCACGGGCCGCCGCATTCACGAAATCGCGCACGCTGTATTGAACCCCGGTCGCAATCACGAAATCCTCGGGCTTTTCCTGCTGCAGCATCAGCCACTGCATCTCCACGTAATCCCGCGCATGTCCCCAGTCCCGCAGTGAATCGAGATTCCCGAGGTAAAGACAGCTCTGCAACCCTAGGCTGATCCTGGCGAGCGCACGCGTGATCTTCCGCGTCACGAAAGTCTCGCCCCTGATCGGCGATTCGTGGTTGAACAATATCCCGTTGCATGCATACATGCCATAGGCTTCCCTGTAATTCACCGTAATCCAGTAAGCGTAAAGCTTCGCGACCGCATAAGGCGAGCGCGGATAAAACGGGGTCGTCTCCTTCTGCGGAATTTCCTGCACCAGTCCGTACAATTCGGAAGTCGAGGCCTGGTAAAACCGCGTCTTCTTCTCCAGCCCGACAATGCGGATCGCTTCCAGTATCCTCAATGCTCCGAGCGCATCGGAATTCGCCGTATATTCCGGCTCCTCGAACGACACCGCGACATGACTCTGCGCCGCAAGATTGTAAATCTCGTCAGGCTGCGTCTGCTTCACGATCCGGATCAGACAGGAGGAATCCGTCAGATCCCCGTAATGCAGCACGAAATTCCGGTTCGATACATGCGGATCCTGGTAGAGATGGTCTATCCTGTCCGTGTTGAACAGGGAACTCCTTCTCTTGACCCCATGGACGACGTAGCCCTTCTTCAGCAGCATCTCCGCCAGATACGCGCCATCCTGCCCGGTTATCCCGGTAATCAAAGCAACTTTCCTTTTTTCCATATTTCCGCCGTTTTATTATGAACATGATAGACCGATTATATTACAAACATTTCAATTGCGGCTGTAATCAATTCCCCTTTCCAGATGCAGCGAGATCCATGCCAGAGCCAGCATCACCATGAAGGTTGCGGCATTGCAGGGAATCTGGAGATTGAAATCGACCGAACTGTGGATCATCAGGGCTATGATACCCATTGCCGAAGCAAATGCCATCCCCCTCATCAACGGATTTCGCCGCCTGTATTGGGCGAGAATGGCCGCGAAAAAAGAGGAAAGGACGATGGATCCCAGAAGAAGCATCCCGGCAACGCCATATTCCGTCCCGAATTCGACATAATCATTATGAGCATGGTCAAAGTAGAGGCTAAGCTCTTCCGTCCTGTAGCGCGGGAAAACGGCATAAAAGCTGCCTCCGCCTGATCCGGTCAACAAATAGGCTTTCCATTGTTTGAGTGCATTTTCGGTCACGTCTATTCTGCCTGCATCGCCCACAACGGAAGTGTTCTCAAGCCTGGTAACGACTTTCTCCACGCCGAACCATGTTCCGACAATGAAAGTATCGATGACGATGAGACTTGCAAGGAGAATGACCGTGGATCTTGGCGCATGTTTGGACAATATAAGCCCTATGATCCCTGCTGCGATCATGCTGAAGAAGAATGCGCTGTTCCCCATCCTGGAATGCGTGAGCACCAAGGCGATCACCATCACGGCAAGGTAAAGCCTCAGGCGCAGCTTGGAACTCAACAGGAGTTGCAGGAAACCCCTCATTTTCTGGCGCCAGGTATGGGCGGCAGAACTTCCCCCAAGATTGGATATCATCAGTCCGATGCCGACGGCGAGGCACATCTCGAGGTAGCCTGCAAGATGATTGCGGTTGACGAAAGTGCCGGTTGCATGGCCTATATAAGTGTATTTCTTGAAGAAGAATCCGTATTCGAGACCGGAAAGGGTCATGAACGCACCATAAAATGCCTGTAAAAGTCCACTTAAAACAATCAGATACGCAAAAATTTCGAGCCGCTTCCGGGTATCCACAAGCAGGAGTGTAAGGCAGAACACCAATGCATAGGCAAGGCTCTTGAACCATGCCATCGTGCTTGCGTGAGCATCCACGGAAAGCGTGATCCAGCCCGACTGCTGGGCCAATGCATGCATCCGTGCGGCCTCGGGGGAAAGCATTGAAATCAGCGTATAGGGCAATGGAATAAACTGGAAAGCGGCATAAAGAAGCCAGCAGAACAGCAGAATAAGGATAAATCGCGCCTTTTTAAATACCGGACCCAATTCGAATTCAAGCCTGTAAAATCCCCAAAGCCATCCCATTGCAAGCAGGTAAACCCATACCTCCAGGATGGCCGCAGCCCATGGCCTGTTGCTTCCAAGCGGCAACGGCATCCAGACGAGCAGGGCGAGAAAACCCAGAAAAAGTCTTTCCTGGAAGGATGCATTCATTTCAACGGCATGCCGAATCGACACATTTCCTCGCCATGACTATCCCTATCATTTTTTCTCTTTGCCTCTCCATGCCCCTCACTATGGCTTTCCTCACTTCCTCCCTTTGCGGGTAACTCAGCACAGCCCAGTTCGCCATCCCCACATCAGCAACAACAAGCTGAACTTCAGGCTCCCATGGGCCAAGAAAATTCGAATTGGACAAGGCTCTGGAAAATTCCTCGTCATGCTCGCCAAGCCCGGACTTGACGAACAACAGGGCGGACCAACTGTAAGGGGATACGGGCCGCAACCTGATCGCTTCCCGAATTTCCGGAAGCGCTTTCTCAAGTTCCTGTTTCTCGGCGTTTTGACCGGGAGATGCCCTCAGAGACCGCAGCCTGACGAGATCCTCCAGATACAGGGGGTTACCGGGGTCGAGTTTATGCGCTTCCTCCATCCTTTCCTCTACCCCGCCACGACCGGCGCTGCCTCCGCCCGAAGCCCATGCTTCGATCGCATCGTGAGGCTCGATGGCAAGGAATGCAGCATATCCGATCCTGGCAGCGCAAAAAACCATGAACGCGAGAAAAAACAGCGGCAGAATTGCCGGCTGCCTATTCATGATGGATAAGCGACATGGGATTTTCTCTGACAAGCTTCCACGATGCATCATGCCCCAACACCTTTTCCGCTGCGACGCGCCCAGGCTTCAGTTCGGGCGGACGATGTTCGAGATTGTGCGCGTCCGTCGCCAATGCAAACACCCATTCCTTTTCCAGCAAATGGATGGCGGCTTTTCTGGATTCGGGGCCGAAAGCCCCTGCCACGGAACCTGCCGTCACCTGCAAAAAGCACCCCATCCCGACGAAAGGCGCTATTCTGTCGAAATTCCTCAACACATCCTTGTTCCGTTCAGGGTGCGCAATCATCGGCCTGATTTTCCTGGACAACAGCCACATCACCAGCTTTTCGCTCCCCATGGGAATATGGCTGTGAGGAAATTCGAGCAGAAGAATCCTGAATCCATCCAAAGTCCCGAGAAATGGAATCATGTCGCCTTCGATCATCGGCATGATCTCCGGCCCGATTCTGACTTCTGCGGCGAACCCGAGCCGGAGAGGAATTTCCCTGATTCTCAATGCCTCGGCAAACGCATCGAAAGCCGCGTTTATGGAAGAGCGATCGTTCTCATACCTGCCGTGATGGATATGAGGCGTAACCACCGCCCTGGAAACCCCATTTTCGACCGCCGTCCGCGCAAGTTCGAGCGCATCTTCCATCGTCTGCGGTCCATCGTCTATTCCTGGAAGCAAGTGACAGTGCAGGTCGATCATCTATGAGGATTCAAGCCTTCGCTTCCCCGTATCCGCCGTAACCGTATCCATAGGCGCCATATCCCTCCGCCTGCTTGATGTCGGCGCCATTGAGAATGATGCCCAGGAGCGGCGCATTGACATCCTGAAGACGCCTGATGCCTGCGCGGGCCAACTGGTATGGCGTTTCATCCGCCCTGACGATATAGACCACCGCGCTTACATGCCCGGACAGCACCAGGGAATCGCTGACCGAAACAACAGGAGGACTGTCTATCACCACCATTTCGAATGTCTCGGAAAGCTTGTCTATCATTTCGCCGAAGCGCCTGGAAGAGAGCAATTCCAGAGGATTGGTCAAGAGCTGCCCTGACGGGATCAGGAAAACATTCGGATTGGCGGTTTTATGGATACAACTCTTAAGATCCGCCGTTCCTGCAAGAAAATCGAGCAACCCGGGAGCGGAAGGATCATCATGCAGCACCTTCCCTATGGACGGGCGCCTCAGATCCGCTTCAAGCAGCAGCACTTTCTTCATCTGACCGAGCGCGAAGGCAAGATTCACGGAAATGGTCGACTTTCCTTCCTGCGGCACGCTCGATGTCACCATGATCACTTTATGCGGGTCGTCCAGCGCGGAAAGCAGCACCCCTGTGCGGATGGAGCGTATCGACTCTGAAAAGGAGGAACCCGGTTCGTCCAGAAACGCCCGCTTGGGCTCGCTGCCGGACTTCTCGAGCATCTGCACCGAGCCGAGAACATTGAGTCCGATCTTGTTTTCCACGTCTTCCCTGTTCTTCACCGTATTGTCGAGGTATTCGAGCAGGAAAGCGAGCATGACGCCCAGCATCAGGCCAAGCACAATGGCCACACCGACAATCAGCCCCTTTTGGGGCTTGAAGGGCCGATCGGACACGATGGATGGATCGATGATGCGCGCAATGGTGGATTGCAGGCTCGCGCCTACATTCGTCTCCTTGGCGCGATTCATGAAAAGCTCGTAAAGCTGCCTGTTGCTGTCCACGTCGCGCTGCAACACATTGAGCTGGAATTCCTTCTTGCTGGTGACCTGGATGTCCGATCTGACCTGACCCTGCGCGCGCTGGGCCGCGACCTCGTTGGCTTTCGCCATCTCGTATTCCTTCTGTATGGCTCCGACCACCGCATCGATCTGCATCCTGAGGTTATCCTTCGCCGCCTTGAGATCGGACTGCGCGGCGATCATCTTCGGATGCAGGCTTGCATACCTCTGGCTCAATTCGGCCACTTTCTGCTCGGCTTTGGACTCGGCGTCTTTCGCCTGAAGGAACAGGGCGTTTTTCAGCACAGCCGGAACGGATTCGTATGCGGCAAGCGGCTGTCCATTGAGATTCCTCACCTGATTGTAGGCGCTCTCCGCTTCGGAAAGGCGCTGGCGCGCATTGATCAGGTTCGACGAAATTTCATCGAGCTGCTTTCCCGCGCCGTTCAATGCTATGCCCTTGGTGTCCACGATGTTCGCCTGTTCGCGGTATGACTGGAGCGCCTGTTCGGATGCCTCCAGTTTGGCGCGCAACTCCCCCATTCGCTGGGTCAACCATGAATTCGCCTTCTGTGTCATCTGGACCTTCGCTTCCAGATCACTTTCGATATAGGCTTCCGCAAGCGCATTGGGGATTTCGGCCGCAAGCTTTTTATCGGGAGAGTCGTAGCTGATCTTGATGATCTGACTATTCACTACAGGCTCTATAGTCAATCCGCCTTCGAATTCAGCCGTCACGATTTTCGTCGCCTCAATGTCCGAGATGGGCTTGACCGTTTCGGACAAAAGCCATTTTTTCCAGAAAGGCGGCTTGACTTGCCTCGGATCCATGACCGGATTATTCACAAGGTCGAGTTTTTTCACCACTCTCTCAGCCAGATCTCTGGATTTCAACACTTCGACCTGGGTATTGAAAAAATCCTCACCCGTTTGCTGTCCGTTGTAAATATCCTCGATAGAAAGAATTTTGGCCTTTTCCGTCTGGATCATGATGGACGCAGCAGAACGGTAAATCGGCGTCATGTTGTAGGCGATGAGCGTCGCCAGCAGACCGGCGGCGAAAGCCAGACCGATGATGCTCCACCTGTGCTTGACCAGCGTCCGCCAGTAAACCAGCAAGTCGAATTCCTCTTCCTGCGGCGTGTAGTCCGGAGCGTAATCGTTCATGGTCAAAAGAAGCTTTCCTCGATGGTGATCGTATCCCCGGGCTCTACCGAATTATCTATTTTTTCTTTATGCGGGGCATTTTCGTTGTCATGAATGACGGTGATCTTGTCCCGGTCTGCCCGGTCCTGGAAACCACCAGCCAATGAAACCGCCTGGCGTATGGTCAGCCCGGGCTGGTAATGAAACCCACCAGGATTCTTGACCATCCCGTTGACGTAAAACTGGCGATATTCGTCTATGCTGACTGACACCTGAGGATCGACAAGATAGCGGCCCTTGAGCCTGTCGGTAACCAGCTTTTCCAACTGGGAAACCGTGAGTCCAAGAACCTTGATTTCCCCCAGCATCGGGTAGGATACGGTTCCGGCATCGCTCAGCCTGATTTTCTCCAGACTGAGTTCCTTTTCATCGAAGACGGTGATGCTGATCCTGTCTCCGGAACCCAGCCTGTAATTTGAAAGGCCTGTATCCGAAGCTTGAACGCCGGATTGAATGCCAAAAAAGAAGACTGCAAGAAGCACATAGATGCGCAACATTCGAACCCTCTCTACCCGTGACCTGATACCCGAACAATCATACCATAGCGGCGGATGTCAGAGTGTCCCTATGAGGGTCAGCATGACGATATTGCGATCGTAATTGAAGTTGCTGTAAGCTGCCTGATTCACGGTTTTCACGGAATTGGCCCAATTCAGGCTGGTTTTCAACCAGCGCCGCATCCTGTAATCCACGCCCATCCCGTAATTATTGGTTTTGGTGCCGAGTCCCAAACCCTTGAAGTCCTCGGAATACTGGTTATAACTCAAATGGGATGTGATACGGTCATTCCAGTCATAAGCCCAGTCCGCGGTGCTCGAAGTCGTCCAGATGAAATTCGAACCCGCCAATGTCGTTTCGACCGGCATTCTTGAGAGATCAAGGGTCACCCTGGAATAAGGCTTCGCATCCCACTGAACGAGACCGTTCCAACCCATACCCGTAAAACTGGAGCGAGTTCCCGAATCATATTTTTTCTGAACCTGCCCTATCCTGAAATCGCCCGTCGTCTTTGCGGTGGCTTCCCATTTCGCGCCGACCAGAAGATCGCGCTGGTTGCTGTTCAGTGTGCTTCCCGCCAGGTCGTATGCAATCTTGCTGTTTTTCGCTTCGAAAAGGAGGGAGGTCTTGGGCATGACGCGATAAAAAAACGTGCCGCCGAGATCGGTGATCTTCTTGTCGTAAGCGACGGTCAGATTCCTGTTGTTGAGGTATTTGGTCGCGTGATACCCCGCCGCCACTTCCACCCTGCCCTTGGCGCCTTCAGAGCCGTAATAAAACACCCCTGAAATACCCGCCTCGCGCCACCTGTTCGGCACGGCGGTGCCGGCACCGTAAGTGCTGCCCCTGGGATCATGCTGCAGCAGATATTCAGGCTGGAGCCTGAACGCAGCCCGCGTCGAAGCCACGATATCAGCCTTGCCCACCAGACTCTGGTCGTTGTAGTTGTCGGCGGAGCTACTGCTGTAACGCCCCAGGTCGGCCCTGTAGGTCAGCCCATAAATATCGTCACGGTTCTGCGCAACCAGCTTGACGATCGGACTCAAGACCTCGATGGTGGATGACTTCTTGTTTGCATTACTCATGAATATATTGTCGTCGCTTTTCAGCGCAAGACCGACGCTGGGATAAGCCTGAATCGGCCCCAAAGGCACCGCTGCAGAATCTCCTTCAGCCGCCACGACCGTTCCGCACACAAAAACGCAGCCAACAGCCACGACCGACCCAAGAAATCTTCTCATAATTGCCTTACCCCAGAACCTTTAAAGAACAGCACGCAGCCGGTAAATCAAGCCGGACTCGCGACGCCGCCACCGCCACCGCCCGTAACCGGGGCTGCCGCCGGAGGTGCGCCGGCACCCGGTGCAACGCCAGCCGCAGGCGCGCCAGGACCAGTCGCCGTTGCGGAAAGAATCTTGCTGGGATCAACCCCGGGAACGCTGAGCGCTGCGGTCTGAATAGCCTGAGTTTGCTGTGGGGCAGCGCTTACTGCCGCGCCGGTGATTGCCGCAGCCTGAGCAGGCGCCGCCGTCACTGCAGCAGTCGTGATCGCAGCCGCAGCCTGAGGCGCTGCCGCCACCGCCGCACCGACCACCTTGACCGCGCTATCCGTGCCCCAAACGATGATCGCGGCAGTCACCACTACCGGGGGCTGGGTTCCCATCGCAATCACCGCCGTGGTAAATTCGGCCTCGGTCACGCCTACAGACTTGGCGGCATTGCCCACATCCACCAGGGAATACAGTTTCCCGGTGGCAGGGTTCGTTTCGGCAAGCATCGCCTTGGATTCGGCCTGAATCTGCTCCGTGGTCATATCCTTCTTGAAGTCCGCATTGGCGGACAGTGAAAACATACCCAGCGCCAGCAGGGCAACACTCATTCTTGTCAGCTTAAACATGTCAGACTCCTTGTAAGTAAACCATCTCCGGGCCTTCGCAACCCGCTTCCCGCAATCATCCTTCGGGGGATTATAGCGGATATCCAGAAAAATTCAAACCATTTATTCCAATACGCTATCGTCAGGCTATATCAACCCGGTTGCAATTTGATGACAGCAGCATCATCCCGGCGGCAATTCGTCCGGTTTTCCTACGAGGTAGCCCTTGTAGCCGTCAACATACAGCCTTGTGAGTGTATCACGTTCCTCAACGGTTTCAACCGCCTCCGCGATCACCTTGATGTCGACCTCATGGGCGATCCTGGCTATCGCCTGCACCAGGAACTGATTGCCCCGCTCGCTGCCTATGCCACGGATATAACTGCCGTCTATCTTCAGGTAATCGAGCTTCAGGAAACCCAGATAGCCGAAGGACGCAAATCCCCGCCCGCAATGATCCACCCCGAATCCGCAACCGAAACGCCCGAAACGGCCGATAAACGCATTGACCGCATCCAGATGCCTGACCACGTCGTATTCCGGCAATTCGAACCTGAGACACCCGGAACGATTTCCGAGCAACTGCAACTCATCCTCGAGCCAGCCCATGAAATCATGCTCGACCAGAGACTGGACCGACAAATTGACGGCGAACTTTCTGGTTTCGTTATCCCCCAGCATGCTCAAGGCTTTCTTGACGACCAGGCGGTCGAACCGGCTGGAATACCCCATGCTTTCCGCCATGGGCATGAAAATCCCGGCATTGAGCAATTCCCCCCCGCGCCTGATCCTGAGCAATACTTCGTGATGCAGGGTATCGTCGCCCCCTATCGACACGACAGGCTGAAAGTGGAGCACGATGCTTTCTTCGTCGATCACGGTTTTAAGCAGGCTGCGCCAATAGCCCGCACCCGGAGCATCTCCGGTCCGTTCGATCTTCCCTTCCAGCCTGTGCCAGCCGAGCGGCCCCTGGCCTTGAGCCGCACGCAGGGCCATGTCTGCCTCCGAGAGCAATTCGCTGGAACTCATCCCCTTCTCGAACAGCGCAATGCCCACATGCCCGATGCCGCTCGAAACGCTTTCCGGGAAAGCATTCCTGAGCAAACCCGTCATTTGCTCCGCAACGGCACCGGTTTCATCCGGCGCCATATTGGGGCTGAGCAAAACGAAATTTGCTCCCGAAAAGCGCGCGAGTATGCTTCCCCTCATGTCCTGCGCGATCGCTTTCAATCCTTCCGCAATCATGCGCAGCAAGGCATCCCCGGACTCGAAGCCTGTCTTCCCGTTGTAATCCCTGAAGCCCTCGATGGCAACCAGAAAGAGCGCGCCGCTGTAAAACTCCTCATGGGAGCGCACCAGATTCTCCATGCGGGTATCGAAATAGCGCCTGTTCCCTATGCCTGTCACGGGATCGATCAGGGATTCCGCGCGCAGCATTTCGGCAAGGGACTCTTGTTCCTGGAACATCTGCCTGACTTTCACGGCCATCTTGTTCATGACCTCGACCACCTGCCTCAAGTCCCTCGTCCAGGGCAGCTTTTCCTGGATCAGATATTCCCTGGAACTGATCGCATTCGCCTGTTTCTCGACTTCGCGCAAGGATCGCAATATGAAATGCAGCACAAGAAATCCCAGGATCAACGTGCATACGGCAAGCACGGAAAACCAGGTGAGCTGGTCTACGCTGTTGCGCCATAACTGCTGGTAGGCGTAGCCGGGATGACTCCTCACCAGCACCACCGCCGCCTGGCGCCATCCGGACATGATGATCGCCTGCCCCTGCGGAGTATCCAGCGGAACGAGTTCGACGAACCATGCAGGCACGCCCTCCACCTTGACCGGCAGCACCCGCTGAATCATGGCTTCCCCATGAATGGACTTGACATCGATCTCCCTGTAGTACCCCCTGTCGAAAATCGCATCGACCATGGAAGTCATGGTCGGCAGATCATTCCGCTTCATGTGAGGGGAAAGCGACAGGCCTAGCGATGTCGCAGCATCCTGCGCGTGGGAGGCCATCTGCTCGACGAGATAATGCCGGGTATTGTTGACGCTGATCACAGACACCCCGGCGAACATCAGCAAAAACAGCAACATGATCGTCAGTACGAGTTGCAGCCGCAAAGTCATAGCTTCTCCTTTATTGATTCGCTTCCTTGTTCATGCGCTCGATCATCTCATTCCAAAAGCCGATTCTGTCGGCCTTGCCCACCTGGCGGCCTTCCCCTCTTTCCTTGGCCAGCCACAAACCGCCGCCGTTGAAGCTGTATATGGGCATCAGGTCATCGCGCTGGGAACCCGGCCAGATCGTCTTGTCCAGGTTGTCCAGAATCAGTGGATCGGCGTCCGGCGTTGCATAATAAGCCAGGACCATATGCGCCTGATTGACCGGGTTGAACTGCAGCGCCCTGACATACGTGATCCTGAGCCGCTCCATCGGTACCCCCATCGCCAGCAGGGTGAAGTACTTGCCTATCGCAAAATCCTCGCAATCCCCGCCGTTCGTCGCCAGCATCTCGACCGGGGTCGCCCAGTAATCCTCTTTCCCCCAGTGTTCCAGATCGGAAACAAAGGTGACGCGATTGAAGAAGTCGTTTGCAAGCCTCAATTTGTCCGGAACCGGCGCATTCTTCCCTTTTTCCATGACCTTCTGCCACTCCAGCACCCGCTGTTTCGCTTCCTGCCCATATTTCTTGCCCACGTAAGCAATCAGTCTGTCGCTCAAAACGGCCTGCTCTGCCGCAAAAGCACAAGCCACGAAGAGCAGTATCCAGCCAAAGCCCTTCATTGCCTTGAAACCATGCTTTCAGCTCCATCGACATCCATTCTACACCTTCGCACGACGATGACAGCTGGCTGGGCGGGATGCCGATAGCGGACGGGAAGGCTCACCTCGATCATATCTGCAATCCACCCTGCGGCGAAACGCTGGCGAGCAATTGACGAGTATAGTCTTCATGGGGCGCGTTGAGGATCTCGTCGGCTGCGCCTTGCTCGACAATGCAACCGGCCTGCATGACTGCGATGCGGTGCGACATGGCGGCAATAACTTCCAGGTCGTGGCTGATCAACAGGTAACTCATACCATGCGCGACCTGCAGCCCGGCAAGCAACTCCAGCACCTGCTTTTGCACCGAAGCATCGAGCGCGCTGGTCGGCTCATCCAGCACCAGCAATTGCGGCTTGAGGATAATGGCGCGAGCAATCGCAATACGCTGGCGCTGTCCACCGGAGAACTCATGCGGGTAACGCACCGACATATCCGGGTCCAGTCCGACTTCCTGCAAGGTTTGCGCGATGCACCGGCGACGCTCCGAAAGCGCCATTTGCGGCTGATGCAGCGCCAGCCCCTCGCCGACGATCTCTTCGATCGTGAGGCGCGGCGACAGACTGGCAAACGGATCCTGAAAAACCACCTGCATCCGGGCGCGCAACGTTCGCAACTGGGCAGGAGCGATGCGCCGCAGCGACTGGCCCGAAAAAAAACATTCGCCCCGGACGAGCGGCTGCAAGGCCAGCAAGGCCATAGCCAGCGTCGATTTACCGGAGCCGGATTCACCGACGATGCCCAGCGTTTCGCCCCGTTTCAGGGAAAGACTCACATCTTCAACCGCAGTGAACACTTTTTTTCTGAACCAGCCTACCGGATAAGAGAACTCGACGCGAAGATTGTCGCCACGCAGCAAATCCGGCTCGTCCGATTCTGCCGGCAGAGGCTGCACCATTTTTTCAGGACGGCTGTCGAGAAGGCGACAGGTATAAGGATGCTGCGGCTGAACAAACAATTGCCCGGTTTCGGCCAGTTCGACAAGGCGTCCCGACTGCATCACGCCGACCCTATCGGCAAAGCGGCGCACCAGATTGAGATCATGGGTAATCAGAAGGATCGCCATGCCGTATTCGCGCTGCAATTCTTCGAGCAAGCCCATGATCTGTGCGCGTATGGTCACATCCAGCGCAGTGGTGGGTTCGTCGGCAATCAGGAGTTTGGGGCGGCAGGCAAGCGCCATCGCGATCATCGCCCGCTGCCGCTGCCCCCCGGAGAGCTCATGCGGAAAGCTCGAAAAGCGACGCTCCGCCTCGTTGATGCCGGTGCGGGCCAAGAGAGCGATGGCACGCTCGCGGGCAGGTCCGTAATCCATCCCTTCATGCAGGGAAAGCACTTCGACGATCTGATCGCCGATCTTCATGAGCGGGTTCAATGCGGCCATCGGCTCCTGAAAAATCATGGCGATATCCTTGCCGCGGACGCCGCGCAGCCGACGCTCGCTCGCGACCAGCAGGTTTTCTCCGGCAAACAGCACGTCCCCGCTGGTTTTGGCCGAGAGCAGGCGCAGAATTGAAAATGCAGTGACGCTTTTGCCCGAACCCGATTCGCCCACCAGGGCAAACTTTTCCCCAGGCGCGATATGGAACGAAACACCCTGCACCGCGTACTGCGTTTCTTCGCCATGTTCAAAGCTGACGCTCAGATCGCGCACTTCCAGCAGGATGCCGCTCATCGCCTGCTCCCTGATTTCCGGGTATCGAAAGCATCGCGCAGCGCTTCGCCGATAAACACCAGCAGCAACAGCGTGACGAAGAGGACCACAAAAGCGGTGCCCCCGATCCACCAGGCATCGATTTTCTTGGACTGGGCGTGCCGCCCTCCACGCCCAGCCTTGGGGAATTGCTGGCGC
>JAIELG010000040.1 GCA_019753155.1 Burkholderiales bacterium
AGCTTCCGTACACGACAAAACCGCGACCTGGATCTAACAACGGCGCTCCATACCTATGACCGGCCAGGGCGCTACACCGTGGCGGTCAAGGTGATTGATATTTTTGGAAACGACACGATGACGCTCGTGCCGGTGAATGTAGGTTAATGCGACCCCGGAGCGAAAACATGATGAATGGCGGGCAGGAAACAGTGATGATGCAAAACACCATGACGCGATCCCAAGCGCTCAACGGAGCGCTGAAACAGCCGAATGGTGCGCGGTTCTACCTTTGCGCGCTTCAGGTCAATCCGTTTGCTTATCACGGTCGCCATGCCAAGCAGTCCGCCTTTCAAAACGAGGCTGAATACAATGCTGCGATCATTGCGGGTTGTCATGCCAACAAAATCGAGGCAATTGCCGTTACCGATCACTATAGGATCAGCGACTCGCTGGGTTTAATCAATGAGGCTCGTGCGGCGGGTATTTTCGTCTTCGGTGGCTTCGAGGCGGCATCCAGTGATGGTGTGCATTTCTTGTGCCTCTATGATCCCGACAAAGACAGCCTCTTGGAACGTTTTATTGGCGAATTGGGCGTGCGCGATCACGCGGCGCTATCCCCGCTCGGCGACAAGAACTGTCTTGAGTTGCTGGAATGCGTCCACCACCAGGGCGGTATCGCGATCGCCGCCCATGTCGCCGCAGACAACGGCTTGTTGGCGACACTTGAGGGCCAGCCGCGCATGAACGCGTGGAAGGCCCCTGATCTCTACGCCTGCGCGCTGCCTGGGCCAATTGGCGACGCACCGCAAAATGTGCGCTCCATCCTGGAGAACAAGGATGCGGCACATAGACGTGAACGCCCGGTCGCCATTATCAATGCATCTGATGTGAACAGTCCTGGCGATTTGGCTGAACCACGGTCAAGCTGCTCTATCAAAATGTCGGCTCTGTCGGTAGAGGGTCTGCGCCAAGCGTTTCTCGATCCAGAGTCCCGGATACGCCTACATAGCGATCCGCACCCCGAGCCACATGCCGAGTTCATCGCCATGGCCTGGGAAGGCGGTTTCCTTGACGGAACGCGACTGCATTTCAACGGCAACCTGAATGTGCTGGTGGGGGGGCGGGGAACGGGTAAATCGACAATCATCGAGAGCCTTCGCTACGCCCTTGCCATCGATCCCATTGGAGAAGAGGCAAACAAGGCCCATCAGGGCGTTCTGAAGCACGTCCTGAAGAGCGGCACCAAGATTTCGTTGCTCGTGCGGTCACATCATCCCGCCAAGCATGATTACACGATCGAGCGGACGATACCCAACCCGCCCGTCGTCAAGGACGAGCTTGGTAACGTTCTAAACCTGTCGCCCCTTGATGTGGCACCGGGCGTCGAGATATTTGGCCAACACGAAATCTCTGAGTTGACCAAGAGTCGCGAGAAGCTGACGCTCCTACTGGAGCGGTTCGTCGAACGTGATCCGAATTCCGGTGCCCAGAAAGCGAAATTGCGCCTGGAGCTCGAACGGTCGCGCGGCCGGATCGCTGATGTGCAACGAGAAATCAAGCTGATCGAGGAGCGCCTTAGCCTTTTGCCGGGCCTGGAAGAAACGCAAAAGCGATTTCAAGACGCCGGCCTGGAGGAACGACTGAAGGAGAAGAGTCTCCTAGTGCGGGAAGAGCGAATTTTGGCGACCATCAAGGAAAGGCTGGCTCCGGTTGCGACGTTGCGCCAGGAGCTGGCCGGGTTCCTGCCGATCGACACGGCTTTCCTATCCGCCAAGGCATTGGAAGGCCTCCCGAATAGCGCGATGCTGATTGAAGGTGCAGCTATTCTCGACCGAGTGACTGCGCAACTTCAAACGATCGCGGGACAGATTGAGCAGACGCTTGCCGTTTCCGATACTGCCGTGTCGGCCTTGCGGAGCCGTTGGGACGAACGCAGGCAAACAGCAGAAGCCACCTACCAGGCCCTCTTGCGCGAACTTCAGAAATCCAAGATTGACGGTGAAGAGTTCATCCGCCTGCGTCGGCAGATTGAAGAATTGAGACCACTTCGGGAGAAAAAGGAAACCCTCACTCGGGACTTGGCCACATACCAGCAGAATCGGCGCAACTTGCTGGATGAGTGGTTCAATCTTCAATCCGCCGAGTATCGCGCCCTGGAGAAGGCAGCCAAGCGTGTCTCCAAGAAACTGGGTGGTCGGGTGCGGGCCATGGTTACGATGGGAGGTAATCGTGAGCCGCTCGAAAAGCTTCTGCGTGATGAAATTGGCGGCAACCTCGCGGCGATGTTGGAGCGTTTGAAAAACCGCGACACCCTGTCACTGCTGGATTTCGCACAACGCTGTCGTGAGGGTAAAGATTCACTCGTCAGTAATTACGCTCTTCCACCCACCGCTGCGGAGCGGCTTGCCCAGGCAGGGTCTGATATTTTCATGAGGCTGGAAGAGCTGGAGTTGCCGGCGACCACCAAGATCGAGCTAAACACATCGTCTGAAGGGGAGCCGGAAACGTGGCAAACGATCGAAGCCCTCTCAACCGGCCAAAAAGCAACGGCCGTTCTCTTGCTGCTGCTGCTGGAGTCGGAAGCCCCTCTCGTTGTAGATCAGCCTGAGGATGACCTCGACAACCGCTTCATCACGGAAGGCGTCGTGCCGACGATGAAGGACGAAAAGCGTAAGCGACAGTTCGTCTTTTCGACACACAATGCCAATATCCCAGTGCTTGGCGACGCTGAGCTGATTATCGGTCTTTCGACCGGCGTTCAGAATGAGATTGTTCAAGGGCGCATCAACGAACGGCACATGGGCTCGATTGATATGGAGCCCGTGCGTGAGATGGTCGAGGAAATCCTTGAGGGCGGTAAAGCCGCTTTTGAGATGCGCCGCCAAAAATATGGATTTTAGATATGACCATGACCCACACCGAACTGCTTGAAATAATCCGCAACGGCGAGAACTCAGGCGTCGAATTCAAGCGTGATGATATTCAGAACCATGACTTGGCGAAAGAACTCGTCGCCTTCGCCAACCTCGAAGGAGGGATCGTCCTATTGGGGGTGGAGGATGATGGGAGCATCAGCGGCATCACACGTCAAAAACTCGAAGAGTGGGTTATGACTGCCTGCCGTGACAAGATAAGGCCCGGCCTCATTCCATTCTATGAGTTGATTAAGGATATTGAGCCGGGTAAGGACGTTGCTATTGTGCGTGTTTCACGTGGTTTCGATGTTCATACTCTTTGGCACAACAATAAAAACACCTACTTTATTCGAGTCGGGAGCCAGAGCCGCGAGCCAACTCCAGAAGAACTGGGTCGTCTTTTCCAGCAGCGTGGCAGCTTCCGCGCCGAGTTACGTCCGGTATCCGGCGCGACCATTGCTGATCTGGACATGCGGCGCCTAAAGAATTATTTCGGGAGCATCAGAGAGCAGGCGGTGCCGGACGACAATGATGAAGCCGGATGGAAATCGCTTCTGTTCAACACCGAGATCATGGTCGAAGATGGCATCACCGTTTCAGGCATTCTGCTGTTTGGCCGAACGCCCAATCGCTTCCTACCGCAAGCTGGTATCGATGCTGTCGCTTTCCCTGGAATTAACAAGGAGTATGCAGCACGCGAACGGACGCTTTTGCGAGGCCCGATAACGCCGCTTCTCAACGATGCAGGCGAGATTGTTGAGGCTGGGTTGGTCGAGCAAGCCCTCGCTTTTGTCCAGAGAAACACCATCGTCGCTGGACGGCTCGAAGAAGGTAGTGCCCGTCGCGTGGAAATCACAGCCTATCCGAGAGAGGCTGTCCGCGAGGCTGTCGTCAACGCGCTTGTTCATCGGGACTACCTGCTTTCGAGCACAGACATCGAGCTTTCGATTTACGAAGATCGCATGGAAATAATTTCCCCTGGTCGCTTACCGAATGGGATTACGCCGGCACGAATGCTGACCGGCTGCCGCGCGGCACGAAACCAGCTCATTAAGGATGTTATGCGTGACTACCGCTATCTTGAGCATTCTGGCATGGGTGTCCCGCGCAAGATCGTAAAGTGCATGAGGGAACACAACGGCACTGAACCCGAGTTAATTGAAGAAGGAGAGTTTTTTACAATTCGCCTTCCTCGATAAACTTTATAAGGTGTAGTTAATGGGAATGGTAGCTATTCGGCAGATTTGGTTGTGTACGTGGAAATCATAAATGCAGGTTCAGACAAGGCATCTCTGTGGAAACTTGCAGAGTAAAAAAAGCAAGTTGCAGAGGAAAATTATGTCAACCAGTTGATGTATATAGACCAGCATTCCTTTTGAGTAGAAGTGAAGCAAACCATGCCGATCCTATCCAGCTTCTGCTCGCGTAATATCTGTTTCTCACCAATCAACTCGGGTTCCGTTTCATGAACCCTGATCATGCTCGATGCAACATGTAGGATGTTTTCACATCCGTTTCGGGCAGGGGATGCGGTTGGCGGAGAAGCAGCGTAGGGATTTTGTAACAACAATAGCGTTAATCCCTGTTTGGCAAGGCTATTTGTGGCTAATAATGAAAATTGCAGACGTCGTAAGTGACTGATATTAAAAGCGCCATTAAGTGAGTTTCGTCCTACGAACCAAGGGGTCGGGAGTTCGAATCTCTCCGGGCGCACCAATAAATCAATGGGTTAGGTGATGTTTGCCTAGCCCATTTTTCTTTTGAAGGAACTTTGAAGGGACTCGGCTTTTTCCCTGAACAGCATTTCCAGGCTGGCGTTCGTCCGGTTGCTCTCGTCGGTGATCAGATTCAAGGCATCCAGCAACTCGCGCACCTGGGCTACGCTGTAGTGCGATGTCATCGTTCCACGGCTGTGCCACAGAATGTCCGAGATGGTTTCTTCACGCACACCTGCCTCACGTAGCCGCATTCCCACCGTATGCCGCAAGTCATGCACTCGAACATCCTGCAGGCCGATCGCTTTTCTGGCGGTTTGCCACCCGTTGTTGTTCATCGTTTCAACGGCATGTGGTTCCTGAAGCTTGCCGTTCTGATAGGTGAACACGAATTCCGGATGTTTGTTGCGTTGCTCTTCAATGATCGATTGAGCAACACGATTGCAAACCAGCGGTCGCCATCCCTTACGTCCTTTGACGTAGCGGGGAGGAACAATAAACACGCTACACTCAAGTTCCTTCAAGAAGACTTCCCATTCCCAGCGCAGGTTGCACACCACATCGTCGCGCACACCGGTGTTCAGATCGAACAGCGCCATGCGTTGAAGATGTGCCGGTAACAATGGGAGCAGCTTGCGCTGCTCGGCCCAACTGATCGGTCGAGGTTTCCGTGCATCATCCAGCGGCAACATCGAAATCAGCGGTGCGGTTTCCATCAGTGTGCGCCCCTGATCATCACGCCATTTTCTGGCGGAGAGGTTCAGGATATGCCGCACCACACCCAACGAAGCATTGACCGTCTTGTTCTTCCGGCCATCGGCCTTGCGCGCCTTGATGAAAGGTTGCAGGGTGTCGTCGTGAATCTGCTCCAGGTTCAGATGCCCGATGAAGGGCATGATCGCTTCGAGCAAGGTGGCTTCAGTCTGGATGGAAAGCTTCTCCTCAAACTCCAGCAGATACTTTGCCGCAATCGGCTCGAACTGGTAGCGGGGCCGTTGGTACTTGGCCTGGCGCAACTGTTCGATTTCGGTCAGCAACCAGTTTTCCGCTGCTTGATACGTTTCAAAACGTCCCTGAAGTCGATTTCCCTGGTAGGTCTTGTCGATTCTCCAGCGCCCATCTTGTGTTTCGAAGATTCCTGGGGTTCTTTTGGCCATTGTGTTGCTCCTTTCACGGTCGGCCCCACATCCCCGCTTCCCAGTTTAAGCTGCTCGAAAACGATGTCAAGGTCCTGCCGGTCGAATATCATGGATGTGCCCATCTTGATGCCGTGTAGCCTGGGCCGAATCTCCTTGTCGAAATAGGTTCCCTTGATGCCGAGGTAGTCGATTGCCTGCTGACGATTCAGGCCGCGCCGTTGATTGAGAGGAAGAGTCATATACTTCCTCCGATTAGATAAGGGTAGGGGTAGACATTTTTACCGCTCCTGCCTGATGAATTACCTATATTCAGCAGGGGCGGAAATTTTGAAATCGGGTGAAAGTGTCAAGTTATTGTGGGGCATGGGGTATCCCTGCTTGGAGTGTTGACACTTCCATTCAGCAGGGGCGGAAATTTTGAGAAGCGAAGCGCCGATAAATCGGATTTTGGGTGTCGGGCGAAGCCTGACCATGGGAGGTCGTTTACTTTCGGCTTGTCCGAAATGTGACACGAACCGCTACCTTGTACCGTATTTTTTAGGGTCCGATTTTTCGACTTTTTAGGGTCCGATTTTTCGACTTTTTTTCGACGCGCTTTCGATGCCGATTGCAAAATTTCCGCCCATTGCTGAGTGGAGGTGTGGCGGTTTGGTTCATCAGCCACATAAGCGTTATTCCCAGCGGCAAAAAGGGCGACCGCAGCCACCCTTCCATTGCTTTCCGCAATCCCTTATCGTCCTCGATGTTCCTCTTTTCCTGGTTCCGCCATAATCGCCGTCAACGTGCTCGCCTGCTTGCCTGTCTATATCTCCATTTAGCAATGGTCGGCAACATTGAAATGGACTTTCTTGGGGGGCGTCGGAGAATGCTCTTGGAATACTCGGAGAACGCTCTTATGAGAAATAGGGTACAAGGTAGGGGATCGTTAAACATGGCGGACCAGCCGCCAGTTCACGTTCCCACCTGGTCAGGCTGCGCCCGACACCCGTACACTGTTCGGCGCTTCGCTTCTCGCAGGTTGAGCAGCGCTAAATATCGTGACAGTCACGGAATTATTATTCGTTACAACGACCAAGAGCCCCCACTAGACGCGGCTCTTGCCGACTATGCCAACAAACGGGTAACCTATACCAACGGGATAGAATCCGTTCCCAGGCTACAATCCGATGTCACCAAACTCTCTTAGCTGCATATGTGAAAACAACAATGGCTGATAAAGAACCATATAAAGTAATTGACGTTTTCGCAGGCCCAGGAGGGCTTGGAGAGGGCTTTGCTGCCTTGGGCCATACTGCAGGAAAATCATTATTCAAGCTTGCCCTTTCGGTTGAAAAAGACCCATCCGCACACGGCACATTGCTGCTGCGAAGTTTTTACCGTCAGTTTGATCCCGAAAAAATTCCGGAGGAATACTGGTCTTATGTCAAGGGGGAGATTACCAAGGCGGATTTATTTGGTTTTTATCCTCGTCAAGCTAAGACTGCTGCTGAAGAGGCGCAGTGCATCGAACTTGGTAAGACCCCGCAGCATGAGGTGAAAAGCCTCATCAGTCAGAGACTGAATGGCAGTGAAAAATGGGTACTGGTCGGCGGGCCACCCTGCCAGGCATACTCACTTGTCGGGCGCGCGCGCATGCGGACTACCAAGCCTGATTTTGAGGACGACGTGCGCCATTTTCTTTACAGGGAATATCTGCAAATCATTGCGGATCACCGGCCTCCGGTGTTCGTGATGGAGAATGTGAAGGGAATACTTTCCGCACAGCATTCCGGCAAGAAGATTATCGGGAGTATATTGAGCGATCTGCGGAAACCGGATATGGCAGTCCATGGCCGGAGTTCTGGTCTCGGTTACAGGCTATTTTCTCTGGTGGATAACAAGCCCCCTGAAAAATGTGAGCCGGAAGACTTTCTGGTGAAAGCCGAAAAATATGGCATCCCGCAGGCGCGGCACCGCATGCTTATTCTGGGCATTCGGGAGGATATTCATATCACACCTGAAACGCTCCAGGAATCGGAAGCGACCACTGTTGCCCAAGCAATCGGTGATCTTCCGAAGATACGCAGCACTGTATCCAAAGAGCCTGACACACTTGAACTCTGGCGTGAAATTCTTGACTCGATAACCTCCGAGGCATGGTATCGCAAGGGGCGAAGCAATGGTCTGTCGCAAACAGTCGAAAAAATTGACAACGCCTTGGTGTCCATACAGAAACGCGAGTTAATGGCAGGAGCAGAGGCCATGAGTTATACCGGCAGCCCAAAGATATATCCGGGCTGGTATCGGCATGGTTGTGACGGGGTGGTGGCTAACCATGCAGGCAGAGGCCACATGAGGAGTGATCTGCATCGCTATCTTTTTGTGTCTGCCTACGCGGCAGCTAACGGGAAATCCGTTCATCTCAGCGATTTTCCGACGGAGCTTCTTCCTGCACACCAGAATGTGCAGGAGGGTGTGCAGAATAGTCACTTCTCAGATCGTTTCAGAGTGCAGGTCGGGGGGCGGCCTTCCACTACCATCACTTCCCATATTTCTAAGGATGGGCATTATTTCATTCATTATGACCCTTCCCAATGCCGCAGCCTGACAGTCAGGGAAGCAGCACGGCTGCAAACGTTCCCGGACAGCTACAAATTCGAGGGCGGCAGGACGTCGCAGTATCATCAGGTTGGTAATGCTGTGCCTCCGCTGTTGTCCATGCAGGTGGCTGGAATAGTTCATGACATTTTAAAACGGCTGAAGATATAGCATGGATACGCTGTCCTCGGAAAAGCGCAGCTGGAATATGTCCCGCATCCGAGGAGCAAATACAAAGCCCGAGCTTGCTGTCCGCTCGATGCTGCATCGCATGGGGTACCGGTTCAGAATCGCGAATAAGACCCTTCCGGGGAGGCCGGATATTGTTCTCCCAAAATACAGGGCAGTAATTTTTGTCCATGGCTGCTTCTGGCACCGGCATCCAGGATGCAAATATGCGTACACGCCGAAATCCCGTCTGGATTTCTGGGGGCCGAAGTTTGAGGGGAATGTCATGCGGGATAAAAATAACCTTTATCTTCTCAGAAAAGCAGGCTGGCTTCCCATCGTCGTATGGGAATGTGAGGTCAAATACCATGCTGACGCAGTGCTGGGCAGAGTATCTGGAATTCTGCAGCGGCACCTGAAAAAACTGGTGACCGCCTGATGGAAAAATATATCCTTCCGCCGAGAGCGGCCTCGCTTTCCGAATCCATGCGGGATATTGGGTATTCGCTGGAGACGGCTATTGCGGACATTATCGACAACAGCATTGCTGCTAATGCCACTTGCATTGATATATGGATTGATTTCAATACCGGACAGCCAAGGCTCGGTGTTACTGATAATGGCATTGGCCTGAATCGGCAGGAGCTTCTGGAGGCTATGCGCCACGGCTCAGCGCATCCGCGCACTCTCAGAGCCAAAGATGACCTCGGGCGTTTTGGATTGGGGTTAAAAACTGCTTCGTTTTCACAATGTCGTCAGTTGACCGTCATCAGCCGGAAGGATGGTGAAACAGCCGGTGCTGTGTGGGATCTGGATACGGTATCGGATCATGATGAATGGGTGGTGGGAATTCTGAACCAGGAAGAAATTCAGTCCAGCCCATACGTGGACAAGCTGGGTACGCATGGAACACTGGTGCTGTGGCAGAAGCTGGACAGGCTGTGCGAGGGGGATTCAGCGGATGTGAAGCAGGATATGCTTTATGACAAGATGGAGGCCACGGAAAAACATCTCGCACTTGTGTTCCATCGCTATCTTGCGGGCGAAGTCAGGAACCGGAAGCTTGAAGTACATATTAACGGCCACCCGGTGAAGCCTTTCGATCCTTTCTGCCTCAACAATAAGGCCACGCAACTTCTTCCCGAGGAAATCGTCCGGATTGCCGGAGAAGAAGTTAGGATTCAGCCTTATATTCTTCCTCATCACAGCAAGCTGACGCCGAAGGAGCATGACTATTATCAGAGCCGAAGCGAGTTTGTCAGCAATCAGGGAGTGTACGTTTACCGTAACAACAGGTTGATGGCTTGGGGGAACTGGTTCTGGCTGGTTCCGAAAAGCGAAGCCACCAAGCTCGCGCGCGTGAGAATAGATTTTCCCAATGCGCTGGATGAGCACTGGACAATTGATATAAAAAAATCCAGAGCACATCCGCCATATCAGGTGAAAGAGAAGCTCCGGCAGATTATCAACCGGATCGTGGAGCAGAGCACCCGCGTCCATTCTGGAAGGGGCAGTCGTCTTTTCGATGAGAGGCCAGACCCATTCTGGCTGAAACATGCAGATCGTGACGGCATACGGTATTCCCTGAACAGGGATCATCCAGTGCTGGAGGCTTTCCGGCAGACACTGGAAGGTGATGAACAGCGGTTGTTTCAAGAAGTGCTGGCCGTCATTGAGGACTCCATCCCTGTGGAAGCTATTTATGCGGACTACTCAATCGCGCCCAAGAGTTTTGATGAGGCGCGGCAGATGGAACCGGAGGAAGTCCGAAACCGCCTGCTGATGCTGTACCAGATTCTTTCCGCTGAACAGCATCTGGATGAAAGCACTTTCCGGGAAACGGTCAGCCAGTTAAAACCATTCAATAATTACCCGCAGGAAATGGAGCAGGTAATCAGGGAGAAATTTTCATGCGCAACCTGAATGATTTCGAGACAGCTATAGTGCTGGCGCTCAGAAATACCTCGCCCCTTACGGTGGCCGACATTGAACGCAAAGCGAGGCAGCTTGCGCCGGTATTTGAACTGGACGATTACCCCGTCGAGCAGATTATCAGGAGCGTGGAAACAAAGCTTGTGACCACCATGAGTGAAGGTATCTCACTCGTTGACCAGAGTGTCAGGCACGATGACGAATGGCATGAAAAGAAAGAAATCCAATGGGATTACTGGAGCGATTATGAAAGCCACCTGAAATCCGAAGGCTGGGGGCCGCACGTCGTTAGCACGATGGGAGATGTAACAGGGAAAATTCTCGGCCTGCTGAAGAACCCGGAGGATGCTGGTGACTGGAAGCGCAGAGGCTTGGTAATCGGACATGTGCAATCGGGAAAGACAGCAAACTATATCGGCCTGATTTCAAAAGCGGCAGATGCCGGGTACAAATTCATCATCGTTATTGCCGGCATACACAACAACCTGCGCACACAGACGCAACAGCGTGTGGATGAAGGATTCATTGGGCGGAACAGCGACCCAAACAGACGGGGGCAAATGATCGGTGTCGGACTTAACCATCCCAACAGGCGATTCCCTGTCACGCTAACCACTACGGGCAAGGATTTCGACAGGAACATTGCCAACCAGCTCGGGGCCGATTTGCAGGTATACAGGCAGCCTGTTGTAGTGGTAATCAAGAAGAACGTATCCACGCTGAAAAATCTCTATGCTTGGCTGAAGGAATGGAATACGCGGGAAGCTGCAGACAAGATCGGCAACATCCCCATGCTGATGATTGATGATGAGGCGGATAACGCATCCATCAACACGAAGAAGGATGACATCAATCCGACAGAGACCAATAAACAGATCAGAAACGTCCTGAGCCTGTTCCGGAAAAGCTGCTATGTCGGCTATACGGCCACGCCGTTTGCCAACATATTCATCAATCCGGATACGGAGGATGAGATGCTTGGCCACGATCTTTTCCCTCGGGATTTCATCTACTGTCTCGATGCACCCACCAACTATTTTGGCCCTCAGAAGGTATTTATTGACGAGGAATCCAGCCAGGCCATTCTGCGGACGATAGACGACGCAGAGGACATAGTTCCACTCAAGCACAGGAAGGATCATCCGGTAAGTGAACTGCCCTTGTCGCTGAAAAAGGCTATTAACACTTTTGTAATCGGTAAGGCCATCCGCGTTGTTCGGGAACATGGTGATAAGCACGCATCCATGATGGTGAACGCATCGCGGTTTGTGGATGTGCAACGCCAGCTCAGGGAGCATATCTCCCTGTACGTGAAAGAAATGAAAAATGCTGTGATGTTGCACTATGCTCTTCCGGAAGATAAGGCGCTTAAAGACGCTCATATGCGGGCGCTGAGGGAGATATTCGATGAGGAGTTCTCCGCCGGCAGCGAAACTTGGCAGGACATTCAAAAGGTTCTTTATGAGGCTGTTGATGCCATAAAAATATTCGTGGTGAACAGCAAGTCAGACGAAGCGCTCGATTACCGCTGGGCAGAAGAAAATGAGGAGTCGCTTACTGCGCTTGCCATCGGCGGGTTAAGCCTGTCGCGCGGTCTTACTCTTGAAGGGCTGATGGTCAGTTATATGTACCGGAATACCCAGATGTACGATACGCTCATGCAGATGGGCCGCTGGTTCGGTTATCGCACGGGCTATGTGGATTTGTGCCGCGTCTGGCTGCCCGCAGAGTCGCAGGGGTGGTACTCGCACATTGCCGATGCCACCGATGAACTGCGCCAGCAGATCAAGCAGATGCGCCGGGATCGCCGGAGTCCGGTTGATTTCGGTCTGTACGTCCGCGCACATCCGGATGCTCTGCTTGTAACGGCACTTAACAAGATGCGTGATGCGGAGCGCAGGCCATTCAGAATTAACCTCAGTGGCACGCTGACGGAAACATTTGTTGTGCCGTCCGATGCGGGCATCGTCAGCAAAAATCAGGAGCTGATGAAAAAGCTTTTTGCAGAGCTGCAGCAGCAATATCCTGAACAGAGAAAACCCGTTGGAAACTCTTACTTCTGGGCGGGGGTTGACTGGGAGCAGGCAGAAAAATTTCTCATGGAATTTAATTTCCACCACCAGATTCAGAATAAAAAAATCGCCGTCCTTGATTATCTGCGAAAAATTTCTGATAAGTATCCGACGGTGGACATCGCTTTCATTTCGCTTGAGAAGCCGAAACCAAGCACCACTGGTTTTCAGATTTCCAACACGGATGTTATGTACTGCCAGGAACGCGCGGTTGGAATCTCATCTACAGGGAGCATCCGTGAGCCACTGGAAGAGGCAGGTTATTACGTCACCAATAAGCAACGCGTTGCCAGCCGTGGTGCAGAATCTATTGGGCTGGGCGATGACCTGCGGAAAAAAGCTGAAGCGACCGCTGAGGAAGATGGAATGAACATAGCCGATAAATACTACCGGCAGATGCGTCCACGCCCTCTGCTGATGTTGCATGTGGTAAAGCTGGCGCATAGGATAAAAGAGAAAAACTTCGAAGAACCACTGATGGATCAGGTTCCGGCAATGGGTATCAGTTTCCCTGGCGGTGACTATTTGGTAACCGTGGATTATGTGGTGAACAAGGTCTGGCTGAAACAAATGGAGGAAGAATCATTCGAAAACCCGGATGAGGATCAGGATTATGACAATTGATCATCTTCCATGGTGGGAAATCCAGATGCCCGCCAGCGAAATCAATCGGCTGAGGGTTGATCGCAGTCATCCTTATGATTTTTTCTGGGGCAAAGATGTATCCGGCCATTGCCTGCTGTTGCTCAGGTTTGATGCAGCGTTGCTGGATGACATCAAAATCAGAAAAATAATCCTCACCGGCATTACGACAGACATCCGCGCCGTTCCGGACGCGGCAGATGGCGTATTTCTGATCACATTGCAGAATACGGAAAATGCGGATATTTTCTTTACGCTGTGTGAGGCTCTGGTTAAGAAAACGAGGGATGCCTCGAATGTTCATGCGGCCATAGCGGTAATCTACTCCCAATTGGAACGTTGGCGAACCTTGCTGAGCAGCGCAAGACATAATCGCCTGTCTGCACAGGAGGTTCAGGGGCTGTTCGGGGAACTCCAGTTTCTTGAGGAATGCATTGATGGGCAGCACGTCAGCATTCAGGCTGCCATTGAGGGATGGCAGGGGCCGAAGGGAGCGCCGCACGACTTCATATTCGGACAGTCTGCTGTGGAAATAAAATCCATCAGCGGGTCATATACGGACTCGGTAAAAATCTCTACCGAATCCCAGCTGACAACGCATCTTGAGACGCTGCATCTGCGCATCGTATTTCTGGCGGTGGATACGGACTGCAAGACAGGTCTATCTCTCAATGATTTTATAATCCGGCTGAAGGGGAAAATAGCGGACAGCGATCTTGTCTCCACGTTTGAGGAAAAACTTGTGGAGGTCGGCTACATTGACATTCCAGAATATGATTTCCCCTGCTTTTCCGTTGTTCGGACACGAACCTACGAAGTCGGAGACGGGTTCCCGCGTATTACTCCGGAATCGCTTGCGCGCGGAATAAGCGATGTTTCCTACTGCATCGCTTTCAGCAGCATTTCTGAATATATATGCGATTCATTCATTCCAGGTAGTCAAAAATGATCATGGATATAGAAGAATTCTTCCACGACTTTAGGCAGGATTTGCTCTCAGGCGCGGAAGCCAGAGAGGACTTTCTGGAAGCGGAATTTGCCCTCAGCGCGACAAAAGAACTGGAGGAGTCCGGAGCCATTGAGGGCTTTGAGCCATGCCATTACAAAGCTCCGCGTGGCATGCGGGTGGATGGGTACTGGCTTAATGATGACGGGATTTCCATTGACCTTTTTATCGTAGATTTTGCCAACCGGGAGGTACTTGAATCATTGACGCGCAGTGATGTGGATGCGCTGTTTAAACGCATCGAGAATTTCTTTACCGCCTGCGCGTTAAAGGGGCTCTACAGCGAACTCGAAGAAACATCTCCCGGATATGGTCTGGCGAGAGATATATCGAACCGCGCAGAGACCTTTGCCAAGGTGAATTTCTACCTGCTCTCGGAACGTCTTCTCAGCCAGACACTACAGGCCATCGATGACAAGTCTTATCAGGGATGGACTTTTTCCTACAACATCTGGGACATTTCGCGCCTGCATAGGATCAGGACTTCCCGTGGCGCCAAGGAAGAGGTGGTTATTGATTTTGAGACCATGTTCGGTCAGGGCATTCCATGCCTGCCTGCGCACCTGAGATCGGCGGATTACGAATCCTACCTGATGGTAATGCCTGCAACAATTCTGGGCGAACTGTATGGGAAATATGGTGACAGGCTGCTGGAGCAGAATGTCCGCTGTTTTCTGCAGGCGCGGGGCAAGGTTAATAAGGGAATTCGTTCCACTATTCTCACCGATCCGGAAATGTTCTTCGCCTACAACAACGGGATTACGGCAACTGCCCGTGAGGTGATTACCGAATCCAAGGCGGACGGCATCTACATCAGGGAAATTAAAGACCTTCAGGTTGTAAACGGCGGGCAGACTACGGCCTCGCTGTTTCATACCAGCAGGAAGGACAAAGCCTCTCTCGAAAAAATATTCGTCCAGATGAAACTCTCTGTGGTGGACAGCGAGAAAGGTGAAGAGGTTATTCCAAGAATCTCTGAATACGCCAACACACAGAACAAAGTTAACGCAGCGGACTTTTTCTCCAATCACCCCTTCCATATCAGGATGGAGGAATTTTCCCGACGCCTCTGGGCGCCACCTCAGCAGGGTGCGTTGCGCGAAAGCAAATGGTTCTATGAACGCGCCAGGGGACAGTATTCCGATGCACAGGCGAAAGTTTCGAAAGCAGAAAAAAAGAAGTTTCTTGCCGAATTTCCATCTTCTCAGATGCTTTCCAAGACTGACTTGGCAAAATTTGAAAACGTATGGGATGAAAAACCGACCTATGTAAATCTTGGCGCACAGAAGAATTTTGCGCAGTACGCAAAAAGGATAGGCCAGGAGTGGGCAAAGAATCCGGATAATTTCAACGAACTCTATTACAAGCGGGCTATAGCAAGGGCAATCCTGTTCAGGAAAACGGAAAAAATTGTGTCCGCCCAGCCGTGGTACAGCGGTGGCTACAGAGCAAACATTGTGGCTTATACCTTGGCGCTGCTTTCCAAGCTATGCGCTGATATGGGCAAGTCATTCGATTTCATGAAGGTGTGGGAAACGCAGGACATCACAGGCGTAATGAAGGGCGCAATTGAAATAACCGCCAAGGTCGTTTCAGACAGCATCATGACCCCGATGGCCGGAATTTCAAATATTTCGGAATGGTGCAAGAAAGAAGCCTGCTGGGATGGTCTGCAGCTGAAATCCAGCGAATTAAAGACATTGCTGCCCAAGCAATTTTTAAACAGCCTTGTAAGTAAAGAAGATGTTGTCGAAGAGTTAAAGTCAGCAGCCAAAGTTCAGAAAATCGACAACGGTATTGAGGCACAGAAAAAAATATTGAGCATTCCTGCCGCAAAATGGCGCCAGATTATGGATGCCGGGAATGAGAAAGATATTTTTTCTCCAATGGAAATGGGGATTCTTCAGGTTGCAGCGAAAATCCCCGTAAAAATCCCATCTGAGAAACAGTCACTCATACTTATCGATGTGCTTGCAAAGGCGGATATTGAGGGAATTGGCTGAACTAATTCGAATCATCCATTGGACTGACCATCTTGCTGGATGGTGAATATTAAATCATTAATTACCCACCGGCCCCTAGGTTCAGCCAAATGTTCCTGCAGACCATCCGGAGCTTCCATCCTTTTCAACCTTGCAATGAGATCGCCCGGCTTCCTGTTTTCGGGCATTTCTTTTTTTACAAGCTCAATCGAATTGAAAAATTGAACCCAATTTGCGTAAGCAGTTTCAGTGCTGTGCGCTAGCCCGCATATTTCATGGGTGTCCCGAAATTCAGTTTTTTCAGCAGGCGGTTGATGTTCAATCGCGTTGGCAGAGCAATTGCGTTCCTGAAGAAGCGGTTTCGAGGATTTTGGGCGTAGTTCCCCCTACCCCCGGCTTGGACAAC
>JAIELG010000004.1 GCA_019753155.1 Burkholderiales bacterium
GGCGGTAGCCGGGCCTCCCGCGGTTCCGGCTGTTGCTGCCGGGGTATTGAATCTCGGGGTGGGGAGCGGCGCGCCTGCTGCGGCAAGCTATGGTTACAGCGGCGCATTGACCAACAACGGCGCGGTCAGTTTCACTGGCGGGACGAACAGCTTCACCGGCGCCTATAGCGGCACGGGTGCGTTGACATTCAGCGGCGGCACGAACAGCATCAACACCGCTTCCACCATCGCCAACATGACCCTGAGCGGCGGCACCTTGCAAGGCGCGGGAATGCTGGCGGTGACGAACCTGACCATGAATGGCGGCGCGTTCAGCTTGAATAATGCAGGCGTGACCAGCCTTGCGATGGGCAACGGCACGCTGAATGTCACAGGCACATTGACTACAGGCATGCTGACCGTGACAGGGGGCACCTTGACAGGCCCCGGCAGCTATACCGTCACCGGTGCCACTACGTTCACGCCCTGCCTGAACTGTGGGGATTACTTGTATGTGAACGGCGCAGTCTTGAATACCCAGGGTGCTGTGACGCACACCAGGAACGGCGCCAGCCTTGCGAATGTCTATGTAAAGAACGGCGGCACGATCAACAACACGGGCACCTGGACGCTAGATGCGGTCAACGTGTACGACTGGGGTGGCGTGGCAGGGTATGTCAACACCTTCAATAATGCCGCTACGGTGAATGTGGGGGCAGGCAGCGGAACCATAAGCACCGCTTTCGTCAATTCAGGCAACCTCAACCTGAATGGCAACAGCATGAGCATGAGCGGACAGGTCACGCTCAATGGCGGCATACTGAACGGCGGAACGGTCACGGCAGGCGCGTTGACTCTGTATAATGCCTTGAGCATCAATGGCCCGGCTTCCGTCACGCTGGATAAAATCATTGTCAACCAGAGCGGCGCGACCACGCAGGGTTCGCTGGCGGTCAGTTCCCCCATCATCATGCAGAACGGCGCGGCGATCAACAACACCGGCACATGGACGCTGAACAACGCTGCCTATAGCCAGGGTTTGGGATTGGCGTCGACGTTCAGCAACGGCGGCAGCTTCGTTGTCCCGTCTGGCGGCAGTGCGCTCTTTACCGGGGTTGCCTTCGCCAATACAGGTACGTTAACCGCTACCGGGTCACTGATTTCCGGCACGCTGGTGAATGCCGGACTCCTGGACATCACCGGGCAGACAGTCACCAAGCATGTCACCAATAACGGCACGATGAATGTGACGGGCGGCGGGACAGCTTCGATAACAGGCGATGTCATAAACAACGCCACCTTCAACATCACCGGCACGGCGAACTTGAACCGAACGTTCACGAACAATGCAGCCGGCACGGTGAATCTGACCGGCACATTGAATGTCGGTTTGGGCGCCACCAATGGCGGCGCATTTAACGTGGCCTCAGGCAGTACGATCAACAGCTCATCGTTTGCCAACAATGCAGGAACGCTTGCATTGAATGGCGCCACGATCAACGGCGCGTTGACCAACGGCGGAACCGGCGTGATCACTTCCGGCGGCGTCAACAGCATCAACGGCACATTAGCCAACACTTCGACTGCAGCAAACGGCATCTCGGTGGCGGTAGGATCGGTACTCAATGTGGCAGGGGATGCAAGCAATGCGGCGGGGGCAACCCTGTTGCTCAATGGTACGCTCAATGCTGGTCTCGCCTTCAGCAATGCGGGCACGGTCGGCACCAGTGCTGCAGGCATCCTCACCAGCGGCGCCGACATCACCAATACCGGCTCGATCAATGCTGCGGCGGGCAGCACGCAGTTGACTTTGCAGGCTGTCGGCTCGGTAATCCTGAACGGCGTGACCACCACGAACGGCGCCAGCTTCACGGTGACCGCCAATTCCAGCGGCATTAACGGCGGTAACATCCGGATGGGTACGGGTGCCGGCGTCAACACGGCCGGAGGCAGCATCGTCTTCGGGGGCGGAGTCGGCGGCACGGGTGCAGCCATGGGAACGGGAACGGCAAGCAGTGCTGTTGCGAGCGGCATTTACCTCAGTGGCGCGACACTGAATGCCGGGGGCGGCAATATCACCATGCGGGGGGCAGGCGCGTCAGGCGTTTCGTTTGGGGCGGATGGCATTTACATCACAAATGGCAGCGTGGTGCAAACCACAGGCGCCGGAGCCATTACTTTGAGCGGCACGGGCGGAGCGGGCGGAGCAGGGTCGTCGCTGAACAGTGGCATCCGGCTCGGGACGGCTGCATTGCTCTCTTCGGTGAATGGTACGATCGCGCTCAATGGACAGGGCGGGTCAGGGGCGCTTGGCAGCAACTACGGCGTCTATGTGCATAACGGCGCCCGCATTGCTTCGACAGGCAGCACGGTCACGCTTTCCGGCGCCGGCGGTGTCGGCGCGGCAAGCAATGCGATCCTGCTTTCCGGTGCGCCGGTCGGCGGGGTCGTGAACGCGGCCGCGGGCGTAAGCATGAGCGGCACGGGTCCTGTCGTCATCAATGGCCCTGTCCTTGCGCCCAGCATCAGTGTCAGGGCAACCGGCATCACTCTGGGCACGACGCTCTCTGCAAGCGGTATCGGCAATGCCATCGTGCTGGATGCGGGCCTTGGCAACTTCATCAACAATGCAGGCTCCGGCGCCCTGGTCAACACTGGCGGCGGGCGCTGGCTGATCTATTCCGCCAATCCCGCCAACGACACCTTCGGCTCGTTATCGAGCGCGAATCTGCCGCTTTGGAACAAAACCTACGCAGGTTATTCCCCGTCCAGCGTGGTCGAGACGGGAAATCGCTATCTTTTCAGTTACCAGCCGGCACTGATCGCCAGCGTCAACGGCGGCAACATCACCAGGACCTACGGCGCCGTGTCGGCAGCGCCCGCCACGACCATTACCGGTTTGGTGAATGCCGCGACTTACGGCGGCGTGTTCACTCAGGAGTCCTACGGCACGGGCGCGGCCAGCTCCGCCGGCCTTGCGGCGAACGCGCCGGTTACGGCCACCCCCTATGTGGTGACTGCTGACCTGATAACGCCTGTCGGCTATGGCGCGACCACTTATAACAACGTGACGTTGACAGTGAATCCGGCCACGCTGATGGTGACGGCAACAGGTGTTGACAAGGTGTACGATGGCACGATGACTGGGCATGTAACGTTGGCGGATAATCGTTTTTCATGGGATGCGGCAAATCTTGGCATTACTTACACCGCATCGTTTGCGGACAAAAATGCGGGTGTGGCAAAACCGCTTAATGTCACTGGTTTTGCGTTGACCGGCGTGGCTGCAGGCAACTATACGCTGGCGAACGCTACGGTGACTGCCACAGCCAACATTACGATACGCCCGAATTCCACCTGGAGCGGTGCGGGAGGGAATAATCTGTGGAGCAACCCGGCGAACTGGGATGTCTTGCCCGATCTCGGCAATGTTGCGGCGGTTTCCATCCCTGTCGGCGTGAACGTCACGTATGACGCAGGGGCCGGGACCACCAGCCTGCAAACTTTAAGCGGCGGTATCCTGTCGCTGACCGGCGGTACGCTCAACCTGAATAATGCACATGTGACCAGCCTTGCGGTAGGCGGCGGCACCCTGAATAATGCCAATACCCTGACCACATCGAGCATGAAGTGGAGCGCCGGGACCCTGACAGGCAGCGGGACAATCAATGTGACGAATACGCTCAATCTCTATGCGGGCAGTTCAGGGGGGCGGGCGACGTTGGACGGTAATGGCAAGATACTCAGCAATCAGGGGGTCGCAACCCAAACCGCGGATCTCTATATCAAGAACGGCGCCATCGTCAACAACGAGAAAGGCGCCGTCTGGACGGTGAATGCCGGAAATCTGATCGATCCTCTCGGAGGCAGCTTCAACAATCTGGGGGCGTTCAATACGAAGGCCGGCGTCAATGTGGGCGTCGCATTTACCAATTCGGGAACCATGGACTTGACCGGCAGCCTCAATTTCGTGGGCGCCACGGGAATCTTCGTCAACAGCGGCGGCACGGTCAACGGCACGGTTATTCTCCCGGGAGGCAGTATTTGGCAAGCTCCATCGTCGGTGACGACGCCCCAGGCGACTCAAGTGGCTAACCAGTTGACCACGCAATTGACCGTTACTCCTGTCACGACTGCAACTGTCTCGATTCCTGCCACGATACTCGATGCTGCACCGGGTCCGGCTTCAGGCCAGACGACGCAGCAAAATGGCTCGTCGATCCAGCCGACCGATACCACTACGCAGACGAACAACGTCAAGAAACAGGTTGCGGCTTCGCAACCTGCCGTCAGCGCCCAGCAGAACCAGACGCCGGCAGCGCCGCCCAAGCTGTCCAACATGTGCGGCAGATGAGGGAAGAACGATGATCAGGATGCTTTGGCCGATTATTTTCCTCTTTGCGCAGCATGCCGTCGCCGCGCCTGAACCCGTGGGGCAGGTGGCATACATGAGCGGCGTGTTGACCGCGCAGCAGCCTGGGGGGAACATCAGGGTGCTGGCTCCGAAATCCGATGTTTTTTCCGAGGATACCTTGAGGAGCGAAGACGATACCTTCGGTCTTGTCAAATTTACGGACGGGGGCAAGGTGACGCTGCGCCCGAATTCGGTTCTGAGCATACGCCAATACATGTTCGATAAAGGAAAACCGGCCAACGACAATGTCGTATTCGATCTGGTCAAGGGCGGCATGCGCAGCGTTTCAGGATTGATTGGGAAAAGGGGCGATCACGATGCATACAAGATCAAGACCGTTACAGCGACCATCGGCATACGCGGCTCCGACGGCGACACCATGGATTGCGTGAGCAGCAGCGGCGGACTTTGCGCCAATGTTGCCCAGGGCGTCTACCACGCGACCTACAGGGGCGCCTATATCATGTACAACGAAAAGGGCTCGCAACTCGTCAATGCCGGTGAATTCGGCTATGTGAAAGACCAGTTCTCGCCGCCCGTGCTGCTTCCCAGGGATCCGGGCTTCAGCACGGTTCCGATTCCTCCCGCCGCGGTGACGGCGAACCCGCAGGACGCCAAACCCTCGGGCGGCGGGCAGTGCGTCATAAAGTGATCTTTTCGGCGCTACTTGGTCTGGAATGCATAAACGCCGTTCCATCCCGAAGGGGGCGGGTGGTCGATGAAGGCGGCGATGCGCTCGATATAAAGCGAATACAGCAATTTGTCCGGTTTTGCCTGTGATAGCGCCTTCAAAATGGCGAGACACGCATCCCAGTCCATGAGGCGGTAAAATTCGAGCGCTTTTTCGAACATTGCGGCATCGCGGAGTTCGGATTCCCCCACTTTTCCTGCGTAGCCCAGCGGCTGGTAAATGGTCAGGGGTTCGATCTTCCCCTTGACCATCACCCGGTCGACTTCCTGGAAGACGATGCCGTTCGTGGCTTTCATGGTGTCCGAGCTGACGAGCGCGCCGGCGCCGTAGTATTTCGTCAGTCCTTCCAGGCGGGAAGCCAGATTTACGGAATCCCCCATCACCGTATAGGCCTTGCGGAAGGATGAACCCATGTTGCCGACGTTCATCAGCCCGCTGTTGATCCCGATCCCGATCCTGAGTTCGGGCCAGTCCTTGGCTTTGAATCTGACATTCAGATTCCTCAACACCTCATGCATTTCCATCGCAGCCAGCGCGCTGTCCTGTGCATGTGAAGTGTTGTGAACCGGGGCGCCCCAGAATGCCATGATCGCATCCCCGATATACTTGTCGACCGTGCCGCCATGATCGTAGATCACCTTGGTCATTGCGGTCAGGTATTCGTTGATCATGGATGAGAGCGATTCGGGATCCAGGCCTTCGGATATCCGGGTGAAATCCCGGATATCCGAGAACATGACCGTCATTTCCCTGCTCTCGCTTTTCATGTCGAACATGTCAGGATTCCTGCTCATCTCGTCCACCAGCTTCGGCGGCACATACTGTCCGAACAATTCGGAAATCTGTCGCTTGGCCCGTGTTTCGAGAAAATAACCGAAGCTCATGTCGATCACGAACAGGGAAATCGTCAACAGCATGGGGGAGGCGAGCGGAATCACGATATTCCCGTATTTCCAGGCCGCGAGGTTGCCCATGACGATGAAAAGCAGGCCGGCCAGGACGATCAGGGTGGCCTTGACCACGGACAGTTTCGGCAGGAACGCGATCAGCAACATGCCGACGATAAAAAGGGTAGCGATGTTGACTACGGCACTGTAGGGCGGCAATTGCTTGATGGTTTGCGTCAGGATTCCGGTAAGCATGTTGGCGTGAATCTCGACCCCGGGAAAGGTTTCATCGACGGGTGTGGCTCTGAGGTCAAGCAGGCCCGTGGCGGAAGTGCCGACCAATACGATTTTTCCAGCCAGTTCCTTTGCTTTTACCCGGCCATGAATGACATCCGTCGCGGAAATGTAGTGGAAAGTTTTTTCGCCGCCGCGATAGGGAATCAGGCTGCGTGCGTTTTCGTCGAGGGGTATTTTCTGTCCGCCAACCTCCAGCCATTCAACGGACGAATATCCGGTATTGCTTTTGCTGACGACAGGAGGCTGCACCATGTCATCGCCAAGCACAGCCCGAGCCAATCCCAGAGACAATGATTCATAGTAATTGCCCTGGTACTTGATGAGCATCGGCACCCGGCGCGTGATGCCGTCGAAATCAGGCAGGTCGTTGAAATCCCCCCCGCCGAATGCGGATTGCTGCAAAATGGGGAGATTCGCCCCATAGCTCCTCGCAGTCACGAAGTCCGTTTCGGCGCCCTTGAAATCGGCACCTGTAAAGAGAGGCGCCGGCAGTTTTCCTGAAGAGCGCCGGTTATCCTGGGCAAAGTAATACCCAAGGACTACAGGTTTGCCGGCAAGCGCATTTGCCAGCAGTTTGTCATGATCGAGTCCGGGACGAATCTTTTCCAAAGTTTCCAGATAATCTTTGGATGAATTCTCCTGTTCGAGTTTTTTGAGAATTTTCAGGCCGCCGTCGTCAGGTTCGGCAAAAACGATGTCGAAACCCGCTGCGCTGACATGATACTTGTCGAAAAGCTGACTGACCAGCAGCGCAACCCTGTCCCTTCCCCAGGGCCAGCGGCCTTCTTCAGCCAGGCTCTTCTCGTCGATGTCTACGATGGCTATGCCTGGAAAGTCCTTGTTCGGCATGGTGAGTCTGAGGCGGACATCGTAGGCGATATTTTCGAGACGGTCGAAGAAATCGAACCGGACTATGCCCTTTGCCTGTAGCAGAAACAATGCCATGATGAGAAGGCACAGCAGGCGAACGCCATGCTGCCTTGTTTTCCATTTGAGCTGCTTCGTCCAATTGCTCATCTTCGATTACATGCGTGCAGGCAAAATGCCATTTTTGCACAAATCGTGCTCGAACGTTCGCAGTTTATCGCGGTTTTGTAATGCAGGCGTCAGGATTCGACTTCGATCCAGCAGGCGAAAATCGGATGCCCATCTATGATCATGGGGGGGCCTGCCCTGTGCGAGTGAAAGCCCGCACGGCGCAGCAGGCGTTCGATTCCCAGGGGGGAGACCGTGATGAGCCGTTTGGCGCCGTGGGAAGCTGCGCTGGCGATCGATTCCTGGAGCAGCCTGATCGCGATAGGGGATGAAAACTGCCCCTTTGTGGACAATGATCCGTTGAAGTCAACTGCTGCGAAACGGGATAATTCCCACACTTCAGGCGTGCAGGGGGGAGGCATTCCATTGAGAAGTTGGGGAAATACTTCGCCCAGAAGGTAGGGGCGATCGGTGGAGAGCAGCCGGGCGCAGCCGTTGACATGGCCTTGCCCGTCCTGGGCGACGACATAGACTGTATCGGGGCGGTCGAATTGATCCAGTTCCATGCCGTCTCGGGTTTGAAGCTCCCATCCCAGCGTTTCGACGAATACCCTGTGCCTGTAGCTGGAAATCCTGGTAAGCAGGATTTCGGGAAGTCTTTCTGTCGTGCCGGACGTGATGTTCATCGCTGCCTCCGCAAAAAATTCGATTGAGTGAAATTTGCGCTATTGCGGAGGTTTATGTAACTGTCAAATCTGACAGCTTTGAGGCATTATGTATAGCGAATTTCTATGTAATCGATGACTTCTGTTTGCCAGGACAGCGTGTCGACGAATAATTCGAGCAATGCCGCTGTTTTTGTCGGCCCCAAGTCTGCCATGCGCGCATCTGCAAGCATGATGTTGCCGCGGGGCTCGCCGGTTCTTTTCAGGGCAATGGGGTTCATGCCCATTTCCCAGTCCCAGCCTATCGTGATGGTCGGGGTGGTATCGCTGATCCATTCGGTATAGCCGGTAATGGCTGTCGATATTGCGCCTGAAAAAATCGTTTCCGGAGGATCTTCGTCGAGTCCGGAAATCAGGTGGATCAGGCGGACGCTTTCCAGTCCGGAGAATCGCAGCCGGACATAGCCATCTTCCGATAAGGCTGGGATGTTGCAGGGCGTCACAGACTTCGGGGATAAGTGTTTTTTCATGGAATGGATGTTAGATGGCAGTTATGTGACAGAGCATGGTACCTATTTTTGGACGAGATGGGTATGTCACTATTGACAGGGATAGGCATCAGGCACATATTTAGATTCAATCTGGGATATTCGCGGAGCGGCGCATGGATAGCTGGCAGGAGGTGCAGATACAGGCTTTGTTGAGCGCTGAAACCGAGCTTGATTTCTTTGCGGCTTTGTCCGACGCTGCCGGCGAACTCGGTTTCGAATATTGCGCTTACGGCATGCGCATGCCCCTGCCTGTTTCCAAACCCAGGGTATTCATGGTGAACAATTACTCCATGACCTGGCAGGAGCGCTATGCTCAGGAAAACTATCTGTCAGTGGATCCTACTGTTGCGCATGGCATGAAATCCGTGATGCCGCTGGTTTGGTCCGAACGGATTTTTTCGTCATGCAGGCCGTTCTGGGAAGATGCTCGCGCTCATGGCCTACAGTTCGGCTGGGCGCAATCCTGTTACGATGCCAAGGGCGTGGGGGGCTTGCTCACCCTGGCCCGGTCGAACGACGACCTTTCCGAATCGGAATTGCGCAGCCATTCGCTCAAAATGTCCTGGCTCGCTCATATCGCGCACGAGGGATTGTCCAATCTGGTCGTGGCCAAATTGATGCCGGAGGCGGCAATAGAATTGTCTCCGCGGGAAGTGGAAGTGCTGCGCTGGACGGCCGAAGGCAAGACTTCGAGCGAAGTGAGCAACATCCTGCATATCGCCGAGCGCACGGTGAATTTCCATGTCAACAATGCGCTCGCCAAGCTGGGCGCGGCCAACAAGACCGCGGCTGCAATCAAGGCGGCGATGTTGGGCTTGCTGTGATCCGTTTCCTTATGTCTGTTCGTACCAGTTCCTGCTTGCATTGACGAGCCGTACCACCAGCAGCATCACGGGCACTTCGATGAGCACGCCTACAACGGTGGCAAGGGCAGCGCCCGACTGGAATCCGAGCAGGCTGATCGCGGTTGCCACCGCAAGCTCGAAAAAATTGGATGCGCCGATCAGGGCGGAAGGGCAGGCGATGTTGTGCTTCTCCCCCAGGGTCCGGTTGAGCCAGTAGGCGAGCGCCGAATTGAAGAAGACCTGGATCAGGATGGGAACCGCGATCAGCGCGATCACGAGGGGTTTTTCGATGATGGCTTTGCCCTGAAAGGCGAAGAGCAGCACCAGGGTGAGGAGCAGCGCCGAGATCGACCAGGGGCCGATTTTTTCCATGACGGCTTCGAAGTGCGCGTCCCCTTTGGCGAGGAGGCTCCCGCGCCAGAATTGCGCGAGGATCACGGGGATCACGATGTAAAGCACGACCGAGGTGAACAGGGTATCCCAGGGTACCTGTATGCTCGACATGCCCAGCAGCAGGCCGACTATGGGGGCGAAGGCGAAAACCATGATGGTGTCGTTAAGCGCCACCTGGGTGAGGGTGAAAAGCGGATCGCCTTTCGAGAGCCGGCTCCAGACGAATACCATGGCCGTGCAGGGGGCTGCGCCGAGCAGGATCAGTCCTGCGATGTAGCTGTCGATCTGGTTTGCAGGCAGCATGGGCGCGAACAGGTGGCGGATGAACAGCCAGCCGAGCAAGGCCATGGAAAACGGCTTGATCAGCCAGTTGACGAAAAGCGTGACGCCGATGCCGCGCACATGCCGCCTGACTTCGTGCAGGGCATGGAGATCGACCTTGACCAGCATGGGAATGATCATCACCCAGATCAGGAGGCCTACGGGCAGGTTGACCTGGGCGAATTCCATGCTGCCTATCATCTGGAACAAGGCGGGCGCGAGTTGCCCCAGCAGGATGCCGGCAAGGATGCAAAGGAAGACCCATACGGTGAGATAACGCTCGAACAGGCTCATGCCGCTGCTCCTGGTCACGCCTTCCGCTTTGAGTGAAGTCATGGCTTTGCTATTGGAGGTGTCCGATGCCATCCAGTTCCTTTTTCAACGCTATCGCGTCGAGTTTGGCGAGCGGCAGGTTGATGAAAATGGAAATGCGCCGGTTGAGTTGTGCGAAAGCCTGGGAAAAGGCCCGGCGCTTCTCTTCTTCGCTGCCCTCGACGGCTGCCGGATCCTCGATGCCCCAGTGGGCGGTCATCGGCTGGCCCGGCCAGACCGGACATGCTTCTCCTGCGGCATTGTCGCAAACCGTGAACACGAAATCGAGAGACACCGCATCCGGACCTGCAAACTCCTCCCAGTTCTTGCTGCGCAGGTCGTTGCTCGAGAGGCGCGCGCGCTGCAACTGCTCGATGGTGAGCGGATTGACTTTTCCGGCCGGATGGCTGCCTGCGCTGAAGGCGCGAAAGCGGCCTTTGCCGAGATGGTTGAGTATGGCCTCTGCCATGATGCTGCGGGCAGAGTTGCCGGTGCAGAGAAACAGTACGTTGTAGATGCGGTTGTGCATGAATTCTCCCTTCAGATGGTTTTCCTGGACAGGTTTCCGCTGCTTTTCCATGGAATCGACCGCATTGGGCAGGCAGGCATTTCCCTGGCAGCAGTTCCGGGCAAGATAGGCGATCATGTCGTCCATGGCCGCATAGTTCACCGAATAATAGATGAAACGGCTCTCCTGCCGTGCTTCCACGAGTCCGGCGCGCGCAAGTTGCGCTACATGGAAGGACAGCGTGGCGGGCGCAAGATCCAGCGCTTGGGCGATGGCGCTTGCGTTGATGCCTTCGTTTCCCGCTTCGACCAGCAGCCTGAAAATATTCAGGCGGGTTTCCTGGGCGAGCGCTGCGAGCTTTTCGACAGCCTGTCTTGTGTCCAAAATTCCATATTTCCAATATGATGGAAGTATTAAATCATCCCATGCCGGCGATGTCAAGGATGTTTTACCAAACCTCGCGGAACGGGCGAATCTCGATCTCTGAAGACCATGTCGACGGGTGTTGTTGCGCAAGTCCCATGACCACTTCAGCAAGGTCCGCCGGCCGTATGAAGGCATCCTCCGGCGCTTCCGGCTTCATCTTGCGCGTGGCGGGGGTGTCCACAATGCCGTCCACTATGACGAGCGCGACATGAACTCCGCAGGGGCCGAGGTGCCGCGCCATCGATTCGGCAAGACTCTTCTGGGCAGCCTTTGCCGGAGCGAATGCCGCTGTTTTCGCGCCGCCGCGACGGGATGCCGTGGCGCCTATGAAGATGATGTTTCCGCGCTTGTTTTGCTTCATGGCCGCAATGACCTGCTTCGACGCAAGCAGCGAGCCAAGCGCGTTGATCCGCCAACTTTGTTCGAAATCTTCCGGGGTGATTTCCTCGACGTTTTTCCAAACGCCGGCCCCCGCATTGTAAATGAGGGTATCGACCTCCCCAAGTTCAGCGCGAATTGCTGCAAATGCAACTTCGATCGAAGCTGCGTCGGCAACATCGCACGCATAGGCGCGGGCTCCGTCAATTTCCTGAGCAAGCGCCATGGTGAATTCGGTACTGCGGGCCAGCAACGCCACCCGGTAGCCCTCCGACCCGAATCGGCGGGCGAAAGCGGCGCCATTGCCGGGGCCGACGCCGACGATGACGCAAACAGGTTTGTTCGATCGATTTGACAAGTTTTATCCTTTCCAGTGGGGGGGTATGGTTTTGGGGAAATAGGGGAGCGCCTCGATGCGCTGCATGAACCCATCCAGTTTGGGTCGAATGTGCGCCCCCGCGCCGGGTTGCGTCCGCCTTTCACCGAGCCGTTTGGCCAGTGCCAGCAACGGGTAGAGCGTAAAATCCGCCGCGCTGCCGGCGAAGCGATTCCCATGCAGCGCATCTTCGAAGTAGTCCAGTTCGCGGCTCACATCCTTCAGCACCGCGCTGAGGTCAGTCTCGCCACCTGAACCCTGCAGATCCATCAATCGACGCAATGGCGGGTACAGGTAATTGTATGCTTCAGCCGAGAGGCGGCGTACTGTCGCCCGATCTATGGGGTCGGAGGGGAAAACAGGATGATTGGGATAACGTTCATCCAAATACTCGACAATGGCGGAAGCTTCCCACAGGGCAAAATCGCCATCGACGAGCGCAGGCACTTTGCCGCGAGGATTGATGGCCAGATATTCCTTTGTTTTCAATTCGCCATTCCGGAACGACAGCAAATTGAATTCGTAGGGAAGTCGCTTGTGTTCAAGGACAAGCCACACGTTCCAGGCGAATGGAGAACCGGAGCCGTAATAAAATTCGATACCCATATACAATCCTTTCAGAAGATTTTCAGCAAAGTCGATGCCAGCGTCATCTGGCAGAAAAAACCGGCGGTAAAGCCGAGCGTGCGCAGCACCGGGATCGCCGCGACGTAAGCCGCCGCATGAACCAGCCTGGCAAAGAAATACACCATGCAGGCCGCGGCTGTGGCCGAAGTGTTCATGCCGGTTAACTGGATCGCGAGCACCAGTGGCGCGAAGATGGCGAGGTTCTCCGTTGCATTCGCATGCGCCCGCATCAATCTTTCGGCCCACTGTGCTTTGGGTTCGAGCCGGGGTGTTTTCAAGGTTGCCCAGGCGCCCAACTCAAAAATGCGATTTGCCATGTACGGCACCCAGAAAAGGGCCGTCATCGATATCGTCAATACGAGCCAATGCAATTCTGTCGTTATTTCGCCGTGCATTCAATACCTCATGGATGAATTATGGAAACTGTGCCTGGATGCCACGCACAGCATGCTGGTACGCTTCGAGAAGCCGGGTGTCATCGATGGAGCCGTGATGGTGCGTTTGCTTCCACCCGATGTCCGGGCCGAGCCATTGTACGATGCGGCTGGTGCGAATCGAAAGCGCAAGGGTTTCGCCCACCCTTGTAAACTCACCGCTTTCCCGTCCCGCGAAAACCACCATTTTATCGCTGTGAAATTCGACTATATCGCCAAGCTCCACCCATACCGTCGAGTTTCCGGCGAAGATGTTCCGGTAAAGCATGGATATCGGCTCATAACCGCGCAAAATTCCACCCAACGGGTTGTTGAGCTGAATCAATTCATGGTTTGCCCACACCCTGGAGAACAGGTCCATGTCGCGCTGATTGAATGCGTGATAGAAGGATTCGACCAGCGCTCTCGCGCCCTCGATTCCCGTCCGGCGGGCTTCATCGATGCGATTGGCCGCAGCTCGTCCGTAGCTTTGCTGTGAATGAATGATCATGCCAGAGCCTCCCGCGTATTTTGAGCCTGCATCAATTTCCATATCGACACGAGATGGAACCACAGCCACAGGGGCGCGGGAAGGAACACGGCATACATCATGCTGTGGTGAGGCGTGATGCTCGGCAGCAGGATAAGCGAAAGCGTGCTTGCCACCACCAGGATATCCATCAGTCCGAACATGTTGGCAAACCAGGCCCGGCGCAGGCCGTTTGCACCCTTGGCCAGGGTAAACGCGGCTACCAGGCCTAAAAATCCGGCGGAGATATGCGTCCAGCCGTCCAGAATGCCGAACTCGGATGGCAATACGCCCATGCTGGCCTGTGTGAGAAAGTTGGCTCCGAAAAATACCCTGATGCCCTGGAGCAGCAGCAACTGCTCCTGGCTCAGATCAAGCAGCAGCCGCCGAACGGGCGCAATTCCGAACAGCAGGGCGCCGACTGCCCCGACTGCCGCAAATACGATGCCGAGGAAAGTGATACCGGAAATGTTCTCGGGAAAGATGCTTTTTGTCGAGAGGCCGAAATGCAGCAGCGCGAGCCAGGCAAGCATGCCGGCCGCCATACCGAGCTGCGGTTTGGCTGACTTGCCGATGGAGATGATCCACAGCGTGTAAACGATCATCATGATATCCAGTCCGATCATGAAATAGGCAGATATGTCTTCAGGCATTCCAAATCCTCCTTGTCGTGCGACATTGCACGAACTGCACTTTATCGAAAAAAATGCTACGATGAGTGATCGATGATCTCTATAAATTAACATATGGTATCGAAATGGACAGGTTGTCTCCTCTTTTTTCCAGGTTTTCCCTGACTGCCCGCGTGTTCTATTCGGGCACGCCATGCGGCGCTTTCGACTTCAGCGAAACCGGCGGGGGTGGCTATCTTCATATCCTGCGTCACGGAATTGTGAGCATCGATCACCCGGACGCTGCGCCCATCCTGGTGACGGAACCTTCCGTGATCTTCTATCCGAGACCCCGTTCGCACCGTTTTCAGGTCGAAGATGAGGCGGAACTTGTCTGCACATCGATCGATTTTGGTGCCGGGCTGGGCAATCCCCTGGTGAGGGCGCTGCCCGATGTGTTCGTGATTACGCTCGCCGACATTGCCGGATTGACTCCGGCGCTCACGCTGTTCTTCGATGAAGCGTTCAATAAACGTTGCGGCCGCCAGGCGGCGGTGGACAGGCTGGCGGAATACTTTCTGGTGCTGCTGCTGCGCCATGCGATCGAAACGCGGCTTTTCTCGGGCGGCATTCTTGCAGGTTTGGCGGATGCCAGGCTTGCCAAAGCCATTACCGCGATGCATGAACGTCCGGAGCACTCCTGGTCTCTGGAGGAACTGGCTCGCACCGCAGATATGTCGCGGGCGCGCTTTGCGGTGTATTTCCGCGAGACGGTGGGAACCACGCCGCTCGATTATTTGGCGGACTGGCGCATCAGCGTCGCGCAAACCTTGCTCAAGAGCGGCAAGCTTCTGAAGCTGGTGGCCCCCGCAGTAGGCTATTCTCACCCTGTCGCATTGACGAGGGTGTTTTCCAGGAAAATCGGCGTTTCGCCCAAAGTGTGGCTGGAGCGCATGGCGCCTGCCCATGCCTGATCGGATTTTGCGACGGAATGGAGGCTAACCCAATGGCGCTACCTTATGCGCACGACGGCTGTATCTGATTGATCCCGTGTTTGGCACTGACTTTTTGACCCGTCGAATTCAAAGGTGCGCGCAGTATGGAAAATATACCATTATCGAGGTCATTTCAACCGAAAATGATGGCTTCCAACGTGGAATTGAGGCGCCCGCGCGGTTTTTCGCGCAGGCCCGGTGAAATGAGTGGTTAGCCCGCATATTTCATGGGTGTCCGGAAATTCAGTTTTTTCAGCAGGCGGTTGATGTTCAGTCGCGTTGGCAGAG
>JAIELG010000006.1 GCA_019753155.1 Burkholderiales bacterium
GCTGCGGACGACCCCCTCGCCGCGCGCCTCTTCGCAATCCCCCATGTCACCAATGTGCTCTACATGGATAACTGGATCACTATCACCCAGGATGGACAGACAAGCTGGTCCGATCTTGCCCGCCTCGTGGCGCAGCCGATAAGGGAAGCCCCGGCTGCGCAGATGCCGGAGCGGGTGGAAACCGTTCAGGCCGAGGATGAGGATCCGAGACTTCCCGCGATCAGGAAAATCATAGAAGAGCGTATCCGCCCGACATTGCTCATGGACGGCGGCGATCTGGAAATCATGACCCTGTGCGGCAACATGCTGTGCATACGCTATTACGGCGCATGCGGAAGCTGTCCGAGTTCACAGACCGGAACCCTGCTCGCCATAGAGAATCTGGTGCAGAGCATAGAGCCGGGAATCGAGGTGGTGGCGGTATGAAGGGGCTACGACCGATCCCGTAAGAATTCCGCATAGGAATACACGGGGCTGTTCAGGTAATGGGGCGGCAAATCGAACAGCGCCCAGTAATAATCCTGCCTTCCCCGGCAAATCTGCGGCGGCAGGCAATACGACAGCCAGTCGTGGCCGACCGAGGCGCCGTACATGCCGTCCGTGTCTGAAAAGAATGGCAGCAGTTGCAATGACTTCAAGGCGGTGAGCAGTTCGGGCGGGGCGCCCTGATCCTGCGCCACCTCGAAGTGCGAAATCAGGCCGGCTTTTGTTTCCAGGACCATCAGGGTCGCCTTGCCATGCATGTCGAAGAACAGGATGCCGGCCGGGTGCGGGAATAAATAGTATTCCACGAAGCGGTAGCGGCTGCAGAGTTGCCCGGCGAGCGCTTCCACGGCCGGGTCGGACAGGAACGAGTACATGTCGCGGGACAGCAGCTCTTTCAAGGTGCTCGTTCGCTCGTTGAAAAAATCCCGCTGCAATCCGGTTATTTCGGCTTCGAGGCGATCGAGGGCATGCGGATCATTTTTCCTGATGAAGCGATCGATCAATTTGCGGTTGAATGCGTCGACGGCGATTTTTTCGTCGGCCTGCCCGGTCAAGAGGATTCTTTTGCAGGGCAAGCTCTGGACAGCCTGGCAAAATTCCACGCCATTCATCTGCGGCATCGCATAATCGATCACCAGCACGGATGGCATGTCGAAGCGTTGCCGGTTCAGCGCAATATGATGGATTCGGTCGAGATCGATGGAGGTGCCATGCCGTTTGAAGAATTCCGACTGTTCATCGGAATGGGCATGGATCGGGTCAGCGGGATGCGCATGCGCATGGCCCATCCATTCCAGGGCATCCAGTGGATCGTGAAAAAGCTTGCGCGCCATATGCGGATTCATATGGAATGCGAGACTGTCCAGAAAGCTCCGGCTGTCGTCTATCAGCACGGTCAAGGTTGGGTGTCGATAAACGGATAAATGATTGTTCATTGGTGTGCGATCGGTTGTTTGTCCGGCAGTCTTTCTGGTATTGTAGCGCCTCAAGCGCATGTTTAACCACATGGTCGTACCCTCCAGAATTCTCAGGGCGTTATCTTGCATACACAAGCGCAAATTGACCCGTTAGTGAGCTTCCGCAATGCCGAGGGCGAATCGGTTCGTGGGACGATCGTCAATCTCCAGAGAAAGTCCCTGGTGATGGAAGTCTACAACCCGTATTCCATCGTGCAGGTCAGCGAAGTGCTCGTCGAATTCACGGTGCGGTTCGGCGCCAAGATTGCCTATCTTGGCAAGGCGGTCGTCATCAGCCTGGTCAATACCGGCCTTACCGCCATCGTTTCGGTGACGCTCATCGATGAATGGCGCGAACTGGATGATGTCGTCGTGGAGCCTGGAACAGTCGGGGCCGAAGCGCGGGCATTCGTGGAAGACTGGACCAAGCGCTTCAAGATCAGGCGTGACTACCAGATCGTGGTGAATGAAATGCGCGCCTATCTGTCCGACGTTTCGCGCTGGATCGAACAGGTGGATCTTTCCGAATCGCTTCCCAGGGTGGATGGACAAATTCGTATGGATGTTTTTTACGAGCTTTCCGCTCCATTGATGCATAAGACTAAATTTTATCTCGATATGCTGGAAGGCGAGGCATCCCAGGTCGATGCGGAAGAGGCGCCCTCGCATCGTTCCTTCGCGCAGACCGCGCTGCACCCCCTGCTGCTCAGGGCGCCCTTCGTGTTCCGCACCTATACCAAACCATTGGGTTATGCCGGGGACTACCAGATGGTCAACCAGATACTGGATGATCCGCGCCAGGGACCGAGCACGTATTTCCAGATGGTGAACACCGCTTTCCTGCAAGCTGCGGTGGCGACGGCCCATCGCAATCGCATCGATATCCTGGTCGATTTCCTGCAGCGCATGGCCGATGCGGCGAGACAGGCAGGAAGGCCGTTTCGCATCCTGAATATCGGATGCGGTCCCGCCATCGAAATACAGCGTTTCCTGCAAAATTACGCCCACCCCGAATTTCTGGCGTTCGAGCTTGTCGATTTCAGCGAAGAAACGCTCGACTGGACAAGGAATAAGCTGAGTTCCATCATGAAACAGGTGGGGAAGCCTGTCGCCATCCATTACGCGCACGATTCGGTGCATAAACTGCTCAAGCGCCGCATCGATCCCTTGTCAGACAGTGCAAGGGAATTCGATGCCGTCTATTGCGCAGGATTGTTCGACTACCTGTCCGACAAGGTTTGCGCGAGGCTGATGGCGTATTTTGCCGCACGCACCCGTCATGGAGGCACGCTTCTGGTCACCAATGTGCATTCCAGCAATCCCGAGAAGTTCGGCATGGAGCATCTTTTGGATTGGTATCTCATATACCGGGACGAGGCGAAAATGACGACGCTTCTCCCGCAGCAATCCATTGCGCCCAATATTTTTGTCGATGCAACAGGGGTGAATGTTTTCGCGGAAACAATCATTGTCTAGTCAGATGGACAAGGCATTGTACGCAGGATATGAGACGACGCTCAAGAAGTTTCGCTTCGAATTCAGCCGGGGGGGCGCCTACACTGCAATCGCGCTGATTCTGCTCGGCACCGGATTGGATTATGGCCTTTATCCCCAAGAGCAGTTCCATTTCGTGGTTGCCCGCGCAGTCTGTTCGAGCCTGATTTTCGGCATCATCATGACGATGGAAACCGGGTGGGGCAAGGAAAGGATTCAGGGGCTGACATTCATCTGGCTGCTTTTTCCTCAGGTTATGATTGCATGGATGATCGGCGTGACGGAAGGCGCAAACTCCCTGTATTACGCAGGCTTGAATCTTGCCATTTATGCGTCCGGCATCGTGCTGGCGTTCGGTCTTTGGCAGAATATCGTTTTCGGCGGATTATCTTTTCTGTTTTACGTTGCCGCCTGTGCGCTCCATCCTGAAAGTTTTGTGCTGCATGGTGCTTTTGTCATCAACTCCATATTTTTGTGGATGTCCATTATCATCAGCGCCGTATTCACCTACTTCAACGAAAGCGCCCGCTTCATGCTGTTCAGACTCAAGACGGAGCTGGCGATAAAGAACGATCAGCTGGAGGAAACCAATAAAAATCTCTCGCAAATCAAGGGGCAGATGCTGCAGCAGGAAAAAATGGCTGCCATAGGCACGCTTGCGGCGGGGCTGCTGCATGAAGTCAACAATCCAGTCAATTACTGCCTGATGGCAATGGATATCGCGATGGAAGATCCTGTCGCGAAGGCCAGCGCTACGCTCAATGAATGCCTGGTGGATGCCAAGGAGGGCATGCAGCGAATCCAGCACATCGTATCGGATCTCAAGACTTTCGCATACCGGACAGGGGAAGCCGCCGGCACCGATTTCCTTTTCGAGAAAGTCGCCGATTCCGCCCTTCGTCTGGTCGGGCATGAGACCAAGGGCATCGCCATCACGCGCGATCTTCCCTGCGATACGCTGGTGCGTGGGGACGAGGCGGCCATCATCGGCGTGCTCGTCAACCTGCTTGGCAACGCGGCACAGGCTTTGCGCACGGTAAATTCCCCCGAGCCCGCCATCCATCTCTCCGCGGCATGGAAGGGTGAGCGGTTCTTCGTCACGGTAAGGGACAATGGACCCGGCATCCCGCCTGAAAATCTCGGCCGCGTGTTCGAGCCCTTTTTCACCACGCGGGAGATCGGGCAGGGTCTCGGCCTGGGGCTTTCCATCAGTTACAGCGTGATCGAGCGGCATGGCGGCACGTTGATCGCCGAGAGTGCCGTAGGAGAATGGACGAAGATGATATTCGACCTGCCGAAAGCTGCGTGATGAACGTGGCAACGGACAATGCTCTCCTGTATGTGGATGACGAGGACATGGCGCGGAAGTACTTCGTCCGCTGCGTTGGTACGGATTATGACGTGTTGACGGCGGCTGGCGCCGACGCCGCGATTGCGCTTTTGCAGGACAGGCGGGTCGGCATACTGGTCACGGATTACCGCATGCCGGGCCGGGATGGCGGAGACCTGTTGCGCCAGGTGGCGCGTGAGTTTCCTCATGTGGTCCGTATTCTCGTGACGGCCTATGCGGATCGGGAAGCGCTTCTGGATGTGGTGAATTCGGGCGAAATCTTCCGTATACTCGAAAAACCGCTGGATTTGGGCGAGGTCAGGAACACCTTGCGTCTGGCATACGAGTTGTCGCGGGAACGCAGTGCAAGGCAGCAAAGCTTGCTGGCAATAGACGAGACGCTCGCTTTTCTTGCGCACGAGCTCAATACGCCGCTGGCCGCGATCGTCAATTTCGCGCGGGGCATAGCGCACCGGGTCTCGGATGGGGCCGTGTCTTCCCGGCAGCAGGCCGAGATCGGACAGGCGGCGCTTGCAATGAACGACAATGCGGGGTATTGCCTTTCGCTGCTTTCCACTTTCGTGGAATCGGTTCAGGGCGCCGGCATGATGGGCAGTTACGGCAGCACGGCACGGAAGATGATCTCGTCCCTGCTCGACACTTATCCACTGACCCCCGCCCAGCGGGCCGCGATCCTTGTCGACATAAGGGAGGATTTTCCGGTCACGGCGCTGCCGAATTGCGTTCTCCTGGTGTTGTCGTCCGTATTGAGCAACGCGCTGCGCGCCGTTCAGAACCAGCCTTTGCCCATGATTGCCTTCACGGTGCTGGTGGAGGGCAATCCGCAGATCCGCATCGTCGACAATGGTCCCGGCATTCCACCTGAAATCATGGCGCGGTTGCTGAGTGACCCTGTCACTACCCATGCGGACGATGGCGGAAAAGGATGGGGCATGATTTTCTGCAAGCGCATCATGCAGTCATTTGGCGGGGGTATCCTGATTCATTCCGCGCCAAGCATATATACTACCGTCACACTGAATTTTCCAACTATCGAAGTTAAAAGGAGCGATCGATGACCGGCACTGCCCCGCTAATCCTGTTCGTTGACGACGAAGCAAGCGCCGTCAAATATTTTCAGCGTGCGATAGATTCGCTCGCTCCCGTAATCGCCGCCGGTTCCGTCGAGGAAGGCAAGCGTATGCTCGATCAGCATGCGGACACGCTTTCGGTGCTGGTGTCCGACCAGCGCATGCCGGGCGGATGCGGCAACGAGTTACTGCACTACGCGCGGACCCAGTATCCGCACATGGTCAGGATATTGTCCACCGCGTATTCGGAGCTGGAGCAGACCGTCGAGGCGGTCAATCAGGGGCAAATTCACCGATACATCCAGAAGCCGTGGGAAATATCCGCCCTCAGGATGGAATTGAAGCAGGCACTCGAAATGGCAGCCTTGCGCAAGGAACATGCACAGCTTTTGCGCGAGAAGATGATGGTGCGGCAAATGCAGACCGTATCGAACCGCATCGGCATGCTGCATACGCTGTGCGTCAGCCTCGCAGGAACCGTCTCGCCCCTGGAGAACTACCTGTCGGCTGCCGCCATCGCCGGCATCAAGCCCTCGGAACCCGATTGGCTGTTGATGGATTATTCGGATCTGGTCAGCGCGGAAGCTTGGCGCAGCGGCGAATTCGGGTATGCCGTTCACGGCAGGCTTGTCGAGATCAGGCAGCGCAGCTTGCAAGGCGAAGACGGGTTCGCGCTGCTCCCGGAATTGGATTGCAATGTGCGGGTTTTGGGCGATGGGACTGCCGTTTTCCCCGGCGGAGAAATTTTTGCGGAGTTTCTGGAAGCGCCCTCCAATGTCCCCGTCTCGCCGCAACATGTAACCTGGCTGGCATTTCTCATTTGGCTGCATGAACTGGGATGGTCGTTGCAGATGAAGAAGTCGGAAATCGGGATCGAATGCCGCCTGGAGGCATCCGTTCAGCCTGTTTCACCGGCACGCATGGCTGCCTGGATCGAGCAGTTTTACGAAGGCAACTGAAACCGGGCGAAGGACTGTCGCATTTCCAACATGCCTTATGAGGGTAATGCGAGGTTGTGTATGAAATGCTACAAACTTATGATGGTTTGTGCATAACGGTGTCGGGAATATCCGCTAATCCTGTATTGGTGCCGCATGGCACGGAGCTTGCAATGCGTATGTCGATATGCATACAACTTCATCTAAAACAATACGGGATGCGATATGAAACGCTCGATACTATACTTTCTCATGTTTTCCCCTCTGCCCGCCATGGCGGATGATGTCAGGCCCTTTACCTTGGGCGAAATCCTGGTGACGGCAGACAAGCTGGGTGCTTCCGGGCTGGGATCCACATCGGTCGACAGCAAAACCATGAGGCGCTTCGACAGCGTGACGGTGGGACAGGCCTTGAATCTCCTTTCAGGCGTGAACATTTCGAATGTCGGGGCGCGCAACGAGCAGATGGTTTACGTGCGCGGATTCGATCTGCGCCAGGTTCCGCTTTTCGTGGACGGAATCCCGGTCTATGTTCCCTACGACGGTTATGTGGATCTGGGGCGCTTCGATACCTTCGATCTTTCCAGGATCGATTTGTCCAAGGGGTTCAGTTCATCCCTTTATGGATCGAATACCCTGGGCGGGGCGATCAACATGGTGAGCAGGCGTCCGCAGAAGGCATTCGAGGGCGAAGCGGGAGGCGGATTGAGTTTCACCGACCGTACCGAAAACAACGGATACCGGGCCTATGCCAATATCGGAACCAACCAGGGGCAATGGTATTTCCAGGGAAGCGCATCCGAAGTGCACGAGGATTACTACAGGCTGCCGGGCGGCTTTTCGAACAGCGTGGCTCAGGGTCCTGGACTCAGGAACAACAGCTACCAGAAGGATCACAAGGTGAACCTGAAGCTGGGATACACGCCCAACGCCCAGGACGAATATGCGATCAATTACATCAACCAGCATGGCGTCAAGGGTGTTCCGCCTTATGCCGGCGCTGTCGCCGGAGTTGCCCCCCGCTACTGGCGCTGGCCCTACTGGGACAAGGAAAGTCTTTATTTCATCGGCGACAAGGCATTCGGCGATGGTAATGCGTTGAAGGTCAGGGCCTATTACGACCGTTTCAGCAACTCGCTCTTTACCTACGACAACGCCACTTACACAACGCAGTTGAGGCCTTTCGCCTTCAAGAGCTGGTATGACGATTTCACGACCGGAACGAGCATCGAGACCGATCTTCGCCTGAGCGCATCCAACCAGTTGAAGCTTGCCTACAATTTCAAGAACGATGTGCACAGGGAGCACAATGCGGGGCAGCCGATCAGGTATTTCCAGGATCACACCCAATCCCTCGCCATGGACGACAGCCACGAATTGAGACCGGGAATGTCGCTCGTGACGGGCTTATCCTACGAGAAGCGCGATACCCTGAAGGCCCAGGATTATGTTGCGAACAAGGTGGTGCCTTTCGCCATGGCGAACGCTTCCGACTGGAACGGACAGGCCGGCATCGCGTACAAGACGGGAGACACGGGAAAAATCACCGCTTTCGTGGCTGCGAAGAGCCGGTTTCCCACGATCAAGGACCGTTATTCGTACCGGCTGGGGACGGCGATTCCGAATGCGGGCTTGAGGCCGGAGCGCGCCTGGAATTACGAAGTCGATTATTCCGACGTGCTGGCAGGCAGGGCGAGCTTCGAAGTCGCATTCTTTCACAGCGACATTTCCGACATGATCCAGTCCGTCACCATCGCCCCGACGCTCTGCACGACAGCGCCATGCACCCAGATGCAGAACGTCGGAAAAGTCAGCATGGATGGATTCGAGGCGAACCTGAAAGCGGCGCTGCCGCACGACTGGGAAGCCGGGGGAAATTACACCTACCTCGACAGGGTCAACAAGTCCAATCCCACGATATTCCTGATGGATACGCCCAAGCACAAGGTTTCGGCTTTCGCGAACGGGCCGATCGGGGGCGGATTCAGCCTGACGGGTGGCGTGGATGCCATGTCTTACCGCTATTCCTCGAGCACCGGCACCCAGGTGGCTTCGGGCTTCATGGTGGCCAACCTCAAGCTTGCCTACAGGGTTTCGAAATCGACTGTGTCGTTCGGCGTGCAGAATCTCTTCGACAGGCTTTATGCCTATTCCGAAGGCTTTCCTGAACCTGGGCGCACTTACCTTGTCCAGTTCGATACGGGGTTCTGATCATGGAATCCAAATCCAGACGCGAATTTATCATCTCCCTGGGGGCTGTCGCCGCATCTGCCGCCATGCCGGCCCTGGCGGCTTCTGAAGAGAGGGAGCTTGTCGTACTCACCGCCTATCCGGACGAAGTGGTTGCGCGCTACGAATCCCTGTTCGGGAAGGCCTACCCGCAATACCGCCTGAAAATCATCTGGCGCATGCCGTTCGATGCCGTGCCCTATCTGGAAAAGCAGGGCGGAGTCGATGTGTACTGGAGCGCATCTCCCCCCGCCTACTACAGGCTGAAAGCCAAAGGCGCGTGGCGCAGGATAGGGATAGACCGTTCAGGTTTGCCGGGCAGAATAGGCAATACCCTGATCGACGACCCGGACGGGTATTTCGTCGCAACCGAAGTCGCGGCTTACGGTTTTCTCGTGAATCCAGCCTACCTGGAAAAACACGAACTGCCTGTCCCGAAGGACTGGGGTGATCTCGCTGACCCCCGTTATTTCGGGCATGTCGTCATGCCCACCCCATCCCTTGTCGGTTTCGCTCCTGTGATGGTGGACATTCCCTTGCAGTATTTCGGCTGGGAGCGCGGATGGGCGATGTGGAGCGCGATTGCCGCCAATTCGGGCTTCGTGGGGACGAAGGGAGCCTTCATCACGGACGAAGTGGACTCGAATAAATACGGCGTAGGCCTGACCATAGATTTCTTCGCAGCCTCGAAGATTGCAAACGGCTCTTCCATGAAATTCATCTATCCGGAGCACGGCGGGGTGAATCCAGGGCAGGTCGCGATCGCCTCGGGCTGCAGGAATCCTGAAGGGGCGAAGGCATTCGTATCTCTTTTGCTGTCTGAGAAGGGGCAGACGATCCTCGCCGACCCCGACATCAGGAAGCTTCCTGTCAGGCCTTCGGTTTATTCAGGGCTTGCCGGGAATTACTACAATCCTTTTGCCGCGGCGGAGAAAGGCGGGTATGCCTACGACAACGACATGGGCAGACCCAGGCTTGCGCTTCTTGCCGCGGCATTCGAACAGGGGTTCATCCGTTCCCGTGATGAGCGCGCCATGCTCTGGCGCGAACTGAACCAGCTCGGGACGGGGGCGAAGGACGAAGCTTTCAGGCTGTTTACCGCGCCGCCCGTATCCGACGAGGAGGCTGCGGACCCGGCGCTTCAGCATGCTTTTTCCGCAAGGGGAGAAAACGCGCAACTCGAAGCCCTGGCGGCGCAGGCGGAGCGGAAATGGGCGGATCAGGCTTTGGTTCGTCTCGAAAAAGTCAGGCGTCTGGTCAAGGCATGAGAACGCTTCTTGCAGTGCTTGCAGTATTATGGGCACAGGCTGCTGCGGCTACCCCCTATACCGTGCCCGATTCCGGCAGGGAAGCCTATTCCCGTCCGTTCGGCGGCCTCACCGATGCGCAGATGGAAAGCTTCTACAGGGGGCGGTCTCTTTTCAATCAGAACTGGGTGATTGCCCCCGCAAAAGAAGGGCAGGGGCTGGGTCCCCTCTACAACAGACTGGGTTGTGTCTCCTGCCATCCGCGGGAAGGGCGGGGCGCACCACCCGATGGTCCTGAGATGCGCATGCAGTCGATGCTGGTGCGTATTTCGATTCCGGGCGTCGATGCTCACGGCGGTCCCAAGCCCCATCCCGCTTACGGCACGCAGTTGAACGAGGAAGGCATCCCCGGCGTTCCGGGAGAAGGGCGCGCCATGCTTTCATGGGTCGAGTCCTTCGTTACACTTGCCGATGGCGAGAAGATAGCCATGAGGCGCCCAGAAATAAACTTCGTGGATTTGGGCTACGGTCCTTTGGGGGAAATCCTGATTTCTCCCAGGGTGGGGCAGCAGGTATATGGCCTCGGACTCCTCGATGCGGTGGATGATTCGACGCTGGAGCATTTTGCGAAAGCGCGAAAGCCCGACGGCGTCAGGGGGCGGGTCAATCGGGTATGGGATCAGGAAGGCGGGCGTATGGCGATCGGGCGCTTCGGCTACAAGGCGAATGTTCCGACCCTGCGCGACCAGATCGCTGGGGCCGCCAACGGCGATATCGGCATCACGTCCGTGATTTTTCCGCAGGAGAACTGCATGCCTTCCCAGCGCGCCTGCCTTGATGCGCCTTCCGGCGGGTACCCGGAACTCTCCGCAAAAGATCTCGACGACATGGCTTTCCATATGGCCCATCTTGCCGTGCCCGGGCCGCGCAATACTGACGCGAAGCGCGGGGATGCGCTTTTTTCGAAGCTGGGCTGCGCCCTGTGCCATCGCCGGAATCTCGTCACCGGGAATTCGAAATTTCCGGAGCTTGCCCACCGCACCATTCATCCTTACACTGATCTGCTCATCCACGACATGGGAAATGGGTTGTCGGATGGACGGCCGGATTACCTGGCGGGGGGGAGCGAATGGCGCACGGCCCCTCTTTGGGGAATAGGGCTTGCGGCGAAAATCAACGGCCATGCAGGCTACCTTCACGACGGCAGGGCGCGCACCCTCTCCGAGGCGGTGCTTTGGCATGGGGGGGAGGCAAGGCGTTCGCGCGACCGGTTCGCGGCGCTCCCCGCAGAGGAGCGCAGGGCGCTTATCGATTATCTCGATTCGCTCTGAATCCCGATTTTCCCACGTCAACTGCCGGCTTTTCCTTATTCCAGAGTGTTTTTCTTGCCTTTATGCGGGATTATGTGAGATAGAGCGATGGCTGGATTTGATATTACCGTGGATAAGGATTTGTTGCCGGGGTTGCTGATCGACACCATCCTGATGGAAATCGGCGAAGTGGCCCCAAAGACTCCCACTTTGCCTTGAGGGGCTAGGCCCCGGCGGGGTTGCCCCTCTCCTTCGATTCGTGAAACCTGAAAGCTTCCCGGATATGCTCCCTCAGCTGATCATCTTCCCATGGCTTGGTCAGGAACTTCAGGATGGCGCCCCGGTTGACCGCCTCCGTGACGGAATTGAGATCGGTATAACCCGTCAGCAGGATACGAATCGTATCCGGATAAATCTGCCAGACGCGGCTTAAAAATTCGGTGCCGCTCATTTGCGGCATGCGCTGGTCCGATATGATCACCTGAATCTTGTGAAGCGCAAGCATTTCCAGCCCTTCCGCAGCGCTGCCCGCCGACAGGATGCGGTAACCCTCGTTCTGGAAAAGGCGCTTGAGCGATGCGACGATATTGGCCTCGTCTTCCACGATCAGGAGGGTGCGCATCGTCTCCGAAGGATCCACGGCGACTTCCAGCTCGCGCTTGTTGCGAAGCAGCGAAGCGAACTCTTCGGATGGAACCGGCTTGCTGAAGAAATACCCCTGCATCTCGTCGCAATGTCCCCTTTGCAGGAATTTCAGCTGGGCTTCGGTTTCCACCCCTTCGGCGATGACCTTCCTCTTCATGCCATGCGCCAGGGCGATGACCAGCCTGGTGATGGCGGCATCGTCGGGGTCGGTGGTGATATCCCTCACGAAGGATTGATCGATCTTGAGGGTATCGACTGGGAAGCGCTTCAGGTAGTTCAGGCTCGAATACCCCGTGCCGAAATCGTCCAGGGAGATTTGGACGCCGATTCTTTTCAGCTCCTGCAATATGGAAATGGCTTCCTTCGGGTTGGACATGACAGCGCTTTCCGTCACTTCCAGTTCCAGGTATTGCGGCTGGATGCCGGCTTCGCGCAATCCCCTCTCCACCACTTCGGCCAATTTCCCCTGCCGGAACTGTTTCGCCGACAAATTGACCGCCACGGTGATGGCCGGAAGCCCCCCATCCCGCCAGGCCCTGATCTGCCCGCACGTCTCTTTTATCGCCCATTCTCCGATCGGGACGATCAATCCGGTTTCCTCGGCGATAGGAATGAATTCCCCTGGAGGGACACGCCCCAATTCCGGATGGTTCCAGCGGATCAGGGCTTCCGCACCGCTGATGTGGCCCCGCGACAGGTCCACCTTGGGCTGATAGTAAAGCTCGAATTCCTTGCGATCCAGCGCCCGCCTCAGCTTATTTTCCAGCTCCAGCCTTTCCAGCATGCGGACATTCATTTCCGGGGAATAGAACTGGAAACTGTTCCCTCCCGTTTCCTTGGCTCGGCACATTGCAACGTCGGCGTTCTTGAGCAGCATCGACGGCAATTCCCCATCCCTGGGATAGATCGAGACCCCCATGCTTGCGGAAACCACGATCTCGCGCCCGCCGATCGTCACGGGCTGCGCCAGAAAATCGAGCAATTTTCGTGCAAGCGCCACCGCATCCTCTTCGGAAGATAAATCGGACATGACGACCACGAACTCGTCTCCTCCCAAGCGGGCAGCCGTGTCGCCCGGGCGCATGCAGGCGGAAAGCCGCCTGGCCACCTCCCTTATCAGCACATCGCCCGTGTCGTGGCCCAGGCTGTCGTTGATCAGCTTTAACCGGTCGAGACCCAGAAGCATTGCCGCAACCCATCGTTCCGCGCGGCGGGAATGGGCTATCGACAATTCGAAGCGGTCCGTGAGCAGGCTGCGATTGGCGAGCCCCGTCAGACTGTCGTGGGTGGCCTGGTATTCCAGTTGCGCTTCGTAACGCTTGCGCTCGGAAATGTCACGGAAGAAACCGAGCAGAACCTTCCTGTCGTTCAGGTGGATGGAGGATGCCTTGATTTCCACTTCGCGGACCATGCCGCTCCTGGTGACGATCTGCGTTTCGATCGGTTCGCCTTCCTTGTCGGAACGATGCCGTTCGAAACTGCTGGATACGGAATCCTGTCCCGGCTCCGAGGGATGCAGCATCTTCTGGGGTTTTCCGATGATTTCCGATTTTTCCCGGTCAACCAGTTTTTCCATGGCATGGTTGACGTCGATCAGCTCGCCGGTTTCGGCATCGGCGAGCGCAATCGCGTCCGTGCCGTTCTCGAAGAGCTGATGGTAGCGCTCCTCGCTCTCCTGCAGCTTATCTTCCGCCTTCTTGTGCGCCGCGCTCGATCGCAATCCGTAAATGCCGTAGGCAAGGTCTCCGGTAAGCCGTTCCAGCAATGCCACTTCCTCGTCCTGGAATGCCTCGGGCTCCGCCGCATAGATGGTCAATACGCCGAGCGTGACGTCGCCGTACACAAGCGGCAGGGCAATGCTGGATTGGTAGCCCCGCTGGAGCGCCGCCTCGAGCCAGGGGCGCATCCTTGGATTGGTGAGGCAATTCTGATTGATCTGCGTGCTTTTCGTCCGGATCGCCGTGCCCGTGGGGCCGCGCCCCAGCTCGTTGTCGCCCCAGGATATCTCGGCGGTGTCCAGATAGCGCTCTTCGTATCCCGACCGCGCGACCGGACGCACGGTTTTGCCTTCGTCCGTTTCGGCAAAACCGACCCAGGCCATCAGATAGCCCCCCACCCCTACCACCACTTTGCACATGCCGTCCAGAAGCTCCTGTTCATTGGTCGCACGAATCAGCAGCGAATTGCAGGCGCCGATGGCCCGCAATGCGCGATTGGCCCGACGCAAGGACAGCTCGGCGCGATGGCGCTCTGTGACATCCTTCAGCGTGAACAGCAGGAACTCCACTTCGCCGTTCGAATCCGGAATGGGCGCCAAAGACAAATCCCAATAGGTTTCTCCCCATTCCGGGTGATCCGGAAAGATGAAAGGGCGGGTGAAGGCCTGATAGGGAATGCCCGTTTCCACGACTTTTTTGAAATCCTCGACGAGGGGGGACGGATAGAATTCGAAATGATTGTGACCTGCAAATTCGCCGACATCCCGCTTGCAGACATCTGCATAGGCTTGATTGACCCGGATGAAATTGAAATGCCTGTCCAAAAGCACGATGCAGTCGTGGGAATGCCGGTATATTTTTTCCAGCAATCCGGTTTGTCCGCATTCGCGCCCCGAAACGGTTTCTTCTCAGGCCATGTTTTTCTGGCTGCTTTTCGCAGTTCCCCCTATAAAGTATGAGTCCTCATTCGAGCATGAGGCCGATTCTGCCAATCAATCTTTACAAGCCGGAATATCTTACTATGATTCAATATATGTGACTATGGTCCGAAGGGCGACAGTCATCAACCGATGGAGGCGGCGCCATGGCTGCAAAAACCGTTTTCGGAAGTGTCCTCCGGGAGATTCGCGAAGAACTCGGCTTATCCCAGGAAACGCTCGCGCTTCATTGCGGTCTCGACAGATCGTTCATATCCCTGCTGGAAAGAGGGCGCCGCCAGCCTTCGCTGACAACCATCATGTACCTGGCATTTTCGCTGGACATCGCGCCCGGTTCGTTGATTTCGAAGGTTCAGGAAAAGATCCCTTCCGATTTTTACAAGAATTTGTTCCGGGCAGGCGCCGCCCTGTCGAATCGGCCGAACATGTCTGCCTGAAGAATGAAAACCGGGGGGAACTTCATGCAACCAGCAATTCCAGCCGCTTGACATGCGTCAGGCGCGCAGCATAAGACAATACCGCAAGAATATCTTCGCGCTCCAGGTCTTCATAGTCGGTCAGAATTTCATCCACGCTCATGCCGCTGGCCAACCACTCCAGCACATTTTCTACCGGATAGCGCAAGCCGCGAATGCAAGGCTTGCCGTGGCAAATTGCCGGATCAATCGTAATACGTTCGCTCATTTCTACTAACCTCCTCCCTGCAAAAATCCCACATCGCGGTTGTGTGCGTCAAGTTGTGCAAAATGGGTGATCATGTAATTGGTTGATCCATTTGCATTGAGGCTGCTTCAGG
>JAIELG010000022.1 GCA_019753155.1 Burkholderiales bacterium
AGCTTCCCTTCTTGTTGTCGATTTCATCTCCCACCCCCCAGACCTATACGTTACACCTCAGCCAGCCTCAAGAATTCTTCTTGATCAACATGAAAGCCAATCCAAAGAAAAAGACAAAAAAAGCAACATACATCGTCACCACTTCCGTCGTCGTCGTATCCGTTTCGAACAGCATAGCTTCCTCCCATGGAATTTAATTATTTAAGCAACCCTGCTTCGGAGAAATATAATACATGATACTTCCGGGTGTCAATCAAATCAGGCCGAAGGCGTTGAACCCTCACAGGGTTGCCGATAGAATAGACGCAAATCCGAATATCTTCCAGGTCTTTTTCCATGATTTCAGGCAATCTCAGCATCCCCCTGCGCTACAAGGTTCTTTCGGTTTTTCTGGTTTGGGGCGCCGCGATCCTGTTCTTCCTGCTGCGTTTCGATGCTTACGGACTCCAGGAAAACGCGGCGAGGGGGCTGATGTTCGTCTGGTCCATCATCGACGGGGTCGCCCATCCCGTCGTCGTTCTCGGCGCGCCCGACTTCCGGGCATTGCTGTTCATCCCCATAGGCCTCCTCTGGACAGGCAATATCGCCGCGGCGAAAATTCTCACACTCCTGATCCTGGCGGCGGCGGGACTCTTTCTTTACGACTGGAGCAGCCGCAGCCAGGACAGGGAAAGCGCATTGATCGCCATCGGACTCCTCATGATTTCGCCGCTTGCGATCGCCCAGATCGATTCGATCGGCTCCGGCCCCTATCTTCTGCTCGCAGCCGGACTCGGCTACTGGCTCGACAAAACCTACAGGGCGGATCCCCGACCCCTGGGAGGGTGGTATTTTTCCCAGATGTTCCTCGTCGGCCTCTCGACCAGCCTGCATCCGGCCGGACTTGCCTATCCCGTATCCCTGCTCTGGCAATGGTACAGGCATCCGCTCGATTCGAAACAGCAGAAACATTATTACGTCGGGATCGCCGCCATAGTCACCTTCGTCCTTTTGATCCGCATGGGTTGGAGCGGCCTCTCCTGGTGGCAGAACCCGATTCCGCTGCTTGCCATGGCCATCCTGGGCCCATCGGAAGAGCTGTCCACGCTGAACTGGATGATGGGCGGGATCGTGTTCGTGGTTCTCCTTTTCACCCTCCTGAGCAATCTGAAGAAATCCATGCAGGATTTCACCAGGCGGACATTCGCCCTGGGCTTGCTGATGGGCCTAGCTTCGCCTGACGACTCATGGGCGCTCCTCGTGCTCGGATTTCTGCTCTTTGTCGGAGTAGCGCGCTTCATCCAGGCTCACGAAACGATACCCGTGGAAGGATTCATGGCAAAGCGGGGCGGAGTCATGGCGCTGATTTTCATCGTCGCGACCACCTTCATGGTCAACGACAGGGCCAATTACGAAACCAGACGCCTCGAAACCCTCCCCGAACGGGACAGCCTGATCGCAGCCATCACTGCGCAGACGAAAACGGATGCGGATGCGAAAAAACATGTCCTGGTTGCGAGCGAATGGCCCGGAAGAACCATGATCGCCTGCAAATGCGACGTGCTTCCGCTGCCCGCCCCGGCGAAAGATCCGCAAACGCAGCTTGCAATGCTCAAAGGAGTGAATTACCTGATGTTCGATCCGAGGAATCCGAAGAACGAAATACTGGGCAGGAATATCGCGTATCTCGGGCAAGCCACGGAAACCCTGGCGCTCCAGCCGGCCGGCGTCATCATTCGCATACGCAGGTAGTCATTCTATCTTGATCTTGATCCAGAGCCTGTTCAGCACCCTGCGCTTTTCCATGTCGAGATCCTGAAGCATTTCGAGCTTGGACTCCTTCCCCGGAAAAATGGCGGGATTGGACGCGATTTCCGGATCGACGTACTTCAATGCGGCAAGATTCGGGTTGCCCGAGCCGAGCATGTTCGTGAGTTCCGAGGAATTTTTCCCGTCCAGCATGAAATTGATGAATTTGTGCGCAAGATCCGGGCGGGGCGCATACTTGTGTATCACCATGTTGTCGAGCGCAAGCACGGCCCCTTCCTTCGGGAGGGAGAAGCCTATGGTGAATTTCCGTTTCGCGGCCCTGGCGTCCATCCGCGCCTGGAACATGTCGTTCGAATAGCCATGCACGAGCCAGATGTTGCCTACGGTCAACTCCTTGATGTAGCTCGATGCGTTGAAAGCCGCCCAGTAGGGCTTCGCCCTCAGGATGAGCTTTTCGGCACTGTACCAGTGCGCTTCATCGGTATCGTTGGCGGAGTAGCCGAGGTATTTCAAGGCGGCAGCCATCAGCTCCCTCTGGCTGTCGAGAACCGTCACCCTTCCCTTCACCCTGGCAAGATATTTCGGATCGAAAATGACCGCCCAAGTATCGGTCGGCAATCCGAGCTGCTTCATTTTCTCGACGTTGTAGCCGATCAGGGTCGTGGTGTAGGCATAAGGGGCGGAATAACGGTTTCCCGGATCGAAGGCGGTATCGAGATAGGCCGGATTGATGTTTTTGAGGTTGGGAACGAGCTTCCTGTCGAGCGGCAGCAATGCGCCCTGCCTGATGAGGGATGCGAGCGCATTGCCGGTCGGAACCAGTATGTCGTAGCCTTTGGCGCCCGCAGCCAGCTTGGCGAGCAGTTCCTCGTTGTCGGAATAATAATCCTGTACGACCCTGCACTTGCAGTAGGCCTCGAAACGATCGACAGTCTCGGGCGCGATGTAATTGTTCCAGTTGTAAAGATGGAGTTCGTCCCCGGCAAAAACGGGCGCCGCCACGAAGAACAGGATGAAAAGGAGCTTTCCCACCTATTTCCCCCTGACCGAATCGGGGGAAATTCTGGATGCGATGACGATGAGAAACAGGGTCAGGAGCATCAACAATGTGGAAACAGCATTGACTTCAGGAGTGACTGCGATCTTGATCATCGAGTAGATTTGCAGCGGCAGGGTGGAGGCGCCCACCCCCGCCGTGAAGAACGTGATCACGAAATCGTCTATGGAGAGCGTGAAGGCGAGCAGGGCTCCGGCCAGTATGCCGGGGGCGATCAGGGGGAAGGTCACGAGGCGAAAAGCCTGCCACGGACTCGCGCCGAGATCCCGCGCCGCTTCCGGCAGGCTCTCGTCCATTCCGGCAAGCCGTGAACGCACCACGATCGCGACGAAGCCGATGCAGAATGCGATATGGGAGAGCGTGATGGACAGGAGGCCCAGGGTCAGATTGACCGCGACGAAAAATATGAGCAGGCTCACCCCGACCAGAATCTCCGGAATGGCAAGAGGGGCCATGATCAGGACGGGCAGAAGCCTGAGCCTGTAGCGGTGCAGGGCGTAACCTGCCATCGTCCCGAGAACGGTGGCGGCGAAACTTGCGGTCAGCGCGATGAAAAGCGAGTTGCCCGCGGCCTTCAGCATGGCGTCGTCTTCGAAGAGCGCCTTATACCAGCGCCAGGTGAAGCCCACCCATTCCGCATTGAGCCTGGAATCGTTGAATGAATAGGCGACGACGATCACGAGCGGCAGGTAAAGGAACAGGTAGGCTGCGATTCCCGATGCTGCGAGCAGGCGCTTAGGCATCGTTTTTCACCGTCCTTCCGGCGACCATGGCCGCAACGCCGACGATGCAGAGGGCGCCCAGGGTCAGGATGATGGAAAGCGCGCTGCCGAAAGGCCAGTCCCGCGCCTCGAGAAATTCCTGCTTGATGAGGTTCCCTATCATGATGCCGCCCGTGCCTCCCAGTATGTCCGGGACGGCGAATATGCCCAGAACGGGTATGAACACCAGGGCAATCCCGGCATAAACGCCCGGAAGGGAAAGCGGGAAGGTGATGCGCCAGAAACGCTGCCAACTGTTCGCGCCGAGATCCTGCGCCGCATCCAGGAGCGCGGGGTCGTGCTTCTCCAGGTTGGCGTAAAGCGGGAGCACCATGAAGGGAAGCTGCACGTAAATCAGGCACAGCACCACCGCGAAAGGCGTAAAGAGCAGACCGACCGGCTCGATTCCAAACATGCCGAGAAAGCCGTTGAGTCCAACGGAAAGGGCCGACTGGGGGCCGAGGATAATCATCCAGGCATAAATCCTGATCAGGAAATTGCTCCAGAAAGGCAATATCACGAGAAGAACCAGAAGATCCCTGTGCCGCTTTTCGCTCCCGGCAATCAAAAGGGCGAGGGGGTAGGCGGTTACGAGGCAGAAAAACGTGGTGACGAGCGCGTAGATGAGCGTCTTGATGAAGAGCCGGCTGTAGATGAAATCGGAAAAGTATTCCCGATAGCTCTCGAGCGTAAGGTTGAGGTGCGCGCCCCGAACATCGTGCAGGAATATGGGCGCGAGTCCGCCGAATTCCCCCGCATGGCGGAAGGATGCAAGCACCATGATGAAGGTCGGGATGACGAAGAACACGGCAAGATAGAATACCGGCGGGCCGCTGATCAGCCATTTCCCGATGTTTCTAGTCATTGAGGAACACCCCGGCGTCATAGCGCCATGAAATTTCCACCGGGTCGCCTGCAGCGAATATCCGGGGACGCCCGGCTGCGGAATTCGGAAGCAGGGCCTCGATATGCACCCCTTCCCCGACTTCGACGATATAGACCGTGACATCCCCCATGTAGAGAAAATCGTGAACCTTCCCGCGGAAACGGTTCTCTCCGGATTCGAGGGCGATTTGCTGCCCTATTTTGATCTTTTCCGGACGCAATGCGAGAACGCCCTTGCTCCCGGTCAATTCTCCCCCCGGATTCCTCGCGGTCACTTCGCCGAGCCCATCGATTTCGAGCACCATTTTTTCTTCGCCCGCCACGGTCACCTTCGCCTCGATCAGGTTGCAGGTGCCGATGAAATCCGCAACGAACCTGTTTCTCGGGCAATCGTAAATTTTGGACGGCTCGTCGAGTTGCTCGACCTTCCCTCCGTTCATCACGGCTATCCTGTGGGAGAGCGCGAGCGCCTCGGTCTGATCGTGCGTGACGTAGATGAAGGTGATCCCGACTTCCTTCTGCAGGTTGATGAGTTCAAGCTGCATCTGCTCCCTGAGCTTCATGTCGAGCGCGGCAAGGGGCTCATCGAGCAGCAGGAGGCGCGGCCTGCTCACGAGCGCGCGGGCGAGCGCGACGCGCTGCCTCTGTCCGCCGGAAAGCTCGCCGGGAAAGCGCCCGCCCCGGTCGGAAAGCCTCACGTCATCGAGCGCCTCCTTCACCCTTTCGTTGATTTCAGCTTTCCCGATTTTTCTCATCCTGAGCGGAAAAGCGATGTTTTGCGCAACCGTCATATGGGGAAAGAGGGCGTAACTCTGGAAAACGGTGTGAATCGGTCTTTTTTCCGGGGGCGTCGCGACGAGATCCTTCCCGTCGAGCAGGATTTCTCCCGACTGGGGCGCATCGAAACCCGCGATCATCCTGAGCAGCGTCGTTTTTCCGCAGCCTGAAGGCCCAAGCAGGGTGAAGAATTCGCCGGATTCGATCATCATGCTCACGCCGTCGACTGCGGCGAAATCGCCGAAGCTGCGAACGATATTGCGAAGTTCAAGTAAGGCCATATCGGTATTCGGTGCGGAAAGACCGAATTATAAGACTATGCGAACAACCGCGCCAATTCGAGACCCGGATCCTCCGCGCGCATGAAGGCTTCCCCGACGAGAAAGGCGTGAACGCCGTTCCGACGCATCAATGCCACATCCTTTTTTTCGAGTATGCCGCTTTCCGTAACCACGATCCTGCCATCCGGCACGGCATCCAGAAGCCCGAGGGTGTTTTCCAGGCTGACTTCGAACGTCTTGAGGTTGCGGTTGTTGATGCCGATCAGGGGGCTGGAGAGTTTCAGCGCGATGTCCAGTTCGCTTCTGGAATGCACCTCGACGAGGACATCCATGCCCAGCCCGATGGCGACGGATTCCATCTCGTTCATTCGAGGCAAATCCAGCGCCGCGACGATCAGAAGAATGGCGTCCGCCCCCATCGCCCGCGCTTCATAGACCTGCCACGGATCGATCATGAAGTCCTTCCTGAGCACGGGCAATTCGCAGGCCGATCTCGCCCGTTTCAGGTACTCGGGTTCTCCCTTGAAGAACTGCCTGTCCGTGAGCACGGAGAGGCAGGCTGCGCCATGGGAAGCATAGCTTCCGGCAATTTCTGCAGGGTCGAAATTCTCCCGCAACATCCCCCTGCTCGGGCTCGCCTGCTTGATCTCGGCGATGACAGCGGGAAGATTCGAATCCATTTTCCTGCGGACGGCATCGAGAAATCCCCTGCATGGAGAAGCGCTTGCCGCTTCCTGCCTGATCTCTTCGAGTGATTTGATGTTTCTCGCCTCTTCCACCTCGACGGCCTTGGCCGCAAGAATTCTGCTCAGGATGTCAGGCATTTTTCTTCACGCATCAGAAAGAAGCTGAAAACAGCGAGCAGGATGAAAATCAGCAGCGACCATTCGGCGATGCTGAACCCGAGAAAGCGCCAGTCCACCTTGGCGCATTCCCCGGAACCTTCGAGCACCATTTTCAGCGTCTTGTTGAGCGGAAAGGAATCGAGCATGTAGTTGAGTCCGGGACCGCATTCAGGAACCTGGTCGGGGGGAAGATGCTGGAGCCAGACCTGCCTCGCGGCGACCCCCGCCCCGCCGAGAGAAAACATGGCGCAGAGCAGGCCGTAAATCACCCGCCCCGCTTTGGCGGGATTGTGGATTGCAGCCGCGAGAAAAACGAGTCCGGCCCCCAGATAGAACAGCCTCTGGAATATGCACAACGGGCAAGGTTCGAGATGCCTTGCGAACTGAAGATAATAGGCATAGGCGAGGAGTCCCGAACAGGCCAGGAATCCGAGCGCATAAAAAGCCCTTTGGGTTAAACCGTTTTTCAGCATGGGGAACCTTTATTTTGCGGCCATTTTACCGGATACAGCCTGCTTCCGCGAGCAGGCGCGAAGGCGGAAAAACCGCCCTGAAAATGCTGCCTTGTCCGAACTTGCTGCTGATTTCGAGTCTCGCCTGGTGGCGGTTCAGCACATGCTTGACTATGGCGAGGCCGAGTCCCGTCCCTCCCGTTCCGCGCGAGCGGCTGCGGTCGACCCTGTAGAATCGTTCGGTCAGCCTCGGGATATGTTCGAGTTCGATCCCGATGCCGCTGTCCTTCACCGAAAAAACGGCATGCCTGCCTTCCATCTTCCAGGTGAGTTCGATTTTTCCGTCTTTCGGCGTATATCGTATGGCATTGCTGACAAGGTTGCCGAAGCCGCTCCTGAGTTCCTCCGTATTGCCGCACAAGCCGACTTCCGTTTCGATATGCAGTTCGATCTGGTGGTTTTTCCCGCTCAGGCTCAACGCGTCCTGATGAATCTGCCTCACGAGCGCGGGCACGTTGACGTCCTCCTCGCTTAGCAGGTTCTCGACATTCTCCAGTCTGGAAAGCGTCAGCAGATCCTCCACCAGCCTTTTCATGCGGTCGGTCTGTCCCGTCATCAGATCGAGGGAACGCTTCATCATCTCCGCATCGGGCGAGCCGCCCATATCCGAAAGCGTTTCGAGAAATCCGTTCACCACCGTGAGCGGGGTGCGCAATTCGTGCGAGACGTTCGCGACGAAATCGCGGCGCATTCTTTCCACGTTCTCGAGGCGGGTGATGTCTCTGGCAAGGAGCAGATTCTTCCGGTCTGCATAGGGAATGATCTGGACCGAAAGGATGCGTTCGTTGCTAAGCTTCAGGATGCAGGGCTGATCGGGGCTTTTCTGATGGTCGGCAAGGTAATCCACGAATTGCGGCTGCCTGATGAGGTACGAGACCTGCTGACCCAGATCGCGCTTTCCATCCAGCCCGAAGTATTCTTCCGCCATCGGGTTGCACCATTCGATATGGTCAGCCGAATCGAGGATCACGATCGCGTCGGGCAACGCGGCGATCGCCTGCTGCAGATCCCGCAGTTCGGACTCCAGTTCCTGCTGGCGCTGGTTGCGCTGGCGCACCAGCCGCCTCAAGCGGGAAAATACGCCTTCCCAAAGCCCTGTGCCCTCGGGAACGCTTTCCACGGTGGGCGAATCGAGCCAGTTGTCGATAAGCGCCAGATGGTGCAGCATCCAGAAAAACGGGATCAGTACAGCGAGAATCAGGAAAACCAGGGCGTAAGATGCGTTGACAGCCGCCCAAACGAGGAGCGCCACTCCACCGAACAGAAGAAACTGCGGCAGCATGCGTAGCCAAAACCGTGACATTGGTCCACCTCCAAGCTGTCAGTCGGCGGACATCCTGTAACCTGCCCCCCTCACTGTCTGGATCATATGCTCTAGGCCGCCATTTTCGAGCGCCTTGCGCAATCTGCGGATATGCACGTCCACGGTTCTTTCCTCGACGAAAACGTGATCCCCCCAGATCTGGTCGAGAAATTGCGCACGCGAATGCACCCTGCCGGGGTGCGTCATCAAAAAATGCAGCAGGCGGAATTCGGTCGGGCCGAGATCGACGGGCTTGCCGTTTCCAGTCACCCGATGCGAAACCGGGTCCAGCTTGAGTTCGCCCATAGACACCACGTCGTCCGTCATCTGGGGCGCCCTGCGCCTCAAAACGGCCTTGATCCTCGCCACCAGTTCACGCGGGGAAAACGGCTTGGTGATGTAATCGTCGGCGCCGGTGTCGAGTCCGAGCAGTTTGTCCCGCTCGTCGGTGCGGGCGGTCAGCATGATGATCGGGACCAGCTTGGTCCTGTCATTTGCCCTCAATCTTCTTGCCACATCGATCCCGCTCGCCCCGGGAAGCATCCAGTCGAGAAGAATCAGATCGGGAAGTTCGCTCTTGATGAGCGAGAAAGCCTGCTCGCCCGTTTCGGCACATACGACACGATGCCCGGCCAATTGCAGATTGTATGCAATCAATTCCTGGATAGCGGGCTCGTCTTCGACAACAAGTATGGTTGCAGCCATCAGTTCGCCTCTCTTTGTAATGTGTAATGGTATTCAGCCAGTATTACGTGATTGTGACAGGTTTGAGATTCCATGCCGCTGGTTTATGATATAGGATCACGCGGATTCAAGGAATGCCATGGCCGGACTGGAAAAAAACACGCCCTCGCCCACAGAGATCAAGCTGCACAAACAATCCCGACTGCTGGAGATCGCTTTCTCGGACGGCAATACATTTTCTTTCCCTTTCGAGTTTCTGAGAGTCCATTCTCCTTCAGCCGAAGTCCGCGGGCATGGCCCGGGACAGGAAGTGCTGCAAACGGGAAAAAAGGACGTGGATATCTCGGATATCGAGCCCGTGGGCCGCTACGCCCTGAAGATCGCCTTCTCCGACGGCCATGATACCGGCATTTATTCCTGGGATCTGCTGCACGATTACGGCATCAACCAGGAAAAACTTTGGGGAAATTACCTCGCACGCCTGGCCGATGCCGGCGGAAGCAGGACAGCCTGACATGAAAAAAACGACCCATTTCGGATTCGAAACGGTAAGCGAAGAGGAAAAAGCCGACAAGGTCGCGGAGGTATTCGATTCCGTGGCAGGCCGCTACGACCTGATGAACGATTTGATGTCGGCGGGAATGCACCGGATCTGGAAAAGCTTCGCCGTTGAAATGAGCGGCGTCAAACGCGGGGCCAGGGTGCTCGACATCGCGGGAGGGACCGCCGACCTGAGCCTGAAATTCGCGGAGAAAATCGGCCCGGAAGGACGCATCGTTCTCACCGACATCAACAATTCCATGCTCTCCAGGGGAAGGGATCGCATGCTGGATCATGGGTTCAAATCCGGCGCGGTGCAGTGCGACGCGGAGAAACTTCCATTCCGTTCCGATTATTTCGACTGCGCGACCGTCGCATTCGGTCTCAGGAACATGACCCGCAAGGATCAGGCGCTGAAGGAAATGTACCGCGTATTGCGTCCGGGGGGAAAACTGCTCGTGCTCGAATTCTCCAAAGTCTGGAAACCCCTGCAGGGCGCATACGATCTCTATTCGTTCAAAATTCTGCCGTTCATGGGCAAGCTCGTCGCGAACGACGCAGAGAGCTACCGTTATCTTGCCGAATCCATACGCATGCACCCTCCCCAGGAAGAACTGAAAGCGATGATGGCTGCCGCGGGATTCGAACGCACGGACTATTTCAACCTGAGCGCGGGCGTCGTCGCGCTGCATACGGGTTACAAATTCTAATCGCGATGCTGACCCTGCCTGCGATATTCGCCATCAACCACCTTCTTGCCGCCGAGTCCTGGGCGAGGAACGCCCTCATCCCGCATTGCGGAAAATCCGCCCGGCTTTGTCTCCCGCCCATGGACATCGACATCACGGTGCTGCCCGACGGCAGCATAGCCGCCGCAGAAGGCGTTCCGGAGACCCGCATCAAGGCGAATCCATCGGCGCTCCTCAGGACATTAAACGGCGAAATGGCTGAAGTGGAACTGTCCGGGGACATCGAATTTGCGAAAACCATCGGCTTCCTCCTCAGGAACCTCAAATGGGATTTCGAGGGAGACCTGGGGCGCTTCACAGGGGATATCCTCGCACACAGGATGGCGGGAGCCGCGAATTCCTTTTTTTCCTGGCAAAAGGCGGCCTTGTGGAATCTTTCCGGCAATCTTGCCGAATACTGGACCGAGGAGCGCCCCCTGCTCGCAAAAGCCGCGGATGTCTCGAAGTTCGTCGCAGACACGGACAAAATCAGGGACGATACCGAGCGCCTCGAAAAACGGATTGAACGGCTCGCCTTGAGGGACCGCAATTCTTGAAAATCCTGCGCCTCCTGAAAATCTTCCACATCAGCTTCATCTTCGGACTCGATGAATTCATCCTCGCCCATCCCGAAACGAGCCGCCTGAGAGCGTTCGTCGACAGGATTTTTTTCTTCAGGAACCTTTCTTCCCCCAGAGCGGAGCGGCTGCGGCAGGCGCTCGAGCGGCTGGGGCCGATTTTCGTCAAATTCGGGCAGGCGCTCTCCACCCGGCGCGACCTGCTGCCCCAGGACATTGCCGACGAGCTTGCCAAACTCCAGGACAAGGTTCCGCCCTTTGCCTCGGAACTCGCGCTGAACGAGATCGAGCGCGCTTACGGCAAGCCCTGGCACGAAGTATTCAAGACATTCGATCCCGTCCCAGTCGCAAGCGCATCGATTGCCCAGGTGCATTTCGCAACCCTGCCTGAGGGCAAGGAAGTCGCCGTCAAGATATTGCGCCCGAGAATGAAAGCGGTCATCGCAAACGACATCGCGCTGATGGAGATCGCCGCCGGATTGATCGAGAAGATATGGGCGGACGGAAAACGGCTCAAGCCGCGGGAAGTCGTGGCGGAATTTTCCAAGCATCTCTACGACGAACTCGATCTCATGCGGGAAGCGGCGAGCGCAAGCCAGTTGCGGCGCAATTTCGACGCATCCCCCCTTCTCATGGTGCCGGAAATATATTGGGAATATTGCTCGACATCCGTGATGGTGATGCAAAGAATGATCGGGACGCCGATCAGCCAGGTCGATGCCTTGCGCGAGCTTGCAATAGACATCCCGAAACTTGCAAGCATGGGGGTAGAAATTTTCTTCACCCAGGTTTTCAGGGATGGTTTCTTCCACGCCGACATGCATCCCGGAAACATTTTCGTGTCCGCCCAGGGACAATATATTGCGCTCGATTTCGGGATCATGGGCACGCTCACCGACGAGGACAAGAATTATCTCGCGCAGAATTTTCTCGCCTTTTTCCAGCGCGACTACAGGCGGGTCGCCCAGGCGCATATCGACGCTGGATGGGCGCCGAAAAACACCAGGGTGGACGAATTCGAGGCGGCCATCCGCGCGGTGTGCGAACCCATCTTCGACAGGCCGCTCAAGGACATCTCGTTCGGCAAGGTACTTCTGAGCCTGTTCCAGACTTCGCGCCGCTTCAACGTGGAAATCCAGCCCCAACTGGTATTGCTGCAAAAAACGCTGCTCAACATCGAAGGGCTGGGCAGGCAGCTCGACCCCGATCTCGACCTGTGGAAAACGGCGAAACCCTTCCTGGAGCGCTGGATGTCGGAACAGGTGGGATGGCGCGGCTTCGTCAATTCGCTCAAGCTCGAAGCGCCGAACTGGGGCGGGACGATCCCGCAGATACCGCGCCTCATCCATCGGGCATTGCACGAAAACAGGCTGGAGTCCCTGGAAACCGAACTGCGCACGCTGGTGGAACTGCAAAAGGGAAGGAACCGGCTGCTCTTTTTCATCGTGCTGCTCCTTGCGGTCTTCGTCGCCTGGCAGATCCGTTCAGCTTGAGATATCGAGGACAATCTTCCCCGTGGTGTGACCTGATTCGATCATCGCATGGGCGGCGTTGGCCGCTTCCAGCGGAAAAACATGCGCCACGCGGATTTCCAGCCTGCCCTCGTCCATCATTTGCGATGCGGCTTCCAGCATCGCGCGCTGCGCCAGACGCTGGGCATGCAATCCATAGAACAGGGGCGTCAGCATGAGCTCGTAGCCGATGTTGAGGTTCCTGGTTCTCGCTTCCTTCATCGAGCTGCAGGAAGGATCGAGCAGCGTCACCAGCCTGCCATAAAAACGGATGGCCGCGAACGAACGGCAGAACGTCTCCCCTCCTGCCGTATCGAGCACGACATCGACCCCCTGCCCGTTCGTCCAGTCGAGGATGGCCTGCACGAAATCCCGCTCCAGGTAATTGATCGCGAAATCCGCGCCGATCTCTCCGGCGAATTGCGCTTTCTCCCCGCTGCTTACCGTGGCGGCGACCTTCGCCCCGCAATATTTGGCGATCTGGATCGCAACATGTCCCACCCCGCCAGCCCCGCCGTGGACGAGAACGGATTGTCCCGGAGCAAGTCCCGCCCTGTCGAACAGGGATTCCCAGGCCGTGATGAAAACAAGCGGAATGGCCGCAGCCTCTTCCATGGAAATCGAGGCCGGCTTGTGCGCCACGAAATCCTCGTGGACACAAGCATATTCCGCATAATTGCCGGGCGCGCCGCCTATCCCGCCGTTGAGGAAGAACACCTCGTCCCCCGCCTTGAAGCGGCTGACGAAGGCGCCGACGGACTCGACCACCCCCGCCCCATCGAGGCCGAGTATGCAGGGGAGATTTTCAGGATAATACGTGCCCCTTCTCCTCAACTTCGCATCCACGGGATTGACCCCGGCTGCAAGGAGGCGGACGAGGAGATCGTGCGGCCCGGAGAGTTCCGGTTTCGCCACTTCCGCGAGACTCAACGGGCTGCCGGCCCCTGTCATCAACATCGCTCTCATTTTCAACCTCGAATGACCGAAATTACAATATAGTCGATTCGCGCTGTTTCAAGGCAAATTCATAAAGCGCGTTCCTGTTTTCCCCGCTGATTTCCGCCGCAAGCTTCACCGCCCTGTTGAGCGGCAAGGCAGGCAACAGTATCCCGAGCACCCGCTCGCCTTCCCTGGATATTCCGGTTTTCTTTTCCTGCGCCATCCCTTTCACGATGACGACGAATTCGCCCTTTTGCTGGGAGTCTATCCAGAAAAGCGCTTCCCCAATGGTGCAGGAATGAATGGTCTCGTAGATTTTCGTAAGTTCCCTGGCAAATACGACGGTGCGCTCTTCGCCCAATATTTCGGCAAGATCCCCGACGAATTCGGAAATCCTGTGCGGGGCCTCGTAAAAAACGAGATCGAAAGGCAGGTCCTTGAGGGATGAGAGGCTTTTTTTCCTGGCCGAGGATTTTGCCGGCAGGAACCCGTAAAAAAGAAACCCGCTCTCGGCAAGTCCGGAAGCGCTCAAGGCCGCAACGGCGGCATTCGGGCCGGGGATAGGGATGACAGGATAACCTGCGCTGCGCGCGGATGCGACGAGATGGGCTCCGGGATCGGAGATCGCGGGCGTGCCCGCATCGCTCACCAGCGCGACGTCCTTCCCCTCCCCGAGGAAGGAGAGTATGGCTTCGCTTTTCTGCTTCTCGTTATGCTGATGAAGGGACACGAGCCTGACCGAAATATCGAAATGCTTGAGCAAGCCCGAAGTCTTCCGGGTATCTTCCGCAGCAACGACATCCGCGCGCTTCAGCACATCCAGCGCCCGCAAGGTGATGTCACGCAGATTTCCGATCGGCGTGGCCACCACATATAATGTCCCTTTAGATGCCCCGTCCGGAGATGACACTTGTTCCCGCTCCCTGCCTTTTCGACACTATACGGCAGCACACCCCCATTTTCCATAGACGGCAAGGGAAAATGAAGGGCGGGGAGGCGGAATCGCGCGCACTGTCCTTTCTCGAAAGCCGCGGCCTCGAACTCGTCGAGAGGAACTACCGCTGCCGCATGGGCGAGATAGACCTGATCATGAAAGAGGGAGACGCGCTCGTTTTCGTGGAAGTCAGGGAGCGTTCGTGCGGAGATTTCGGCGGCGCGGGAGGGAGCATCACATCATCCAAGCAAAACAGGATACTGCGCGCGGCAAGGCATTACCTGAGCCGGCTCGAATGCCTGCCTGCATGCCGCTTCGATGCGGTGCTTTTCGACGAAACGGGAAAAACCGATTGGGTCAAAAGCGCTTTCGTCGAACAGGATGGCAGATCAGCCCGTTTCAGGTAGAATCATCGGATTCGATTATTTGAAGCAAGCCCATGGATCTCATCCACAGAATCACTTCGAATTTCTCCGAAAGCGCGCATCTCAAGCTGGAAGTCATGGACCAGTTGGCCGTTCCCATTGCAGCGGCTGCAGAACGCATGCTGCAATGCCTGATGGACGACGGAAAAATTCTGAGCTGCGGGAACGGCGGTTCCGCCGCGGATGCGCAGCATTTCACGGCTGAACTCCTGAACCGGTTCGAGATGGAACGCCCCGGCCTCGCAGCTTTTTCCCTGACTTCGGACCCTTCCACGCTCACGTCCATCGCGAACGACTTCGATTATTCGCAGGTTTTCTCCAAGCAGGTATTCGCCCTCGGCAGGCCCAGGGATCTGCTTCTGGCGATATCCACGAGCGGAAATTCGAGAAGCATCGTTGAGGCCGTCGCTGCC
>JAIELG010000048.1 GCA_019753155.1 Burkholderiales bacterium
ATTGAGCTACACCCGCAAATCCGATCGCCGAAACAACTTCCCGACCCAAATTAATCCTGGTGGAGGGGGAAGGATTCGAACCTTCGAAGGCAGAGCCGTCAGATTTACAGTCTGATCCCTTTGACCGCTCGGGAACCCCTCCGGAGCGAAACCGTCAATTCTAATGACCGGCGAGGGAAATGTCAAAGCCGACTTGAAACGATGTCGCGTAAGATTGCACCCAATCCGGGATGAACTCTGCCGGCATGGGCTTGGCAATGCCGTACCCCTGCCCCTTGTTGCACCCCATCCGGAGCAGCATCCTGCCATGTTCGGCGGTTTCCACGCCCTCCGCGATCAAATCCCGATTGAAGATTTTCGCCAGGCTGATCACCCCTTCGATCACCGCAAAATCCTCCCTGTCGTCGATCATGTCCCTGACGAAGCTCTGGTCTATCTTGAGTATGTCGACGGGAAGATGCCTCAGGTAGGCGAGCGACGAATAGCCCGTTCCGAAATCGTCCAGGGACAGCATGACGCCGAGCGCCTTGCACTCGTTCAGGGCATGCTTGACGAACTGGATGTCCTGCAGGGCAGTACCTTCCAGGATTTCGAGCTCCAGGCATTGCGGCTCGATATTGTCATGGCGTAAAATCGCATCGCGGAGTTTGGAGGAAAAGTCGGACTCGTGCAGTTGTTCCGATGCAACATTGACGCTCACCCCGATATCCATTCCCATTTCGCGCCAGAGCGAGACCTGGCGCAAAGCCTCTTCGATCACCCAGTCGCCGATTCTGATGATGAGTTCCGAGCCTTCGGCAAAGGGCAGGAATTCCAGGGGAGAAAGCAGCCCTCGCTCGGGATGATCCCACCTTATCAGGGCCTCGGCGCCGAAAATCCTGCCGGTGCCGAGATGCACCTTGGGCTGATAGAACAGGCGGAATTCGCCCTGATCCAGCGCGACGGCGATCCTGTCCTTCATCTGGAAGCTCAGCCTTGCGGACTGATCCATGTTGATGTCGAAAATCCGGCAGCAGTTGCGCCCGGCCTGTTTCGCCTGATACATCGCCATGTCCGCATGGCGCAGCAGGGCATCGGCGTCGGCATCGTTCTGCGGAAACAGCGTGATGCCTATGCTGGAGGAAATCGACACGGTATGCCCGTCCATGGGTATGGGTTTCCTGACCCCCTCCATGATCCGGTTCAGGCATTGATGCAGCTCATCGATCGAGGCAATATCCAGCAAGATCACGAATTCGTCCCCGCCCAGTCTGGAAACGGTATCGCCCGCCCGCACGGAAGAGACGAACCTGACAGAGACTTCCCTGATCAGATCGTCCCCGGCCGCATGCCCGTACTGGTCATTGATCTGCTTGAAACCATCCAGGTCGAGAAACAGAACGGCGAGGATGCGCCCTGTCCGCTTCGAGGAAACCATCGCCTGGCGCATCCTGTCCCCGAGCAGGGAGCGGTTGGGCAATCCCGTCAGGGAATCGTGCCAGGCCTGCCTGGCTATTTCGGTGCGCGTCCTCAAACTCTGGATGCCGTATGCCAGATCGTCGGAGAGCTGCAGGAGCAAATCCGTCTCGCTCGTATTGAAGGCATTGGCTTCGGAAGCATAGACGTTCAATACCCCCCCCACCCTGCCGCCGATCTTCAGGGGAATCGAAATCATCGAGGCATAGCCGCGCCTCAGCGCTTCCTTGCGCCAGGGCTTGAACCGCGGGTCGAATTGCAGATTGTTGAGCACGACCGCACTCCCCGTGCGCACCGCAACGCCGACCGGCCCCGTCCCCCATTCATCGTCGTTCCAGGTGAAGCAGCTCGATTCGAGATAACCTTCGTCGAATCCGGCCTTCGCCACGGGAAGGATGCTCTTCGAGCCGTCCTGCTGCGCAAAACCGACCCATGCCAGCCTGTAGCCCCCTCTTCTGACGAGGATATTGCAGAAATCCTGCAGCAGTTCCGATTCGAGATTGGCCCGCACCATGGTCTTGTTGCAGTCGCTGATCGCCTGCAGCGCACGGTGCGCCCGCTTCAGGTTTTCCTCCGACTGTTCCGCTTCCTGCCGCTTTTCTTCGAGCGATTTGGCGAGTTCCAGTTTCTCGAACTGTATATTGAGGGATTCGAACAGGATTCGATTCGCATTTCCTGCGAAAGAATAAAGCGCGCCGGAAAAGCCGGCAAAAAGCACGCCCAGCGCGACCATGACCCGGCTTTCCTCGCCGTATATTTCCATCAGCAGGCGCAGGCAGAAGAACAGGCTTGCCGGCAGGAAGAATGCCCTGAATGCGGGCATGTACGCCGACCACGAAGACACCGCACCGGCCAGCATCCCGCTGATTACCAGCAGCAGGTAGGCCTGGTAAACGGGGGAATCCGTGGGGAAAAGGACTGCGGCAAGTCCGCCCCATAAGAAACCCGAAAATGCGGAAGTCGCAATCGAAAAGCGCCGCCAGAATTCCAGCCTGTCCCAACTCGGCGCATCCAGCTTGTAGCGGCGCAGGAAATAATACCGGATCAGCGAAAAAATCAGGATGGCTCCGCTCCAGAAGAGGAGCTTGTCCCGCGAGACCTCATCCCAAAGCACAAGCAGGGTTACGCCGGCCACCAGGATATTGACGAGATAGACCACCGGCGCGCGGGAGAACAGTATCCTGATCTGTTCAGCCAGTATGCGTTGTGCGTGTTGCTCTGAAGCGGTCGACATAACTCTCGGAAATTCCCCCGGGGTCGGATTCCGGGCAAGGTTACTGCATCGGCCAGGCTTAATCAAATGGTTTATGATTCGGGTATGATGATTTTGATCGCTTACCTTTTGGCAGGTATCGCCTCCGGCTTTCTCGCCGGACTGCTGGGCGTGGGCGGCGGACTGGTCATTGTCCCGGCATTGACCCTTATTTTCGCGGCGACGCACTTTCATGCGGGGCACGCAATGCATTTCGCCATAGCGACTTCGCTAGCCTGCATACTGTTCACATCGGTCTCATCCATCCATGCCCACAACAGGCGCCATGCAGTCGACTGGGCAGTATTCCGGCACATCAGCCCGGGCATCCTGGCGGGCACTTTTTTCGGCTCCCTCCTCGGCACCCGCCTGCCTTCCCTTTTCCTGAAGGACTTTTTCGCTCTATTCGCCTGTTTCGCAGCCATCCGGCTTTTTTTCGACATGAAACCCGGAACCGTGCGCAAACTGCCGGGGATTGTCGGCATGACCGCATCCGGAATGCTCATCGGCGTCATATCGAGTCTTGTCGGCATCGGCGGCGGCTCGCTTTCCGTGCCCTTTCTCAACTGGTGCAACATGAAGATGATCGACGCCATAGGCACTTCGACCGCGATCGGCTTTCCGATTGCCGTGGCGGGCACGCTCGGGTATGCCATTACGGGCTTTTCATTCGAAGGCCTGAAGGAGTACAGCCTGGGCTACGTCTATCTGCCGGCGCTGTTCTTCCTCGCCGTCGGCAGCGTTCTTGCCGCCCCTTTCGGGGCGAGACTCGCGCACAGGCTCCCGCAGGCAAGGCTCAGGAAGATTTTCGCCCTCCTGCTTCTCCTCATCGGAGCAAGAATGATTCTATAAGCCTGTCACGGTTGCGTCATCCACCCTGATATAGAATTGGCTTTTTCCATGGAAAATATCACATGAGCAACGCGCTTTCGCAGGAAGAGCTGGAAAAAATGAACGCCTGCTGGCGTGCCTGCAACTACCTGGCAGCGGGCATGATTTACCTGCGCGACAATCCCCTGTTGCGCGAGCCGCTCAAGCCCGAGCACATCAAGAGCCGCCTGCTTGGGCACTGGGGATCGAGCCCCGGTCTTGCCTTCACTTACATACACATGAACCGCCTGATCAGGAAATACGATCTGGATGCGATTTTTCTGGCAGGCCCGGGACATGGCGCGCCCGGCATTCTGGGACCCGTCTATCTGGAAGGCACATACAGCGAAGTCTACCCGAACAAGGGCGAGAACATCGACGGCATGCGCCAGTTCTTCAAGGAATTTTCCTTTCCCGGGGGCATAGGCAGCCACTGCACGCCGGAGACGCCGGGCTCGATCCACGAAGGCGGCGAACTCGGCTACAGCGTCTCCCACGCGTTCGGCGCGGCATACGACAACCCCGACCTGATCGTGACCGTGATGGTGGGCGACGGCGAATCCGAAACCGCGGCGCTTGCCACCTCATGGCATTCCAACAAATTCCTCAACCCGATCAGGGACGGCGCCGTGCTGCCCGTCCTGCATCTCAACGGCTACAAGATAAACAACCCCACCATCCTGTCGCGCATCTCCCACGACGAACTGGAAAACCTGTTCAAGGGGTATGGATGGGCGCCCTGTTTCGTGGAAGGCTCGGACCCGGAAACCATGCACAGGAAAATGGCCGCAACGATGGAGCAATGCGTGCTGGACATCCGCCGCATCCAGGATGAGGCGCGCAGCAGCGGCAAGCCGATTCGCCCGCGCTGGCCGATGATCGTGCTGCGCTCGCCCAAGGGCTGGACCGGCCCGAAAGAGCTGGACGGCAGGAAACTGGAGGGATTCTGGCGCTCGCACCAGGTGCCCATAGGCGACGTGAGGACGCCTGAGCATTTTTCCAAACTGGAGGAATGGCTCAGAAGCTACAAACCGGAAGAATTGTTCGACGCGAGCGGCCGCCTGCTGCCCGAATTGAAGGCGCTGGCGCCCAAGGGCACGAAGCGCATGAGCGCCAACCCCCACGCCAATGGCGGCCTGTTGCGCCGCGCGCTCCACATGCCCGACATCAGGGATTATGCGATCGAGGTCGGCAAGCCCGGCACCGCGGTTGCCGAGAATACCCGCCCTTTGGGGAAATTCCTGCGCGACATCATGCGGAACAACATGCACAATTTTCGCGTATTCGGCCCGGACGAAAACAGCTCCAACAAGCTGGACGACATCTATGCGGTGAGCAAGAAAACCTGGCTGGCGGACTATCTTCCGGAAGACGAGGGTGGGAGCGAGCTTTCCCCGGATGGGCGCGTGATGGAAATGCTCTCCGAGCACACGCTGGAAGGCTGGCTGGAAGCTTACCTGCTCACGGGACGCCACGGCTTCTTCTCCACTTACGAAGCTTTCGTCCACGTCATCGATTCCATGTTCAACCAGCATGCCAAGTGGCTCGCCATGGCCAAAGACGTGCCTTGGCGCGCCCCCGTGTCGTCCCTGAACCTGCTCATCACCTCCACCGTATGGCGGCAGGATCACAATGGCTTCACGCACCAGGATCCCGGCTTCCTGGATCTCGTGGTGAACAAGAGTCCTGAAGTAACCCGGATCTATCTGCCGCCCGATGTAAACTGCCTGTTGTCGGTGGCCGATCATTGCCTGAAAAGCACCGATTACATCAACGTCATCGTCTGCGACAAACAGAAGCACCTGCAGTTTCTGGACAGGGATGCCGCCGTTCTGCATTGCACCAAGGGCATAGGCATATGGGGCTGGGCAAGCAACGATCAGGGATTCGAACCCGACGTGGTGATGGCAAGCGCGGGGGATGTCCCGACGAAGGAAGCCCTCGCCGCTGTCGTGCTGCTGCGCGAGAACTTTCCGCTTCTCAGAATACGCTTCATCAACGTGGTCGACCTGTACAAGCTGACCCCGGACAGCGAACATCCGCACGGCCTCACCGATCTCGATTTCGACAGCCTGTTCACCCTCGACAAGCCCGTGATGTTCAACTTCCACGGCTACCCCTGGCTGATTCACCGCCTCGCCTATCGCCGCAACAACCACAGGAATTTCCATGTGCGCGGCTACAAGGAAAAAGGCAGCATCAACACGCCGCTGGAACTTGCCATCCAGAACGAAATCGACCGTTTCAGCCTGGTAATCGACGTAATCGACCGCATCCCCGCTTTGCATGTGGCGGGGGCGCACGTCAAGGAGGCGATGCTGGACAGGCAGACCGAATGCCGCAATTACGCCTACGAGCATGGCACCGATCTGCCGGAAGCGGACAACTGGACCTGGCCGTATTGAATGCGCAATGCGGCGTGCGGCGATGACAAAAACCGTCCTCACCATCAACAGCGGCTCCTCCTCCCTCAAGGCGAGCCTGTTCCATGCCGACGGCTCGCGGCGCAATTTCCATTACGGGCATGTGCGCGAACCCCGTGAGGCGTTCGATCGTCTCCTGAAGGATATCGGCGGCTTCAGGCCCGACATCGTGGGACACCGGTTCGTCCACGGCGGCGAAATCAGCGATGCGGCGCGTCCGGTCGACGCATCCGAACGCGGTCGGCTGGAAACAATCATCCACCTCGCCCCGCTGCATCTTCCGGGAAACCTGATGGGCCTCGACCTGTGCGGAGAACTTTTCGATGTGCCGCAGTTCGCCTGCTTCGACACCGCATTCCATGCGACCCTGCCTGACCTCGCGAAGCGCCTGCCCATCCCGCAGGAATTCGGCCTGCGCCGCTTCGGTTTTCACGGCCTCAATTACGCCCATATCGCAACCCTGCTCCCCGACATGCTTGGCGATATTGCCCGCGGCAGGATCGTCGTTGCGCATCTTGGCAGCGGCGCGAGCCTGTGTCTGCTGGAAAACCTGAAATCCGTGGATACCACCATGGGCTATACCCCGGCAGGCGGCATCCCCATGGGCACCAGAAGCGGCGACCTCGATCCGGGCGTGATGCTGGAGCTGGCGAAGCGCTATGACGCAACCCGGTTATGCGACATCGTATTCCACAAAATGGGCCTCTTGGCCCTGTCCAACGGACAAAGCAGCGAAATGGCGGACCTGCTTGCAAGCGAGGGCGCTCATGCGAAATTCGCAATCGACTATTTCTGCCGCGAAGTCAGATCCGCCATAGGCGGATTCGCAGCAAAAGCAGGCGGAATCGACGCGCTCGTCTTTACGGGGGGAATCGGCGAGCATGCTCCGCAGGTACGCGAAACGATCTGCGCGCCTCTGAATTTCCTCGGATTCTCGCTGGATCATGGCGCCAACAAAGCGGCTCTGGCAAGGATCGAGAGCCATGGCTCCAAACCCATACTCGTCGTTGCCGCGGACGAGGAAGCGATGATCCTGCGTCTGTGCCTGTCGTTCGAACGGAACACACAGTAAAGCGCCTGCTTAAAGCCCGATTCTCTCCAGCAGGGCGGCGATCTCGTCTGCGGGAAGCGGCTTGCTGAACACATAGCCCTGTATCAGGTCGCAGCCATGCGAAAAGAGGATGTCGGACTGATAGGGGATCTCCACGCCTTCCGCGACGACCTCGAGGCCCAGCTTCTGGGCAAGCGCAATGGTGGATACGGTGATCGCCATGTCGTTCGAATCGATGGCCATGTCCTCGATGAAGGAGCGGTCGATCTTGATCTGGTCGATGGGAAAAAGCTTGAGGTAGGCAAGCGAGGAATACCCCGTTCCGAAATCGTCTATCGAGAGGCGAATCGAGGCGGCCTTCAGCGTGCGCATGATGCCGATGATGGTTTCAGGATTCGTCATCGCCATGCTTTCCGTGATTTCGAGTTCGAGCTGATTGGGGCCTATCCCGGATTCCGCGACGATCCCGCACACCGATTCCGGAAAATCCTTCTGCAAAAATTCCTGCGAAGACACATTGACGGCGATGCGCATATACGGAAATCCCTGGTCCATCCATTGCTTCAACTGCATGCAGGCCGTTTTCTGCACCCAGTTGCCGATGCCCAGGATGAGCCCGGTTTCCTCTGCGATCGGGATGAATGCATCGGGCGACAGGAGGCCGAATTCGGGGTGATTCCAGCGGATGAGCGCTTCCAGCGCCCTTATTTTTCCGTCTGCCGCGATCTGGGGCTGATAATAAAGCTCGAACTCCCGGTTCTCGAGCGCGAAGCGCAAGCCGTTCTCCAGATTCAGGCGCTCCGCGCTTTTCTGGGTCATGGCGGCATCGAAGAATCTGAAGCCGTTCCCGCCTTCGCTCTTGGCGTGGTACATCGCCGTATCGGCATTCTTCATGATCGCGTTGATATTGTCCCCGTCTTCCGGGTAGAAGCTGATGCCGATGCTGGGGGAAGAGAACAGGCTGAAGCCTTCGACCGTGTAGGACTGTGAGAGATCCTTGAGGATCTTGGCTGCGACCACGCCCGCATCCGCGGAGGAAGGGGCGTCGGTGATGAGCACCACGAACTCGTCTCCCCCGAGGCGGGCGACGACATCGCTTTGCCTGATCAAATTGCGCAGGCGATTTGCAACCTGGACGATAAGCATGTCGCCGATGTGATGCCCAAGCGTATCGTTGATGATCTTGAAGCGATCCAGATCGATGAACATGAACGCCAGCCTGCCCTGGTTTCGCCTCGATTTCGCCAGCGCCTGCTCAAGCTGGGCAAGCAGGCTGAAGCGATTGGGCAGACCGGTAAGCGGATCGTGGTAGGCGAGCTTTTCGATTTCCTTTTCCGCCCGCTTCAATTCCGCGATATCGGAAAAGCTCGCGATATAGTTGGCGATCTCGTTTTCTTCGTTGCGGATAGCCGAAATGGAGAGCCATTTCGGGTAGGTTTCGCCGTTCTTTCTCCTGTCCCATATTTCCCCCTGCCAGAATCCTTCATGCAAGAGGCGCTGCCACATCGATTCGTAAAACTCGCGGCTCTGCAGGCCGGAGGAGAGAATGTGCGGATTTTTGCCGATGACTTCTTCGAGGCGATAACCCGTGAGCCGGGTAAAGGAAAGGTTTATTTTTTCTATCCTGTTCTGCGCATCGGTGATCAGGATGCCTTCCCCGCTGTTCTCGAACACCTTAGCGAGCAGACGCAACTGTTTCTCCGCCGCCTTCCTCTGACTGATGTCGCGCAGGAAACAGATGATCTGATTCGTCTCCATCTGGTAGGTCGCGCTGACTTCGACATCGACGAGAGCGCCGCTTTTGGTCCTGTGCCGGGTCTCGAACAGGTCCGCCCCTTCCCTGACGATTTTGAGGATATGCCCTGCCACGTCTTCCGGCTGCTCGCGGACCTCCAGGTCGAGAACCCGCATGCCGAGCAGTTCCTCACGTGAAAACCCGCTCATCCTGGAATAGCTGTCGTTGACATCCAGCAGCCGCCCCATTTCCAGATCGACCGCCCAGAAACCGTCCATCGTGGCTTCCAGTATGGTCCTGTAGCGCGCAGCGGCTTCCCGATATGCATGCTCGGAATGCTTGCGCTCGCTGATATCCTCGATCTGCGCAATAAAATAACGGGGATTGCCCGCATTATCCCGCAACAGGCTGAAATTCAATTCCGCCCAGACATAATCCCCGTTTTTCCTGATATAGCGCTTTTCCATCCTGAACGAGCGGATTTCCCCTCTCAACATCGCCTGCATGTTCAAAAAGCTGACAGTGAGATCGTCAGGGTGGGTGATGTCCTGGAAATTCAGATACTCGAGTTCTTCCTTCGAGTATCCAAGGAGATCGCAAAAGGCCTTGTTGGTCTTGATCATGCGCCCGTCGGGCAGGGTGATGGATATCCCCAGGGGGGAATTCGCGATGACGCTGCCGAGCAGTTCCTCGCTTTCGCGCAATGCCTGCCCCATCTCACTTTGGCGATACGGAAAGGACAATGCGCGGCGAACCCAGGCCCACCCTGCATGAATCAGTCTGTCGATGTGTTTCGTTGCCCCGCTCGCCACACGAGTCCCCCGGTTTATAACGATTTTTTTCGCAAGTATCGCAGGAAGCCGGAAAATTCGAAAGCACATCGAGCGCCAAATGTCGCGCGCATTTCATGAAAATACCCCTGAAACGGGGCATTTGTGAATAGTGGCGGAGAGGGTGGGATTCGAACCCACGGTAGGCTTACACCTACGCCTGATTTCGAGTCAGGTACATTCGACCACTCTGCCACCTCTCCGCGAAGGGAGCAATTCTATCAGTTTCTCCATCCTTTGTTGAGCAGGATCGCGGTTTTTCCATCCTTTGATGATAAACTAGGCCCGGCGCCGAAACCGGAGATAAGCTATTTCGACCGAAACGACATTGTTTAACAGATCGTTGTTTTCCGTATTTTCAATGGCGCACGCGCTTATCTTCCTGATTATTCTCGGAGGGTGCGGCGATTCGGAATGGCATGTCCCGCCGTTCGATTCGACAGGCGAGCTTGTCGTCGCCACGGTCAATGGTCCGACCACTTTCTTCGAGGATTCACAGGGAAACTACGCCGGCCTCGAATATGATCTCATCAGCCTTTTCGCGCAAAAACTGGGCATGAAGGCGAAGTTCGTGGTCTATGCGGACAGGGAGCAGATCATCAATGCGCTCATCCACCACAAGGTGCATCTCGCCGCAGCGGGATTGACCATAGGCGAATCCGTTCTCAAATTCGGCCCGTCCTACCTCGGCGTCAAGCCTCAACTCGTGTACAACACTTCCGGACAGAAGCCCGACGATCTCGGCAAACTCTCCGGGAAGCGCATCGCATACATCAGCGATCCGGGCCTGTCCACCCTCATCGACACCCTGAAGGCCAAATATCCTTCCATAGCCTTCGGCGAAATGAAATCCACATCGAGCGACGAACTGCTGTCGGCCGTATCCGAAGGAACGGCCGATTATGCGATCGCCTATTCCAACCAGGTCGACATCGCGGAACATTATTATCCGAATATCGCAACCGCATTCGATATCGGGGAAGCCCTGAGCCTCGCCTGGGCTTTCCCCAGGAACGCCAATCAGGATCTGCTGCAGAAGGTGCAGGAATTTTTCGACGGCGCCGAAAAGGACGGGACGCTGCCGCGCTTCGTCGACCGCTATTACGGCCATATCTACCGGCTCGATCAGAGCGATATCGTGAGTTTCCTCGGCAGGATGGACGGGCGCCTGGACGCCCTGCGCCCCTATTTCGAGGAAGCCGAGGCGGTGACGGGTATAGACTGGAGATTGCTCGCCGCGCTCGCCTATCAGGAATCCCATTGGGACGAGCACGCGACATCCCCGACCGGGGTGCGCGGCATGATGATGCTCACGAGCGACACGGCGGACAGGCTCAATGTCAGCGACAGACTGGACCCCAGGCAAAGCATACTTGCCGGGGCGCGCTACCTCGCCATGCTGAAGGAAGCGCTTCCCCCGGGAATCAGGGAACCAGACAAGACATGGTTCGCCCTTGCAGCCTACAACATCGGAACGGCCCACCTGGAAGACGCCATGGCGCTCGCCAAAAAACTCAGGCACAACCCGAACTCGTGGGTGGACCTGAAAGACGCCCTCCCGCTGCTCAGCCAGCCGCAATACTTCGGCGCGGTCAAACATGGCTTCGCGCGCGGCGGGGAAGCCGTCGTCATGGTTTCCAGCATCCGCAACTATTACGATATCCTGGAAAAATACAAGCCGCCCTACGTCCCGGTGTTCAATACGAAGTTCTAAGGCGCGTATAATGCGGTTTCAGTCCATCCACTGTTACCCCATGAAACGCGCAATATTGTTCTTCATCCTCGTCCTTCTTTACGGTTGCGCGACAGTCGCGCCGCCCCCTCAGGCAAAGCCCGCCGTGCATCACAGGATCGCATTGGTGCTGGGAGGGGGCGCTGCGCGCGGCTTCGCCCATATAGGCGTGATCAAGGCGCTCGAATCCCAGGGCATTCATCCCGACATCGTGGTGGGCACGAGCGCGGGGGCCGTGGTGGGCGCCCTCTATGCCTCGGGCTACAGCGGCTTCGATCTGCAGAAAGCCGCCCTCGACATGGACGAGGGCAAGGTCGGGGACTGGGCTTTTTCCGAGCGTGGTTTCATCAAGGGGGAATTGCTGCAGAACTTCGTCAACAAGGCGGTGAAGAACCGCGCCATGGAAAAACTGGAGAAACCTTTTGCGGCTGTCGCGACCGACCTGCAAACCGGAGAAATGGTCATTTTCCGCACCGGCAACACCGGCATGGCGGTGCGCGCTTCCAGCAGCGTTCCCGGGGTCTTCCAGCCTGTACCGATCAACGGCAGGGACTATGTCGACGGCGGACTGGTGAGCCCCGTGCCTGTACGGGCGGCACGGTCAATGGGGGCGGATATCGTGATCGCGGTGGACATCTCGAGCCGTCCGCGTTTTGCGAAAGTCAGCGACGCGATGGATATCCTGCTGCAAACCTTCACCATCATGGAGCAATCCATCACCCGCTTCGAGACCAATGACGCCGACATCGTGATCAAACCCGCCATAGGGAATATCGGCGCCACCGATTTCGAAGACAGGCATCTTGCGATCATGGAAGGCGAAAAGGCGGGGCTTGCCGCAATCCCCCTCATCAGAAAGAAGCTTGCGGGAAATTGATTAAAATTGTTTATGCGCACAAACGTACCATATATCGACGAATTGCTGCAATCAGGAAGCCGGAATCACTTCAAGCCCCCCCATGTAGGGATAAAGCGCCTCCGGAATTTTCACACTGCCATCCGCAAGTTGATAATTTTCCAGAATGGCGACCAAGGTTCTGCCCACCGCGAGGGCGGAACCGTTCAGGGTATGTACGAGTTCGTTCCTCCCTTCGGTCTTGAAGCGCGCCTGCATCCTTCTCGCCTGGAAGGCCTCGAAATTGCTGCACGAGGAGATTTCCCTGTAAGCCTTCTGGGCCGGAAGCCATACCTCGATATCGTAGGTTTTCGCCGCGGAAAAGCCCATGTCCTTCGTGCATAAAGATACGACTCGGTAGGGAAGATCGAGCCGCCTCAATATTTCCTCCGCATGCCCCAGGAGCGATTCGAGCGCTTCGTAGGATTTCTCGGGATGAACGATCTGCACCAGTTCCACCTTGTCGAACTGGTGCTGGCGTATCATGCCGCGCATATCCCGCCCGTAGGAACCCGCTTCGCTCCTGAAACATGGGGTATGGGCGACGAATTTCATGGGAAGCGCGTCGAGAGACAGGATTTCCCCCCGGACGATGTTGGTCACGGGCACTTCGGCCGTGGGAATGAGATAATAGCCCCCCGCAACCGAAAAGAGATCTTCCTCGAATTTCGGAAGCTGCCCGGTTCCCCTGAGGCTCTCGGCGTTCACCATGTAGGGAACGTAAACTTCGACATAGCCGTGCTCTCCCGTGTGCAGGTCGAGCATGAACTGTCCGAGCGCCCGGTGCAATCTCGCGACCGGCCCCTGCATCAGGGTGAAGCGGCTCCCCGCGAGCTTCACCGCGGTTTCGAAGTCCAGCCCCGCAAGTCCCTCGCCAAGCGAAACATGATCCCTGGCTTCGAAATCGAAATGCTTAGGCTGCCCCCATTTCATCACCTCGACGTTGTCGGCTTCAGAAAGACCGAATGGGACGCTCTCGTGAGGAATATTGGGAATGGCAAGCAGGAATTCCTGCATTTCTTCCTGGATTTCTTCGAGCCTTGCCTCGTTGGCCTTCAGTTCGTCTCCGATGGATGCGACTTCGGCAAGGATGACCGAAGCATCCTCCCCGCGGCCCTTCTTCACCCCTATCGCCTTGGAGGCTGCATTCCTTTGCGCCTGCAATTCCTGGGTTCTGGTCTGGACCGACTTTCTTTGCGCTTCGAGCGCCTGGAAACAAGCGACATCGAGGGAGAATCCCCGCGATTCGAGCTTCTTCTCCACGCTCTGAATGTCGTTTCTCAATACCTGGATGTCTAACATGATCGTTTTCCGTTCTGTGGCGTTTCATCGATTTCCATGCCTTGATTATACTCGACTCCTCCGCATGCAAACATCGAAACAGGGAAATGCGCCCGCCGATACGCCATCAGGGAACCACTGATTTAATCCTGCGTGGAGCGCGTTGCCGGGAAAGACAAGCGCCGGATTCAGTCGAAGACAAGCGATCAGAAGAGGGAAAGCGCAAGTGCCGCCATGCCGCCCCCCAGCCAGCGATCCCGCCCCCTGAAGCGATGCCCCAGGGCGAGGCCGCACCCCAGGAGCAGCGCGGTCGCAGCCAGAAAGCCGCATGCATGGCCCCACGGCGCATCGGACAATTCCGCGCCATGCGCAATGCCGTGCCAGAGTGCGAAAAAGAGGGCGAGACCGGCCTTCAAGGGCATAGGCAACTGTATCGAAAGCG
>JAIELG010000027.1 GCA_019753155.1 Burkholderiales bacterium
CTGCGTCTCGCTTCGCGAGCCTCATCCCGCAAAGCCGGCCGTCGCGCCTACGCAGGATTAAATCAGCGGTTCCCTAAAACCCGAAGACCTGCCCTCGTCTGACTGCCTCCGGCGAAAATTCCGCCGAAAGCGCCAGAATTTCCCGCATCGTTTCCTCCTCCCTTCCGGCTTCCATGTGGGTGATCAGGACCGCAACAGGATGTTCGAGCTTGTGCAATCCTTTTGCAATCAGGGTCGGGGTCATGTGTCCCGAGATTTCAGCCCGCTCTCCGCCATGATCGAGTAAAGTCGCCTCGATCAGGAGATAGCGAAGATTTTGGGCTTGCTTGAGCGCATTCCAGAATGCTTCGCAGTAAGTGGTGTCTCCGCTGAAAGCGAAGGAACCTGCCCCGCTGTCGAGAAGATAGCCTACCGCCGGAATGGAATGTTTTGCGGGGAGGGCGGTAATTTTCCTGCCCCTGGAAACGACGGTCTGGCCGGTTTTTATGGCCTCGAACCTGATGTAGGGGATTTCCGGCGTGGGCTGAACGGTATAGTCCGGCCAGATGGATGCATTGAAGATGTGCGATTTGAGTATGGCGATTGTGTCCGGGAGGGCATAGACGGTAAGCGGCGCATTCCTGAGATTTCCGGCACTGTCCGCGAACATGGGCAGCACCGCGACATGATCCATATGGGAATGCGTGAGGAACACCTGATCTATCCCGGCCATGCGCTCGGAGTCGAGCTCGCCCGCTCCCGTCCCGCAGTCGATCAGGGTATCGTCGTCGAGGAGCAGGCAGGTGGTGCGCAGATTCGCGCCTATGCCGCCGCTGCAACCCAGTATGCTCAATCTCATTTCGTTCCCATCCTGCATTTAACCTAGCCCAACTTCCATGGCATTTCAAGCCTGTCAAGACATGTCATAAACATGTCATGTACAACGCGTATCTTAGGCTAAGGCTCTGTCATAGAAAGGCTATTGCACAAAGTGAGCAATAACAGTCAGTCGTATGGTCTTGAAGCGTTGATGGAGAAGATGGGGGAACTCCATGCGTCGGTCAAAGCGACCCAAAGTCAGCTTCTGGAGCACTGGCGTCCCAGCATACGGGGTCCGTTCCAGCAGAGCGCAGCCAATCTTGCAGCCTACATCGGCTTGAGACGCCATGATCTTCGCGAACTTCAAGGCGACCTTGCCGCCATGGGGCTGTCTTCGCTCGGCCGCTGCGAGGGCCATGTGCTTGCAACGCTGGATGCGGTGATTCAGGCCCTGAAACGCATGCACGGGGAAACAGTTCCCCGCGAAGACATCGAAAAAGTAAAGCATGCCATGGAGGAGGACCAGCTTCTCCTGCGCCGACACACCAACCAGCTTCTGGGTCCCGCACCATCGCACAGATGGACCCGCTTTATGGTGACTTTCCCGACCGAAGCCGCGACGGACTATCCTTTCGTGCGCGACCTCCTGACGCGAGGAATGAGTTGCGCGAGAATCAATTGCGCTCATGACAGTCATGCCGTCTGGGAAAACATGATCGACAATCTGCGGCGGGCGGAACTGGAAATGGGGAAGCGCTGCAAGGTGTTGATGGATCTTGCCGGCCCCAAATTGCGCACGGGTCCTGTCGCTTTCGGGCCGCCCGTCCTGCACTTGAATCCTAAACGGGACAGGGAAGGCAAGACGGTTAAGGAGGCCCATGTCACCCTGGATTCCTCGGGGCGGCCGGGCGGATCGAACCGGCGATCTTCTCTCCCCTCGCTCAGCGTGCCGCACAAGTGGCTGAAGAAGCTGCGCGCAGGAGACGAGGTTCATTTCAGGGATCTATTGAAGCGCTCGCGCAAACTCCGCATCGCCGAGCGCCTGTCGCCCACGGAAGTGCTTGCCATCTGTTCAGACGGCGCCTATATCGGACCCGGCACGCGCCTCGAACATCATGATGGGGATAAAAAACTGGGGGCGGAGACCCTCGAATTTTCCCCGGATCCGCTCGAAATCCGCCTTTACGAGGGGGACGTTCTGCTCCTCACGCGCGAACCGCTTCCCGGAGAGTCTCAAAAGTATGACGAAACGGGAAACGTCGTGGCCCCCCCCCATATTTCCTGCCAGCAGCCCGAAGTGTTCTCTTTCCTGCAAAGCGGGGAAAAAGTCTGGATAGACGACGGGCGCATCGGCGCACTGATAGAGAAAGTCGACGGGGCGGGTGCATGGCTGAGAATTACCCATGCGCGCAAACAGGGGGAAAAGCTTGGGGCGGAGAAAGGGCTGAATTTCCCGGACAGCCATATCCTGCTTCCCGCCCTGTCGGAAAAAGACAGGACGGATCTCGCATTCGCGGTCGAGCATGCCGATATCATAGGCTGTTCCTTTTTCCATCAGGCTTCCGATATCGACGAATTGATCGACTTGATGAAGCAGCTCGGCGGCGGCCAACTCGGAATCATTGCCAAGATAGAAACGCACAAGGCCGTGGAGAACCTTCCCGAGATCATCATTCACGGTTCCCGCCACGATTTCGGCATCATGATCGCAAGGGGGGATCTGGCGCTGGAAATCGGCTATGAAAGGCTGGCAGAAATCCAGGAGGAAATCCTCTGGGTGTGCGAGGCCGCCCATGTTCCCGTGGTCTGGGCAACGCAGGTTCTCGAGAGCATGGTCAAGCTGGGCATCCCTTCGAGGGCCGAGATCACCGATGCGGCCATGGCGGAAAGAGCCGAATGCATCATGCTCAACAAGGGCGAATACCTGCTCAACGCCCTGGCCGTTCTGGACAGCGTGGTCATGCGCATGCAGAACCACCAGAGCAAGAAAACCTCAAAATTCCGCGCATTGCACTGGTAATTAAAGCAGATCGGGCGACATGACCGCCCTCAGGATGATCTGGGTCTCATCCCGTTTCGTCCTGTTGCTGAACCACCAGATTCCACCCTTCTTGACGCTCCACGGCGCTTCGGCCCCCGAAAGCAGGAGGGATGCGACCTGTCCCAGGGTGGGCTGATGCCCGACCACGATGACGCAGCCCTTCGCATCGGGCCATCCCGTTTCCGCCAGGAGCGAAGCGAAAGAGGCACCCGGACGAACGGCATTTGACGTGGTGAAATTCGCTTCCAGGGCGTAGGCTGTTTGCTGCGTCCTTTTCGAAGGACTCGCAATCAGCTTGTAGTCATTCGGAAGCCTGGATTTCAGCCACCCGGCCATGAGATTCGCCTGCTTGAATCCCCGCTCCGTCAGGGGTCTTCCTTCGTCCGGGAAACCGTCTTCGGCTTCGGCGTGACGCCATAATATCAAGTCCATTTCAACTCCTTTTCATTTCCAGAATGGGACTATGGTCTTGAATGCCTTCCACTCGCGGCCGAGTTGTCCGATGCGCTGCCTGGATTCGCAGGCCGCCCATCCCTTGACGAGGTTGGGTGCGCACGGGTCCACTTCCGACAATTCTTCGAGCAGATGATTTGTCGTCGCGGCATCATTGATCGCACCCAAAGCATCCTGAAGCGACGCCATGACGGCAAGGAAAGCGCTTGCCGCGCGAGCGGAATAAAGCGGCGAAAAAAACTCGGCCGCATAGCGCAGTTTCTTGCCATCGATGCGAAGCGCATGTAATTCCGCTGCACAAAGCGTGGCGATGCCCCGCCCCCTTCTTTCGAAATTGCGATAGCGCTTTTCCAGGATCTGATTCGCAAAATCGGCAATCGAGGCAGCATTGCTTTGCGGCCAGGAATCGCGGCTCAGTCCCGCCCCGAGTTCGAGCAGCAGAACCTGGAAACGGTGGGATTCGATGGCCAGGACAGCCCTTTCCTGACTTTTCATGCGCGAGGCATCGCCCGCCTGCCGCAGCTTCACGAAATCGCATGCGGGCGACAGGGCGTCGATAATGGGCGGGAGCGTCTCAAGCGCAAAAACATCCCAGTTCCTTGCTGGCCCCAGTTCTCCAGCGAGCCACCTCAATTCCGGAACGATATCGGAGAATGCGGTTTTACCGAAAACATGGGAAAAAATGCTGAAAGCCGAGCGCATGCGCCGCAATCCGACCCGCATCTGATGCAGGTATTCGGGATCCGTTTCGCGGTCCAGGTATCCCAGGGTATTGTCCTGCAATTGCAGCAGGCAGCCTCTCACGATTTCCCTACAGGCTGCAGCGACATCCATTTTCCTGTGCAGTTCGCACGTCACCGCTTTCTTCACTCGATTGATATGCCCCCCCAGGAAAAGCGCATAGCCGCGCTCGGCCTTGCTGCGTCCTTCGAGAATGAGGGGGACGGATTTCTGCAGCTCCAGCGCGAATTCGTAGAGTTTCGAGGGGTCGCCCGATTTCAATTCCAGTTCGGCTTCCAGGATCGCTTCGGTTTTGTCCCCGGATATGATTGTTCCCTTGTCCAGGCAATACTCGATCAGGCTTCCCCCGAATTCGACAGGGACGGTCTTTCTGGTGAATTCGGTGACGAATACCTGACTCAGGTTCTGGCGCAGTTCGCTGCTGCCGAATATCTCGATCAGAAAAGGGTCATCCAGCTTGGTGAAATCGAGGGCATTGCGCGCGACCGGGATTTCCCATTCGTACCGGGTATGCACACCCGCAAGCGCGCCCCCCCCTCCCTTGATGGTCTGAATCCAGCGTTTTCCAGCTTTCCTCAAGCGCAATGCGATGCCCCTGGATTTGAGATCCAGGCTCGGCGTATCGTAATACATGCTGGTGAGCTTTGCTGTGTGAGCGGGATTTGCGGATTTGAGCAGGGGATGGCGGTGGAGCCTTGCCACGGAATTCGCTGGAACCCTCAATTTGAGTTCGATCTCGACGTTCATGAGCTATTGTAGCATTTCGAATCGCGTTGAAATAATAGTATATACGGTATATACTGAAAATAAGCCGCTCTGCGGTGTATATTTCAGGAGGTTGAAATGACTACGAAACTTAAACAGGAAAGCGCAGCGCCTGTGAAAACTGTTGCTGCGGCGAAGCCTGCGGCAAAACCAGCCGTGAAGCCCGCGCCCGCAAAAGTCGAGTCAAAACCTGTTGCGGCCGGCGCAAAGCCACTGGAGCCGGAAAAGGCGGCGAAAGCCGAAAAAGCGCAAAAGGCATCGAAAGTGATCCGGGACAGCTTCACCTTTCCCGAAACGGATTACCAGAAAATTTCAGAACTCAAAAAAACATGCCTGAGCCTCGGGATCAATGCGAAGAAAAGCGAGATCCTGCGCGCCGGCCTGCACGCCCTTGCCGAACTCGACAAGGAGAAGCTCAGGGAACTGATTTGCCGCGTCGAAAAAATCAAGACAGGCCGCCCCCTCGGGTCCGAACCCAAGAAATCCTGACTCGTTGACCCTGTCGGAGACTGCGCCGGGCAGTTATTATTACTGTAACAATTTTGCAGTAAACTCGACTATCCGGCGACAGCTTCCCCAGGCGGCTCCCTGCTGCCGCCGGCGATAGCGGAAACGTGTCGGCTGAGGCAGAAAATCTCTGTTCCCGGCCGTTTCAGGTGCCCGACAATGGACAGGGACTGGAAATGAAGTTCGACTATATCAAAACCGGCAGGCTTGCCCGTTTCTTTTCCCGATTGACCCCGATTCAGCCGACTTCAGCCGCCCTGATGAGCCAGGTTTCGAGGCGTATGATCGAAGTCGCCGTCATGGATTCGACCGCTTTGCTGCATGAGCTGCTAAGCTCCAGCGAAGGCCTGCTCGATCGCGAAGCCGAAGAGCGCCTGGATCAATACGGCCCGAATGCCGTCGTTCATGAAAAGCACAAGAGCATCGCAAGAGAGCTTTTCGAGCGCTTCAAGAATCCGCTCAATCTGCTGCTGCTCGCGCTCGCTGCCATTTCCTTCTTCATGCAGGATTACACGTCCACCATCATCATCTCGATCATGGTGTTTCTGAGCGTGGGCGTTTCCTTTTTGCAGGAACACCGGTCGAGCAATGCCGCGGAAAAGCTGAGGGCCATGGTCAGCACGACCGCAACCGTCAGGCGCAAGGATCGGCGCGAAGGCGTCCCCCCGGAGGTCACGGAAGCCTTTCATGTCAAGCTTTCGCCATCGAAAGTGGAAAACAGGGAAGTTTCGATCGAGACATTGGTTCCAGGGGATATCGTCCATCTTTCCGCAGGGGACATGATTCCGGCCGATGTCAGGCTGCTCACCTCCAAGGATCTTTTCGTGAGCCAGTCGTCGCTGACGGGAGAAGCGCTCCCGGTGGAAAAATTTTCCGGAGTCGCCGGAAGCGACTCGAAGAACCCCATAGAGCTGCCCAATATCTGTTTCATGGGAACCAACGTCGTGAGCGGCACAGCGACGGGCGTGGTCGTTCAGACAGGAATCAACACCTATTTCGGGGCGCTCACCAGCACGATGGCCGGACAGCGCACCCTCACGAGTTTCGACAAGGGCGTCAACAAATTCACCTGGGTCATGATCAGCTTCATGGCGGTCATGGTGCCGACCGTTTTCATCATAAACGGCTTCACCAAGGGGGACTGGATGGAAGCCTTCCTGTTCGCCACATCGGTTGCGGTCGGCCTCACGCCGGAAATGCTGCCCATGATCGTCACGGTGAACCTGGGCAAAGGCGCGATGGCCATGTCGCGCAAGAAGGTGATCGTCAAGCGTTTGAATTCCATTCAGAATTTCGGCGCCATGGACGTGCTTTGCACCGACAAGACCGGCACTTTGACCCAGGACAGGATCATTCTCGAGAAACACCTCGACATCAACGGAAACGATTGCGAGGAAGTCCTGGAATATGCCTACCTCAACAGCTTCTATCAGACGGGGCTCAAGAGTCTGCTCGATGTGGCCGTTCTCGATTATATCGAATTGAAAAGCAGCCTCAAGGCCGAGAGCGACTATCGCAAAATTGACGAAATCCCCTTCGATTTTGTCAGGCGCCGCATGTCGGTCGTCGTCGAGAAAAGCAGCGAGAGCAAGCATATCCTGATCTGCAAGGGCGCTGTGGAGGAAATTTTCAGCGTCTGCAGCAAGGGGGAAATCGGCGGGGAAACTTTCGATCTCGGACAATCCCATTACGAGCACCTGCTGGAGGTGACGCGGGAACTCAACGAAGACGGCTTCAGGGTGATTGCCGTGGCATACAAGGACGTGCCGCAGCAGCAGGCATCCTACTCCGTCAAGGACGAATCGAATCTCACCCTGCTGGGCTATATCGCCTTCCTCGATCCGCCCAAGGACAGCGCGACCGAGGCGATCGCGGCCCTCAACAGGCACGGCGTTTCGGTCAAGATACTGACCGGAGACAACGATGCCGTGACCAGGAAAATTTGCAGGGAAGTCGGCCTGCCCGTGGAGCATGTCGTTCTCGGGAGCGAGATCGAGCCGATGACGAGCGAGGAACTCGAGGCGGTTGCAGAAACCGCGACCGTTTTCGCCAAGCTCTCCCCCATGCAGAAAGCCCAGGTCATCAAGGCGCTGCAAAGGCGGGGACATGTCGTCGGCTTCATGGGTGACGGCATCAACGACGGTCCTGCCCTGAAGGCGGCGGACGTCGGGGTTTCCGTCGATACCGCAGTCGACATCGCTAAGGAATCCGCCGACATCATCCTGCTCGAAAAAAGCCTGATGGTGCTCGAGGAAGGCGTGCTGGAAGGGCGGAAGGTATTCGGAAACATCATCAAATACATCAGGATGGGGGCGAGCTCGAATTTCGGCAACATGTTCAGCGTGCTGGGCGCGAGCGCTTTCCTGCCTTTCCTGCCGATGGCGCCGATACAGATTCTGACCAACAATCTGCTCTACGACTTTTCGCAGACGGCCATCCCGACTGACCATGTGGACGAGAGCTATCTCTCCAGGCCCAGAAAATGGGATCTAGGGGATATCACCAAATTCATGATCTTCATCGGCCCGATCAGTTCGATCTTCGATTATGCGACTTATTTCACGATGCTCTATATCTTCGATGCATGGCACAATGCGCCGCTGTTCCAGACCGGCTGGTTCGTCGAATCGCTGCTTTCGCAGACGCTCATCATCCACATCCTCAGGACCGGACGGATCCCGTTCCTGCAGAGTTGGGCGAGTTTGCCGCTCACAGTGACCACGCTGGTTGTCAGCGCGGTGGGGGTCTGGCTGCCCTTCTCGCCTTTCGCTACATCCCTGGGCATGACGCCTCTACCCGGAAAATACTGGCTGGCGCTGCTTGCGATCCTTGCCTGCTATCTGGTGTTGACACAGTGGGCGAAGTCACTGATCATCAGAAAATTCGGCCTGCAATGAGAGAATGATGGCGAAACTAAAATGCATGGTTTCATGCCTTTTCGTGATCCTGATCGGTCCGGCATATGGGCAGCCGGAACCGGAGAACTTCAGCTGGCATTACCAGGCGACGGCTATAGATCAGGAACACGGTTCGTTCAACGCCCCGTATTCGGGGACGAACAGCCTGCAACCCGTAACAGAGTCCGCGACTTCCTACACCACGACCCTCTTTCTCGGAAAGAAACTGTGGGAAGGGGGGGAAGTGTATTTCGACCCGGAAATATCGGGCGGACAGGGACTCAGCAACGGCGTCGGCCTCGCGGGATATTCAAACGGGGAAATCGAGCGCATCAGCGCGCCCCAGGCGACGCTGTACATGGCGAGGCTTTTCCTGAGACAGACATGGGAGCTTGGGGGAGAAAAGAAATTCATCGGAGGAGATCAGAATCGGCTGGCGAAATTTCAGCCGACTTCGCGATTCTCGCTGACCATGGGCAAGCTTTTCGTTATGGATATCTTCGACGCGAACGAATACAGCAACGATACCCGCACCCAGTTCATGAACTGGGCTCTGATGGCCAACGGGGCATGGGATTTTCCGGCGGATACCCGTGGTTATACCTGGGGGGTGGTCGGGGAGTACATCCAGCCCGACTGGGCGCTCAGGTTCGGTTCTTTCATGGTGCCGAAGTCTGCGATCGGTCTGCGCTTCGATTACAGGGTGGGGCGCGCGCATGGCGAAGCCGTCGAATGGGAAAGCCGGTACAAACTCCACGGCGAGCCGGGCAAATTCAGGCTGATAGGCTTTGCCAACCATGCAAGGATGGGAAATTACCGGACCACGATCGATACGCCGCAATTCGGCATGGACATCACCCAATCCCGTAGCTACTCGACGAAATACGGCGGCGGTCTGACGATAGAACAGCGCATCAACCCTCATGTCGGCGGCTTCATGCGCCTGGGCTGGAACGACGGAAAAACGGAAACCTGGTCATACACGGAAATCGACCAAACCGCGGCATTGGGCATCGAACTCAAAGGCGAAATGTGGGCCAGGCCGACGGATAAAATCGGCCTGGCAGGGGCGGCCAACTTTCTTTCCAGGGATCACAGGGATTATCTTGCTGCGGGCGGGCTGGGCCCCATGCTGGGGGACGGCGCGCTGAGCTATTCCCCTGAGCAAATCCTGGAGGCTTATTACAGTCTGGAAGTGTTCCGCGGAATGGCCCTGACGCTCGATTACCAGAGAATTGCCAATCCGGGTTACAACTCTGACAGAGGTCCCGTCTCGATCTGGTCGGGCAGGCTGCATTACGCTTATTAGTGCAGCACCCTCGGGGTACTCAGGATGAATTCAGGGATGGCAACGTCGAAATGCTCCCCGCTTTCGGCAACCATCCGGTATTCCCCGCGCATCGTCCCGACCGGGGTCGGGATCGCTGTTCCGCTCGTGTATTTGAAACTTTCCCCAGGTTTGAGCAGGGGCTGTTCGCCGACGACCCCGAGCCCCCTCACTTCCTGAGTTTGCTGGTTGGCGTCGGTGATGACCCAGTGTCTGCTGATCAACTGGACCCCCACCTCTCCGCCATTGGTGATGGCAATGGTGTAGGCGAAAACATAGTGCCCGCGTTCCTCATCCGATTCCTCCGGGACGAAAAACACGGAAGCCTCGATTTTTACGTCGTAATCCTTGAGAGCCATCGCTTTAATTTCAAGATTGATATAGGGCGGCAAGACACGTGCTTCTGGTTGGGGAGGGGTTTCATGTAGAATAAGCTCTTTTGCCAAGGAATATCCATGCCTACTTACCGAATCGCTCCGAGCATACTGTCAGCCAACTTTGCCAAACTGGGCGAGGAAATCGTCAATGTGATCGATGCCGGCGCCGACATCGTTCATTTCGATGTCATGGACAACCATTATGTACCTAACCTGACGATCGGTCCACTCGTTTGCGAGGCCATCCGTCCATTGACCACCGCGCCGATCGATGTCCATCTCATGGTAAAACCCGTGGACAGGATCATTCCGGATTTCGCCAAGGCCGGCGCGAACATCATTTCGTTCCACCCCGAAGCCTCCGAACACATCGACCGCACCATCGGCCTCATCAAGGATCAGGGATGCAAGGCAGGGCTCGTATTCAATCCAGGAACCCCGCTGAATTACCTCGACCACGTGATCGAAAAACTCGATCTCGTCCTGATCATGTCCGTCAATCCCGGTTTCGGCGGGCAGAAATTCATTCCGGAAGCGCTCGCCAAGCTGAGGGCCGTCAGAAACATGATAGACGATAGGGGGCTGGACATCATGCTCGAAATCGACGGCGGGGTGAAGGTCGACAACATCGCCGAGATCGCGCGCGCCGGGGCCGACACTTTCGTTGCAGGCTCGGCCATCTACAATACGCCCGACTACAGGGCAACCATAGACCTGATGCGGGCGGAACTCGCCAAGGCGGCCTGACCATGCCGGCGATGAGCGTCAAGGCGGTGATGATCGATCTCGACGGCACTATGCTCGATACCGCGCGGGATCTCGCTTCTGCAGCGAACCTCATGCTGGATGAACTCGGCCTTCCCGAGGTCGATCCGGGAACCATCGAGACCTTCATCGGCAAGGGCGTGGCCAATCTCGTCCGCCGCACGCTCGCAGAATCGACAGGCGATGCGCCATCCGAAGCCTATTTCGAAAAAGCGCTTGAAATCTACGAGGCGCGCTATGGGGCAGTGCTGTCCCGTGAATCGCGCCCCTATCCGGGCGTGGTCGAAGGATTGGAAAAAATGAAGGCATCGGGTTTCAGACTCGCTTGCGTCACCAACAAGGTGGAGCGCTTCACGCTTCCGCTTTTGAAAGATACCGGCCTGTACGATTTTTTCGAGATCGTTCTTTCCGGGGACAGCCTGCCGAGAAAAAAACCCGATCCCATGCCGCTTCTGCATGCGTGCGGGCATTTCGGCATAGAACCTTCCGAGATGCTCCTGATCGGCGACTCGATAAACGACGTGCAGGCTGCCCGTGCAGCAGGATGCGCCATATTCTGTGTGCCTTACGGCTACAACGAAGGGCGGGACGTGCGGGAGCTCGACTCCGACGCCATAGTCGAAAGCCTTTTTGATGCCGCCCGGCTGATCGAAAAACCATGACAAAACAGGAATTCGACAGGCTCGCCCTCGAAGGCTATAACCTTATTCCGCTGGTTCTCGAAACTTTTGCGGATCTGGATACCCCGCTTTCCGTCTATATCAAGCTCGCCAATTGCCCCTATTCCTACCTGCTCGAATCGGTCGTGGGCGGAGAGCGCTTCGGTCGGTATTCCTTTATCGGGCTTCCCGCCAGATGCGTGCTTAAATTTTCCGGAAACCATTTCCAGGTTTCCCGGAATGGAAACGTGATCGAGGAAGGCGAATCGGACGATCCGCTGGAATTCGTGGAAGCTTTTCAGCAACGCTTCAAGGCCGCGCCGATTTCGACCCCGCTGCGTTTTTTCGGCGGGCTGGTAGGCTATTTCGGCTACGATGCCGTGCGCCATATCGAGCCCAAACTTGCGCATACAAGCAAGAAAGACACTCTCGGCACGCCCGATATCCTCCTGATGGTCTCCACGGAGCTTGCCGTGGTGGACAACCTTTCCGGAAAACTCTACCTCATCGTCTATGCCGACCCGGGAGAGGAAAACGCCTTCGAGAAGGCAAGCGGGCGGCTCCGTGAATTGAAATGCAGTCTGAGAACCGCGGCGGGCGTGCCGGAATACAGGCCGAGCCAGGGTCGTCCGAAACCCGTTTCAGAAATCGGGGAAAAAGCGTATCTGTCCGCAGTCGACAGGGCGAAGCGCTATATCGTCGACGGCGACATCATGCAGGTGCAGATTTCCCAGCGCATCACGCTGCCATTCGATGCGCCGCCCATCAATCTTTACCGCGCCCTGCGCGCGATCAATCCTTCGCCCTACATGTTCTATTACGATCTGGAGGATTTCCATATCGTCGGGGCTTCCCCCGAAATCCTGGTAAGGCAGGAACAGGACAGGATCACGGTGCGACCGATCGCGGGAACTCGCCCCAGGGGCGCCACGCCCGAACAGGACAGGGATCTCGAACAGGATTTGTTGTCCGACCCCAAGGAGCGGGCCGAACACCTGATGCTGATCGATCTCGGCAGAAACGACATCGGGCGCGTGGCGCAGACAGGAACGGTCAAAGTGACCGAAAAAATGGTGGTCGAGCGCTATTCCCATGTGATGCACATCGTCTCCAACGTCGAGGCGAAAATCAAGGAAGGGATGACCGCAATCGAGCTGCTCAGGGCGACGTTTCCGGCCGGGACGGTTACGGGAACAGCGAAAGTCAGGGCAATGGAAATCATAGACGAACTCGAACCCACCAAGCGCGGCATTTATGCCGGGGCCGTGGGATATATCGGGTTCAACGGCAACATGGATCTTGCTATCGCGATCCGCACCGCGATCATCAAGGACGGCATACTGAACGTTCAGGCGGCGGCGGGAATCGTTGCGGATTCGATCCCCGTCAACGAATGGACGGAGACCTGCAACAAGGCAAGAGCCTTGTTGCGCGCGGCCGAAATGACCCTTGCCGGCCTGGATTCGGAGAACTAGCGATTCAGGTCGGCAGATCTTCGAGAAGAGCCGGGGTTATTGTTTCAATATTTGCGCTTTTGCTTTAAGCCAGTCTTCCAGCTCATGACCGGATGCGAATCCCCTTTTTTCGGCCAGGTAATAGGCGGCCTCTTCTATCATCGACCGAATATGTCCTTCCATGGCCTCCGTTTCAGGAATTTCAGATTGTTTTTCATAGGAAGAGGCGGTGACTAACACCCCATACAGTGGTCGCTGCTCCTGGTCCATGATCGCAGTCCTTTATGAGTAGATTCGGTTTGGCAATCCATCAACGCGCATCGGATCGCCTCGTTCAATTTCCATTATAGCTCGACATGTTGAGGTTGTGTGCGTCAAGTTGTGCAAAATGGGTGATCATGTAATTGGTTGATCCATTTGCATTGAGGCTGCTTCAGGCA
>JAIELG010000058.1 GCA_019753155.1 Burkholderiales bacterium
GCAATGCTGACAGGATTGACATAGTTGCCATTAGCCCCACTCATTCCGGTCATCAGAATACCCGTCGTAGCTGCAACGGTTGCAAGAGGTGCCTGGGAAGTGCTAAAAATGCCGGTCGCGCCAAAACTTGGCTGACCGAAGTTAATCGCAATCACGCTCCAGGTAGTATTCGCGCTTGCCGTGGACAGATAGGTGCTCAGCAGAGGATCGCTGAAGCTGAAGTTATTGGCGGCGGTGTCGACCAGATTGACGCTTGCGGCTCCGGCTTGCGCCTTGGGGGCGCCGACGTAACTATAGCCGGCGCCATTCAGCACCTGCTGCATGGTGAGGCCCAGGTTGGCGGTGTAGGAAGTCAGATTGGTCTGATCCCAGACCGACAGAACCAGGTTGTTGGCATACGTGTTGCCGGTAACGATGGCAGCGCCGGCTTGGCCTGCGAAGCCTGCAACGAGCGCCGCCGCGATGATGCTCAATTTCAATTTCATGTCGAATACTCCTCTAAATCCTGAAAATTGCAGAACCTGGGCAACCCGGCCATCTTCATGGAAGATCCGCAGCTTTCCGACCCTGCCTCGCGACAGGTGTAGCTTTTTACGATATATGGCATTCTGGCAGGCGACTGTTACGGACGTTCGGTCGATTCCCCTCCCGCCGATAGCCCGTTCGGGCCATCACCCTGTCGCATGCTCATTGCTCAAAGCAGTATAGCACCGAAAAATGACACAAAAGTGTCATGAATTCGCTTTTTTATAGTCCGTTCGGATCATCAATATGTCACCACCAGGGTTTCCATCGGCGCGCCGCTCTGGCATTCGCCATAGCGCGCCGCGGCCGAGGTGAGGCAATACTGCCCGGCGGCATCCCCGAATTTCTGCAGCATCACCCCGCAAGTCCTGATGTCGTTGGCATTCATCATGTCGCACAGGAATTTTTTCCTGTCCTGCCGGTTGTTGCCGGACGGAGGCGGGGCCACCGGCGGCGGCACATAGGCGGGGGGCGGCGCAGGCTCGGGCGCAGGAGGAGGCGCGGGCGCGGCGGCTGCCGGGGCGGCTGTCGGAGCGGCAGGCGCGTTGGACGCATAAACGAACTGCCATTCGGAGTAATGCTTCTTCCCCGAAAACGCATCGCCTGCGAAGTTCGCCTGCCTGACCGGCGCCTCTTCGGAGAGGCTGTAGACCCCCGTTATGACATCCCCCGGCCCCTTCACCAGCCCCCATACCGGGCTCTTCGTCATGGGATCGTTATAGATTCTGCGCAGGTAGCGCTTCACCACGGGATATCTCCCATCCCGCAGCAGATCGTCGAGCTTTTTCGGGAACGCCTTCCGCTCGGGAGAATTTTCGTAATAATCGCCTATCGCCCGGCGAAATTCCCCCCCGATGCGCAGCAGTTCCCGCTCATTCTCGCGTTGCTCGACCTTGTGCCAGAATACCGCCACCTGGGCAAGCAGCACCCCCATGATCGCAACCGCGATGAGGATGCCGATGTAGGTGAAGCCCCCGTTCCCGCGCGTCACTTCGCAGGCGATGCCTCTTCAGGCCTGGCAAGGAGCGCCTCGATCTCCGCCTTCTTCAGCGCCCCCGGGACGAGCTTGTTGTTTTCGAAGACCATGCCGGGCGTTCCCGTGATCCAGTATTTCTTCGCGAGCGCCTCGATGTCGGCGATCGGCGTCGCGCATTTCGCTTCCCCGGCAGGCAGTTCCTTCTTCTCCAGCATCCAGCCGTCCCAGGCCTTCGCCCTGTCCCTGGAACACCAGATCTGTTCTGCCTTGCGCCTTGCGTCGGGATGGATGGAAGAAAGCGGATAAAGGAAGGTATAGATGGTCACGTCATTTACCCCATCCAGTTCCTTTTCGAGTTCCCGGCAGTACGGGCAATCCGGGTCGGAAAAGAGCGCGAGCTTGCGTTTGCCGTTTCCCTTGACCCTGACGAAAGCCTTGTCGAGGGGCAGGGTGGAGAAATCGACGACGCGCAATTTTTCAGTCGCCAGCCCGGTAACGTCCATCCTGGACTTGAGGTCGACCAGCTTGCCGAAAAAGCCGACTTCGCCTTTTTCGTCGGTATAGAAGATATTGTAGCCGTTGCCCACGACCTGGTAGACGGCGTGATAGGGAAGCCTGGTGATGGCCCCGATCGTAACCCCCGGCAGGTTCGCCTCCAGGGTTTTCCTGAGGGCTTCCTTATCATCGTCGGCATGCGCGCAAAAGGCGATGGCCGTCATTGCCAGGACTGCAAGTATTTTTCTCATTTCGCTTCTCGGTAATCGTTCGGGAAGTGAAGTGTACATCAGGGGCTTTGCAGAATTATTTCATCCGCGGCAACCGATTGCGCAATGGGCTTCGACTCCGCACTCGATTCAGTCGTGGTTCAGCAGGCCGAGATTGATGGCGTGGATGACGGCATGCCCGCGGGTTTTGACCCTGAGTTTCTTCAGGATTTTCTGCACGTGGTTCTTGACGGTGAGGGGACTCAGGTTCAATTCCTCGGCGATCGTCTGGTTGGTCATGCCGACCTTGATGAGGCGCAGCACCTGGATTTCGCGCGGCCCCAGTTGTTCGCCGGCGAGATGGTTGGACTTTACCTTGACATCCTCCTGGGCGACGACCCGCGAAAGCGTCGCATCCAGTATGGGAAGCAGGATATCGAGGAGGTAAAGGGTGCGGCGGCCGACCCCCCCCGCAAGCCTGAAGAAGCAGAAGTAACTTTTGAGGCGGTTGTCGGAACCCCGCAGGCCTTGCGCCGCGACATTATCGAGTCCGTGGCGCTGCAGCAGGGGCATCCAGTCCTCATCGCCCTCTCCGACGCAGAAATCCTCCCCCATGGCGAACACCCCTCCGCTCTCGCGGGCGCGCAGCAGCATCCTGGACAGCAAGCCCTCGGGACTGCTCAATTCCGGAAAAACCTCCAACTGGAAACCGGGGGCGCTGGAAAAAGGATAGAAACGCATCTGCGCATCGGGTCCGGCAGCAATGCAGCACACCAGGATTTCATGGGGAAGCAGGTACTGCACTTCGCCCTGGACCCAGGCGAAAAAATGGCTTTCATTCAACACCCGCAAGGAACTGTCGACCACGGAGACCAGCCGCCCCTGATCTTCCCCCACCAGCGTGATATCGTTATGCCGCGCATGAGGCGCGATCCCGTGCTCGCTCAGCATGTCCATCACTCGATCGCCCCCGCTTCGACCATGAGCGGCACGATGTCCGCCCTGTCCATGACGCGGGCCCAATGCAGCGGCGTATAGCCGTTGGCGGGAAGCCGGAGATTGGCCCCTGCCCTGATCAGTTTCCTCGCAATATCGTCATGCCCCTCGAAGAGGGCGAAATAAAGCGCGGTGCTCTGCTGGTCCCCGCGCATGTTGACGTCCGCCCCTTTCGCGAGCAGGGCGTCCACGTAGTCGGCCCGCCCCATCTGCGCAGCCATCATCAGGGGCGTCATGCCGAATGCGCCCGCGAGATCCGCGTTCGCCCCCGCCTCCAGAAGCATCCGCACGTTCTCGTCATACTGGAACTGGATCGCGTTCAAAAGCGGAGTGCCTTTCGCGCCGTCATGCACGTCGAGCTTCGCGCCCTTTTTGATGAGCATTCCGAGGATTTCGGGGTCATCCCGCATGGCCGCAACACCGACGGGGGTATAGCCGATGCTGCCCTTCGCATTGACATCGACATCGAGTTCGATGAGGCGGCGCACCATGTCGCGCCGCTCGTAATAGGCCGCCATCAGGATGGCGCTGTTTCCGCCCTTGTCGAGCGCATCGGGGTTCGCTCCCCACCCGAGCATCATGTTGAATACCACGAGGTCGCCCTTGCCGGCTGCCGCAATAAGGTTGCGATCGTCGTCGGTCGCAGCAAACGCGGAACCGTTGATGGCGAGCAAAAACAAGCCGACTGCAAGCTTGAAATTCATCCAATCCCCAAGATAAGCGATGGGGCTTATTATCTTTCTTCTTCTTGAAGGTTTAATGAAGACTTTGTGACAATTTGGGGCAAGGCGTATCGTGGCCACATTTCAGCTGCGGTATATTTTACGACTCTTTGGTTGAGTGCGTCCGTGATAATCATGTTCGCTTTCGAAGACCCGTGTAATTGAATAGGTGGATAGATTCAGAATATTGGCGGGCATTAGCTGTTTCCAGAATTCGATTTTATCGCGATATGGATGGTCCCTTTGGTTTCGTAAAATCAGGAGGATTTAACTCAGATTGAATGGCTTCTATCTTGCCAAGAAATTCCGGCAGAACTTCCTTGACGGTATCCCATACAATTCGCAGATTTACTGCAAAATAGCCATGAATCAACCGATTGCGCATGCCGGCGATTTCTCCCCAGGGAACATGCTTGTACTGCTCCTTCAGATCTGGCCCAAGTTTCGTCACAGCTTCGCCAATGATTTCGAGGTTTCGAATCACTGCATCCTGAATCAGGCTATCAGAAAGGAAGTCTTTCTCGGTTTTGCCTTCAAGATAGCGCTAAATCCTGCCGATTGCCTCTTCTACATGACTCAGGTAATCCTGTTCACGTAATGGATCGCTCATAGCGGTCTCGCCTCCTGAAGCACTTGGTCGCGGAACCGGGGATTGAGATCGTCTGCAGTCAAGATATCCACGGAAACGCCCAGCTCGGCTTCTATGGCGTTTTGCAGCCGCACCATATCAAGAAGCGTGGTGCCTCGGGGAACGTCCACCAGGAGGTCAACATCGCTTTCCTCGGTGTCTTCGCCATGCAGGACAGAACCAAAAACGCGGACGTTGGTTGCCCCTATACCGGACACAAGGTTCAACACAGCTTCGCGGTGATTCCTGAGAGATTCGGAAGGTTTCATCGACACCCCTTCAATCATGGATTTTAATTTCACCGTACAGGATCATAAGAGGAATATCAACTACATAATTTGATTTATTGCTTTGATGCCGTGATCCCGCAATATGACGAAATCAATCACAAAATTTGGATACCCTCAATTACAATATCATAGCTTCCTGTCGCCGCGTATATTTCCATGCCGTCCGTGGCGATCATGAAGCCCCGAACGCCGTCTATTGCGGCGAACTCCCGAAAAGGGCGCTGATTGACCCCTGAGTTTCCGCTCGATGACGCACAGGCGGAGGGCCGCAACAGGGCATTTCGCGCGTCAAGCCCCCCGTCAGGGCGACATGCGACCAGGCATTTTCCGGGATAATGGGGTGTTGCATGGGTTTTTGCTTTAACAGGCTGCTTCCGCAAGCCGCAGAAACCTGTCATGACTGGCGGAGAGAGAGGGATTCGAACCCTCGGTAAGGCTATAAACCCTACGCTCCCTTAGCAGGGGAGTACCTTCGACCACTCGGCCATCTCTCCTCAAAGGCGGCTAGCATAACGCTTCGGGCCTGAAAGGTCAAACCTCCTGATCGAGGTAGAAGGCCTTGTGCAGTATCCTGACGGCAAGTTCGAGGTATTTCTCGTCGATCACGACGGAAATCTTGATTTCGGAAGTCGAGATCATCTGGATGTTGATCCCTTCTTCGGCGAGCGTCCTGAACATCTGGCTCGCAACCCCGGCATGGGAGCGCATGCCGATGCCGACCACCGAAACCTTGGCGATCCTGTCGTCCCCCAGAACGTCCCTCGCCTTGAGATGCAACTGCACGTCCTTCAGGATACGCATCGCCCGCTCGTAATCGTTCTTGTGTATGGTGAAGGAAAAATCGGTCGTCCCTTCCACGCCCACGTTCTGGATAATCATGTCCACTTCGATATTGGCGTCCGAGACCGGCCCCAGTATCTGGTAAGCGATTCCCGGCTTGTCCGGCACGCCGAGCACGGTGATTTTTGCTTCATCGCGATTGAATGCGATGCCGGAAATGATCGGCTGTTCCATTTTGCCCTCTTCCTCGAAAGTAATCAGCGTGCCCTCCCCTTCCTCCTCGAAGGAGGACAGCACGCGAAGTTTGACCCTGTATTTTCCGGCGAATTCGACCGAGCGGATTTGCAGCACTTTCGACCCCAGGCTCGCCATCTCCAGCATTTCCTCGAACGTGATCGATTTGAGCTTTCTCGCCCTGGGCTCGATGCGGGGGTCGGTGGTATAGACGCCATCCACGTCGGTATAAATCTGGCATTCGTCGGCTTTCAACGCGGCAGCGAGCGCAACCCCGGTGGTGTCCGAACCGCCGCGCCCGAGCGTGGTGATGTTGCCCTCCAGATCGACCCCCTGGAATCCCGCCACGACCACGACATGCCCCGATTCGAGATCGGCGCGCATGCGCTCTTCGTCTATCGAAAGTATCCTCGCCTTGGTGAAAGCGCTGTCGGTCAGCACCCGCACCTGCGTGCCGGTATAGCTTTTCGCCTTGATCCCGAGTTCCATCAGCGCCATGGCGAGCAGGGCGATCGTCACCTGTTCCCCGGTGGAAATCATCACGTCGAGCTCCCTTGGGTCGGGCTGCGCCTGGATTTCACGGGCGAGCGCGATGAGGCGGTTCGTCTCCCCGCTCATGGCGGAGACGACCGCGACGATGCCGTGCCCCTGCGCCTTGAATTTGGCGATGCGCTTCGCTACGTTTCTGATGCGATCGGCGGTGCCGACGGACGTGCCGCCGTATTTCTGAACGATTAGTGACATGCTCGACTGCGTAAAATTTTCGATTTTACCTCAACACAGGCTTCAAAGGAATATCCTGACGGCCAGCCCGGCTTTCCTGATGTCGTCCCCGAACTGGGCGATCCATTCCCTGGAAACCGGGGACAAGCGCGCCGCTTCCGCCTGACAGGACTTGCGGGCCAGGCCGTAAAGCAGCACCCCCTTAAGGTCTTTCGCCAGGGGAGACACGAACTCGATATACGCCTCGCGCTCCTCCCCGGAAGGCGGATGCCCGTCCAACTGGAACACGCAGGTCTGCAACCATGTCGGGCAAAGGGATGCGCAAATTTCGAGATTTCCCAGGACCAGATCCGAACCGATTGCGGTATCGTTGATCCGTTTTCTCCCCGAGACCGTCGCGCTGTCGAGCTTGAACCAGACTTCTCCGTTCAGGGAGGCCATCCTGTTCAATCCGGCCCGGACCTGCTGTTTGTGGATCAGGCTGCCGTTGGTGATGAGCACCAGCCTGACATCCAGCGGCAACTCCGAATCGAGGATGACTTCCCCTATGCGCTCGACGATGCTGTCGAATTCCAGAGCGCTTGTCGGCTCGCCGTTCCCTGAAATCGCCACATCGTTGATCCGCCTCAGGTCTTCCGGAACGCGCTCGTTCATGAAATCGCCGTGCAGCAGTTCGTACAGAAATCCCGACAACTCGCCTTCCAGCTTATCCAGATCGATTTGCGGGGCGGCGCCCAGCTTGAGTTCGGGAACCTGGCAATACACGCAGCGCCAGTTGCAGGCATTGTTCGGGTTGAGGTTGATCCCGACTGAGACACCGCCCGAACGCCGCGACACGACGGGATAAACATAGGTCAGTCCGGCGCTGCCTCTGCTGTGCTCATTGATGTTGAGTGGCATGGTTTCCGAAAAGGTAAGTTGCTGGCAATGGTATAATTGCGCACCGCACACTCAAATGCAAGCCGAACATGCTGATCACAAGACGCCTGGAATTCGACTCAGGACACAGGATTCCCAACCATAAAAGCCAGTGCCGCCACCTTCACGGCCATCGTTACGCCATCGAAGTCACGCTGTGCGGCAGGGTCGTCGAAACCGAAGGCGCATCCGACCAGGGCATGGTCATGGATTATTCCGAGGTCAAGCTCATTGCGCAGCGCGAAGTCGTGGAGCCGTGGGATCATGCTTTCCTGGTTTACAGGCACGATACGGAAGTGCTGAATTTCCTGCAATCCATCCCAGGGCACAAGACCGTCGTGCTCGATGTGCCGCCGACAGCGGAAAACCTTGCCGCAATCGCTTTCGAAATCCTCGATGCCGCTTACGCGAAGAGCGGCATCAGGCTCGACAGAGTGCGGTTGTTCGAGACTCCGAACAATTGGGCGGATGCCGTCAGATGAGTTACACTGGCTTACATTGATTTACATTACGCATTTGTTTATGATTGAATCGTTCTAACCCGTACATCCAGAACATGGATCACCCCGACTATTGTAAATGGGTAAACCCTTCAACGTATTGATTGCAATGACCTGCGCGGATGACGCAGCCACGATCGCGCAGGTATTGCAGTTTGGCTGCCCGCTGTATTTCGAGCGTGTGGAGCGTATGGACGCATTCGAGCGGGCGCTGTCGGGTTCCCGCTGGAATCTCGTCGTTTGCGATGCGGCAGGCTTCGACATCGAAAGAGCGCTCGCCCTGTCGCCATCGCCCATCGTATTCATTGCCGGGGACGACGATGCAGATTCGATTCTGTCTGCGCTCAAGGCAGGGGCAAGACATGTCGTGCTCAGGAGCCGCATCACGGATCTTGCGGATATCGCGCGCAACCCCTACTCGAACGAATCCGCTTTCTTCGAAAAACTCCATCAAGCCGTGGAGCAGACTGCCGTTTGCGACGGGAATGCCGAAACAGCGTTCGCCATCCCGGCGTGGACAGAATCTGCCCGGCAAAGCGTGGATGAGCAGTTTCACGTCAGCTTCGATTTCGTCCCGGTCGGCATGGCCCATATCAGCCTGGAGGGAACGTGGCTGAGATCGAACCCGAAACTGTGCGAAATTATGGGCTACGGCGAAAGCGAACTGCACGGCATCGCCTTTCATGTCTGCACCCATCCCGACGATCTGCCCAGGATGCTCGAATTGCAAACCAGCCTGCTTGTGGGGAAAATCCCGTCCTTCTCCATGGAACAGCGCTTGAAGCGCAGCGACAACCAGACCATATGGGCGAGGCTGACCGTATCCATCATGAGGGACGACCGGAACTGCCCATGCCATCTGATCGCAGCCGTCGAAGACATCACCCATCTCAAGAAGATCGAGGAGCAGTTCCATTTCCTCGCCAACCACGACACCCTCACAAAACTCCCGAACCGGAAATCCCTGCTCGACCAACTCGGGCATCAGCTCACGCACGCGGAGAGCGCCGGGCGGAAGCTTGCCATACTGTTTCTCGACCTCGACCGTTTCAAGCTCATCAACGATTCCCTCGGGCACGCGAATGGCGACAGGCTCATGGGCCTGTGCGGGCAGCATATCGCAGCCTGCCTCGATGCGGGAGACTTTGCCGCGAGGCTGGGCAGCGACGAATTTGCCATCGTTTGTTCCGACGCGGAATCGATGGGGGCCATCAGCGCATACTCGGAGAGGGTGCTCAGGGCGATTTCCACCCCTGTCCAGATCGAGGAAATGGGCATCTCGATCACGGGCTGCATCGGGATATCCGTCTACCCGGACGACGGCGACGACATCTCCACGCTGCTCAGGAAAGCGGATTCGGCGATGTACCGGGCAAAGGATGCAGGCGGCAATCATTTCAGGTTCTATACGAGCGACATGGATGTCAGTGCGATAGACCACCTGCTTCTGGAGAACGATCTGCGCCGCGCCATCCTTTGCGATGAATTCGTGCTCCATTACCAGCCCCAGGTCGACCTCGACACCGGAAAGATGATCGCGATGGAAGCCCTGCTGCGCTGGAACCATCCGATCAGGGGGATCATTGCCCCATCGGAATTCATCATGCTTGCGGAGGAAACCGGACTCATCGTTCAGATCGGCGAATGGGTGCTGAAAACGGCATGCATGCAAGCCAAATCCTGGCAGAACATGGGCATGGAACAACTCCGCATCGCGGTCAATCTCTCCCCCCGACAGTTTCACAAGCAGGATCTGGTGCAGGTCGTCATGGAAGCCCTGGAATCCAGCGCGCTGGCGCCCGAGTTTCTGGAACTCGAAATCACGGAAAGCGCGATCATGCACAAGGTCGAGGAATCCATCCTGACCTTGCAGCATTTGAAGAAGATGGGCGTCAAGATTTCAATCGACGATTTCGGAACGGGGTATTCCAGCCTGAGCTACCTCAAGGAATTCCCCATAGACAAGATCAAGATCGACCAGTCCTTCGTCGAAAACATCACGTCGAGTCCGGACAATGCGGCGCTCGCCAACGGCATCATCGCGCTCGCGCACAGCATCAAGCTCTCGGTCACGGCGGAAGGCGTGGAAAACAGGGGACAACTGAATTTCCTGTCCCTGTCGCAGTGCGATTCGATACAGGGGTTTTATTTCTGCACCCCGCTGCCGGCCGAATCGCTGCAAAAGTTCATCGAACAGGGGAAGTCCCTGGATACCGGCAGAAAACGCATCGAACAGGAAAAGCCCCTGGATATGGGCAGAAGGCGGCCCGAAACTTCCAAGCTGCATTGACCTGTTTACGGCAACTCGTCCCTGATCCCGCGAATATTCGCGGGAAGCCCGGCAATACTTTCCCGGGCATGCTCCGGGCAATTCCGTTCGGGAACCACCGATTTACTCCCATGCGGGCGCAGGATTAACGTTTGACGACGATCGCCGCAATGCCGAGTTTCAGCGCCGCATCCCGCGCGGCGCTGCGGCTCCCGTAGAACCCCGCCCGAATGCGGGTCTGGGTCAAAACCGGAAAGCCATCCAGCCTGAGTTTAGATTCGTAATTCTGCGCATTCGCAAGCGAATCGAAAACCCCGACCTTAAGCACATACCCCTTTCCGGGAAGATCGATCGGATCGGAATCCAGTTCCAGCTTTTGCTTGTCCTTTTCGGCGCCATCCCTGTCGGAATAGGGGCCGGCCAGCAAAAGTGCATCGACCGAGGGTCTGATCCCTTTATCCCCGAGTCTCGCCAGCATGCGCTCGGCATTGGATTCCGAAAAGAACACGCCGAACTGGAGCGTGTAGTCGCCCGCAGGTTCGGCTTTCCTCTCGGCTTTCCTCTCGACTTTCCTTGCGGCTTTTGGCATGTTCGATGCCGATGGCGCTCTGGACTCCTTCACGCCGGGCGCCACGTTCCTGACCGCAGGAGGCGGCGGGGTTTCCACCTGTTCCGGAACTGGCGCCGATGCCGCCTGCGGCTCCGGGACTGGCGCCGATACTGCACTCACCATCGAATGAGGCGCGGGCAAAGCAGTCCGGGGTGTTTTTCCGGACACCGGCGGCGGGGCTTTCTGAGGGGCATTCGGAAGCGCCGGGACTTCCACGACGGCCTTGCTGAAACGATCGACGAGCGACACTATGCCAACTGCGACGACCATGAGCAGCACCGCCACGACAAGGCGTATCGAGCGCTTCGATTTCATCAGTTCGGCATCGATCATGGCGCTTTCCATAACGGGGGAAGTTCAGGCGGGGCCGGGCCGAAATTCGGGGTATCCGGCGCGCGATCGCCATACCCCTCCAGCCAGCCCTTCAAACCGGCAAGATTTGCCGCGATGTCCCGCCGCGATGGGGCGAGCCTGCCCGCCCGCTCCAGGAGGGCCAGCGCGCCCTGGTAATCGCCCTGCACCGCTTTCGCGACCGCGAGGTTGTTGAGCGCAACCGCATCGAACGGATTGACATCGACCGCCGCGGAAAAACGTTCGACGGCCTTGCCCGTTTCGCCTCCGGCAAGATAATCCCGCCCCTGCAATTGCGGGTCTTTCGCGAAGAGCGCCGCGCTGAAAACAAAAAGCCATGTAAAAACAATGGACTTCACGGCGCATGCTCCAGGAAATAAGGCTGGACTATGGCGGGCGGAAAAGCGATTTTCCCAGCCTGCGGCAGGAAGGCATATTTCAGATAGGCGAGCCCGATCTGCTGATTATAATTGGATGCATTGTCCATCGAAAGCGCCCCCCCGAGAAAGAATTTCGGTGCGATCTGGTATTCTACCGAACCTGCCAGCAGATAGGAAAATCCGGATACGCTGCGCCCTGCATAACTGCTTGCAAGCGCGGGATTGGCGAGGGCCATGTTCTGCAGCGTCCCCTGAAGGCCGGCATCCAGGGGGAAATAGGGAACGGAATCCTCCCTGAAAGACTGAATCCCCACGTTGGTCCTGACCTGATAGGCAAGCTTCTCCTTGCGTCCGCTCCAGTCGATCGGAATACCCAGGCTGAAATAGGACTGCGGGCTGAAATAGCCGCCATGTCCGAGCGTGAAATAGCGCAGGTTCTTCGCATAGCTTTGACTCGTGATGTTCGCGCCCAAAGTCAGGATATCGTCGTCGTTCCTGATGACATAATAGTATGCGCCGACGCTGGCATCGAAGGCGTTGTTGGAGGCCACGTTCGCCCCCGCGAGGCGATGCAGCCCCCCCCTGGCATAGGCGCCGAACGCTTGCGAATCGTAGCCGAAATCGAGGTTCAGGCCGTTGCTCGTCACCCCGCCCCACGACAACCCTGTCCTGGGGTCCGTCGCGCCGGCATAGGAGAGCAGGCTGTCGGTGACGGGACGCCTGGACAGCTCGGCGCCGAAGCTCAGGCCGTCATCGAGCCTCGCCTCCAGTTTCAGCCCCCCCACGAAATTCGTTTTCCTGAAGGCAAGCGGGGTGACGCCCACATCCCCCCCG
>JAIELG010000029.1 GCA_019753155.1 Burkholderiales bacterium
AGGGGGGAAATCCGCAAGGATACGTCCAATCAGGCCGTGTTCCTGCAAACCAACGGCCTCGGAAAAACCAGCCAGAATTCTTTCGGCCTCGAAGCGCTTTACAAGTTCTGAAACCTCAACACAGGGAGTTCACATGAAAATCGTAACTGCAATCATCAAGCCGTTCAAGCTTGACGAAGTGCGGGAAGCCCTCTCCGCCATAGGCGTGCAGGGCATCACTGTCACGGAGGTCAAGGGGTTCGGACGTCAGAAAGGGCATACTGAGCTCTATCGAGGCGCCGAATATGTCGTCGATTTCCTGCCGAAAGTCAAGATCGATGCTGCGATCAAGGACGATCTGCTGGATCAGGTGATCGAGGCTATAGAAAAAGCGGCCAGGACGGGAAAAATCGGGGATGGAAAAATCTTCGTCACCGATCTCGCCCAGGTCATTCGCATCCGTACCGGCGAAACCGGCCCGGACGCACTTTAAGGAGAACATGATGAGAAAGTTCTGGTTGTTGCTCTCGCTTTTCGGAGCATTGTGTTTCAGTTCGCAGCTTTACGCAGATGACGCATCCGCTCCCGCGGCGGCAGCTTCGGCGCCTGCGGCAGCAGCGGCTGCATCGGCCCCTGCGGCTGCGGCACCTACGGCTCCGTTCATGCTCGAGGTTGGTAAGATCAACTCCGGGGATACTTCCTGGATGCTTGCATCGACGGCGCTCGTGCTGATGATGACCATACCGGGTCTGGCGCTCTTCTATGGCGGCATGGTGCGCAAGAAGAACGTGCTGGCGACCCTGATGCAGAGTTTCGCCATCACCTGTCTGGTCACCGTGTTGTGGATGGTCGCGGGCTACAGCCTTGCGTTCACCCCGGGAAGCAGTCCCTATCTGGGCGGCTTCGACAGGTTGTTCCTGAACGGCATGGCGTTCATCAACGGCTCCAAGGAAATGGTGTCCCATCTTGCCCAGACGATTCCTGAATCCGTGTTCATGATGTTCCAGATGACATTCGCGATCATCACCCCCGCGCTCATCACGGGTGCATTCGCGGACAGGATGAAGTTCTCCGCGATGATGCTGTTCATCGCGCTCTGGTCTCTTCTGGTCTACTCCCCGATCGCCCACTGGGTATGGGAGCCGAGCGGATGGCTGGCCGCCAAGGGCGTGCTGGACTTCGCAGGCGGAACGGTCGTGCATATCAATGCGGGTATAGCCGGTCTTGTCACGGCGATTGTGCTCGGCAAGCGTCTGGGCTACGGCAAGGAAGCGATGCCCCCGCATAATCTGGTGCTTACCGTGATCGGCGCATCTCTCCTGTGGGTGGGCTGGTTCGGCTTCAACGCGGGTTCCGCTGTCGCAGCCGACGGACGTGCCGGCATGGCCATGGCAGTCACCCAGATCGCAACCGCAGGCGCAGCCCTTGCCTGGATGTTTGCCGAATGGCTGGCCAAGGGCAAGCCCTCGGTTCTGGGCATCGCTTCCGGCGCAGTCGCGGGACTCGTCGCGATTACCCCGGCTTCCGGTTTCGTGGGTCCGATGGGATCGCTCATCATCGGCATTGCCGCCGGCGCGATCTGCTTCTGGGCAGCGACTTCGCTCAAAGCCATGCTGGGTTATGACGATTCGCTCGACTGCTTCGGCGTGCATGGCATCGGCGGTATCGTTGGCGCCCTGCTCACCGGCGTGTTCGCGGTGAAGGACATAGGCGGTACCGCAGGCGTGCTCGAAGGCAACGGCGGGCAGCTCATGATCCAGGCGCTCGGGGTAGGCACGACCCTGGTTTACGGCGGCATCATGACCTTCATCATCCTCAAGGTGATCGACATGGTCGTCGGCCTGCGCGTCAACGAAGAGCAGGAACGCGAAGGCCTCGACGTGAGTCTGCACGGCGAACGAGTCGAATAAACTGCTTCACTCCAATCCAAGGGGGCTTCGGCCCCCTTTTTTATCGCTCGCTGACGAATGTCGGCTCCCTACTAATACATCCTGTTCCTGAAAAGCCATCCCGCTATGGCGAGAGAGGCGATGCCGATCGCAGCCAGAGGCCAGAGCTGCGGAATCAACAGGTGAAAGGGCGTTCCCTGGAGAAACACGCCGCGCAGCACCACCAGGAAATAGCGCATCGGGTTGAGGAGTGTGAGATCCTGGACTATGGTCGGCATGTTCCTGATCGGGGTGGCGAAGCCCGAGAGGATGATTGCGGGAACCATGAAGAAGAATGCCCCCAGGAGACCCTGCTGCTGCGTCACGGCGATCGAGGATATCATGAGGCCTACTCCCACTGCCGAGAGCAGGAACAGGAATACGCCTGTGTATAGCGTCAAAATGCTCCCGAGCAGCGGAACTTCGAACCAGAAAACGGCCGCCAGGGTGATCAATGTCGCTTCCAGAATGCCGATCAAAAATCCAGGCAGCGCTTTTCCCATCAATATTTCCAGCGGACTCATGGGGGTGACGAGCAACTGGTCGAAAGTGCCCTGCTCGCGTTCCCGCGCCACCGAAAGGGCCGTGACCAATATGGTGACGAGCAGCGTGAGCAGCCCCACTATGCCGGGGATGAAGAACCAGCGGCTTTCCAGGTTCGGGTTGAACCAGGAGCGGGTCTCGATATGCACGGGAATCGCGGCGTCATGCCGCGCGGCCCATTCCCTGTTGAATTTTTGGACGATGGTGGCGGCATAATTGACGACCAGCATGGCCGTGTTCGAATTGCGCCCGTCCACGATGATCTGGATGGTGGACGCGCGCCCGCTCGACAGGTCGGAACTGAAATTGGGGCCGATGCGCATGACCATCAAGACTTTCCTGCTGTCTACGAGCGGCGCGATTTCGCGTTCGTCGCCCGGATGCGCAATCAGGGTGAAGTTTGACGAACCATTGAAGGCTGCGAGCAGGTCGCGCGAAACGTATCCCCTGTCCTCGGAATAAACCGCGTAAGGCACGTTTTTCAGGTCGAAAGTCGCTGCGTAGCCGAATACCATCAACTGGACCAGCGGCGGCACGACGAGTACCAGCCGCCCCTTCCTGTCCTTGAGCAGGGCGAGGAATTCCTTGACCATCAATGCGAATATTCTGTTCCACATGGCATTCCATTCCCGAATAAAAACGACGAAGCATTGGCTTCGTCATCCTCGCCGCCCTGTTCTCCCGTTCATCCGAAACTGGAATTATCCCAGGCGCTTTCTGGTTTTTTTCCAGGTGATTCCGAGGAAAATCGCTGCGAGCAGGACGAGGGCTGCGGCGTTCGGCAAAATCACGCTCCATTCGTCCCCGACCAGGAACAGCGTCTGCAGGATGGCGACATAATAGCGCGCTGCGATGACATGGGTGATGGCCTGGACGAACCCCGGCATGCTGTTGATATCGAAAATGAAGCCCGAGAGGATGAATGCGGGCAGGAAAGTGCCTATGATGGCGACCTGGCCTGCGACGAACTGGCTCTTTGCAACCGAGGAGATGAGGAGTCCCATGCCGAGCGCAGCGATGAGGAAAAGGGCTGAGGCCGCGAACAGCACCCAGAGGGAGCCCCGCAACGGCACTTCGAACAGCCAGAGCGCCATCGCAACCGAAAGCGCAAGTCCCCCCATGCCCAGAATAAAATAGGGGATCAGCTTGCCGAGTATCACCTCGTTCATCGAAATAGGGGTGACGAGGAGCGCTTCCATGGTTCCACGCTCCCATTCCCTGGCCATCACGAGCGCGGTAAGGAGCGCGCCGATGAGGGTCATGATGACGGCGATCAGCCCCGGAACCAGGAAGTTGCGGCTCCTCAGTTCGCCGTTGAACCAGACGCGCTGCGCCATCCTGATGGGACTGTGGAGTTGGTCGCCGCGCATTGCCGCATCATGTTCGAGCCACTTTTGCAGCGCGCCGTCGACATAACCCGAAATGATTCTCGCAGTGTTTTCGTCCACTCCGTTGAGTATCAACTGTACCGGCGCCCCATCCGGCTGTCTCGATCTTTTCGGAAAATCCTGCTTCAATACGACTATGGCGTTCACGCGCCCCGCCATCATGGATTCCACGGCTTGATGGGTATCCTGAAAATGGACTATGTGGAAATAGCGCGACTCCGGGAATGCGGCGGCGAAATTCGAGGAATCCGCGCTCGGCGCTTCCACGACCACGCCAAGCGGGATATGCTCAGAATCCAGGGATACGCCGTAGCCGAAAAGAAGCAGCAGCACAAGCGGCATCAGAAAAGCGATTGCAATGCTGCTCGGGTCGCGCATGATCTGCAGGAATTCCTTTCTGATCAGCCCGTTGAGGCGCATGCTCATGATGATCCCCGGGATTCGATCAGCCTGATGAATGCATCTTCCATGGACGGCTCCGGCAATGCTTTCGAGCGCGCCCCTGCCTTGATTTCCGTAGGCGTGCCGATGGTCAGTATTTCGCCCATGGCCATGATGGCGAGACGGTCGCAATATTCCGCCTCCTCCATGAAATGGGTCGTCACCATGACGGTGACGCCACGGGATGCGAGATCGTTGATGCGCCGCCAGAATTCGCGGCGGGCGATGGGGTCCACGCCGGAAGTCGGCTCGTCCAGGAAAAGGATTTCGGGTTCGTGCATCAGGGCGCAGGCGAGGGCGAGCCGCTGCTTGTAGCCCAGGGGAAGATCGGCGCTGACGGAATCCGCGATTTGCGATAGGGAAAACTCTTCCAGCGCCCAGCTTATCCTGTTCGCCCCCTGCTTTCCGGTAAGGCCGTATGCGGCCCCGAAGAAATTCAGGTTTTCCAGAACGCTCAAGTTTCCGTAAAGGGAGAATTTTTGCGACATGTAGCCGATTTTGGCGCGCGCCCTGGATGCTGCATGCCTCAAATCCACGCCTGCCACGCGCAATTTTCCTCCGCTTGGGGGAAGCAGTCCGCAAAGCATGCGGAAGGTGGTCGACTTGCCTGCGCCGTTTGCCCCGAGCAGCCCGAAAACTTCTCCGCGGGATACGGAAAAAGTGACGTTTTTTACTGCCGTGAAACCCCCGAAGCGCCTTTGCAGGGATTCCAGTTCGATCACGGGAAGCGGGCTTTCCGGAATGGTTTTTCCCGGATTTGCGTTTCCGTGAAATTCGCCCCCCCTTTTTTTCAGCATCGTGACGAAGCTGTCCTCGAAACGCGGCGGCAGGGGGCTGATTTCCGCACCCATGTCCTGGGGTGCCGGAACGCCTTCTTCCATCACGATGCGGACATGATCCCCGTGGATCAGGGCGTCGATCACGCCGGGCTCTTCGGCAAGGGCGGTCTGAAGGGTGCGTTTCGCCGGCCCATGCATCGCAAAAACCCGTCCGCGCATGGGTTCGCAAAATGACGCGGGGGTGCCCTGATCGAGCAACTCGCCTTCATGCAGCAGGAGGACTTCGTCGCAACGCTCGGCTTCATCCAGGTAGGCCGTGCTGAGCAGAACGCTGGCTCCCTTTTCCCTGACGAGGCGATAGATGATGCTCCAGAGTTCGCGCCTCGATACGGGGTCGACGCCAACGGTGGACTCGTCCAGGAGCAGCAGGGCGGGCTGGCGCACAAGCGCGCAGGCAAGCCCCAGTTTCTGCTTCATGCCTCCCGAGAGATTTCCCGCGAGGCGATGCTTGAACGGGGATAGGCCCGCCATCGCGAGGAGTTCTTCGTAACGGGAAGGGCGCTCCCGGACCGCCACATTCTGCAGGTCGGCATAAAGATCGAGGTTCTCCCCTACGGTGAGATCCTCGTAAAGGCCAAATCTTTGCGGCATGTAGCCGATTGCGCTTTGCACTTCCAGGGAATTTTTCGTGGCGTCCATGCCGAGCACCTCGATTGACCCCGAATCCGGGGCAAGGAGGCCTGAAGCGAGTCGCATCAGGGTGGATTTTCCGGCAGCGTCAGGCCCGATGAGTCCGGTGACCATGCCATTTCTCACCTTGAAGCTGATATTTTTCAGGGCTGCTATCCTGCGCCCGCCGGCCTGGAAGCTCTTGGACAGGTTCGAGGCTTCCAGGGCGTATTTCAGGGGGCTTTGCAAGGCTCCGTTCCGATTTTTGCAAGGAGGATGCTGACCGTTGCGGGCATCCCGAGGCGCAATTCGTTCTGCGGGTTGCACACGAAAATGCGCACCTGGTAGGAAAGGCTGGTCCTGAGTTCGGAAGTTTCCACGGATTTGGGCGTGAATTCCGCGCTGGGGGAGATGTAGCCTACCCAGGCTTCATAGCGTTTTCCGGGATAGCTGTCGGTTGCGACTTCCGCGCTCATCCCGATTTTGAGTTTGCCGAGGCTGGATTCGGGCACATAAGTCCTTACCCAGACCGGGTTCGTGAGCGCGAGCGTATAGACAGGCTTCTGCGGGGAAGCCATGTCGCCCGGCTCCAGTATCCTGTCTTCTATGACGCCGTCGGAGGGCGCATAGAGGGATGCGTCCTCCAGATCGATGGAAACGATGGCAAGCGCTTGTCTGTCCGCTTCCAGCGCCGATTTCGCCGATGCGATATCCTCCCTGCGCGGCCCTGTCTGCGCGAGCTTCAATACTGCGTCCGCGGCGCGCTCGCGCGCTTTGGCGCCTTGCGCGGCAGCTTTCGCATCGTCTGCCTGCTGCTCCGACACGAAGTGTTTTTGTGCGAGGTCTTTCAGTCTGGCGTAATTGCGCAGTGCATTGTCGGCATCGATTCCGGCGGCATCCAGTTCCGCTCTCGCCCTGGCGATTTCCTCGACGCGGCTCCCTGCCATGAGACGCGCCACGACCTGCTCCTGGGCGGCAAGCTCAGCCTTTTTGAGTTCGACATTCGCTTTCAATTTGTCCGTGTCCAATGTGGCAAGAAGGCTCCCCTTTCTTACGGAATCGCCTTCCTTTGCCGACATGCTTGCTATTCGCTCCGTACCCTTGAAGGCGAGCTGGACCTGGCGTATGTCTACATTGCCGTAGAGGACCAGCGCTTTCGATGCGGTCCTGTCGCCCGAATGCTGCCAGGCGGCGACCCCGAGTATCGCGAGTGCGAGGAAGGGCAGTAGTATTTTCTTATTCATGTCCGGGCGCGGGAGAGGCATGCCTGTAATCATAGGATTCGGCGGGCAAGGGCGCAACCCTATCGTTGTCATTTGAAAAAACATGTGCCAATATGGGTTCAAATGAATCCACTGCCAGAAGATTACACGCTACGCCGCGAGCTCAACGACGAAGTTCATACGCATCAGTACGAAAAGCTGGTGCCGCCGGAGCGCTTGTCCTACATTGCGCTGCTTGTGAACATAGAGGAAAGGGCGCGGGAATGGGCGCATCTTGCCCGGTTGTGCTCGATTTACGGGCAGGTCCTGCCTCGCGGTGAATCGAAGAACCTGCATATGGACCTGGGCGAATTCCGCCTGAAAGTGGAGCGGCACCAGGAATTCACGCGCTATACATTCGTCAAACAGGGCGTGTTCGACGACCCTTTCGAGAATCCGGTCACGAATCATGTTCCGGGCGACTGGCTTGCCGCCCTGCCGGGGAAAACGCTGGTTGCTGCGCATATCGGGGTTGTTCGGGGGGAGGCGGGGGAGGCGCCCCCGGCACTGGACGAAATCGCCTGCTACTTCGAAACCGATACCCTGGCGGGTTCCAGGGCCGGCAGCAGTTCGAGCCTGGTGTTCACTGATTTTCGCATCAGGGAGGACGGATTCAGCCGCTTTCTGGTCATTGCCAACAGCCGCCTGCCGACCCAGAACGGAAGGCTGCTGCTGCGGCTCCTGGATGTGGAAACCTACCGCATGCTCGCCCTCATGGCCCTGCCGGAGGCGCGCAGCATGATCGCAAAAATGCCCGCGATGGATGCGCAACTGACAAAAGTCACCAATGCCATTTCGCAGGGCAGCGAAGAGAACGACGAAGCGCTGCTCGAAGATCTTTCCAAATTCGCTGCGCAACTGGAAAGCCTGATTTCCCTGACCTCTTACCGCTTTGCTGCAACGCGCGCCTATTTCGGCTTGGTCGCCAACAGGCTTGCGGAATTGCGCGAAACCCCCATGGAAGGCATACCGACTTTCGGCGGATTTCTCAACAGGCGCATGGAGCCCGCCAGAAACACCTGTGAATCAGCCGGAAAGTGGCTGGACCTGCTTTCGAACCGCATCAACCAGGCGAGCCAGTTGTTGCGCACCAGAATAGATGTCAGGCGGGAAAAACAGAATCAGGATCTGCTCGCTGCGATGAACCGCAGGTTCCATCTGCAGCTTCGCCTGCAGCAGACGGTGGGGAGGCTGACCATAGCCGTATTCACCTATTATTCCGTCAACCTGATCGGATATGTCGCCGAAGCCTGCAATGTCAGATTTCGCTGGCATATCGATACGATATTGATCGAGGCCGCATCCATCCCTTTCGTCGCCATGATCGCCTACTACCTGGTGGGCCGCAAGATCAGGCACGCACTCGTCGATTCCGAATTCCTGAACTGATCCTGTCCGAAAATTAGACACTTTCGTCATGTCGTGATTCGCTGCGGCTTCGCGCCTCTTTGTAACTGATTGTAACATATTATTATATGTTTCTATTGAAACACGTGGCGCGATTTTTGCTTTTTTCGGGAGTATCGATCTTTTGAAGGGGGACAGGATGAGACATGAGTTCAATGCGGCACTGCTGGCGGCAGGTCTGTTGAGCGCGAATATCGCGCAGGCGGCGCTGAGTTCCAACGGCAACGGTCTGGTGTACGACAGCGTGCAGAATATCACATGGAGTTCGGATGCGAATCTTTTCGCCAGCATGTATGCGGGGGATCCTGCACTGGTGAGCAAGATCATCGCTGCGGTGCCAACGATTGCGAATACGCCCAATACCGCTTCTCCCACGGGCATATACGCGCTGAGCGCAGCCGACTTTACTGCTTCTCTTCCGGGGGCAATAGACTGGTTTGGCGCGCAGGCTTTCGTGGGGTATCTCAACAGCAGCCGTTACCTGGGGCAGAATACCTGGTCTCTTCCTGCGGCAAATCCGGTTGTCGCGAGTGCCGGTCAGCTTGGGAGCCTGTTCACGAGTCTTGGCGGCGTGGTTGGCGCTTCCATCACCACTACCCACAATTCCAGCTACAGCCTGTTCACGAATGTCCAGGACAGCGCGTACTGGCACGCTACGGAGTTCGCAACCGGTCCCAGCCTCGCGTGGGGTATCAGCAGCTTCGGCTTCCAGATTCCCTATCCCAAGGCCGTCAACTTCTATACGTGGGTCATGCTTCCCGGCAACATGGTCGCCCCGGTGCCCGAGCCTGGCGAATGGGCGATGATGCTGGCGGGATTCGGCCTGATCGGGGTCATTGCCAGGCGCCGATGATATGAATGCAGCGTGCCGGGGGCGGAATGGTTTTTTCCGCACCCGGCATTCCGAAATCCGCACTCGGCAGTACCCGTATTGGACAATTGCCCGTCATCCCGAGGCATTCGAGGGATCCGGATTCCTTGCTTTCGGTCGGAATGACAGCCGAAGGGCTCGTTGGGCTGGCGGCTAGTCCGAACGGACTACGTTTCTGAAATTATTCGTAGCACAATTGCCGCATTCGTTTGCTATTGTGGTCCGAAAGCCAAATCTTTTTCCGGTTTATAAATTCCAAATCAAGGGGTGTCAAATGAAACACCAATGCAAGCTTTTGACCATCCTTATGTCATGGCTTTTGAGCGCGAATGCCGCGCAGGCTGCGCTGACCAGCAACGGCAACGGTCTGGTTTATGACAGCTTGCTGAATGTCACGTGGAGTTCGGATGCCAATCTGCTTGGCACCATGCTGGCTTCCGATCCGAGTCTGGTGAGCAAGATCATTGCTGCTGTGCCTGCCGTGACGAACACGCCAAATGTTTATTCCCCCACGGGTATTCACACATTGAGCGCAGCGGATTTCTATATCGCCAATCCGGGTGTAATGAACTGGTTTGGAGCGAAAGCTTTTGTAGGCTATCTGAACAGCAGCCATTACCTGGGCCAGAATACCTGGTCTCTGCCAGCAGCAGATCCGAATTGTGCGATGTACAATTGCATCAACAGCCAGCTTGGGAGCCTCTTCTATAACAGTCTCGGTGGCGTGGCAGGTTCCGATATCGCCATTACCCATAATTCCAGTTACAACCTGTTCATGAACGTTCAGGGCAACTACTGGTTCGGTACGGAGTATGCGTCCAATCCGAACTACGCGTGGAGCTTCTATAACAATTACGGTGGCCAACTCGCTAACAACCCCAAGATCAGCTACATCTGGTCGTTGGCTATGCTTCCCGGTAATGTCGTCGCGCCGGTGCCGGAGCTGGGTGAATGGGCGATGATGCTGGCCGGATTCGGCCTGATAGGGGGCATTGCCAAGCGCCGCAAGCTGGTCTGAAGCCGGTGGGCTGCCGTTGCGCTCAAAAAAAACGTGAAATGAAAATAGGGGATGCAAATGAAAAGCAGGATTATAACCATTCTTATTGTGTGGCTTTTGAGCGCGAATGCAGCGCAGGCTGCGTTGAGCGGCAACGGCAACGGTCTGGTTTATGATAGCTTGCTGAATGTCACGTGGAGTTCGGACGCCAATCTTTTCGGCACCATGTATGCAGCGGACCCTGCACTAGTGAGCAAGATCATCGCGGCGGTGCCGATGGTTACCGACAGCCAGGGAATCCATGGTGTAGCAGCGAGCGATTTTCGTGGAGGTGGCATGATAGATTGGTACGGCGCGATGGCCTGGGTAGGGTATCTGAATAGTAGTCGTTACCTGGGGCAGAATACTTGGTCTCTGCCGGCGGCTGATCCGGTCTGTGGTGCTGCCTACAATTGTACCAACAGCCAACTGGGGAGCCTGTTCTACAGCAGTCTTGGCGGTGTGGCAAATACTTCCAATATCCCTATCCACACTAGCTACAGCTTGTTCACGAACATCCAAAACGGCACGTACTGGTCCGGTACGGAGTACGCGCCCTATACGAGCGTCGCGTCGTGGGTCTTCCTTCTCGGTTACGGCTACCAGAGTGCGTGGGGCAAGATCAGCGGCATCTATTCGTGGGTCATGCTTCCCGGCAACGTTTCTACGATCGCAGCAGTGCCCGAGCCTGGTGAATGGACGATGATGCTGGCGGGATTCGGCCTGATCGGGGTCATTGCCAGGCGCCGATGATATGAATGCAGCGTGCCGGGGGCGGAATGGTTTTTTCCGCACCCGGCATTCCGAAATCCGCACTCGGCAGTACCCGTATTGGACAATTGCCCGTCATCCCGAGGCATTCGAGGGATCCGGATTCCTTGCTTTCGGTCGGAATGACAGTCGAAGGACTCGTTGGGCTGGCGGCTAGTCCGAACGGACTACGTTTCTGAAATTATTCGTAGCACAATTGCCGCATTCGTCTGCTATCTTTGGTCCGAAGATATAGTTCGACTGATTCCAGATTTCCGTTTACAAATTCCAAATCAAGGGGTATCAAATGAAACACCAATGCAAGCTTGTAACCATTCTTGTGGCAGGGCTTTTGAGCGCGAATGCCGCGCAGGCTGCGTTGAGCGGCAACGGCAACGGTCTGGTCTACGACAGCGTGCTGAATGTCACGTGGAGTTCGGATGCCAATCTGCTTGGCACCATGCTGGCTTCCGATCCCAGCCTGGTGAGCAAGATTATCGCGGCAGTGCCTACTGTGACCAACACGCCCAATGCTGATTCCCCCACTGGCATCTACACGCTGAGCGCAGGCGATTTCAATACCACTATTCCTGGTACGATGAATTGGTGGGCTGCGAAGGCATGGGTCGGGTATCTGAACAGTACTCGTTATCTGGGCCAGAACACCTGGTCCTTGCCGACGGCAGATTTGACTTGCGGTGGTGGCAGCGGCGGTTACAACTGCACCAACGGTCAGCTGGGGGCGCTTTTTTATAACAGTCTTGGTGGCGTGGCATTACAATCCATCACTACTACACACAATGCCGGTTACAGCCTGTTCACGAGCATCCAGAGTGGCGTGTACTGGTATGGTACGGAGTACGGGGGCTATCCTTACAATGCATGGGTCTTCGGTACAAACAACGGTGGACAAGGCGGGGGAAACAAGGGCAGAGGGGACTACTTTTATACGTGGGCCATGCTTCCCGGCAATGTTTCGACGATTGCGGCAGTGCCCGAGCCTGGAGAATGGGTGATGATGCTTGCCGGATTCGGCCTGATCGGGGCCATCGTCAGGCGGCGCAAGCAGATCTGAAGCAGGCGGCACGACACAGGGTGGGTGGGATTGCGCCGCTTGCCGGTGGGCAGCTCGATCTCTTCAATTACATTTCGGTTGCGATGGACAACCCGGCGATCCTGGGGGCGGCCAAGACGCCGCCGGTGCCGGGCGTTGCGGCGCTCGCCAATGCCGCCATGCTCAACTACGATCCGGCCACTGCGGTGGCGAACGGGCAGACCATCCTGCTCAACCCCGTGCTGAGGGTGGATAACCTGGGCAATACCTGCACACCGCAGGTACAGG
>JAIELG010000014.1 GCA_019753155.1 Burkholderiales bacterium
TGGCGGGAAAAATCACCCATCTCGCGCAGCGTTCCGCCCGTCTCCTCTCCCCCGTGCCGCTCGCCACGCTCTCCAACCTCAAATTCACCTGCCCCGGCTGCGATGCCCCCGCCTACGCCAAAGTCATGAACGATTCCCTCGAAATCCGCTTCACCTCCCTCCCGGACGAAATGCGCAGCCTGCTCGAAAAGCATCGCGGCAAAAATTCACAAGCCGATGGTGAAAAAATTCCTTAAATTGTCCGAAAGACGGGTTCAAAATCAACTCTGCTTTTATTCCTTAAGGAAACACGATGTCCATTGCAAACATTGAGCAGTTTTATCAAATGGCGCTGAAAAATCCGGAAATCGTTCATGACCTCCAGTTTGCGACGGATTCCGAGAGCTTCGGAAACATTATCGTCGGGCTGGGAAGAGCCCACGGCTGTATTTTTACCGTCGAAGAAATCGGGGAATGGATCCGGTTGAAATCGGACGACAATGAGGAAAGCGAAGTCGAGTACGCGGTCGGATGAATGCGATTCAGACTTCCAGAAGCGTGCCGTCCCTGAAAATCAGGGCGCAGCGCACAGGCTTGGCGAATATCGATCGCATCGCGATGCGGTATTCTTCGAGTTGGGCGCGATAAGAGACCTTCATGTCCCCCGTCTTGTAGTCCAGAATCCAGACTTCTTCCTTGAATTCCACCAGCCTGTCCATGCGCCTGATCTCCCCCTGTTCGGTCGCATAGGACACCTCGTTGCGGGCGCAAACATATAAATCGGGATCGAAAAAACGCTTGAGTCCGGGGGAATCCAGGATGCACCCGATGTCATCGAGGAGCGCCTGTTCTTCGGGAAGATGCCTCGCTATCGATCCGCCCCGATCGAGCGCATCATGGAGCAGGGTGCCGTAACGCATCTCGGCAGTGACGGATTCCCTCGATCCGATGGGGATGCCTGTTCCGAAACTCGAATAATCCGCATCAGGCAGGTTCTCCTGCGCCCGTTTCTCGGCGGGAACATATCCTTTCGAATCCCCGGCAGCCCCCAGTATCCTGTGATACCAGCTCCGAACCGCGCGGCTCGGGGTGCCGCTCACGAAAAGCGCCTGGGCTGCCCGGGTCATCGCCACATAAAGCAGGTTGGCATCCTCTCGTTGCGCATGCAGCGCTTCCGCTTCGAAATGGACCGATCGCGCCGATCCCCGCTCCCCCTTCACAGAATAGAGGGAGAAATGCGCAGGCCTGCCGTCCGTTGGAGGCCAATCGAGGATCACGCCGTAATTCTCGTCCCGCGCGCCCGATGCGGGATTGGCGCCGAGCAGCCAGACTATGGGCGCTTCCAGCCCTTTCGCGCCATGTATCGTATAAAACCTGAGCGCATCTTCCGCGTCCCCCATGATGCCCTCGTCAGGGGCATCGTCGCTCGATCGCCTGAGTTCGGCAAGCTCCGCCATGAATTTCGGCAGGCTGGGATAGCGCCCCGAATCGACTTCCAGGGCAAGCTCGATATAGGCCAGAAGATTGGCGCAGACCGATGCCTTCATCGCTTCGGGCACCGCATCCCTGTAGCGGCGCAGCACGTCGCCCTCGAAATAGATCCGGTCGAGGAGATCATGCACGGGAAGCCTCCCTGCCTGATCCATCCAGCCGTCGAGCATGCGATACGCCGCGCCTGGCCTCGAATCCGCGTCGAACTCGCCCAGGCGCTGCCACCAGGAGCCGCCCGGCATCGAGGCAAGCGCCATCAGGTCGGCATCCACGCAGCCGAAAATCGGACTCCTCAGCACCTGGGCAAGATGAAGATCCGCGAAAGGGGCGATCATGAAGGAGAGCAATGCGGTAATGTCGGAGGCTTCCAGGGTTTCGAGCAAGCCTCCCCGACTGGAACCGATATAGGGAATGCCTGCTTCCCTGAGCGCTTTTTCGAAAACCCGCAAACCGGAGCGTTTCCTCGAGAGGACCATGATGTCGCCAAAACGGGCAGGACGCACCGAACCGTCCGGATTCTTGACGGGATAACTCCCCACGATTTCGTCCACCCTGGAAGCGAACTGCCTCGCTTCCGCCTCCAGCTTGAGATCCGCCTCCCGCCTCGGGGATTCGAGCGGATTTCTCAATTCCATGCGTTCTTCGGCAGAAACTGCGGCTTCTTCTTCCAGGGGGAGCACTTCGACCATGCCGTGAAGATCCTGTCTGTGGGCTTCGTGCCTGGGGAAATCGGGGACGGTCTCGAAAACCCTGTTGACGCAATCGATCACGACAGGGGAACTGCGCCGCGAAAGATTCTGCATCATGCGCCTGGCGCCGTATTCCTTTTCGAAAAAATCCGCCGCGATATCGAAAAGCCGGGCTTCCGCCCGCCTGAAGCGGTAAATCGACTGCTTGGGATCCCCGACCATGAATACGGTCGGCCTCAAACCCGCATCATTCGATGCCGCAAGCCAGGATTTCAGGATCTGCCACTGGAACGGATTGGTATCCTGGAATTCGTCGAGGAGAATATGGTGATAGCGGGAATCGAGCTTGTACTGCATGTACTCGGCATGCTCGGAATGATTGAGCAGCTCGAATGCGCGCCATTCCACATCCGTGAAATCGATCGCCCCGAGTTCTTCCTTGAGATTCTGGTAATACCGGAGCAGGGCATCCCCCGCTATCAATCCGGATTCGTTGTACCGGTATATCCTCCTGTTGATGATTTTTTCCCGGATTGCGGCAAGCTTCCCACCGATTGTTCCATGCAAGTCCAGGAATCTCGCCTGGCCTGCAAATCCCAGCCGCTTTTCCTGCGAAGCGCTCTCCTTGCGGATTCTGAGCATGCCCTTATCCGTGAAGAAAATGCTCCAGATCGCTTCAAAACGGGGCTGAGGCGAAATCGCCTGTTCCAGATCGGCTGCGGCAATTTTGTCGCTTTCCGTGTTCTGCCCCAGGAGACGCGCATATTCCCAAAGCGCGTCGAAGCCTTCCGTATCGCTATGGAAGGCTTCGAGGACATCCTCGTCAGGATCGACATCCAGTTCTTCGCGCAATTTTTCCAGCGCGAAATCGACGGGGGCTTGCCGTCCGCGAGTGTAAGCCCACCACTCCGCACGTTTTTCCAGGAACCCGGTCAATATCTTCCTGGTGTTATGGATCCCGTGATCCGCGAACAGGACCTTGAGGTGGATTGCAGCGGGATTTTCAGGATCTTTTTGCAAGCCTTCCGCAAAGCGTTGCCAGGCTTCCTCCACCATGGCGGAAACGGACTCGACAAGCCGCGCCCCGGCAAGATTCGATGAAAGCGGAGCGCATCTCAACAGTTCGAGAAACCAGCCGTGGAAAGTCGTGATGTTCGTTTTCTTCCTGAGAGAGGCTTCGAAAAGCATCCTCGCTTTCGGCAGGCAAGCTTCCATTTCCTCGTCAGGCAAAGCGCGATCGCGCAGGAACTGTCTCACTTCGGCATCGGAACCCAGCGCGAGGAGAGCCAGCCATTCCCTCAACCGGTTCTGCATTTCGCGTGCCGCCTTGCGCGTGAAAGTGATCGCCAGGATTTCAGGGAATTGCGCCCCGGCAAGCAATAGCCTGACGATCCTCGATACCAGCATCCAGGTCTTTCCGCTTCCCGCGCAGGCTTCGATGACGGCATTGGATTGGGGGTCGAGCGGATTCATGCCCAGTAATCCTTCCTGCACAGCCCCCGCATTTCGCAATACCCGCAAACCTTCTCCAGTCCCTGCGCGGGAAGACCCGCCCCTGCATGGATTTGTCCGAATATATCGGAGAGCCTCGCCCTGTTCTCCATGACCCATAGCTTATCCGGTGAAACTGAAGTCACCTGCCCGTCCAGGCTCAAAAAAGCCGCCTCCCGGATGGGCTCATCCAGGAGCAGGGCGTAAACCGCCAACTGCACATCCTCGCCGGAATCCGAAATCTTTTCCTTCAAAGCGCCCATGCTCCGGGTCTTGTAGTCCAGAATAGAAAGCCCTTCGACCGACCTGTCCACCCGGTCCAGCCGTCCCTTCAGCGCCAGTTTTCCCCCGCCCTGAAGGGGGATTTCAAGACGCCTGTCCTCCTCCAGCCTGTCTATTTCCCAACCCTGTCTTTCGCGGTTTTGCTGCCATTCGAGATAGGCCGGGATCATCGCCTTCCATCGCAGCGCCCATCCGTGGCTGAGGTAATCCGCCTCGACCGCATCACGGAACACTTCATCGCTCAATTTTTCGAGTGCTTCCCGCGCATCGGGAAGGTCGGATATTTTCGGATGCCTCCTGTGGAAGAGATAAAGTATCTTGTGCAGGTAAGTGCCGTAATCGGCTTTTTCCAGGATTTTCTCCGCCTCTTCCAGCGGCGCGAGTCCGAGTATCCTGCCCGCATAATACTGGTACGGGCAGGCGAGCAGGCTGTTGTACCCGCTCGCGGATATCGTTTGCGGCACGAGTTCGCGCAACACCGCCGGAGCGGGACAAGCCGTGCCGGACGCCTCCGGCAACCTGTTTTTCTCCAGGCGCATGAAAGGAATCAGCCTGGAAAAATCCCTGTCGACGAGATCTTCCCCGAAAGCATGCAGATGAAATGCGCTCAACTGTTCAAGAAAAGGACTCAACAGATTGGGTTCCCCCTGTTTCAGGGATTGCCAGCTCGCCCAAATCTCCCCGCTGCGGCAAAGAAGTCCGGAAAGATCGCAAAGCTGCCTGATTCGCGCCGCCTCCGATAGCGGCAAATTCAGCTCGCCCCTGACCGCCTGATTGAAGAAAAGACCCTGATCCGGCTCCATGGGAAGATGGGAAGCGTCGCATCCGAGCAGGATGACCGCTTCGAATTTGCGCAGCCGGGTGGCATGAAGGTGGGTGAAAACGACAGGGCTCCTAATCCCGGCATCCCTGAAAGTCATCGATTCGAACTGCATGTCGAGCCAGCGCCGCCAGGAACCGAAATCGAACCTGCCTGAGTCGGACTCAAGCTCTTCCCTGAATCGATGCAGCCCTCCGAGAAGCTCTGCTCCTGCCATGTCGGCTTTGAGTCCTTCCGCCATGCCGAGTGTGCCGAGGCTTTCGAATAGCGCATCCAGCCACTCTGACAATCGCATGCGCCGCCTCGCAAATAATCGCGCGGCATTTTTTATCGCATTGAGGGCCTGAGCCGCATCATCCGACTCGCCGGAAAACTTCAGACAATGCTCGATGCCCGATACGATGCTGTTTTTCCGGATGCCCTGCTCCAGGAAATGAACCGCCTGTCTCTTCGACTCGCGCGGCCAGCCGGAAAAAATGAACGGGGATTTCAAAAGATCGAGCATGTCCTCGTGATAGAAATCGCTGGCGACTGCATCGAGGAACCGGATGATGGCCGTGCTCGCGGAAGTGGTCGAAAAAGTCCAGCCGGTCTCGTCGGATACGAGTATCTTCGCACGCTCGAGGAGCGCGCGCGTTCTCCTCGCGGCAAGCCGGTCGAGCGCAACAAGGGCGATGTCCCGTTTGCCCTCGAAAAGCCATTTTCTTATCTTGATTTGCGCCGCTTCAGCCTCTTCTTCGAGACTTTTCGCGCAAAAAAGCGAAAAACCCGAAACGATGGGGCTGCCGCGAAATTCCTCGGCTCTGGATTTGAGATCCTTTTCAGGTTCCGATACGGGCCAGACTGCGCCGTAAAATCCGTTGCGGGCTTCGGAATAGACGCGCACGGGGGCTTTTTCGGACCAGGATTCGAGAAAAGTTTCCTCGGCAGGGGTCAGGCCATCCAATGCCAGGGCATAAAGCGGACCTGCGGCTCGTTCGGCCCGGTTTGCAAGCTTCACCTGGTATGCTGCCGCCTCGCTCAGCTCCCCCGATTCCATGACATGCCACAATTCATGAATCAGCCTCGCCTCGAACATGAGGGGTTCTCCCGCCCTCGCCTGATAGGCTCTTTCGAGCAATTGCGAGAAATCCTCCAGCCCCCCCGGCAGGGGAACCTGCCAGCGCGTCATTTCGTCGAACACATGCAAAAGCTCGCGGCTGATCCGCCACAGGTCGATTTCCCTGAACCAGCCCTTCTCCCGCAGGACGACATGGATTTCTGCCGCCCTGCGACTCTCCGGAATGAATTCGATATCGCAGGAATCGGCAAGTCCGGAAAAAGTGGTCATTTCCGGAAGGAGGACATACGGAAATCCCGCCGCCTTGCGCAATTCCAGGCTTAAGCCTGGGGCCGCCTGAAGATTGGGAAGCAGGATGGTGATGCCCGAAAGATCAGGCGCGTGGTTTTCCCCCAGGATCGCCCGCGCGGCATCCATGGGGAAACTTTCAGGCGGAAACTGTCTCTTCTCGATCGGCATCGACCGGGGATCAACGCTCCAGGTATTTCAGCTTGCCCTTGACGTTGAGCCACTCATCCGCATCCTCGGGCGCATCCTTTTTCTCCACGATGGGCTGGAAGCTTTTGGCAAGTTCCGCATTCAATGCAATGAAATGGATCTGATCCTCGGGCACGTCGTCTTCGGCATAAATCGCCTCCGCCGGGCACTCCGCCACGCAAAGGGTGCAATCGATGCACTCTTCCGGATCGATCACAAGGAAATTCGGCCCCTCCCGGAAACAATCCACGGGGCATACATCGACGCAATCGGTATATTTGCAGCGGATGCAGCTTTCCGTCACTACATAGGTCATAATCCATCCTCAGGTGAAATTACGAAAAATAATATTCTAGCAGCCGAATCAGGCCAACGGGTTATTTTCGATGATCCGCTTCCCATATGAAAATATTTTGGTTACGATATCGCATTCCCCTTTAAAAACCCTGCGAGGTTCCGATGAGCGAACATATTCACTACGTGACAGACGACACTTTCGAAGAGGAAGTTCTGCAATCCCAGATCCCGGTTCTCGTGGACTACTGGGCGGAGTGGTGCGGGCCGTGCAAGATGATCGCCCCCATCCTCGACGAAGTCGCGCAGGAATACTCGGGGCGCCTGAAGGTCGCAAAACTCAATATCGACGACAATCAGGCCACCCCCCCGAAATACGGCATTCGCGGCATTCCGACATTGATGATTTTCAAGAACGGCGAGGTCGAGGCAACCAAGGTAGGCGCGCTGATGAAGTCCCAGCTCGCAGCTTTTATTGACAGCCACATTTAAACCGGCTAATCTCCCGATTGAACCTGCATCCGATGTTGCAGGTTTCCCCCAGATATATCGATCCCGCTTTCACATTCAAGAGCTTCTCCGCACATGCATCTATCCGATTTGAAATCCCTGCCGGTCACGCAACTGGTCGAAATGGCCATTACCAACGAGATCGACGGCGCCAACCGGCTCAGAAAACACGAGCTCATTTTCGCCCTGCTCAAGAATCAGGCCAGGAAAGGCGAGAGCATTTTCGGCGAAGGCACGCTCGAAGTGCTGCAGGACGGGTTCGGTTTCCTGCGCTCTCCCGACATTTCCTACCTCGCGGGGCCGGACGACATATATGTCAGCCCGAGCCAGATCAGGCGCTTCAACCTGCATACGGGCGACTCGATCGAGGGAGAAATCAGGACGCCGAAAGACGGAGAGCGCTATTTCGCGCTGGTGAAAGTCGACAAGGTCAACGGCGAACCGCCCGAGAATTCCAAGCACAAGATTCTTTTCGAAAATCTGACCCCGCTTTTTCCGACCGAGCCCCTCACGCTGGAGCGCGACAACAGGTCGGAGGAAAACATCACCAGCCGGGTAATCGACATGATCGCACCGATCGGAAAAGGTCAGCGCGGCCTGCTCGTCGCATCCCCGAAGAGCGGCAAAACGGTCATGTTGCAGCATATCGCCCATTCGATTGCAGCAAACTTCCCGGATGTGCATCTGATCGTACTCCTGATCGACGAGCGGCCCGAGGAAGTGACCGAGATGACCCGCTCGGTGCGCGGCGAAGTCGTTTCCTCGACCTTCGACGAACCCGCAACGCGCCATGTCCAGGTCGCCGAAATGGTGCTGGAGAAAGCCAAGCGCCTCGTCGAACACAAGAAGGACGTGGTCATCCTGCTCGACTCGATCACGAGGCTGGCGCGCGCCTACAATACGGTTGTCCCGGCTTCCGGCAAGGTATTGACGGGCGGCGTGGATGCCAACGCGCTGCAGCGGCCCAAGCGTTTCTTCGGTGCAGCGAGAAATATCGAGGAAGGCGGATCGCTCACGATCATCGCAACCGCTCTGGTCGATACCGGCTCGCGCATGGATGACGTCATCTACGAGGAATTCAAGGGCACAGGCAACATGGAAATCCATCTCGACAGGCGCATCGCCGAGAAAAGGACTTATCCTGCAATCAACGTCAACCGCTCCGGAACACGCCGCGAAGAACTCCTGATCAAGCCGGACGTGTTGCAGAAAATCTGGGTGCTGCGCAAGCTTCTCTACCCCATGGACGACCTCGAAGCGGTGGAATTCCTGCTCGACAAGATCAAGGCCACGAAAACCAACTCCGATTTTTTCGACTCGATGCGGCGCGGCTAGCTTGCAAAGCAGCTTTTTTTGAAAGATAATACGGGGTTTACCGCTTTAGGATTTTCAGATGAAATCAGGCATACATCCGGAATACAATGAAATCACCGTGACTTGCAGTTGCGGGGAAGTGTTCACAACCCGCTCGACGAACAGCAAGCCGCTGCGCATCGAAGTCTGTTCGGCCTGCCATCCGTTCTACACCGGGAAGCAGAAGATCGTCGACACCGCGGGGCGCGTCGAGAAATTCCGCCAAAAATACGGAAAGAAAGCTGCCGCCTGACGCAAATGCAGGGATGATGTTCGGGAAGGCAGCCGCGGCTGCCTTTTTCATTGGAGTGATCTAGACTGAATCCGACATGAAACGCCACTATCTCCTCGTCATTTTCGCGCTCATCGCCCTGCCCGGCTGCGCGGTGAATCCGGTGTCGGGCAGGCAGGATTTCGTCATGATGTCGGAATCCGAGGAGATCGCCCTGGGCCGAAAATCGGATCTCGAAGTCAGGAAACAGTACGGGGTTTACGATTCCCAGAAACTCCAGCAATACGTCGATCAGGTCGGTCAAAGGCTGGCCGCCAACAGTCACCGCTCCAACCTGCAATACCATTTCACCGTGGTGGACAGCCCTGAGGTCAATGCTTTCGCCCTTCCCGGCGGTTACATCTACATCACGCGCGGCATTCTCCCCTATCTCGGATCGGAAGCCGAACTTGCAGCCGTTCTCGGCCACGAAATCGGCCATGTGACCGCGCGCCATGCCGTCAAGCAGTACACCGCAGCAACCGCTGCCAACATCGGGGTGCAGCTCGCCTCCATTTTCGTCCCCGAAATCAACACCCAGGCCGGATACAACCTGGTCAACGTAGCGGGAAGCGCGCTCCTTTCCGGCTACGGGCGGGAGCATGAACTGGAAGCGGACCATCTCGGGGCCGGATACCTCGCAAAAACGGGTTACGATCCCCATGCGATGATGGACGTGCTTGCCGTGCTCAAAAATCAGGAACAATTCGACATCGCGCAGGCAAAACAGGAACACCGCGAGCCGCGCATCTATCACGGCCTCTTCGCTTCCCACCCGGACAGCGACACGAGATTGCAGCAGGTCGTGGGAGAAGCTTCCAGCCTGGCAATATCCGCAAATCCCGTGGAGGGAAAAGCCGTTTATCTCGAACATGTCGACGGCATCGCTTTCGGGGACAGCCCATCCCAGGGCGTGGTGAGAAACAACGAATTCCTCCATGCCGGACTCGGCATCGCGCTCAGGTTCCCGATGGACTGGACGGTCAGGAACAGCCCCAAAAAGCTGTTCGCCACATCGGGGAATGCCGCAATCGAACTCACCCTTGTCGAACATTTCCAGGGAAGTCCGTCCGATTACCTCGAAAACAATATCGGGCACGGGCAATTGACGACCCTGACCATCCATGGACTGCAAGGGGCGATCCTCGCTGCATCCCCGACAGCGGAAGCCGCCGCCATCCGCATGGGCGCGAACCTGTTCGTCATCACAGGCACCGCCAGATCGGCGCCGCTTTTCGTTGCCGCAAGATCCGATATCGAAACCACGATACGCAGTTTTCATCCCCTCGGCGCTTCCGAGCGCAAGCTCGCCCAGGGCCTGAAAATCTCGATACGGCATGCAAGGAGCGGCGACACATTCGAAGGCTATGCCGAAAAATCACCGCTTGGGAAAAACGCGTCCGGCTACCTGCGTCTCCTCAACAAGGCCTATCCTGACGGGGAACCGCTTGCAGGCGAAGCGGTCAAGCTCGTCGAATAATGTTCTACTCGGAACCCCTGCCGGAACCCGAACCGCCCCTCGACAAGCTGGAAGTCGCGCTCATCCTCCTGTTGACGCTCGCCTGGATCCTGTTCGGACTTGTGGGGCACGAACCCTGGAAACCCGACGAAGCCTACAATTTCGGCCTCGCCTATCACATGATCCAGAGCGGGAACTGGCTCACGCTCCACCTTCCGGACGAAACGCCTTTCGCATCCCCCCCGCTTTTTTACCTGACCGCGGCATGCTTCGGGAAGATATTTTCGCCCCTGCTTGCGCTGCCCGATGCCATGCGCCTCGCGACCGGATTCTACATGGGGCTGGCGCTCCTCTTTGTCGCGCTCGCAGGACGAATGCTTTATGGAAACGGCAGGTATGCCGTGCTGATCCTGGCAGGCAGTCTCGGCCTTCTGGGCCACGCGCACCAGTTGATCGCGGATTGCGCGCTTTTCGCAGGCTGCTCCATCGCAGTTTGCGGCTTCGCGCTGTTTTCCAGAAAAGCAGTGGCGGGAGGGCTGCTCGCGGGAACCGGGATAGGCATGGGATTCTTGTCCAAAGGGCTGATATCGATCGCCTTCTTCTTTCCCGTCCTGCTACTCCTTCCCCTCCTGGGCTGGAAGCGCCTGCGCCTTGCGGCCTTCATCGGCGCAATGCTCGCCGCAATGGCGCCCTGGACCCTCATCTGGCCGTGGCTGCTCCACCTCAGATTCCCGTTGCTCTTCGATGCCTGGTGGAATTCGAGCTTCGACCTCTCTTTCGGGCTGGCAAGGGAAGCGCATCGCAACCCTCTTTTCTATCTCGGCGTGCTGCCCTGGTTCGCCTGGCCCACCCTGCCGCTTGCCGCGCTTGCCCTGTGGAATGAACGGAGCAGGCTGAACGACGAAAAAATCCTTCTTCCCCTGATCCTCTTCAGCGTCATGTTCCTGGTGCTGAGCGTCAGCATCACCACGCGCGAACTCTATGCGATGCCGATGCTGATCCCGCTATCGTTGCTTGCCACATCCTCCATCGACAACCTGAAGCGCAGCGCGACCAGCGCCTTCAACTGGTTCGGCACCCTCACCTTCGGGATGATGGCAGGACTCGCCTGGCTGTTCTGGATCGCCCTCATGACCGGGTATCCCGCAGCCATCGCGGCAAAAATCCATCATTACCACCCCGATTTCGTTCCCCACTTCAGTTTTTTTTCCTTCGCGCTCGCGCTCGCTGCGACCTGTTTGTGGATCGTCCTCGTTTTCAGGACCGAGCATAATGGCAAACGCTCGGTCATCAATTGGGCAAGCGGGATCGTCATGATATGGACGATCCTGATGACGCTCTGGCTGCCGTTTCTCGATTCGGTCAAGGGATACAAAGAAATGTTCGATTCCATGCGGGCGGCGCTGCCGAAACAATACGATTGCATCGCAGGCCGCCATCTGGGGCAGCCCCAGCGCGCGATGCTCGATTATTACCTCGGCATCGATACCCGAAAGGAATCCTGCGAGCTTATGCTGATCCAGACGCTCTCTTCCAACAGGCAGCATCCGGAAGGCTGGCAAAAAATCTGGGAAGGCGCTCGCGCGGGGGATCGGTTCGAGCGCTACCGGCTCTACCGGCGGGAATAGTTCAAATTCCAGCGAACAGCAGATCGAGCGCAGCGACGATTTCCTCGCACTTTTCGCGCAGGGAAAACACTTTTTCAGGTAATGTGCAAAATTATGTGCAAAAGCGCTGAGGGATAGCGTTAAGGTGGGAGGTCATGGTAAGAGGTTGATTGA
>JAIELG010000038.1 GCA_019753155.1 Burkholderiales bacterium
TGGGAGTGCCTCTTTCTCATCCTCGTCTGCCTCTTTTGACACCACATCCCAATCTTCCTTCGACCCCCCCCTTCCTGCTCTCTCCGACTTAGAGAAGAGCCTGACGAAATCCTTGTTTTTCGGATCGGGCTGCAACCCGATTCCCATAGGCTGGAGATAGCGCAGCGCAAGTTGCAGAGAAAGGGAGGTATAGCTGTTTTTCCCGTCGTCCATGAACAGGAGTCCCCTGCGTATTTTGCCTCCGGGGTCGTCGACCATGTCGTTGAACCCGATCTGGTCGCTGCCTTCGAGCGCTTTCGGAGGCAAAACCCGTGTGTCCTTTCTGCCCAGCTTGGTGATCCAGACGATGTCGGGGTTTTTCTTCAGGATGCCGGCCAGCCGCTCCGTTCCGGGCGGCACGGGGATATCGCGATAAATGTCGACGCCGATGGCTCTTGCCTGGTATTGGGTCAGGCGTTCGAGGATTCCTGCCAGTACATCGTCCGAGGCAGGATAACCCAGCGCATGGATATCGTCTTCGGTGAACCCGATCATGATGAGCCTGTCGTCGATCGCTTTGGCGGGCTTTGCTCTCAGGCCGAAATCGTAGGTGAGCAATTCGACAGGCTGCAACATGCCCATCTCCCTCAGGCCGAGCAACAATGCGAAAACCAGATTGGCCAGAAGGAAGCAGATTACGGCTGGGCTGCGCAGCCAGGGGACGCGATTATTCACGCTATAGCCAGTTTCCAATCAGCAGGAAAGGCGCCCAGTAACCCGGATGCCTGAACCGGCTGTCGTTGATCAGGTCGATCTGGGCTTCCTGCAGCGCCCTTGCCTTGGTTGTGCCGGGTTCCTTGAGGTGTTCGTAGAATCCGGAGATGAGCTTGGAGGATGAACTGTCGTTGATGAACCAGAGGGAAGCCAGCGCGCTTCTTGCGCCTGCCTTGATCGCAATGCCGGCAAGTCCCAGCGCCGCGCGATCGTCGCCGGCAGCCGTTTGGCAGGCGCTCAAGGTCAACAGTTCGATGGGCTGGTCGCTGTAGCGGGTGGGCGCGATCAGTTTCTGGAGCTGGTTGAGCGTCAGCTTTTCGTCATGGGTGAGGAGGAAGGTCTTGTCGGAGTCCTCCTTGAATTGCCCGTGGGAAGCGATATGAACCACGGAATAGGATTCCCGGCTCATTTTCTCCTTCATGTTTTTCAAAACATAGGTTTCATTCTTGAGCACCGTGGAATTCTGGTATGTGGCCTCTATGGACTTCAATTCGCTGCCCACGTTGGGCAGGGCCGAGAACCCTTGCACCGATTCGGTCAGTCCGCCCAGGAGCACGTTCATCTGCTTTTTCTGCAATGGGCGGGGGTCGGTCAATGTGAGTCCCGGCGTGGTCGCTATGGCATAGCGCTCGATCAGGAATTTTTTGCCGTCGTGCAGGGCCGACATGGGGATGGTCCTGAGCGGGCCGTCAGGCACGAATACCAGCGTATCGACCTGTTGCGCCGCAAGCTCGGATTCGAAGGGGTGAATCAGCCAGGCATGGAGCTTTTGCGCATGAGGCAGGTATTGCCTCGTGGCGCGTTTTTCCAGCAGCGTGCGAAATGTCCTGATTTCTTCGGTGATTTCTCCTGCGCCGGCGGGAACCCTGAACTGCCTGATGCCGTCGGGCAGGGTCACCAGGAGTTCCATCCTGTCCTGCAGCAAGATGGGATAGATTACTGCGGTATGCGGCTCGACATTGTTCATCCTGACAATCTTGGATTGAAGCTCGGTGACGCAATCGTCCTTGAAATAATCCTGCAATTCCGCGGTCTTGGATTTTTCCACGGTATCCCTGGCTTCGACGAGATAGTGTGATGCGTCCGCCCCATTCGAAGTCGCTGCGCGATCGAGAAGCAGGTCGGCCAATTCGAAGAAAAGCGGGGAGAACACCTTGCGGAAAGAGGATTGTCCCGTGCTGTAGCGTTGCGAAAGATCGCTCTTGATCGATTGCAGGGCATCCACTGCCCTGCGGTAAGCGGCAATGGCTTCGTCCTGCTTGTTCCGGGCTTTCAGCAGGCGTCCCTTTTGCCAGTACAGGCGGTAGAGGATTTCCGGCGCATCGATCTGTTCCGCGATGAAAATGGCGCGGCGGGTCAAATCCAGAGCCTCGGTGTTGCGCTTTGCATTTTCGTAGAGCTGGCCCAGAAATCCCAGGGAATAGGCTTCGGCCTTTCTGTCCCCGGTTTCCCGTGAAATTTTCAAGGCTTCGTCGAAAGCACGATAGGATGCTTCCCTGTTGGTCGCGCCGTAAAGTTGCCCGATCGCAATTAAATCATAGGCCTTGTCATGGCCTTGCGGCAGGCTTTGCGTCGCCTTGCATGCGTCTGAAAGCAGCGATGCGATCCGCTCAGGGGCTTCGCTTGCCCTCGCCGCATTGACGAGCGCCTGGACTTCGAGCACAGGATTTTTCGTCTGCGCTGCAAGTTGCGCCGAGGATTCGTAATGCTTGAGCGCATCTCCCTGGTTTCCTTCGACGACATCGAGGTTTCCCATGTTGTTGAGCGCTGCCGCTTCAAGGTCGGGACGCTTCGCTTTTCTGGCAAGGGCGATGCTGGAGTCGAGATATTGACGCGATTCGCGCAGCATTCCCGAGAGCTGGAACAGGCTGCCCATGTCGTTCATGACGAGCGCGGTGAGAGCTGCATCGCCTTGTGCAAGCTTGAGCGCGGCACCGAGTTCTGCCGCGGCTTGGTCATTGAAACCCTGTTCGCGCAGTTTTTCGGCATGTCCTGTCATCTCAGTCACCGAAGGCGGCGCGGGAAGCGCCGGCGTCCACGCTGCAAGCAGCGCCATGGCAAGAAAAATTTTCAGCATAATCAATAAAGTTGATAATTCAACAAAAAGTGTATCCCGATATCCTGAAGGTCATGGCTCACGGGATTGCGGAATTGTCTGAATGCGTACCCGGCATAGGCCTGGGCCTGCCAGTGGCTGTTCGGATTCCACAGGATGCCGAGGCCCGCGCTTGCGATGTCGCGGGGAAGATCGGGGCTTTGGTCCGAGTTCCATCCTTTGCCGTAATCGATGAATGGTGCGAGTTGCGTCCTGCTGATTCCGGAAGCGTCGAACAAGATCGGGATGCGGTATTCCGCGGAAAAAACGAAGCCGCTGTCTCGCAGCAACTGGGTCTCGCGGTAACCCCTCACGGTATTTGCGCCGCCCAGCCCGAATTTTTCCAGGGTCAGCAGGGTTTGCGGCGACCATTGCAGGTTGGCAAGGAGGATGATCTGTCTGCCGTTGTCCAGCCTTTGCGCCCATTGTCCCTGTCCCAGCCATGACAGGAAGTGTTTGTCAGGCCCGATATTTCCGATTTTCGGCAGGGCATTCGTCGTGCCGGTGCTCAAGGTCGAGCGCAGCGTCATCGCACGGTAAGGCTCCTTTTTTACCCATTCCTGTGAAAACCGGAACACCGATTCGGAGCTTCTCCCGTTGACTGCACCGGCGGAGAACGAGAAGGGCAGGTTCAGCAGATAGGTCTGGCTCTTGCGGTTTTCCAGCGCGAACCCGATGGAAAGCTTCTCGCTCGGGGTTTGCAGGATCGGCCTGTCAAGATCGATACCCACGGTTTGCGAACGGCTCGTGATGTTCAACTGGTTGAAAGGCGCTTCCACCACCGCAGTATCGTTTTGCGAAAGGCGCAATCCGGCGGTGGTGTCGCTTGCATCCAAAGGGCGCGCATAATGCAGGAAATAATCGTTGATGCCGCGGGTCAGGCCGTAATTTGCTTCGATCGAATCGCCCACCCCGCTCAGGTTTTTGTGGGAAGCGTAGAGTTCGAGATGATAAGGGCCCACGCTCGGGGAATAGTGGTTGCTCAAACTCAGGCCCATCTGGTAGGGGATGGCTTCCTTCACCGCGACATTGAGCGCGCTTTCCCCCGGCCTGGTTCCGGGTATGAGTTCTGCGTTGATGCGCTCGATCAGGCCGTTCTGCTGCAGCAATACGAGACGCTGCTGCAGGATATTCACGTTGAGCGGCGGGGCCAGCACCAGACGCTTGCTGACATAATCGGCTTTCAAAGCGCTTGTGCCGGTAACGCGGATTGCATTGAGCGTGCCTTCCACGATCCTGAAAGTCACGATCTGATCCCTGATTTCCTGATCGGGAAGAACCGCTCCGGAATTGACGTATCCCTTGTCGATATAGAGTAGCGTGATTCTGTGCCTCAGCTCATCTAGGTCTTCGGATGTCACGGTTCTCCCGGTATAAGGGGATGCCAGTTTTTCGAGCTCCGATGTCGGAATCGCCGTATTGCCCTCGAAGCGATAGGCTTTGATGCGCGCCTGCAATTGGGCTGAAAGCTTGTTCTCTTCCGGGGGCAGGGGCGCTATCCTGGGCAGATCATCCGCCTGAAAGGATGGCGCAGGAAGAAGGCGGGTATTGCCGCGCAAGTCCGCCGGCTGGGCGGCTGCCGGCAGGACAAGAAGCATGATTGCAAGATGCTTCACTGGACGTTTTCCTGACAGCCTGACAGGGCGGCAAGTTCATTGCTTCCGGCGAATGAAGCGGCATTGCCGGAAGCGGTCAAAGCCGCGGAGGAAGGCATGGGCGCATCGGGCGCCAAAGGGGTGCCGCCGCGCCCTGCAAGGACGAAGCTGCTCGATTTTTCCGCCATGTGTGCGGCGCAGCGCGCGCGCAGCAATCCCGTCGTGTCGAGGTAGGCGATGGGGAGGGCGGCGAGGCTTCCTGAAAGATCGGTGAGCTGTCCGTTCAGCGTGACCGTTCCGCTCACGCCGAGTTTGGATGAGGCGGTGATGGAACTGTTGGCCGATTGCAGGAAATTGTTGGCGACGAGGTTGATGTTGCCGCCGTTGCCGCCGAAGGCGTTGGCGGTGATGGTGCTGGCGTTCATCACGACGAAGAGGGGGTCGAGAAAGATGTTTCCGCCGTTGCCGAGCCCCGTTCCCACCGTCGCGGTGATGCTGCCGTGGTTGAGATTGATCATGTTCCTGGCGATGAGGGAAATATTGCCGCCGTCAGCCAGTGTGGCCCCTGTCGTGATCGAGCTGTTGCTGCTGTCGAAGGAAAGGCCGGCGTCGATTGCAATGCTCCCGGCAAAACCGGCGCCCGTGCTTTGGGACGTGATGGTTGATCCTCCTGCCAATGAAACGGAATTCATTGCGGCAATGTTGATGTCCCCGCCCCATCCCGGCCCTGAAGTGCTGGCGTCGATCCTTGCGCCATTCGTGAGCGTCAATTTACCCACGTTGGCTTCTATATACCCGCCGTAGCCGAGTCCATTGCTCGATGCGATGATGTTGCCGCCATCCAGGTTCAATATCGGGCTTGTCAGGATAATATTGCCTCCGATGCCGTCAGCCAGGGCATCGGAATAGAGGGTCGCGCCCGAAGAAAGCGAGATCGAGTTCGTGGCGGTAATCGACAGGGTTCCGCCGTTTCCCGATGAGAAAGCGCCTGCGTCGATGGTGCCGCTCCGGGCAATCGAGAGGTTGCCGGTCTTGATGTCGATGACCCCGCCATTTCCCGACCCCAGCGTTTGTCCGAAAATTCCCGAAAAATTATTGTTCGCATCCATCCCGGAGATGTCGACCGAATCCGGCGCCGTGACGGTGATGATGCCGAGATTCCCGGATGATCCCCCGGAACTGCTCGAATCGATCTGTCCGCCGTTGAGAAGGGTGAGTTTGCCGGCATCGACGATGATATATCCGCCTGTTCCCGATCCGTTTACCAGGGATTTGACGATCCCGCCGTCGATATTGATTTCAGGACTCTTGAGCGAGATCAGGCCCGCGTCTCCGGTTCCATTCGAATTCGCTGCAATCTTGCCGCCGTTTTTTATGCTGGCGAGGTTCGATGCGTCGATCATGATCGCTCCGCCGATTCCCGAACTGTATGCGCTCGCGGTGATCAATCCGCCATGATCCAGACTCAGGGTTTTCGCCCTGATGTCGATGACTCCGCCGGCGCCCGTTCCCTTGACGCGTCCGTAAATGCCGGAAGAATTGTTGTTTGAGTCCGTTCCGGAAATGGAAATGATGTCGGTCGCCGCGATCTGGATAATGCCGAGATTCCCTGTCGATATGCTGAAACTGCTGGAATTGATTTGCCCTCCGTTCAGGAGGGACAGCTTGCCGGCGGTGACGGCGATGCTGCCGCCGGCCCCGGAGCTGTATACTGCGGAATTGATTGAACCTCCATCGACGGTCAGTCCGGAAGCATTCACATTGATCGTCCCGCCGTTTCCGGAGCCGGTCGAAGTCGTGCTGATCAATGCCCCATTGCTTATGGAGAGCGTGTCCGCCTTGATATCGATGCTGCCGCCCAACCCGCTCCCGCTGGCTTTGGCTTCGATCACTCCGTTGTTCGTTATGATCATATTTCCGATATCGGCCCGAATCCAGCCTCCGTCACCTGAACCGTTGGAAGTGGCGTTGATGCTGCCGCCGTCGAGGTTCAATGCCGGACCCGAAATCGTAATCGAGCCGCCCTGGCCGATTCCCTGCGAATCCGAGTAGATGGTTCCGCCGGATGACAGGCTGATCGAATTCGTTACGTTTAGCGTCATGGTGCCGCCGCTTCCAGAGGAGAATGCGCCGACATCGAGGCTTCCTCCCTGACTTAATGCAAGATTTGCGGTTTGAATGGCTATGGTTCCTCCGCTGCCCGATGCATTGGCCTGTGCAAACATTCCAGAGGGCCCCTTGACTGCATCCGAGCCGGAAATTGCGACGGAGTCTGTCGCTGTGACCAGGATGGTCCCTCCTTTGCCGGAAGAGCCGGTTTGCGTGCCGGAATCGATCTGCCCTGCGTTCGTCAGCGTCAGTCCTGCAGCGGCAATCGAAATCAGTCCGGCATTGCCGCTGCCCGCCGTTTGCGCCTGGATCAGGGAATTGTCGGCTTTCACTTCCCCTGTTGCCGTCAGGCTGATGCTTCCGCCTGTTCCGTTGACGGTATTCGACAAAACCGAAGAGCCGGCGCTCAGGGATATCTGTCCGCCCCGGATATATATCGATCCCGACCCGGAATTCGCATTCGCGGCTTCGCCGACATCGAGCTTGCTGCCCGAAAGAGAGACCATCCCCAATCGAGAGATTCCCGATGAATCGAATCCTGATGCCGTGTCCAATACTTCGCCGCCCGAAGCAATGGTTGCGACGGCGATCTGCCCGCCGTTTGCAAGGAGGGACGCGCCTGTCATGTCGATATTTCCGGCTACAAGCCCGATGCGCGCGCCCTGCGGAACAGTCAGCGCTCCGGAAATCGAAATGGGCGCAGCAGCGCCCAGGAAGCCGAAAGCGGAAACGGGCGCAGTGATGAGGATGTCATTTGCGGGATTTGTCGCATCGAATCTTCCTCCGCCTGCGAGCCTGACATAGTTTGCTGTGCTCGCGTAGAAAGACCCGCCGATGTCGAGCGAGGCATTGGGGCCGAAGACGATGCCGCTCGGGTTGATGAGGTAGAGGTTTGCCTGCGGGATGGTGGATTGCAGCAGGCCGTCTATCGTCGATAGCGCGCCTCCCGTGACGCGGGCGATGATGTTCGAAATGCCGTTCGGCCCGCTGAAGCTTGCGCTTTCCCCGGTAGCGATACTGAACGTCGAGAAGCTGTGAAAAAGGTTCGATCCGGCCTGGGTTCCAAGCGAAGCGGGAATGGCGTAGTTTGGCCCCGCGAGGCTCGAAGCCTGCCCCACTGTTCCGTCCGTGACTATGCCCGCATGGGCTGTCCAGGGAAGGATGAACGCCGTTGCGAGGAGAAAGCAGCGCATTTATTTTTCGGGATGTCGGTCGGAAGCGGCAGCGTCCTTGAGGTCGACATCGTCGAGCAGTGCTGCGCGCTGTTCCCGCAGTTTATTGTCGCCTGCATCGATGAGGTCGGACAGGGTATCCAGCGCGTCGTACCAGATTCCAGCCCCGGCGTAGATTCGGGGTATCGAAGTCTTGTCGGCATGGGCGAGTTTCGCCTTCAAGTCGTCGGATGGATCGATGCGTTCTATGGTTCCGCTTGCGACAACGTCATTCGAACGCTGCGCTGGATCGACCATCAGGCTGACATACCATCTGTATTCGATGCCTGTTTTCAATTTCACGCCGAAGTCGGCAAGACGCAGGCGCTGAATGCCGGCTTTTACCGGCATCTCGAAATCCTTGTCGACGAGGGGATCGACTGCCTGATCGTTGGTCACGGTGATTTCGAAGTGGGCCTGAGTCGGTTTCGAGACATACCAGTACAGGGTGGGCTGTTCGAAAGTGGTGAGTCCGGTGTGATCCGGGGCCAGCACCTGCAGCGAGGCGACATTGTCCCCCACGCCGCGACTGCCTCCTCCCACCCGGCTGGCGGGTGCGCCGCGCATGGGCGGAGCATACTTTATCGCGGCAGACTGGCGCCCGGCATCCGTCGGCGCTTCCGCATGAACTGTTCCTGCAACAAATATCCACAATATCAATAGATTGCGCATGCAGTTTTCCTCGTTGATGTCATTGGATGAAAATCCATCGTGTTGTTGCCATTTTCGCCCATTGAGCATCCTGCATCAAGGAATTTCGACTTGCCATCATGGGTAATTTTTCACATTTTTTTGTCGAGCCATGATTTATGATTTATACCGATTCCAGTTCTGGCCGGAAGCGCTGTGCATGACTTTTCAAAATCCTTAAAGGTGGCGAGGAATACAGCATGAACCCAAATTTTCAAGTCTTTGGCGAGGTAGTTCCCGCAATGCAGCAGGACATGGAGCACGATGGCATAAGCGGGAAAAGCCGCAAACTCCCCCTCACCGAGCAGGATGTCGCCCGATTCTACCGGGAGATGGCCGAGAACGACGAACTGTCGGATTTCGGGCGGGAGATGATCGCGCTTGCGGGAAATTGAACTCGGGCTATAGCCCTGCAAGAGTGTCCCCGATTTCCGCAAACAGGGGCCTGGCTTCGATGTCGGCCTGCTCGCAACGGCGCTGCAGGGTCCACAGGTCTTCCAGGGATTGCGGGGCAGCGTTGCTGCGCTCCAGCAGTTCGGCCAGCCAGATTCCGAAAGCGCGCACTTCGATGCGCTGGAGCGAATGAGCCTTTTCTTCCTGTGCGATGAAGGATGCCGCTCCGAAATCACCGAGCAGGCAATCGCCCTGCCCGTTCCACAGCATGTTGTGCGCGTACAGGTCGCCATGCATGATGCCCCGCTCATGCAGGTGTGCCGCTGCCGCCGCGATGCCGCGCGCGAGGGATAACACGGTCTTGAGGGGGAACACCCTGTCATCCGGGTAGATGTCCCGCGTGCAGGTATCCAGACTGGGCGGCTCGGCAAGATTGCCGAAGCGCTTGTCCAGCAGGGAAAGCACCAATCCTGCCGTTCCTGCAGGATGTCCGCTGACCCTTCCCTTTACGGCGATCAGATTGGGGTGCGCCCCGGCTGCGATGCAGGCTGTTTTTTCGCTGCGCGGAAGGCCGTCACTCGTGACTGCTCCCTTGAACAGCTTGACGGCAACGGATTTTGCGCTTTCCGGTCCATCCTGCCAGGATGCCTGATGAATCACGCCGGATGCGCCTTCACCCAGCTTGTGCTGCAATTCGAGGCTGGTCCATGAAATGGAGTGTGCTGTCGTTTTTGCCATTGCCTCAGCCTCGCAGACATCCGAAAAGGGATTGCCTGCAAATGCGAGCCACGCGAGGCGCGGCAGGGAAAGCACGCATTCCGGCAGAGACGCAAAACGGTTGGCGGAAATGCGCAGCAATTCCAGTTCATGGCACGCGGCCATTTCATCCGGCAGGCGCTGCAACCGGTTGCCTGCCAGCATGAGTTTTTGCAGGCGCGCGCAAGAACCCAGCGCAGCGGGCAGTTCGCATAATTGATTGTCGGTGAGGATCAGCCAGCGTAGCGCGGCGGGCAGGGAGGCGGAGGGCAAGTGGCGAATCCGGTTGGCTTTGAAACCCACCATGCTCAGTTGCGGACACGCCCCCAAAACTTCCGGAACGTGAGTGAACCGGTTGTTGGAACAGAATATCACCCGCAAGCGGTGCAGCCGGGGCAGATCGTCAGGCAGGGAAGACAATGCATTTCCGGAGAGATCGAGAATTTCCAGCGTATCCGCGAGATCGTAAATTTCCGTAGGGAATTGCTTCAAACCGCACGACAAACTCAGCCTCGTGCTCCCCGCAAGATGGCCTGTGCGCAACAGTGTATACAATTGATTAGCCTAGAGTTTTTCGTTCAGAATGATCCGCTTCCTGCTGTCGACGGAAACGTAGCCGCCTTCCGTCAGATCGTGCATGATTTTCGAGACCATCTCGCGCGATGCGCCGACGATATTTGCGAGTTCCTGATGGGTCAGTTTTTTCTCGATGACCAGCTGGTTGTCCTGCTCGCTGGCAAGCTGGAGCAGTGTGCTGGCTACCCGCCCGTAAACGTCCATCAATGCAAGACTGCCGATTTTCTTTGTGGCATTGCGCAATCTTTTAATCAACCCGAGCATCAATGGGAATGCGAGTTCGGGATTTTCGGCCAGGCAGTCGCTGAAGTCGCTCCTCGATACGAGCGTAAGTTGCGAATCTTCCACGGTCATCACGGAAGCCGATCTCGCTTCGTTGTCTATGAGCGACATTTCGCCGAAATATTCGCCAGGCCCCATGATGTTGATCACGATTTCCCGACCCTGCTCATCCGAGAGAAATACCTTCAGCCTTCCGGTGTGGATCACGTAAAGGAAGCTGGAGGGATCCCCCTCGTTCAAGACAATGGAATTTTTCGGGTAGACGCGTTTTTTTCCAAGCTTGCCCAGAAGCTCGAAAACGCTTTCTTCCTGGGGCGACGGGATAACGGAATGGGAAGGCATGGGCATGGCTCAGGGAAATCCAAGGAAGCCGTGATTCTGCCATACTGAATTTTGAAAAAAAAGCGTTTTATTTGCGATATCCGGTTGCGCAAGTTCAATGTGCGATCTGCTTTTCGAGCAGGCTGCGCATTTCGTCCGGGAGGGAGGTGAAGCGGATTTCGAGGGAATCGTTCATGACTTTGGC
>JAIELG010000055.1 GCA_019753155.1 Burkholderiales bacterium
CAGCACATGCCCCGCCGCTTCCTCGCTCATCGTGATCGTCATGTCAGCCTCCTGAATCATACGTAAATCCCACCCGTCGCCAGGTTCACGACCTGGGGTTTCGGTTCCATCATCTGGGCAAGCGTCACTTTTTCCAGCGCGTCCCGGATCAGCGTGTTGATGCCCTGCCAATTGCTTCGCGTGGAGCACACCGATTCCTGCAGGCAGGTCGAAGTGCTGCACTCCGTGATCGAAATCGGGCCGTCCATCGCATCGATGATCTGGGCAATCGAAATCGCTTCCGGCGGCCTCGAAATGACATACCCCCCTTTCGCGCCCCGCACGGAAGAGAGCAGATTCCCGCGTGCGAGCATCTTGAGTATCTTGCTTACCGTGGGCACGGCGATTCCCGTGGCGCAGGCCACTTCATTCGCGCTGTGGACGGCATTGTCTCTTGCCATATAGGCCATGACCTGACTGCCGTAATCGGCCATCTTGCTCAATCTCAACATAATCGCCTCACGTAAGTAGGACCATTCTAGTCCAAATTCGTTTCACCTTGCAACCATGATATATTCACGTTTCGACAACATCGGAGAACAATACATGACCATGCAACTGGAATTCGAGGATCTTGTACAGGGCGAAGGCGATGCCGCAAAGGCCGGGAACAGGGTAAGCGTGCATTACACGGGATGGCTGGAGGGCGGAAAAAAATTCGATTCCAGCCTCGACCGCAACGAGCCTTTCGTTTTCCCCCTGGGGGAAGGCCGCGTCATCAAGGGCTGGGACATTGGCGTGGAAGGCATGAAAGTGGGTGGGAAGCGCAAGCTCATCATTCCATCCCACCTCGGTTACGGTTCGCGCGGCGCAGGCGGGGTGATTCCGCCCAATGCGACCCTGGTGTTCGAAGTCGAGCTGCTCGCGATACGCTAAGGCATGTATTCGCTCCAGCCGTCAGGGTCCTGTCTCAGATAATAACGGTTGTTGCGGCGGATCATCAGCATGTTCTGGTTCTCCGCAACATATTCCGTGACGGGCAGATCGTTCGCATACTCCAGGGGCGAGAAACTTTTCGAGTCGTATGGCGATTTCGCCAGCACCTTCGAAACAATGGCTGACATGGCAAGAAAACTCGATGGCGCATCGATGGAAACGGGATCCCCGTCCCGGCTGATATCCGGCCCCACCACCTTGATGCCGACGGGAACGAGGGTGAGCGCAGGCGTAGGGATCTTCCTCAAACCCGAAATCTGCATCCTGTCGCCCCGAAATGCAGCGCCGTGCTCGGGAACCAACACCACCACCCGGCGTCCCGATTGGGCAATTTTCTGCATGAATGCGCTCAACCTGGCAAGCCTTATCTTGTAGGTCTGCATGCTGCTGCGGCCCGAATATTGACCCAGCATGTAGTTTCCGTCGTGCAGGGATATGGTATTGTAATAGAGCGCCACCCTTGCCGCATCGTTTTTCCCCGTTCATCCAGCCAGCGCGACAGCACGCCAAGATCAGCGTCGAACGCTCCGACTATTACGCCCCCAACCACCTGCTCGTCTATCTGCGCCACCCGATGGGCGGAAGGGGCGCTCAGCAGGTACGCCTTCCGCCCGAACTCTTCGAGCCCACGTCGCAGTTCTAGATGGACAAACACTTTTTGCCAAATCCTCTGCAACAATAGTAGCATTCATGTTGAATATCGAGCGGATTGCATTGAATTGCCAATAAACAGGGCGGCAGCGCGGGAAATACATATGAACATCGAAACCCACCGTCAGCTTGCCGGCTTCATCCTCACCGAATGCCGCCAAGCACTGATCACTTCGACAGTCACCGGCAAGATCGATGTATGTCATCATGTAAATCAAGCAGGAAAACACCATGCGACTATTGCACTATCTTGAGATCGAGAATTTCAAGCGCTTCGGCGACAGACAGCGGATCGAGTTGGATCATCCTGCCGTGTTGATCGGCCCGAACAACTGCGGCAAGACCAGCGCGATCCAGGCTCTGGCTTTGTGGTCGCAGGCGTTGAAAACCTGGTTCGACGCCCGCAAGGCATCAAGCGCCAGGGAGCGTACCGCAACAGCCCTCAACCGACTGGCAATTGTGTCGGTGCCGGTTCAGCGCACGCGTTATTTCTGGCATAACACCCAGGTGCGCACGGGCAACAGGGATGTCCCTCTGGTCATTACCGTGGGCGTGTGGTGGGAAAACCAGCTCGTGCCGCTTTCAATGCGTTTTCGCAACCAGGGTGACGAACTGGTGTACTGTGGACCGGACGATGCTGCGCTCAAAAACATGCACCTGATCGAGTACGCAGCCTCGATCAACGTCGAATTGCTCTATCCGATGTCGGGACTGGAAACGGAAGAACCCATCCTGCAACCGGGCCGCATCGGCGTATTACTGGGCCAGGGCCAGACCGCGCAGGTGCTGCGCAACCTGTGCCTCATGGTCGGCAAGGATCAGCCGGATGACTGGAAGCGTATCACGCTATTGATGAGAAGACTGTTTGCGGTGGAACTCGGCATTCCTCAGGAAACCGCGCGCGGCGCGATCGAGTTGCAATACCGACAGGCGAATGTGAAAGAGGCTCTGGATGTGTCGATGTCGGGGCGGGGTTTCCAGCAGATGCTGCTGATCTTCGCCTATCTGTATTCCCACAAGCGCAGCGTACTACTTGTCGACGAGCCGGACGCCCACCTTGAAATCCTGCGGCAGAAGCAAGTGTATGTGCTACTGCGGGACATCGCCACTGAAAACGATTCCCAAGTGGTAATGGTGACACACTCAGAGGTCATACTCGATGAGGCGCTGGACAGCAACCTGACACTACTGTTGGAAGGCAAGGCCGACGATCTGGCCGCCAAGAAGGACATTCGCAACACACTCAAACATTTCGGCGCCGAGCACTATGTAAAAGCCCGCGAGCGTGGCTATGTACTGTACGTGGAGGGTGGCACCGACCTGGATATGCTGCGGGCGCTGGCCAAAAGACTGAATCATCCGGCAGCTGCGCTATGGGACGAGCGGATCAATTCATTCTATGTACAGAACAACTATCCCGTACAATCACTGGAAAGCGAATTGGAGCGGGTGGAGGGCGGTTTCGGCATTACACCGAAAGACCATTTTTTTGCGCTGCGCAATTTGGTGCCTGACCTGCGCGGCGTGGCTATCCTAGACAACGACGGGCAGAACCGACAGTCATTCCGGGATGGCGGTTTGGAGCTGGTGTATTGGCGCAGATACGAAGCCGAGAACTACTTCATCACGCCGGGAGTGTTGCGCCAGTTCGCGCTGGAGCATTATTCTGATATGGAATTGTTCGGCGGATTTCGTGAGGAAATCGAATCGGTGCTGGGCCTGCTTGTACTTGAGCGCGTGTTCGGCAGCATGGATGCGGATTTCCGTACCTATCTCGGCCTGGCCCCCGATGCGGCGCGTCTGGTATGGGAGGCAAAGACGGAGCGGCTGAAACTGAGTGATTTCGCCGAAGAGTTCTTCCGTCGTCTGGCCGAAAAACTTGGCCATGCGATGCTGCTTAAGAAAGGGGAACTCCATCGTCTCATCCCCTTTGTCGATCTAAACAGCATCCCTGCAGAGATAGGCGAAAAACTCGACCTTTTGAAAGCGCTTTTCCAGACCGTACATGATCACGATGTCGAGTCCGAATCCGGGCTGTAACAAAGAACTTGCCGCATGGCGCAACCAATGAAAAGGCCTTCGGGACCCACCTCGAACAGATGCCGGCCCAGGGCGGTCGGTTGCCCGGCGCCCCGAGCGGGACAAGACACGCGCGCAGTTCCGGGAATGGCTTTCGGGGCTGAAGGTGGTAGAATGATGGCGGAGAATGGGGGATTCGAACCCCCGAAAGGCTATTCACCTTTACACGCTTTCCAGGCGTGCGCCTTAAACCACTCGGCCAACTCTCCGCAGAAGGTGCGAAGCATAAACCAGAACGGGTCTCAAGGCAAGAAAACACAGGTAGTGCATGATGCGCGAGCAGGCAGCCAACAGAACGACAATATGCAGCGTGGTATTCCTCGATATAGTGGAATATTCCAAACGATCCGTTGCCGAACAGATCAAACTGAAGAACCAGTTCAATTCCCTCATTTCCCTTGCAATCAGGAACGTGCCCATCACGGACAGGATCATCCTGGATACCGGGGACGGCGCTGCGATCAGTTTCCTGGGCGATCCCGAGGATGCCCTACTGACCGCGATGAAGCTGCGCGATGCGGTGACCTCCGAACAGGACATCCCTTTTTTCCTGAGGACAGGCATCAACCTGGGTCCCGTCAGGCTCGTCCAGGATATCAACAAGCAGCCCAACATCATAGGCGACGGCATCAACGTGGCCCAGCGCATCATGAATTTCGCCCAACCCAACCAGATACTGGTTTCGCGCTCGTTTTTCGACGTCATTTCCTGCGTGACGGACGAATACGCCAAGCTGTTCGAATACCAGGGCTCGCGCACGGACAAGCATGTAAGGGAACATGAAATCTATGCGGTCAGGACGGAAGTCGGCCAGGAAGAGGCCATCAAGGCATCCTTCAAGCACACCCAGGTCAAGTCAAAGCGAAAAACACCCTGGTGGAACGACAGAACGATATTGCTGAAACAGGTTTTTCCCGCAGGCGCAATCCTCATCATCCTCGTCGCGGCGCTGGTGAAGGTGGCGAGCGGGCCTGAAAAAAAACCGGACGTTCAACTGGCGAGGCCGGCAATACTGCCCAAGTCGGCTCCCGTGGCGGCCTTGCCCGCATTGCCGGCCTTGCCCGAACCCGCTCCCGCGCCCAGGCCCGCAACGCCTCCGGCAGACGCCGAACCGAAGAAAAAATCCGTCCCGCTCGAAGCTTCGACCCTGGCGTTCAAGATACTGCCATGGGGCGAAATCTACGTGGATGGAAAGAATCGCGGCGTGAGTCCGCCCCTCAAATCACTGAAGCTCAAACCCGGAAAACACGACATCGAAGTGAGGAATACGACCTTCCCTAGCCATACCCAAACAGTTGAAACGAAGCCTGGAGAGCGCGTTATAATCGAGCATAAATTTTAGGGTGGAGAGTTAGATGACACGATCCTGGATCATGTTCGCCGCAATCCTGATCTGCACCGGCTGCGCCGGAACCGCAAAAATGCATGAAGAACCCAAGGGAAAGCAGATGCTGGGTTCGGGAATCAAGAGCTACGAAGACGGAAACTACAAGGAAGCCGTCGGCGAGCTTCAGGGCGCGCTGGATGCGGGCCTCTCCAGTTCCGCGGATAAGGTCGCCGCACACAAGTTTCTCGCCTTCACCTACTGCATATCGAGCCGTGAAGCGCTTTGCCGCGAGGAGTTCATGAAAGCGCTCGCCATCGATCCGAAATTCGAACTCGCTCCTGCGGAAGCCGGTCATCCGATATGGGGGAACGTATTCCGTAGCATCAGAAAAACCCCAAAATAACATCATGCTGCCCGACAGAATTGGTCGATACGAGGTCATCTCCGAGCTTGGAAGGGGCGCCATGGGCGTCGTCTACAAGGCGCACGATCCTCTCCTCGACAGAACTGTCGCGATCAAGACGCTGAATCTCTCGCTTGGCGAAGACGAAATCGAGGAATACGAAGCCCGCTTCTACCAGGAAGCGAAGGCCACCGGCAAGATCAATCATCCCAATATCGTGAGCCTTTACGATGTCGGCAAGAGCGACGGCCATGCCTACATGGCAATGGAATACCTGGAAGGTCAGGAACTGCGCCAGATCCTCGATTCAGGAAAAAAGCTCGGCATGGACAGGATCGTCGACATCGCCTGCCAGATCGCCGAAGGCCTTGCCTACGCGCACGAACACAACATCGTTCACCGCGACATCAAGCCTTCCAATATCATGATATTGCGTAGCGGTCTCGTGAAAATCACGGACTTCGGCATAGCCAGGATTCCGTCCTCATCGGTCAAAACGCTGACGGGAATGGTCCTGGGCTCCCCGCAATATATGTCGCCCGAACAGGTTTCAGGAAAAGGGACCGACCAGCGCACGGACATCTTCTCCCTCGGCATCGTGCTTTACGAAATGCTGACCGGGAAGCCCCCTTTCACCGGCGAGAACGTGCATGCGATCATGTTCCAGATCATGAATTCCAATCCGCCCCCCCCGAAGTCGCTGAATCCGGAATCGCCGCAGATTATGGATTACATCGTGGCCAAGGCGCTTGCCAAGAACGCGGATGAACGCTACCAGAGCGCAAGACAAATCGCCGACGACCTGAAGGATTGCGCAAACGGACTTCAGGATAAGCATGAGGAAATGACGCCCGTCCATGCCCATTTTGCCGAAGAAAACGTCGAATCGCCGGAGCCTGCGCCCACGCTGGGCATTTCCAAGGCGTTCGATTCGTTCGAGGCGACGAAGCAGCTTGCCATCCTGACGGAGTTTCCGGACCTGTCGAAAATCAGGCCCCAAAACGAATCCGGCACACTGCTGCTCTGGACAGGCTTCGCCCTCTTCGTCCTGCTCGTTGTCATTGTCCTGTTTTTTGTTTGAGGTGAAAATGAGGATATTCATGCGGCATCCTGCGGACATTCCGATAGAAGTCAGCCCTGACGGAAAACAGGCGACGGCCTACAGCATCGGCTCGGGAGGGCTTGCCTTCAGAACCCTGCGCGAATTCGAACCCGGAACCCTGGTGAATGTCAGGATACCCTATGTCTCTCCCGCCTTCGATACCGAAGCGCGGGTGGTATGGTGCAGACCGGGCAACGGTGGATTCGAACTCGGCATCGAATTTCTCAGTTCGGACGACGCCTTCAAGGCGCGCATGGTCGAGCAGTTGTGCCATATCGAAAATTACAGGCAGGCGGTCAAGCGCAACGAGGGCCGCGATCTTTCGACAGAGGAAGCCGCCGCGGAATGGATACGCGCCTACGCGGCAATCTTTCCCAGGACCGATGCCTGACAGTGTAAAATCAGAGAAAACGAGGAGAAACATGCCTATCTACGATTACCGATGCAGCGACTGCAAGAAAACCTTCGAAACCCTGGTCAGGGGTTCGATCGAGCCATCCTGTCCAGAGTGCGGAAGCCACCGCCTGGAAAAGCTGCTCTCCATCCCCGCGCCGCCCGTCATGCATTCATCCCAGAAGCCGGCCTGTCCCCCCGGAGGCTGCGGCGGCGGCAGTTGCAGATTCAGCTGATTATGTTCGGTAGCCGGCGGCTATCGAAACCAGGCCATCGTCGAACATGTCACCTCGGGTGGGGACATGCTCGGACCGCCCATCGCCATTGAAGGATCAACCAGATACAACAATCAGTCGCTTAAGGTAGTGCCATTTGGGTAGCGGCCCCTTTTTAGTAACGATCCAGATCAGAGGTGCTTTGGTGTTTGGTGTAAGGGTAACTAATCGGATATAACTGCATATACCGAAATCAATGTAAATGCCATAATTAACGTATTTCCATCATTCAGCTATGGCTCCGATAGATGATTGCCTCCCCCCTTGAGTCCATCACACTGGCTGACCTACAGTCCCTGAAGAATAATGCAGTACCTGAAGGGAAAACCCTTGAATACAAGCGCGACATTCCCAGCGATGCGCCCGAAGATAAAAAAAAGATGCTTCGGGCTATTTGTTCTCTGGCCAATACTGCCGGTGGAGACCTGATCTATGGTGTCGAGGCGCGGGATGGCATACCTGTTGATCTTCCCGGCATAGACAACAGCAATGAGGATGCCTTGCGGCTTCGCTTGGAAAATTCCAGCAGAGATGGAATTCAGCCCAGGCTACCCCATTTTCATCTAAAGTTCATCCCCGTCAGTGAAGGCCGCGCTGTACTGATAGTTCGAGTTCCGAAAAGCTGGAGCGCCCCCCACAGGTTAGGGCAGGATGGGCACTTTTATGGCCGTAACTCAGCTGGAAGCTACCAGTACGATGTGGGAGAGCTGCGACAATCTTTCACACTGACGGAATCCATAGCCGAAAGAATCAGAGCTTTCAGGGCATCCCGACTGGCACAGATTGGGGGCGACGAAACCCCGGTGAAGATGGATAAGGGCATAGCCAAGTTGGTATTCCATGTGGTCCCGCTTTCTGCCTTCACGGGGCATGACGCAATCGATATTGATACTTCACAAGACATTCTTAGGAGGCTTCCCCCGCTGGGCGCAAGCGGGTACAGCTTTCGACTGAACCTTGACGGTCATGTGAATTACACCGGAGATGGTGTGAATCCGGCCAGGGCCTATGTTCAGGTGTTCAGAAGTGGGATTATCGAAGCGGTTGAAGGCATTGCCCCTTGGGAGAACGAACTGACGATCTGGCCTGCTCATTTTGAGCCGAGCTTAGTCAAAGCGCTCTCTCTTTACCTTCAGTTTCTATATGGCATGGAGGTGGAACCACCGTTCTTTATTTTCCTGTCGTTGATCGGTGTGTCTGGGTATCGCTTTCGGCTTCCACAGCGCTATTTCCTGCATAATCCAGTATCGGACCGTGATTCCATTATCCTTCCTGAAGCTGTCGTTTCCAACTTCGAGACACTCAGTCAGGAAACCCTAATTCCATTGTTCAAGATGCTCTGGAATTCATTCGGGCTGTCAAGAGAGCAGAACTTTCTCGAAAATCTACGGTGACAAATCAGCGCCGATGCCGACGTCCCCATGTCGCAGCCTTTTGGTTTTCGGATATGTGCGCCAGATCGTCGAGTGCCCGTAGATTGACAACAAGGTGACGCTTCCCTTTCATTCTCCTTCTGCGGCGCCGAGGGGGGCGGCGAATCGGGGAAGAAGGCGAGCACTGTTTGAATCCCGAGCCGAAAGGCGAGGTTGAGTTGCGCAGCCGCCCGATTTGACGTCCGAGCCGAGGGAATCCGCAGGACGGCGCAGGGGGCGGTCCATTCGACTTCGCTCAGGACATGCTTTTTCTGCGCTGGATTTGCAGCGCTGGTTCGATAATCGATCTAACGATCAAGGTCAGGTCGTGATCGCGGAGCGAGCCGCGACCTGAACTGTTTGTTGGGCGTCTCAATAATGAAAGCGCAACTGAGCAATCAGCAGAGCACCATCCTCAACGCGATAAACCATGCGGTGCTCGTCTGTAATGCGGCGTGACCAGAACCCTGAAAGCGCGTGCTTCAATGGTTCCGGTTTGCCAACTCCCGCGAATGGCTCGCGCTGTGTCTCACGTATGAGCTTGTTGATTCGCTCGACCATGCGCTTGTCTTGCTTTTGCCAGTAGAGGTAATCATCCCATGCCTCGTTCGCAAAAATCAGCTTCACTCTGCCAGCTTCCGCTCAACGCCTTTGCCAGCGTTCAGCTGCGCCGCTGCCGAGAGAATGCGTTTGGCGTTAGCGGGCGTGCGCAAAAGGTATGCGGTTTCCTCAAGCGCTTTGAAATCTTCGAGCGAGAGCATCACCACGGCTTGTTCGCCGTTGCGGGTAATGATCAAAGGCTCGTGGTCTTCGCAAACACGGTCCATGGCGCTGGCGAGGTTTGCGCGAACAGTAGTGTAGGTCATTGTATCCATGTTGGCTCTCCCGATATGTACGTGTTAATGTACATATTTTATGGCAGTTTGTCCAGTGCGACGGTGCAGACGCCCAACCCTGCAATGCACCGGTCCTGCGCGAAAAGCCGCGCAGGCCGGTAAATTCAGACGTTGAAGCTGTATAAAAAGGCAAAAAAGGCTTATAATTCATGGGGCATGATACATAATTATCTGCGTCAGGCCAGAGGCCATCGAAATGAAAAACCTACCCGGCGGCTCCCGTTTTCCAGCAGTTCCACAGGGTCGTCAGGTATCTACCAATGCGAGGAACCCAATGGGTCAGCGATTTGCCGAACTATCAGCCAAACATATTCAGTTCATCGCAGAACAGCGAATTTTCTTCGTTGGAACAGCCACCGCAGACAGCCGTGTAAACGTTTCTCCCAAAGGCATGGACTCATTGAGAGTCCTGAGCAATAACCGCGTCGCGTGGTTAAACGTTACCGGAAGTGGCAATGAAACTTCCGCCCACGTACAACAAGCCCCGCGAATGACCATTATGTTTTGCGCCTTTGATGGTCAGCCATTAATCCTGCGGCTTTACGGAACCGCAAAAGTCATTCACAGGAACGATCCGGAATGGGGCAATTTGGCGTCCCTGTTCAAGCCGTTGCCCGGTGCTCGCCAGATATTTGACGTTATGCTCGACCTTGTACAAACGTCTTGCGGAATGTCTGTTCCGTATTACACCTATGTCGGTGATCGAGAATTGCTGAGTGACTGGGCTACCAAGAAGGGTGATGAAGGATTAAGGCGCTACTGGGAGGAAAAGAACCAAATGAGCATCGACGGAATCTCCACAAACATTCTCGCCAAGAATGGCTAACCCGAAAATTTCACGATAGAGGGTCGGCGGAAGGGTAAAACCCGCATAAAATATGGTTTCCCGACCGTATTTA
>JAIELG010000044.1 GCA_019753155.1 Burkholderiales bacterium
TGCCTGAAGCAGCCTCAATGCAAATGGATCAACCAATTACATGATCACCCATTTTGCACAACTTGACGCACACAACCCTTTTTCACCCAGCGATCGCATGGAGACCCCGGCAAGTTCAGCAGTGGACATTATCACCAGAATACCCCCAATCTCGAATTCAGGATTGAGTCGGCGGGCACTCTTTCCCATTGCACCGGACGTAACCACTCGGCGCGGCGCGCCTGCCTTATTGTTTCTGCAAGATGCTTCTCCAGCATTTGCGAAAGATTGATGTCGAGCGCCCTGGCCTGATTCAGCAAATCGGCATTGACGCTCAAATTGGCGGATTTTTTTGGAGCAGCAGGATCATAGATCAGCATATCGGCATCCCATTTGTTGATGCGCATAATATACGCGCACCACGGCGGCGCATCGAGGATGCAGAGCGGATCGCTGCCTTTGCAGGCGGAAGGGGCTTGCCGAAGGAATTTCAGGAGCCGCTCCGATGGTGACCACCATCAAGCCGCCAAGCTTGATGATCAGTCGCTGCTCGAGCTCGATGATATCGCGATGCAAGTCGCCTCTCATTCGATCGAGATCGTCTTTTGTCGCAAGATCGACTGACCTCGATAAGCTCCGACAATGCTTCAGCCCGAGCTTCCGCCTGTTCCAAGGAATAGCTGGCGGATTTGAGCCGATTCGCAAATCTGAGTATCATAAAGTCGGGGCAGTCATGTTCCAAGCGTAGCTTATGGAACTTGAAACAAAGGCTGTGCCAGCGGCAAGAATGTAGCTATTGCATCTTCATGGAAATGACGAACAACGATGTGCTGGTTACGCAGCAGCGCAACCGTTTCTTTCACGGTACGGTTACCTATGCGTAGCCAAATAATTTTAGGGGGTGCGCCAAACACAAGACTTCGTTCGTAGAAATCCGTATCTTTCGAAGCAAGCAAAAAGCCATTTTCTGCTGCATAGGTCCAAACATGTCGATCTTCCGCATCCAAAAGACCAACTTCCCGAACATGTGCCGAGTCAGGATAAATATCAGCAAGCGCCGTCACCAACCTGAAAGAAAGATTCTCATCGAAGAGAAGCTTCATACTACCGAGAATAAGCGATGTTCCCGTTGAGCTGCAAATGCCAGCGTTGCCAGAATATCTTCATGCGTAAGGTCTGGAAAGTCCTCAAGTATCTCCTCCTCGGACATGCCGCCGGCCATGTATTCAAGAATATCGGACACAGTAATACGCGTCCCACAAATAACGGGCTTTCCGCTACGCACCTCAGGATTAATCGTGATTCGATTGGCTAACTCAGACATCGCAGCCTCCGTTAAATCAAAATGTCCACGAAGTATAGGTGCGGCTTCGCGCATATGCAAGCGGGCAAGATAACCGCATATGTCGAGGCCACAAGACAACCGGAAAACCATTCAGATCCCGAGAGGCAGGTACAGCCGTCACAAAAAGCGCCCCGAAGGGCGCCTTTTCATGAACCCGAGGATCAGTGCAGGGTCCGCACGCCGCCGCGGTTGGGCGCGCCATTGCCCGGCAGCGTGCTGCCGGTGGGCGTGCTTGCCGAGCCGCCGAGAGGAATGTTGCAGGATACGCCGGAAGCGTTGCATCCCGGGGCATTCCCTGTCCAGGTGACGGGAGGATTTCCAGGGATAGTCAATGTTATCGGCGTCCCGGCAGGCGCTGCAAGGCAGGCCGTCACGGAACTCGTGACCACCGGGTTCGGGCTCAGTTTTACCCTGTGTACCGTATCCCTGGAGTCGTCGCCGCCTTCATCCTCGTCTTCGCAGCGCCCTATGGTATCCATGTCGTGCTTGCCGTGGCCGTGCGCCTTGACGCCATTGACCTGATCGTCAGGCACGTCCAGCGTGACACGGGCTCCGCCCATGCGGTGGCAAATGGTCAGTTTGCCGTCCGGGGAAGACCCCACTCTCTGGCTATGGTCGACATGATGAGCGTTCCCGTGCGAATCGGTATAATTGAAGTCGAGGTCACTCTGATTGCCGGAATATTGAGCAGGCGGAGTCTTGTCGTCGTCCGAGCTGTGGTGATGTTGCCCACGATGGTCGTCGTCGTTTTCCCGCCCGTCATCGTTGTGGTGCTCGTTGCCCTCGTCCTGGTCGTCGTCCGTGCTGGCCTGGCTGAGCCCGGTGCAGACCGACTTGACGATCTGAACGCCGCAGGCATTGACGACGCTTCCCGTGCAGGACGGAACGATTTTATTCTGTCCGCCGCCCTCGCCCTCGCCATCGTCACTGGCATGAGCGGTGGCGAGAGACAGGCTTCCCAAGCCGAATACAAGCGCCATAAGGAGTTTTGCTGGTTGTTTCATGATGTTTCCTTTCACAAGTAAGTACGGTTAAAAAATCAGTGCAGACCCCTGACGCCCCCCCGGTTTGGCGCGCCATTGTCAGGCAACACACTGCCGGGAGGCGTGCTTGCCGACCCCCCGAGCGGAATGCTGCAGGACACGCCTTGTGCGTTGCATCCAGCCGTCGTGGCAAGACAAGCCGCCACGCTGCCGGTAACCCTTGATTTCTGGCTCAACTTCGTCGCGGCGGCAACCTTGTTGTAATCGTCGTGCCCGGCCCCGTCGTCCTGGTCTTCGCAGCGCCCCACGGTATCCATGTCATGCCCCGCGTGCCCGTGCGCCTTGACGCCTTTGACCTGATCGTCGGGCACGTCGAGCGTGACCCGCGCTCCGCCCATGCGGTGGCAAATGGTCAGTTTGCCGTCCGGAGCAGAACCCATCCTCTGACCATGATCGACATGATGGCGATTGCCGTGCCAATCGGTATAGTCGAAGTCAAAGGCGCTTCCGGAAGGCGGGGATTTGTCGTCGTCCGAGTAACGGTGCGAGCCGTCGACGTTCTTGTCCCGCTCGTTGGTGAAATCATGGTGCTCGTGATCCTCGTCCATATCGTCGTCCGTGCCGGTTTGGGTCCCTCCGGTGCAGACCGACTTGATCACCTTCAGGCCGCAGGCATTGACCACGGTTCCGGTGCAGTTTGCCTTGCTGCTCCTGTCGTCGGTCCCATCTGCATGGGCAAGGGACAAGCCGCCCAGACCGAATGCCAGGGCCATGAGCAATTTCGAGTATCGATCCGTTTTCATGATATATCCTTCTCAAGAGTTAAAATTTGCCTCAACAGGAATCAAGCGCTCATTCATTTCATTCATATCCCTCCATGTCAGTTGACGTTGTCCTCAGTACCGATAAAGTACTGGGCCAATCCGCTCGTATTCCTGGGGCCGCTCACTCTTACCGTCACCCTGAAAAACAGCCTGCCCCTGCCCGACGTGACCACGCCGCTCGTATAAACCGGGGAAGCCATGCAGTTGGCAAAAGTCGGGGGGTTGGCGCTGCCGCCCGGAGACGTGTTGCTCGTCCCGCCCACCAATGTGCCGCACATCCTTTCTATGACATACTGCACCGTATACCCCGCGGCTGCGGCCACGGATGGACTCCAATTGAGCGCAGCCCCGTTGGCTGGACTCGGCAGCCTGGTATTCGCATCGATCTGCATGACATCCGGGTAATAATAATTCGGGCAAACGGTGGTCAAAACCTGGCAGCCGTTCACGTTGCTGTAAGGATTGCCGTTGATCCAGGCAAGCGCGGCTTCCACGCCGACATCCTCCATCTGTATCGCGGCCTCGTCGAAAGCGAGATTCCCTGAAATCAGATTGGTCGTATCGACAGTGCGCATCAGCGAAATTCCGGCAAGCGACATCGCGACCAGAGCGATCAGCGCAATTACGAGAACCACGCCCTGCTCTTTTTTCATAAGTTGCTCCATATCACATTCCTCAATGGAACGATCGTCGAATAGACCTTGTAGCGGTAGCATTTCCAGTTGGGATCCGAGGAAAGATCGATCGTGGGAGGCGTGGTCTGGCCCGTCACGCTGGGCCATGCGACCGGCGCGCTGGTGGTCGCATCGCAGCTGCTGCCCTTGGGTTTCTCCTTGAGGGCGCTTCTCGCGACGACAGCCAGCCTGATCGCCTTGACCCGCTGAAAGTCGGCGGCGTTTGGATTCGCCCAGTCGCCCGATGCCGGATTGCACGCATTTCCCGTCGCATTCGTCCAGCAGGTGACGGACTGGTTCCCGGCAGCGGCGGATACCCCATACTGCGCCTGGATGTTGACGATATTGGCCACCAGAGGGGAAGTCGTCGTCCCGGTATTGGTCGTGCTGGCCTGAACCAGATTGCCGCTCGACACGCTGTAGGTCGATGTGGCGAAAGGCGGCGGACACGGATTGGCCGCGTTATTGCAGGATGGCGGCGGCTGGCCTATATCGACGATAAAGGCCGTCGCCCCGTAACCTGGAAAAGTCGGATTCCCCGCGCCTCCCGCGGGATTGGCGACCGTTGCCACGGTAACGTTGGTCGGGTCGGCGCCGTTGTAAACATAGGCGCCATCCACCTTGAGCAGGGAGCAATCCAGTCCGGGCTGGGCGATGATGATGTAATCGTTCTTTTTCAGGCCCCGCCCCGTATCCAGTTGAACCGAGGTGGCGGGCGAGCCCGTAATGGTATTGAGCTTGGCGCGTGCCCCGCCCGTCACTATCCCTCCCGTATCCGAATCGAGCCTCGCCGTGATCAGGATATCTGAGTTGGTTCCATTCTTGGCATTGTCGCTGATCTGGACCGGGATGCTCTTGAAAATGCTCGGGGTCGAGTAGTCGTCGATGTTGAAGCAGGGCATGCTGCCGTTGTCGATGAGGCCGTAACCGCCGAGACGGATATCCTGCTCCAGATTGTAGAGCGCGGAAAGCCCATTCTGCTGCATGTCCGCGCCCTCCCCGGTGGTTCGCCGCTGCGACTCGAACAGGGCGAGGGTCTGGAATATCGCCAGCATCGCCAGCATGCCGATCACGAGACCGACCAGGATCTCGACGAGACTCAATCCGCTTTGCAATCGCTTATCCATTGATCTGCGCCATAGTCATGTAATTGTGGGTGGAGCCGCCCTGCGGGGACTTCCAGTAGAGCGTCACCGTAACCTGAGAGCCCTGATTGTTGGGCATTGCCTGAATTGCGATCTTGGGCTGGTTCGCGCTATCCGTGACTCCCGGAAGATAGGCGCTCTGGCTGGAACTGTTCTGGATCTGGCTCACCCATGCCTGGGTATTGGCATTGCCGTTGCTTGCAGCCTGGCAGGGATTGCAGGCATAGGTCGCCACATTCGTCCTGTCCGCCCACATCTGCGACAGGATCTGGTTGGCGAGAAACGCCGCATCCACCCTGTAGCGCGCCTCCATGGTCTGGCCTATGGTTCTCGCCTGCATGCCGATCACGGCAAGGATGCCCATGGCGAAAATCAGGAGCGCGATCAGGGCTTCCAGCAGCATCATGCCTTCCTGTTTCGAATGCTTCAATTCATCCTCCTCATGCGCAGCCCTGCGGGTTCGCGGCAAGGGACAGTGAAGGATCGCAAAGCCGCGCGAGTCCGTAAGGGGAAATGACGATGACGAGCGTCCGCGCCCCGCTTCCCGCCGCGCTCGTGACATCGATCCGGGTGATTCCCGCCCCGACCACCCGGCCCAGGGAATTGAACGTCACCTGCGCCGGCAGCCCCGCCCCCGCCGCAAGCGCCGTGGCGTAATTCTGGGTCGCCGCAGTGCTCGCCCCGACCCGCGCATTCTTCGTCTGAGCGCCCTTCCAGCTCTGCACGGTTTTAATTGCCGTTGCCGCATTGCCGTGGCAATCCACATTCGCCGCATTGACTACATCGGTCGTATCGACGCACCAGTCGCCGATTCCGCTGGAGGACAGCAGGTAAAAAGTGGCCTGATAATTGCGTCTGACCGCCTCCTCCCTGGCGACCCGGATGCCGCTCAGAATCGATTCCGCCGCAGTCCTCACTTGGGCGTTCTGCATCCAGGCGGTGAGATTCGGGACCGCTATGGCGAGCACGATCCCCAGGACGGCAAGCCCTATCATGAGTTCGATCAGCGAAACGCCCGTTTGCTTCAACATGAATCTCCCGCCTTGGTGATCCAGCAGTTGTAGGAAACGGCGGAGCCGGCAAACTTCGTGGTTTTCTGGTTGTTGGAGGAATCGACGGTATAGGTATAGTCTCCGGAATTGCCAAGCCCCGCGCCTGCATTGCTGGCCGCGGTCGCGGTATAGCTGTCCGTCGTCGTGCCCACAACACAGCTGTAGGTGAAATTTTTCCCCGTGGGAAGCGCCGGCGTGGTTCCGTTGCCGCATGTGCTGCCCGCAGTGCCGTAACTCCGGTTGTCCTGGTAATACTGCTCCATCTGGATGCGGAAAGTGGCGAGATTGCTCGGCGCTTCGGCCAGTTTCCCCCTCACCATGTACGAACTGTAGATCGGCAGGGCAATTGCCGCGATAATGCCTATGATCGCCACGACCACCATCAGTTCGATCAGCGTGAAGCCTTTATGTTTCATTTCGTTTTCCTGTCCGGTTTTTGTTGCCTTAATTTAATCAAAGAGTTTCGTCCATAACAACAGGAATCCGATAAGCGGTCGATTTGCTAGAATAAGCGGTAATTTCGAACGAGGAGAACGCATTGCCGGCAGACATCGTCATCATCGGCGCATTGTTCTGCATCCGGAACTGGAATTTCGCGAACCAAACAGATCAGTTCTTGCAAAAATCTCATTTTGAGATAAACTGTTCGGCATGCACATCATTACCCATCGCCGTATCGTGGCAGCGCAGCAAGCGCATCCTCAATGTGCCAGTGCTTTGGATAATTGGTATCGACTTTGCAGAAAAGCCGATTGGCGCAATTTTGCAGAGTTGCGGACACTCTTCCCGAGCGCCGACAAAGTGGGCAATGTGTTTGTTTTCGACATCGGGGGAAACAAACTTCGCCTTATTGCTGCGATTCATTTCAATACGGGGCGAATATTTATCAGGGCAATATTGACGCACAAAGAATATGATCATGGGAACTGGAAATGAACACCCGACTTAAAGCAGCCATGCAGCACTGGTGCTATGTCGCGCCATTGCTGCAATCCGCACGCAATGAGACAGAATATGCCGAATTGGTTGAAGCGCTTGACGCTGCGCTCGATGCAGGCGGCGCCGATGAAACACATCCACTCGCCCGGCTGGCGCATTATCTGGGCGAACTGGTCGCCGAATATGAAGCTCGGGACAGGATGCCGCCAGCTGCGACGGGCGCCGAGGTTTTGTGTTACCTGATGCAGCGCAACAACTTGCGCCAGATTGATCTGCCCGAACTGGGCAGCCAGGGCATCGTATCCGAACTGCTGTCCGGACGGCGCAATTTCAATGCTCGGCAAGCTAAAGCCCTGGCGGCGCGCTTTGGCGTTTCAGTGGCGCTGTTTTTGTAATCACAATACCGGAAAAGTGACCACGGACATCGTCATCATCGGCGCAGGGATCATCGGCTTGTCCAGCGCATACGAACTTGCCAAACAAGGCGCGAGCGTCACGGTCCTCGATCGCGGCGAAGTCGGGATGGAGGCTTCCTGGGCGGGAGGCGGAATTCTTTTTCCGCTGCTTCCCTGGGATTACCGGGGGGAAGTCACCGCCCTCACGGGGCTCGGCGCAAGCCTTTATCCGGCGTGGATGGATGCCTTGCAGGATTCGAGCGGAATCGACCCGGAATACGTGAAATGCGGCATGCGCGTGCTTTCAGGTGCGCGATCCATGCAAAATGCCCCCATCTGGTGCGAAAGGCATGGGGTCAGGTTCGTGGAAAAGGACGGCGAATTCATGCTTCCGGATGTCGCGCAGGTGAGAAACCCAAGGCTGATCCGCGCGCTTGGCAAAACCCTCGAAAACATGGGCGTCACCATCCTCTGCGGCAGGGAGATCACCGCCCTCGAAAAACGGGGACAACGCATTTCCGGCATTAAAACTGCGGACGGAACGATTTATTCGGGGCAGAATTACGTCGTCTGCGCCGGGGCATGGAGCAACAACCTGATCGAGATTCGCTCGTTTCCCGTCAGAGGGCAAATGCTGCTGTTCGAGGCCGAACCGGGATTCGCGGACAGCATTTTGCTCAAGGACGACATTTATCTCGTGCCAAGACGGGACGGGCATATTCTTGTCGGCAGCACAATCGAATATGCCGGGTTCGACAAATCGGTCACGGCAGAGGCGGCCGGCTTTCTGCACGAGAGCGCTGCGGCGATCCTGCCCGAACTGGGGTCCATGAACCCCGTCAGGCAGTGGGCAGGCCTGAGACCGGGCTCGATCGACAATATCCCGGTCATCTGCAGGCATCCGGATATGGAGAATCTCTACATCAACAGCGGGCATTTCCGTTACGGCGTCACGATGGCTCCGGCAAGCGCCCGGATACTGTCCAGCCTTTTCTCGGGCGAAGCCCCGCCTCTCGATATCGGGGCATACAACTGTCAAAGATGACAGGGGCCAAAAAATATAATGGGTGTTAGAATCAACCCATGAAAAGAATCGACACACATACCATTACCGGACTCCTGAGAAAGCACGGGATATGTCCGACTTCCCAGCGGGTCAAAATCGCCATGGCGCTTTTTTCCAGCATGACCCACCCCTCTGCGGACCAGCTCCTGGGGGCCGTCAACAGCAGGAAGGCGGAGGTCTCCAAGGCCACCGTCTACAACACGCTCAACCTTTTCCTGGAAAAGGGGCTGGTACGCGAAGTCATCGTCGACCCGAGCAAGGTTCTGTACGATCCCAACACGAGCGATCACCACCATTTTTACGATATCGTCACTGGCGAATTGAGCGATATAGACGCATCCAAGGTTTCGATTCCGGTACTGCCTCCGCTACCTGGAAACCGGATTTTCGACGGTGTCGACATCATCATCCGCACCCGACCTGCAGCAGCCTGATTGCCGTCCCCACCCGAATTCTTTATAATCCGGTCTGAATCGCTGATGTAGCTCAGTCGGTAGAGCAACTGATTCGTAATCAGTAGGTCGGACGTTCGATTCGTCTCATCAGCACCAGCATTAAGCGGCTTAGAGCACTCTAAGCCGTTTTCATTCCTGGCACCGTAACCATCCGACCCGCCCACCACACGCATGCTTCCCCGCTGACTTTCCCCCCCGTAGGCGAGGAGTCCACTACCGCCCAGGTCAAAACGCTCTTTATAACCGAACCAGCCTTTGCCGGTCGATTCCATCCCAGTAATGGAAAAAATGGCCGGCAAAAAAGGAAAGAGCCAGTCGAGTCCCATCCCTGAAGGCGGTATCAAGGTGAAGGCGAACCAGTCAATAAAGCGGTTGATTTGTTCCCTTCCGAAGGGAAAGAGTTTCCCCCGGTGATTACAATAGGTTGCAGCAGGCAGGCAGGCAGGCAGGCAGGCAGGCAGGCAGGCAGGCAGGCAGGCAAAAGTGTATAATTTTCTGACACTTTCGCGAGTGACCTCCAGTAGGTGTCATCCCTGCCTACCCAGCT
>JAIELG010000015.1 GCA_019753155.1 Burkholderiales bacterium
ACTCCGGGCACGTTGTCCAAGCCGGGGGTAGGGGGAACTACGCCCAAAATCCACGAAACCGCTTCATCAAGGACGCAATTGCTCTGCCAACGCGACTGAACATCAACCGCCTGCTGAAAAAACTGAATTTCGGGACACCCATGAAATATGCGGGATAGCCCGTCAGTGCCACCACCTCGCTCAGGATTATGTCCTTGGCTTTCTTGTCGGCCCTCCTGTACCGCTCAGTATGCATTGACTACGGCTTTTCGTTTGCCCATTGTCAACCCCATATAGCTCCGTCCAACTCCACCGGATCGATTTCACTCAGATTCCTTATGTGAGGCAACGATAACCTTTTCACTCAGGTTTTTGATGACGCAACTCGCCAATTTGATTTTATGTCATTTATCAGCGATACTGATTAAATGAAATTTTTACGGCTGTTTCTTATCGCGCTGCTAACCCTCTCACTGCCCATTCACGGGCAGGCGGCTGCAGGCTTGCCCAGCCAGTGCACGATGCATATGGATCATGCCAAAATATCCCATTGCTGCCCCGGTTGCGACAAGGCAGACGGGAAATTGAAGCACGGCCACGCATGCAAATTCTGCCAGGGGTGCAGCACATGCGGCGCTTATCAGCCGGTCGCGGCTCAATCCGTTTTCCATCCGCTTGAATTTTCCCAGGCGTTCAACTCGCCTTCTGCAACACTTATCGTTATCCGGAACCCGGACGGATTCTGGCGTCCCCCTCGTTCGATCTGACTCCCCCTTGACACTTGCCCGTCCGAATTTGTCGGGCTGTTGGTGCGCTCGCATGCGCACTGTCACGTTTGGAGTTGGATCATGCACTATCGCTGGATGGTATTACCCTTTGCCGGGCTGCTCGGATTTGCCCAGGCTGCACCTTTGACTTTCAATGCCGCGCTCGACCTTGCCGAGCGCGACTCCCCAAGCCTTTCCGCACAAAGCGCCACAATGGCTGCTGCGAAATCTTCCGCAGTCGCAGCAGGAAAACTGCCCGACCCGAAGCTATTCTTCGGGGTGGACAACCTGCCTGTCAACGGTCCGGATAGCTGGAGTACCAGCCGCGATTTCATGACCATGCAAAAAATCGGGCTGATGCAGGATGTGCCGAACGGAGACAAACGCCGTGCTCAGAGGCTGGAGGCCGCAGCCGGCATCGACGAGGCAAGGGGCAGGCGCAATATCGAACTGATCAAGGTCAGGCGCGATACGGCACTCGCCTGGATCAACCGTTACTATGTCGAACAGCGGCTCGCCTTGTTCGACGAACTGGACCGGGAAAACCGCACTTTGCTCGAGGCCGTTCGCGCACAAATTGCGTCAAACCGCGGTCAGCCTGCGGACATCATCACGCCGAAGCAGGAAGCGGCGCAGCTTGCCGACCGGCGCGACGATCTGGTTCGCGATCTCGCAAAGGCCCGCGCCGAACTCGGGCGCCTCATCGGTCATGAAGCGGACGAGCCGCTTGCTGGCGAACCGCCACAACTGGATATCGATCCCGACAGGCTGCACCGGCATCTCCATCATCACCCGGATCTCGCGATCTTCGATTCCCTGACCCGCAAAGCCCAGGCGGAGGAAAGGGAAGCCGAGGCGACCAAGGAATCGGACTGGGGCGTCGCCGTGGCCTACCAGAGACGTGGCCCCCTCTACAGCGACATGGTATCGGTCCAGCTCACTTTCGACCTGCCCATCTTCCCCGAAACCCGCCAGGATCCCAGGATTGCAGCAAAGAAAGAGGAGATCGCAAGGATTTCCGATGAGAAAGCGGCCATGCTGCGGGATCACATCGCAGAACTGGAAAACGATCTGGCCGATTATGCCGCGACGAGCCGTCAGCTCGATCGCATGAACAATACCTGGCTGCCGCTTTCCCGGGAAAAATACGTTCTCCGGCTCGACAGCTACCGGGCGGGAAAGGGCGAAATCGAAGAAGTCGTCAATGCCCGCCAGGAATGGATCGAACAAAGGCTCAAAGCGATCGATCTGGAAAACCGGAAGGAACAGGCAGCCGCCAAGCTTCGTTTCGCCTATGGGGAGGACATGCCATGAAGCATTCGGTATTCAAGATCGGGGTTCTGGTGATGATCGTAGCCGCTCTGGGCGCATCAATAGGCTACTGGTATGCGCTCAGAAGCACCCATCCCGTGCAGAAAAACATGGCGGACACTGCCATGAAGGGGGACAAGGTGCTCTACTGGTACGACCCGATGAAGCCCGACCAGCATTTCGACAAGCCGGGCAAGTCGCCCTTCATGGACATGCCGCTCGTGCCCAAATATGCGGGAGAAGCAGGCGGCAGCCAATCCGGCGTCAGAATCAATCCGAACATGAGGCAGAACCTCGGCATCCGCCTCGCTCCCGTCGAGCGCGGCGTGCTTTCTCAATCTTTAGACGCGGCAGCCAATGTGGTTTTCAACGACCGCGATGTGGCGATCATCCAGGCGAAAAGTAGCGGTTTTGTCGAAAGAGTCTACGCCAGGGCGCCAGGGGATGTGATTTCGCGGGGCTCCCCGATTGCCGACCTTTTGATGCCGGAGTGGGCTGGCGCGCAGACCGAATACCTCGCCATGCTCGGGGCGAAAGACGGCGATCTCGCAGCGGCAGCGAAAGCGCGCCTGAAACTTCTCGGCGTGCCGAATGACTTGATCGCCAGAATCGAAAGAACGGGCAAGATCTATCCCGTTGTGACGGTATCGACGCCGCTTCACGGGGTGATCCAGAGCCTCGACGTGAGAGAAGGCATGACTGTCGCGGCAGGCGCGACTCTGGCGCGGGTGAACGGCATCGCGATCGTCTGGCTGGAAGCCGAAATTCCCGAAGCGCAGGGTTCCCTCGTGACTGTCGGAAAGCGGATGGAAGCGCATCTTCCCGCCTATCCGGGAGAGCTGTTCAGGGGCAGGGTGATCGCCGTCCTGCCGCAAGTCTCGTCGGACACCAGGACGATCCGGGTCAGAATGGAATTGCCCAATCCGGGAGACAGGCTCAAACCCGGCATGTTCGCGCAAGTCAAATTGGAGGCCGGCAAGATCGGACCGGTATTGCTCGTCCCGTCCGAATCCGTCATTCGCACAGGACAACGCACCCTCGTCATCCTGGCTCAGGACGGCGGGCGATTCCAGCCCGTGGAAGTGGAAACGGGCCTTGAGGCCGGAGGCAGGACCGTCATCCTGAAGGGGCTGGCTGAAGGGCAGAAAGTCGTCTCTTCCGGCCAGTTCCTGATCGACTCGGAAGCGAGCCTCGATGGCGTACTGGCAAGATTGGGAGGGAACGCACCGGACATGAGAATGCATGATATCAAGCTTCACGAGGGAACTGGCGTCGTCGAATCCATAGGTGCAGGGGACATCACGATTTCCCACGGGCCGATACCCTCGATCGAATGGGGAGCAATGACCATGACCTTCGCTCTGGCAAAACCGGAGCTGGCCGCATCGATTCATCGCGGGGACAAGGTACATTTCGGCTTCATGCAGCACAAGGACAGGTATGTGATACAGACCCTGGAAAAAACCGGGAGCGGGAAATGATCGAAAAGCTTATCCGGTGGTCCATCGCCAACCGCTTCCTCGTGCTGCTGGCCACCCTGTTCGCCATCGCCTGGGGTGTATGGGCAGTGAAAAACACGCCTGTCGATGCGCTTCCCGATCTCTCGGATGTGCAGGTCATCATCCGCACGAGCTTCCCCGGGCAGGCGCCGCAAATCGTGGAAAACCAGGTCACCTATCCGCTCGCCACCACCATGCTCTCCGTCCCGGGAGCCGAGACAGTGCGGGGATATTCTTTTTTCGGAGATTCCTTCGTCTATGTGCTTTTCAAGGACGGGACAGATCTCTACTGGGCCCGCTCTCGCGTCCTCGAATACCTGAATCAGGTTCAGGGAAAACTCCCCGCCTCGGCCAGGGCCTCCCTCGGCCCGGATGCCACCGGAGTGGACTGGATATATGAATACGCGCTGGTGGACCGTACCGGAAGGCACGATCTCGGCGAGTTGCGCAGCCTGCAGGACTGGTTCCTGAAGTACGAGTTGAAAAGCATTCCCGACGTGTCCGAAGTGGCGACCATAGGCGGGATGGTCAGGCAATACCAGGTCGTGCTCGACCCTGAAAAGCTCGCCGCCTACCGAATTCCTCTGAACAAGGTAGTCGATGCCCTACGAAAAGGGAACCAGGAGGCAGGCGGTTCGGTGCTGGAATTGGCCGAAACCGATTACATGGTCCGATCCTCGGGTTACCTGAAAAACCTGGACGATTTCCGGAATATTCCGCTCGGCGTCTTCCAATCCGGCATCCCCGTGAAATTGGGGGATGTTGCAAGGATACAGACGGGACCCGAGATGCGGCGCGGCATCGTCGAACTCGATGGGCTTGGCGAGACTGTCGGGGGGGTGGTCATCCTGCGCTCCGGCAAGAACGCCCGAACGACCATCGCGGCGGTGAAGGCGAAGCTCGCCGAACTCCAGAAGAGCCTGCCTGAAGGGGTCGAAATCGTGCCGACCTACGATCGCAGTCAGCTCATCGACCGCGCCGTGGAAAATCTCGACCGCAAGCTATTCGAGGAATTCATCGTCGTGGCAATCGTCTGCGCCGCATTTCTCTGGCACCTGCGCTCGTCCATGGTCGCCATCGTATCCCTGCCGCTGGGGGTGCTGATCGCCTTCATCGTCATGCATTACCAGGGCATCAATGCCAATATCATGTCGCTCAGCGGAATAGCCATCGCCATCGGCGCGATGGTCGACGCCGCGGTCGTCATGATCGAAAATGCGCACAAGAAAATCGAGGCATGGAAAAAGGCTCATCCGGGTGAAGCATTGCGCGGGGAGGAACACTGGAAGGTGATCGGAGAAGCGGCTGTCGAGGTGGGACCTGCGCTCTTTTTCAGCCTGCTCATCATCACGCTTTCCTTCATACCGATCTTCACCCTTCAGGCACAGGAAGGTCGCCTATTCGGGCCGCTCGCATTTACCAAGACCTACGCGATGGCCGGCGCTGCCGGACTGTCCGTGACATTGATCCCGGTGTTGATGGGATACTGGATACGCGGACGGATTCCGGATGAGGCCGAGAACCCGCTGAACCGCTGGCTTATCCGGATCTACCAGCCTTGCCTCGACTGGGTGCTCGGCCACTCGAAGACAACGCTGCTGGTTGCCGTTCTTGCTCTGATCACCACCTTATGGCCGATCACCCATGTCGGGGGCGAATTCATGCCGGCACTCGACGAGGGGGATCTATTGTATATGCCATCCGCGCTTCCGGGTTTGTCAGCTGAGAAGGCATCGGAACTCTTGCAGCAAACCGATGCCCTGATCAAGACCGTGCCGGAAGTCGCCAGCGTTTTCGGCAAGGCGGGACGAGCCGAGACCGCGACAGATCCCGCCCCCATGGAGATGTTCGAAACCACGATAGAGTTCAAGCCGCGCAATGAGTGGCGGCCCGGCATGACGCCGCAAAAACTCGTCAGCGAACTCGACCGCATCGTCAAGGTGCCGGGGCTCTCCAATATCTGGGTGCCGCCGATCAGGAATCGGGTTGACATGCTGGCAACGGGCATCCGCACCGTTGTC